>NZ_JAFCWO010000001.1:0-742249 GCF_049897605.1 Sphingomonas sp. DC1600-2
CACCAAAACCACGAAAGGAAAAATCACCAGCTTGACCCAAAACCCGCTCTGCGGGACATACCTTCACCCGGGTCAATTCTCGATGGAAATACCGGGTCACTTCTCAGCGGAAATCTACAGCGAGCTCGTTTCGCGGCGGTTGTCAACGGGCGCATCCGGCAATGTAATTCTGACCCCGCTCGGTACGAAGGCTCAGGTGCTCGGCTTCACGCTCTTCTTCATTCACGAGTGCAATGGTCTGCCCGCATCGATTATTTTCCCGTTCAGCTCCGAATATGCGCCGGAGACTTCTACGGGCCTTGCGCGAGCCTGGCATTATCAGATCGAGTTCTAGCGCTTTCACCCTGTAGGGGATTCGTCGAGACTCACTGAGGCGCCGGGAGGCGCTCCGAAGCCGTAATTTTCACAGAACCAATTCAGGCCGATCTCCAGGTCATGAACTCGAGGGGCTGTTTGCCCTTGGACGGAGCGCCTGATGACCCCGAAACTTCTCATAAGGCAGATCGTCGTTATGTTCGCAATCGTGATCACGGGTGTCTGTCCATCTATAAGCTGCGGCAAGATCATAGCTCGATCGGGCGGCGGCTTTCAGGCGGCCAATGCGATACCACGAACGGCTGGAATTGGGCGCTTTGCTGTCGGGCGGCTTTCGAAAGTCCAAATTGCAGGATTTCTCCAAAGCGGCAGTTCCCTGGCGACAAGCGGAACGACCGACTCTGGTCGTTCCTAGCGTCCGGGCACGGGTAGCAAAGCGCCGCGCTTCGGGGTGAACGAAAGATGAGTTTGGCGGTCTCAAATACAGTCAGCCGCATAGCGAGCGCAGCGCAGCGATCGGCTTAGGCTGAACTCCTAGACGTGGCATTTGTTCGTTCTTTGTTCCATGCTATATCGGGCACTCGTCGAGTCGTCTTGCGTGAGGTGAGCCATGTCGAGGCTCTATACCGTTGTCAGCACTGTCCCCGAGATCGCCGCGCATTTCGGCGCAGAAGCGAGTGCCGAGCTGACTGTGCCGGCGGAGACCGTCGAGGCCCTGCCGGGCCTGGTGGTGTTCGAGAAGAACGGCCGCCGGCTGATGCGGCAGATGGACTGGGGCTTTCCGCGTTTGACCCGTGAAATGCGCGAGCGCGGCGATCTCCCCGGACGGATCGGCCTCGTCGCCGATCTCACCAATCCGCTATGGGACAAGCTCGTCGTGCAGCCGCATTATCGCTGCCTGATCCCACTCACTCACTTCGCCAACCCGAATGGCGATCCCGGATCGATGACGCGCAGCTGGTTCTCGGTCTCCGATCGGCCAATGCTCGCCTGGGCGGGCTTCTGCCGCAATGTCCCGGACTATGGACCGGTCTATGCCGGCATGACGATGGCGGCCAATGCGGCTGTCGAGCCCTATAACGATCGCATGCCCGTGCTGCTCGAACCGCAAGATTATGCGCGGTGGCTTGGCTGCTCGATCAGGGACGTCATCGGTTTTCAGATTCGTCCCCCGATCGCGGCTGCGCGGATGACGGTGTTGCACAGTGACGATCTCTGGCGGAGCGGTGATCTTCCGGCCGCGCTGCAACCGCAAATGGCTTTGCTATGATCGCGATCATCGGCGATGATCGACCCTGAAGCACGAGCCAGGACCGTCCATGTGTAATCTCTACACAGTCAGGAAAAGCGCGGCAGAAGTCGCGGCGCATTTCGGTGTCGACGTGCCGACCGAATTCAACACGCCCGAAGAAACACTGCCGGGTTATCCCGGCATGGTCGTTCGCGAAGCCGAGGGCGCGCGCGTGCTTCAGTCGATGGTGTGGGGTTTCCCGCGGCCGATGAAGAGCAAGAAGACCGGCCTCCCGATCAAGCCGAAGCCCGTCAACAACATCGCCGACCTGACCAACTTCATGTGGCGCGGGATCGCGCCGAAACCGCAGTGGCGCTGCCTGATCCCGGTGACCGGCTTCGCCGAAGCGGAGGGCGAAAAAGGCTCGATGACGCGGACCTGGTTCGCGGTGAAGGATCAACCGATCTTCGCCTGGGCGGGCATGTGGCGGATCAGCGACGAATGGGGAGCCGTTTATTCGGGGATGATGACCGACTGCAATGAGGCGATCCGTCCGGTGCACGACCGAATGCCGGTCCTGTTGCACCCGGACGAATATGACCAGTGGCTCCACGGCACTCTGGATGATGTGATCGCCTTCCGCGACCGATGCTTTCCGGACGAGTTGATTGTGATGAATCGGACGGACGAGCTGTGGTCGCGCCGGCGACCCGCACAGGTAAGCCTGGATCAACTCTGACCGCGGCGGCCTCGCGGCCTGGCCCCTGCCCTATCGATCGCGATCGCGCGGCTTGGGCCGTTCGCGATCGGGTGTCTTGCCGCTTTCGTTTCCAGCTTCTGGGCTACGCTCGACACCGCCACCGGCGGCCCGTTCGGCCATCATGATTTCGCGCGCGCGCTCCAGGCGTCGCGATACGGCCGGCGGCATCGCCGCGACGAAGCTCGTCACGTCTTCAGCCAGAGCGAGGTCATCCTCCTTGCCTGTCGCGGCCAGCGCTGCGGCCGCCTGCGCATAGGCACCGCGGATGAACTTCTGCCGGCCGAGCGCTGCCACATCCTCGGGCCGCCGCTCCGGCTCGGCCGAGCGCGCGAACTCGGCCGCGCGTTCCTCGGTCAGCCGATGGATGTCGAGCCCCCTGCCCTGCTCCACCGTCCGCGCTTCGAGATGCAGCGCCGGCGAGCGAACCCGCTTCTGGACGTGACCGCGCGCCCGGCGCGGCGTCGCCTCCGCCGCCACGCCGCGTTGCCGCAATTCGTGCGCAAAGCTCTCGCGCCAGTGATGCAGATCCGCCTTGCGGGGATTGAAGCGTGTTCCGTCTTCGCCCTGGGTCGCAACGGTCAGGTGGACATGCGGATGATCGGTATCGGTATGCAGCGCGACCATATAGGCGAACTGCCCTTCGAACTCGACGCGCGCAAAGGCCTGGACCGCGTCGTGGATCGTCACCGCATCAGTGGTGCCGCCCGGCATCGAGAGCACCATCGACATCGAGGTCGGTCGATCCTTGCCATAGGGGTTCATGGCCTGATCGAGCATGTCCCAATCGGCCGCGATCACCTTGAGCCGCTTCTCGTCGGTGATGATCTCACCTTCGCTGCTGCGAACCTCGAGCTTTCCGTGCCGCGAAATATAGCCGAAATGCTCGGCGAGATGGGCAGCACCACGCTGCTTGCCCGAGATCTTGACCATGACCTCCGGCGCCTTGCGCACGATCCGTTCGAGTTTCGCTCTAGCCTCGGCCTGCGACAAGGCGGGCGCGCCCTCCGCCCCTCCCCTGCCCTTGCCGCCGGATCGAATTCGTAGCGTGCCGCCCTTCAACGTCCGCTGACCCCCGGTCGGCGGGCGCCAGGCCTCCATCAGGCTCGGCAGCGGAAGGACGTCATCATCCTTCACGCCGGCGTATCCCAATAGGCGACGTCACCGGCGAGTGCGCGACCCAGCGCGCGAAGCTGACCGTCGATTTCTTCCTGGAACGAGGCGACCCGCGCCGCTTCGCGCGCGAGATCGAGGCCCGAGTCCACCATCGTCGCTGCATTGAGCGCGCGCACCGCCTGGTTGAGGTTGATCCCGATCCGATTGAGCTCGCGCCAGGATTGCGAGATCAGCGCGCGGTCGGGTTGTGGCGGCGGCGATTTGCCGAAGAGTCGGCGGCGCAACAGCGCGACGATCCATTCGGTGCGCTTGAGACCGCGTTCGCTTGCCGCGGCGTCGAGCCGGTCGATGTCGGTCGCGGTCAGGCGAATCTCAACCCGGGCCGTCGTCCGCTCGCGCGGCGATGGGACAAGGACTTCATCTTGGGGATTGCGAAGCGCCTGATCGATCAGGCCGCGCAGGTGGGCCGAACGGCCTCCGTGGGAAGCCGCCATCGCATCGAAGCGCGCCGCGAGTTCATCGGGCAGTCGCACGTTGAAGACAGCCACTCGAAAAGGCTATTGTCATACATCCCCGGCGTCAAGCCTATCCGGCCCTCACCTAATTTGAAGCTTCTTCAGTCTGCTCAAGCAGACTCGGAGCCTTCCCTCGAACCATCGCCTCCCCGGCTGCGTACGCAAGCCGAAAATGCCCTGCGAAATGAAAATGGCGGCATCCCTGAAGAAGGGATGCCGCCATCATTCTATCTGAAAAGATCAAAATCTTCACGCGGAGTGAGGGGTTCTGGTGGTTGGTCTCGCGCTAGGCATCATTGGCCGACGTTGGCGGGTTCGCCTCGTCGATCAGGCGTTGAATGGCCGCGATCGGGGTGTCGTCCTCAAGACGGATCATCGCACCGCACGAACAGGCCGCGGCCTTCTGCAACCGTATCTGGCTGAATGGCACGTTGAGAATTGCCCCGCATTTTGGGCAATCCACTTGCGCACAGATATCGTCCAACTCACCGGCCATCGGTAATCCTGACTTTCCAAAGCGACTCATCAACCTCAGTTCGCCACTCTACCCTAATCGCGTCAATCGAACGACAGGTCGGAGGATGCCACCTCGTCTTCGTCGCCGTCGTCGAACACGACACGGACCCGATCAGGCAGCACCAGTCGCGCAGATCTGGTGCCAACCATGACCTTGAACGGGCTCGGCTGGAACGATGCCGATGACCGCCCTGCCCTGCCCACCCGCTTTCCAGGCGTTGGTTCGACTGGCGCGGCGGCGGGCGCGGCCTTTGCAGGCGCCACAGTTTCAGCCGGCACCTTGAGCGAGGTGACGAACTTCGTGCCCTCCGCAAGCGTCATGCCCCGCTCGCCGAATCCCCTGACGAAGTCGCGAACCTCCAGCGGATGCTTTCGTGCAGCCCGATGCAGATCGTACAGAACCCGGATCGGGGCCTTGTCGATTGCCTCGCGCAGATATGGCTCCATCTCGCCATAAGCAGCGTAGAGCGAGACGAACTGCTTCGAACGGCCGAGCGCCTTGGCGATCTCGGCCTGGTTCTTTCCATCGGCCAGCATGCGCTCGACGCCGAGTGCCAGCTCGCGCGACGAGAGGCCGGCGCGCTGGTCATTCTCGACGATCTGGTCGGCAAGGACATCGGCCCCCTCCCCCGCATCACTGACAATGGCCGGGATCGTTTTCTTCCCCGCTGCGAGCGAGGCGCGGTAACGCCGCTCACCCATCCGGATGACATGCTTGCCATCTCCATTCTTGGGACGGACGATAATCGGCTGCAGCACACCGCGCGCCTCGATCGAAGCCGCAAGCTCCGCCATCTCGGCTTCATCGAAATGCGTGCGGGGATTGCCGGGATCGGGCGTCAGCCAGTCGAGCGGCAGCTCCTCGACGCGGCGCGCACTTTCGTGCGCGCCAACCAGCATCCCGAATTCCTCGGCCCGTTGGTCGAATTTTCCCATCAGGCCGGCTCCTTGGTCCTGGTATCAACCCGACGTTCCACCTCGGCGAGGATCGTGCGGATCTCCTCGGAGGCCGCCTTGGCGCCGCTCCCCTTCTCGTGCCAGACCGCATGATGGTTCTCGGCCGAATGTTTGTAGGTCGGCCGCGCCTTCACGAAGGCCGGGAACATCATCGTCGGGCCGACGGCGTGCGCGAGCTTCACCGCATTTTCCATCTCGCGCTTGTCGAAGGCGTTGACCATCGACGGCAGCAGCCCAAGGAAATTGACCTTGCGGCCGCCGCGCGCGGCTTCGGCCTTCTTGAGCGCGGTCAGCAGCATCTTGGCGCACTCGATCGAATCCTCGGCAACCTGGACCGGCGCGATCACCTCGTCGGCAACCGCCATCGCGCTCAAGGTCAGTTCATCCCACTTGGGTCCGGTGTCGATGACGCAATAATCGAAATGCTTGGGCAGCCCCCGGAAGCGCCCGATGAAGTCGTGTACGTCCTCGGCCGCCTTGACCATTTGCAGGCGCGGGTCGGCGCCGAACACGGTGATGCCGGGTGCATCTTCAAGCACGAGCTTGGCCTCGGGATCGAACAGGTCGGCCGAGAACCAGCCATTGCGCTCTTTGGCAAGCCGGCGCGTCGAGCTGCCCTGCGGATCGAGGTCGATATACGCGACGCGGCGGCCTGCCTGCTCGGCGAGATACCAAGCGAGATGGGTCGCGAAGAAGGTTTTGCCGACGCCGCCTTTCAGGAGGCTGATCACGATGGTTTTCACGAAGATCTTCCGTCCTGGGCAACCGCGCTCAATAGTCGTCGCCGCCGTTGCGAAGGTTGCGCTCATAATGGTCCCGCGCCGACCAGTCGCCGCGCGCGCCGAATCTGGGTCCGACGTAGCGGAACAGATAGACGGTCAGCGCGAAGCAGGCGAACGCAAACAGGATCGCATGATCGGGATGGCGCGAAAAATACTCAGCCATCATCTGTCTCCTTGTGAAGCGCGGGCCGTGGCTGGCGGCCGCGCCGATCACGAAGCTCCTCATCGGGGACATCGAGACCATAGGTTTGCTTGAGCGCGTTCATGATCAGCGCTCGCAGCGTGATATTGCCCTGATCCAAGGCGAGGCGCGCGATCGTGGCGTGCATCTTCGGGGTCACGCGAAGCTGCAAAAAGGCTGAGCGCCGGTCTTCGCTCCCCTGCCCCTCCATCGCCACAGGCGTCCTCTCCTCCATCACGACAAGGACATCGGGCTATGCTTCTGATGTATTGAATTCAATACATCATCGGCGGACGGATGGTTTTTCGCGATCATCGTCAGAGGCCGGAGTCTGCTCAAGCAGACTTTCCCACCCGCAGCTGGCTTCAGTCCTCGGCGGGCGCGGCCAAACGCCAGCGTTCTACCAGCGCGGTGATCCGGTCCTCATAGCCCAATTGATCGGGGTAGATCGCCCCTTCGCGGCCTCCAAGATACAGGAAGACCAGCCCCATGTCGGCGGCGACCGCGTGGTCGACGCCGAACAGATCGGCAAGGTCGAAGCCGCCATTGTCGGTAGCGTTCCACCAGGCGAGTAGGAAGTTGGCGGCCCGGCGGGACTGTCCGAGTAGGACTCGGCGAGTTTGAACAGGCGTTCGAGCGCCTCAAAAACGGGCGGTTGGGTCATATGCGACTCCTCGAAAAAGCTGTTGGCCCCGACATTGGTCGGGGCCAATATATCTCAATATTCGTTCGTTAGAAGGATCGTCAGCACGCGCGTGGTGACCTGACTGTCGGCAGGATCGGGCGAGCCAAAATCGAGCGTGCGATCATAATAATCGATCTTCCAGTACAGCGCGGCACCCCGGAATTCGAACCGCCCAAAATCGCGCTCGCCGTGCGGATCAACGTCGGGACCAAAATCGTCATAGTCGCGGATGGTGCGCAGCAATTCGGCCTGGGCATGGAAGTTGCGGAACAGGCTGACGTCGCCGATGAGCTCCTGGACACCGATGGTCATCACCACACGATTGTGGCCGGGCTGGGTGAGGTTCTGCCGGAGGGCATCGTTGAGGCGGGCGATGGTCGCGATGCGATCCGACGCTGGGGCAGGGGAGGCGTTTTGATCGGGCATGACGTACGATCCTGTGTTTTTCGACAAACCCCGCCGATCGGGGTCTTTCAACAGGGACCGGCGCGCCGGGGCACAGCAGGCTTGCGCACCCGCAGGGTCGAAACGGCAGAGGAGAAGCCCGGCTACGGGCTTGCGCGCGCCTGCGCCCCGGCAAGGACCGGACATGGTGATGATCCCGTCGTCTCGGCGGCTGCGAACACCAGGCCGTCACGCTCTCGATCTGGATGCTGGACCAGTCGCGATGAAGCGGACTATCGTCGAAAAGATGACCGCCGCGCTCCACATTCTCTGGCCGATTTGGACGAGGACCGTCGGTGCCATGAGCAAGCGCAATATCCTCGTGCGCAGCCAGTGTCGGCGCTGCGGCGCGCTGATGCGGGTCGATCCGGTCGATCTGGTCGCGCGATACGGAGCAGGGCATTCGATCATCGACACCCAGGAACGCTGCCGAATGGTCGCCTGCGACGGCGCGGCCTATTATCTCGCGGCCCGAACCTATGGCGCGCCGTGGCGCGTCCTGCTCGACGATCCGGTGTTGAAAGAGGGTCTTGAGGGTCGGCCTGCGGCCGTTACGGGCCGGAGCCTGCAGGTTTGCGGACAAGCGACGGTTTTGGACGCCAGCCCCTAGCGATCAGCCCTTATAAACGCTATCTTGGTATCAGCAGAATCGCATCAGGCCTGAAGGAGGGCAGTATATGGCGACAAACGCAGTTATTCAGCCCACGACGGGCAAGATCAAGTCGCGTCGGGTCCGCTTCGGCAGCGTAACGGTGACCGCCCCGGCGCCGTCGTCGGCGCTCGTCCAGCACAACATCAAACTCAGCACGCAGGCCCTTGAGCGTGTCGCGAAGCGCCTGGCCAAGCCGGGCGTGACGCTCCGTGCGAAAAAGGACGTGCCGCTCTACTCGCTCGATAGCGATAATCCCGACGTGATGATCCGTAAGCTGAACGGCAAGACCGAACGCGGCCAGCTGGTTGACGGTAGCTTCAAGGCGATCGATTGACCTCTGCGATCGAGGCGATCCGACAGGTTCGCCAGACACAGGAAAAGCGTAAGAAACCGCTCGCGATCGTGCTCGCTGGCCATAACGGTTCGGGCAAATCGACATTGTGGCGCCGTAGCCTCGCCGATGAATTGCAGATGCCGTTGGTCAATGCCGACCGCATGATGCTGTCGATCCTGCCCGAGCAGGCGAGCGACGGCGCGCTCCCGTCCTGGGCGGCGACACTGCGCGATACCGATCAGAGCTGGATGAAGGTGTCGCAGCAGGGCGTACAAGCCTTTGTCGGTCATGCGATGAACGCGAAGGTACCATTCGCAATGGAAACGGTGTTTTCCCACTGGCAGGCGCTGGGCGACGGCACCTTCGAATCCAAGATCGACCAGATTCGCCAGATGCAGACGGCGGGGTATTTCGTTCTCCTGATCTTTGTGGGCCTGGCGAGCGTCGAGCTCTCAATCGGCCGCGTCCAGACGCGGGTTCAGGAAAATGGCCATGCGGTGCCCGAGAATAAATTGCGCGAGCGGTTTCCGCGGACCCAGATGGCGATCGCCGAAGCGATAAAGGTCGCCGACGCCTCCTTGCTCGCGGATAACAGCCGGACGTCGGCACAGGCCTTCACCGTCTGCCGGGTCCAGATCGAGGGGCGCGAGATCTTTGACCTAAGGGCCGGCGAGAGGACCGCCCCGAGCGTGATCTCGCGCTGGCTCGAGATCGTCAGCCCCCGCGTCGGCTGAGCGATAGCCCTCGCGGCAGGGATCGCGACCCGCATGGGCGTGCGCCGTTGTGGCGCGGAGAAGAAAGGAGTGTTCGAATGAACTGAGCTTATTGGCATAGCTCATGCCTGACCGACTTACCGGTGCCGGTGACGAACCGGCTGAAATTCCGAAAGGGAAACGGGACCATAGCATGTCGGTGGATGGATCGAAGTCGGGCGTCGCGGCCTGACGGTTGACCAGCAGGCAAGGCGCGCATGGTGAAGACTTGATTGTTTGAATCCCAGTTTCCAACGACCACTAGGTAGGTGACGGTGAACGCGGCTGACACACCGTTTCGAGCGGAGCGAGGAGCACGTCCCAGTGAATCGCTGCCAGTCCGCCCGGCGTGGCCCCGGTAAGGGGATCAAGGAAACGAACGGGGCACCTAAATGCGCCGCGACTCCTCACTCGCGCAACTGCGGGATCGCCTAAACAGGACGGCTTGTACGGACCTGCATGGCGACGGAGCCGTCATAGTAGTCAAACGCCCGGTGTAATGGCCGGGACAGCCGCCGCGAGGCGGACGGGTCAGCGGTATAAGCGGGAGCAATCCTTGTCGAAATCCGCAACATCCGGGCGAAGGACGGCAGTTCTGTAACCTCGATAGATCAAAGGAAAGGGATTGCTGATGCAAACCGCTACTATCCTGAGACGGATCGAGAAGCTTCCGGCCCTGTCGCGGGCGGGCAAGCGGATCAACGGTCTCAACCGCCTCATGCGGTCCCGCTGCTTATATGAGCGGGCCTATGACAGAGTATCCCGGAACCGGGGTGCGATGACGCCGGGAGTAGACGGGCAGACCTTCGACGGCATGACGCTGGCGAGGCTTGATCGTCTGGTCCAACTCGTGGCGGAAGGCCGTTACCGCCCTCGTCCAGTGCGGCGGGTCTATATCCCCAAGGGCAATGGTAAAATGCGCGCCTTGGGCATCCCTACGGCGGATGATCGCATCGTTCAGGAGGCGGCGAGAATGATCCTCGCGGCGATTTATGAGCCTGTGTTCTCGCAGCACAGCCATGGGTTCCGCGCGGGTCGCTCCTGCCACACGGCTCTCGAAGAGATCCGCAAAACCTGGACGGGTGCGAAATGGCTGATCGAAGTGGATGTTCGCGGGTTCTTCGACAACATCGACCATGACATCCTGCTCGGCCTCTTGGCCCGCCGGATCGATGATCCTGTGTTCATCGATCTGATCGGGACGATGCTCAAGGCAGGATGCATGGATGAATGGAAGTTCGAGCGGACCTATAGCGGCACTCCACAGGGCGGGGTTATCTCGCCCTTGCTCGCCAACATCTACCTTCATGAACTGGACTTGTTCATGGAGGAAATGCGGGCGGGCTTCGACAAGGGCGTCAAACGGCGGGCCAATCCTGCATATGTTGCCCAGAGCCAGCAGATCGCCGCACTTCGTAAGAAGATCGATGCAATCCGTGCCGATGGTGCGGATGAGGCAGAGGTCCGAACATGTTTAGCTCGGATCGAAGCCATCAATCGGGATCGACGGAAGATATCGTCCGTCGATCAAATGGACCCCAACTTCCGCCGCCTGCGCTATTGCCGCTATGCCGATGACTTCCTTGTCGGTGTGATCGGCAGCAAGGCGGATGCCGTTCAGATCATGGCCGACATACAGCACTTCCTCGCTGAGCGGCTCAATCTGGCGGTATCACCGGAGAAAACCGGGGTTCGCGATGCGTCGAAGGGATCGCCGTTCCTTGGCTTCCATGTATGCGCCTTCACGTTGCGCTCTCCCGGTACAATGGCGGGGCGTCAGAAGGTCGGCGGTGGGATGCGACGCATCCTTCGTCGGCCAACGCGGGGGAATATCAAGCTGTGGGTGCCGAGGGATCGGGTCTATGCGTTTTGCAGGCGCAAAAAGCTCGGCAACCTCGACATGAGGAATGGCCGGGTGCGTCCGCAACTCATGGAATCCAGTGTGGCGGAGATTATCGTGGCATATAACTCAGAGTTCCGGGGCTTCGCGAACTATTATGCGATCGCCGACGGCGTGAAAGCGTCGCTCGACAAGCTCGAACTGGTAATGCTCAGGAGCCTCTTTGCGACTGTAGCATGCCGGCGACGCTCGACGAGAAGGCAGGCTGAGGAATATCTGAAAATGGGGTCGGATCACGGCGTAACAACCTTGGTCCGGGGTGAACCGCGCGTCCATAAGGTATGGAAACTGAAGCATCTGATCGTACAGGCATGGGGCAATCCCGTCATTGATGCCATTACGGTCGGCTCGCGCATTGCGCAGAGTGCGAACGATCTCGTCACCCGCCTTAGCGCCGAAGAATGCGAGGCGTGCGGCGATACGGACGGGCCGTTCGAGATGCATCATCCTCACCGCCTAAAGGACAAGCGGGACGACCAACTGACGCCATGGGTGCAATCAGCACGGCGGCGTAGGACCATAGTCCTGTGCCGAAAGTGCCATGTTGCTCATCACCGTGGCCGGATGCCCAGCGGAATGGAGAGCCGTGTGCATTGAAAGGTGCAAGCACGGTTCGGGGGGAGGCGCTGGGGCGTCCTCGCAAGAGGCGTCTCGCGTCTACCCTACCGAGACCCGGAACGGGGCTCGGGGCGTCAGCCTAGAGCCCGGTCCGGTGCAACCGGAGCCGCCTGACTCTGCTCCAGCGCACCAAAAAGTCGCTCCAGCACCATGTCCAGGCTCACCAATTTCTCGAACTTGCTGATCCTGATCGTCCGATGGTTTGGCCGTTCAGCCTTCTCGCCCTGCGCATTTCCCTTGGCATGTTTGGCGATCATGTTCCGGCTGATATCGGGCAAGGGCTCACCCGGCTTGCCCCCAAACCAGAGATAGTGGTCGAACAGCAGATCCGGCGTCACCACGATCCACAATATGCACCCGCTCGGCTTGTCCATCAGCTTGAGGTTGATCTTCACCTCATCGGTCTTGCCGCCGAGCGTCTTGGTCTTGAACTGGATATGGCGGGTGACGCGGTGATAGCTCATCACCAGATCATAGCCGCCGGCATCGAACTCGGATCGCAGCACCTCGACGTCCGTCACACCCAGCTGCCAGAGCCGGCGCAGCGCTTCGCCCACGAAGACATGCTCGACGATACGTTCGCGCAGCGTCGAGTTGATACAGTGCGGGCTGGCTTGCTCGGTCAGGTCATCCAAGGGCGATCTCGCGAGAGAGAAGGGGCGGGGGCACAGCCCCCGCCTGAGGGTCACGCGTAGGGATCATATTCGTTGTTATGCGGATATCTGCATAAGAACGAATATGATCCGTGGAGCTGAATTTGCGGTAACCCGCTGTTCGACAATGAAAACCGTGCTCCCGGATAGTCGGCTTTGCTGCTATACGGGAGTACGCGCCGTGGTGGTGGTGGAGGCGCGACCGTTCGAACCCGTAGCGGAGCCATCGCCATGATCATTCTTGGAATATTCGCCTGTATACTCGGCATCGGCGCATTGTGCTGGTTGCTGTTGAATCTCGCCGTTTTCGCGCTGCCGCTCTTTGCAGGTGTCGCCACCGGGCTGGCGGCAATGCGCTCGGGCATCGGACCGATCGGCGCCATCCTGATCGGCCTTGCGACTGGTGTTCTGGTCCTTATCGCCGGACAATCGATCTTCACCTTCTCGCGCGCGCCGATTGTGCGCGGTGTTGCGGCGGCAGCGTTTGCCATTCCTGCCGCCTTTGCCGGGTATCACGCGACCCACGGCATCGCGGCGCTGACGATCGGCGGTAGCATCGTCCCGGTGCTCGTCGCCATCGCAGGTTCAGCCGCCATCGGGGCCACCGCGCTGATGCGGATGACACTGCCGGCGGCGCGCGCCGTCAGGTCGTAACGCGCGCGCTGGGGATCAATGGTCCCTCGCAAATCCGCGCGAGCAGATCGGCCTGCTTCGGCTCAAGCGCGACGAGCAGCGTCAGCACGTTCAGGACGTTGATCAGTTCGGCGGTATATTCGGGCAGCCAGTGATCGGGCTGGATATCGCCGAGCGGCGAGGGCGGTCGCTTGTCGCCGATCTGGGGGCGTTCGCGGTCGCGCTTGCGATAGCTGAACCATTGCCGCAGCACGTTCTTTCCCGACACTTCATAGGCCCAGACGGCAGGCGAGACATTGTCGATATAGCCGGTGCCGACCAGCAACCGCTGCTTCGCGGCGTCATAATCGAGGCTGTCAGGGAAGCCATCCGGCGTGGAGGGGATGCGGCCCTCCTTCGGATTGGTCGGCGGTTTGCTCGCGACGCGCGGCACGCCCGCGGGGCGGCCTTCGGTGAAGCGCTCGCCGAAGCTATGCAGCCAGATGACTTCGCGCCCGATCGTGGCTGCTTCGGCGAACAGCGCGGCATCGGCGGTCAGCGGCACGCGCAAGCCTGGGCGGATGAGATCATCGCGGAAGCGATCGACATAGGCCGGGTGCGCGAGAAGGGCGGCGACATAGGCGAATACATCGACCGGATCGACCGGACTGCCATACACCTTGGTGAGTTCGGCGACGACTTCGAGAGAGATGTTCGGCTCCGTCGCAGCGGCATCTTTCCAGAGAGCGAAGACACGGCCTGCGGCTGATCCTTTGAAATGGTCGTGGTCCGGGATATTGGCCGTTGCAGTGATCGCTGGACCGTCGCGTGGGCTCGTTCGGTTCAACGCGGTCAGATAGACTTGGCCCTTGCCGTAGCTTTCCCAAAAGCCGGGATTGGGTCGATTGATCAGCCGATTGTCGGGCACGATCCATTGGCGGTCGAACGAACGGAACCCATACCGCACCGGCTTGATCATCTTCAGCTCTTGCTCGGCGTTGGCGCGGCTCGCATTGTGGCTCAGTTCTTCAACGAGCGTTTCGATCGCCTTGAGCGGTCCATGATGACCTGCCAGCCCTTTGGTGCTCGCCTTCGCCACAGTTTTGTCGCCACCCTCATGCGGATGAAACAACGATGCCCGTTGATCCTTTGAGGGCTCGCCAACCAGCTTCGCCCAGCGATCTTCCAGCGACTTGGCATCCGGCGCAATGATCCAGGTCCGCCCAGGCATCACGCCCGATCCGCAATCGCCAATCATCGCGTCGAGCGGCACGTAATCGCCCCAGCCGCCGCCGAAATCGGGCAGGAAGGGCGCGCGCCAATCGGTCGCGCCATCGCGCCAGCCCGCGCTATCGAGGCTGATCGCAGCCAGCTCGTCGAACTTCGCCTCGCGCCGCCCCTTGGCGAGCGCGCGGAACCGCACCCGCGCCGGGATCGCCGGATCATTGGCGGGCGACCGCGAGGCAAGCACGATGCACACCGGATGCTGCACGCCCTGAAAGATGCGCGTCGCGACCTCGGGCTGGTGCCCTTCCGGCGAACAGTCGATCACCCAGATTTCGTCGCAGTCGCGGCGCAAGTCGCTGCGCATCTTCTGGAAGCCGGGTCCGTTCAGGAAGCCCGATACGGTGATGTAACAGACCATGCCCGAGAGATGTTCGGCGACCGGCGGCGTCAGCTCGCGCCCGCCGCCGCCCTGTTCGAACACTTTCCACGCCGCCCAGCGCCAGAAATAGACATAGAGGTTGCGCAGGTGCTTGGCATGCGCGCCGACCTTCCAAGCGGCGGGCGGCTGCCAATCGCGCAAGGGTGCATCCTTGCCGTCCTTGAAGCGGCCATTCTCGACCCAGCTGCCCTTGCCCTTGGCCTTTTCCTTGTAGGGCGGATTGCCGATGACGACGGTGATCGGCTGGCGGCGCTTGATCTCGTTGGCTTCGGCCTGAAGCTTGGAGAGGATGCCGTAAATGCCCGGTGCGCGTTCGAACGCTGCGTCCGGGTCGCTCAGCGTATCGGTAACGAAGAGGCCGGGGCTGCCGTCCGCCTCCAGCTCGATCATCTCGGCGAGCAGCCGCAGCTGCGCGACGGCGAACGCTCCGAACTGCAACTCAAAACCGTAAAGCCGCTTTGCCGCTTCGGTGATTGCCCCCGCAACCGCGCCACCGCCCTGGTCCTGCTCGACCCGCGCCGCAATCGCGCGCAGAATCGCTAGCAGGAACGTGCCCGAGCCTGTCGCCGGATCGGCGATATGCACCTGGTCGCCCGCCAGCCCCTGCGCCACGCCAAACCGAGCCGATGACCGCAGCGCCTCATCGCACAGCCGCACCATCGTCTGCACAACGGCAGGCGGCGTGTAATAAGACCCGGTCTGCTTGCGCAGGCGCCGGTCATAGATATCGAGGAAGTCCTCGTAGAAATAGAGCCACGCCTCGGGGTCACCCTTGGCGATCTGATCCCACTCGACCACGTCCAGCACCCGCACCATCGTGTCGAGCGACGGCCCGAGCGACAATTCCTGCTCGGTCAGCAAACGCAGGGCGGTGCCGATCAGCGTGTTGGTGCGGCCAAGATCACGGGCGACCTGGTCGAGCCCGCCAACCAGCGACAATTTGCGCGACTTCGCCATCAGCAGGCCGAACGTCACCGCCTGCGCATAGCCGTCGGCAAATCGCGCATCGTCGGCATCGGGAAAGAGCAGCGCCTTCCAGTCTTCCTTCAGATCGGCGAGCTTCGCGTTCTTGATACTAAGCTGCTCGACCACCTCATCGCGCAGATAGCGACACAGCCGCGCCGCGACCGCTGCCAGTTCCTTCGCGCCCCTGGGCGGGATCGGCTGCCAGCTGAGGAAATCCGCGATCAACGGCAAGAGCGTTGCGGGCGCGCCGAGTTTGGCGCCGGATGTCTCGATATCGCCGTTGAACTTCGCGATCTCGCCGATCAGGTGCCCGTTGCGCCACAGCGACAGCGCGTTGCCATCGGTATAAAGCAGATTGGGCAGCGCCTTCAGCTTGTCCCATTGCTCCTTGTCATGCTTGTCCTTGAACTTGCGCGGGTCGGCACCTTTGCCCGGTGCCTTCACTTCGATGAATCCGATCAGCGCCTTGTTGAACTGGACGGCGAAGTCGGGCCGCGTCCGCAACTCGGCAAGCGATTGCTCGCCGATCAGCGTCACCGCGCCGTTCGCATGACCGCAGGCGGCGGATAGGCCGGCGAACAATTGCTCGATCGGGTTGCGCAGCTGATCTTCGGGCTGGCCGCCCTGATTGAGCTTGGCCTTGGCCGACGCGCCGAACTCGCCCACAGCTTTTTTGACTTGGTCGGCTTGCGTCATCCACCCCCTCCGTTACTGTCACCCTGCACGAGGGCGATTGCCCCGGCAACAGGTGGATTACGCGGCGGCATATGGACGATCTGTTTGATTCCGGACCGAAACAACTGGGTTTCGACATGGGCGACAGCACGCCAGTGCGGGCGCTGGAACCCGACCGGGACTTGATCCGAGCGGAGCTCGATGAGATTCTCGCCGCTGCGCAGGCCGCGACCGACACGCTGCCATGGGATGTGCGCACTTTCCGCTATCACAAGGTTGTCTTTCCGCAGATGGCGCGGTGGCTGCCCGATGACCAGCGCGACCAACTCTGTTTCGACTTCGCGCGCGAGGTGGCGCGGCTCGAGCAGCTACTCGCCGCGTAGCGCGACAATGCGGCGCCAGCATGCAACGTCCGCCTGGTTGAATCGGGGGGGGCGATCCCGAGCTTGCCGATTGCACGAACCGGTAACCGATTCCTCGCCGGTTGAGCGCCTGCAATTGAATTCTCCTCCTTGGTCATGCAAGGCTTTCTCATGCTGGTGACGGCACCCGCGCCCAATGCGGTCTCTGTGATGGCCTGATCTGGCCGAAGGTCGGCTGTGCCTCGACTGCCTAAGCCGCAACGCCGGTCGGCGCGACTTCCTTCCCCTGCGTGGAACCACGCATTCCTCGCGGATCAAGAAAGTCTTCCGACCGGCATCCTTTGCTGCGCTGCGGTCCCAAGGGATGCGGCGGCGTCGCCTCCGGCCGTTCGATCGCCATCGAGACCGCGATGGGCGCGGTGCTCGAGACACTAAAGGAGACTCACCATGGCAACCATCGGCACCTTCAAGAAGTCGGGCAACGAGTATACCGGCGACATCGTCACTCTGAGCGTGCAGGCAAAAGGCGTCCGCATCGTCCCCGACACCAACCGCTCCGGCGACAACGCACCCAGCCACCGCGTCTATGTCGGCCGCGCCGAGATCGGCGCCGCCTGGAGCAAGACCTCGAACGAAGGTCGCGATTATCTTGGCCTCAAGCTGGACGATCCGAGCTTTACCGCCCCGATCTACGCCAACCTTTTCGACGATGAGGGCGAAGACACCTTCAGCCTAATCTGGTCGCGGCCCGCCAAGCGCAACGGCGACTCAGCCAATCAATGCCCCGCCCGGCGCGATCCGGGCGGGGTTCTTGATTCCCTGTTTATGGCAGGGTCGATCCTGTGCCCAACGGAACCGTTCCCTCTGGCGGGGGACGGAGCAATTCTGCCGCCTCTATCCCGAGCACCTTCGCTATCCGGTCAACTACGTCGACACTCGCCGCATAAACAGAGCGCTCCAACGCGCTGACATAAGTCCGGTCGATGTCGGCGCGGTGCGCCAGTTCCTCTTGCGATAGGTTCTGCGCCAACCGATACGCCTTCAGATTGTGCGCCAAGACCTCGCGAATATCCATCCACGAGACAGCACCGTCTTGTCGAGTATTTAACCACGGAGTATTCTCTACAACGCCCACGCGTCCTACATCGTCGGTCGCTCCGACGCTTGCCGACCATGGTCAAGAAATGCTTGTCAATTGGCCGCGACGAACGTCATTAGCCATAAAAGCGTCACAAAAGCAGACCGCCAACCAGCCTATGGATGACATCTCATTTTTGGAACAGGCACCGACCGACAGCCACCTCACGGCCTATGACCGCGAACGGCTGGGAAATTACCTGCGTCTGCTGGATGCCGAGGCATGTGGCGCAGACTGGAAAGAGGTCGCACATGTGGTCCTCGGGGTCGATCCGCAGAACGATCCGAAGCGGTGCAAACGGATGTATGATTCGCATCTGGCTCGCGCCCGCTGGATCAGCGCGCAGGGCTTTGCCAACCTAGTCTGGCACTCAACCAGTCGTACCAACCGCCTTATTTGATGCATTTTAAATGGCTTGGCAAATAGTCGCGGCACTGGCTCGACTCGTCGTTGAAAGCTTTTCGCAGTCCAGTGCAACCCATTGAAATGAAGACACTGTGTCCCAATCGTCACGCCGTGATTTTCGTCAGCGGGCCTGAAAGGAGCGAGCCCCATGAAGGACCGGCCAGATTGGCGCGACCCCGCGCCGTACCGACAAATTCAGTCGCAGGTTTCCGCCAACGTTGCTTGGGAGTTCTTGCGGCGTAACGAGCAATATCAACAGACATATCGTGCCACGATTAGACGCTCGCGGGCACTCGCCGATCGGGTGGCGGCACGCTGGGGCCTGCGATTTCGCGATCGATCCTTCACTCCCTGCCCATGAAGTCGATGTCTTCTGGCACCCCGACATCGACCCTCGCGTCGTCCGGCTGTTGAAAGGTGGCGACCTTCGAAGCTCAGACAGCCTCCATCGCCCAAATCCAACCGTCATCCGCGAGGGACCGGACGGACATCACCTGATGTTCGGCTCTTCGGCAGATCCTGTGCTAGCCCTTGCACCAGCCTTGGATGAACTGAACGGTCCGGTCGCGGCGATATTGCCGCTCGATCAACATGCACCGCGCCGCATAGACGCAACCCTCCGCTTATGGCGTTGTCTTTCCGGCAAACTGCCCGGACAATCGCGCGACCATCTAACGCCCAATCGTCGCCAACGGCTGACAATGATGCTGCGCGCGCTCGACGCCAGGACGGAGGGGGCAGACCGGCGCGAGATCGCGCAAGCGCTTTTTGGGGACGAGGCCGTCCCACCCGGTGTGGTGTTCGACGACCACCATCTCCGCAGCCGGATCGCTCGGCTCTTGCGCGAAGGTGCCGCGATCGTCGCGGGCGGCTATCGCCGACTTCTGGGCGACCGCTCCCGGCCTGACGGGTCGTAAATCGCCGTGGTCGATTCCGACCCGCCCATCGCCGATACCCCTTCGCCATCTTTGCCTTCGAACGACGGCGGCTCGATCCGACCGCCGATCCTATCCGGAGGTCCCCGATGTCCTTGCCCGTCGCCACTATCCCGCAGCGCTATTTGCGCACGCCCGAAGCAGCCCGCTTTCTCGGCCTGTCCGGGCGCACTTTGGAAAAGCATCGTACCTATGGGACTGGACCGAGATATTCGAAGATCGGCGGGCGCGTCGTCTACCGCGTCGAGGACCTTCAAGCCTGGGTCGATCGCGGCGCAAAGGCGTCGACTTCGGACGATACCGGCGACGTCGTCCTACCCGCCAAGCGCCATGGGCTCGCGCCCTATGCCGGCGCACCGCGACGCTGACCCGCCCGATGTCCGCCCGCCACCGCCCTTCGAGGGAACGCGAGCAGCTCGACCTCTTCCGGGCGCTGCCCGGCGATCTCGCGCCCCGCGACGCGCAGGACCTCATGGCCTATCCGTTCTTCTCGCTCGCCAAGTCCAAGCGCCTGGCGCCGATCGACTTCAAGGCGGGCGCGGTCGCGATCCGCGTCGAGGCCGTGCCCGAGCACGGCATGGCAACCATCTGGGACGCCGACGTCCTGATCTGGGCGGCCAGCCAGATCGTCGAGGCGCGCGATCACGGCCTACGCACGTCGCGCCTAATGGCGGCGACGCCGTATGAAATCCTGACCTTCGTTGGGCGCGGCACGTCCGCACGCGACTATGAGCGGCTGAAAGCCGGTCTCGACCGGCTGCAGGCGACCAGCGTCGCCACCAGCATTCGCCAGCCCAGCGAGCGCCGTCGTCACCGTTTCAGCTGGATCAACGAGTGGAAGGAAACCGCCGACGCGCACGGGCGACCGACCGGCGTCGAGCTGATCGTCCCCGACTGGTTCTATGCCGGCGTCCTCGACGATGCGCTCGTCCTTACCATCGACCGCGCCTATTTCGATCTCACCGGCGGGCTCGAACGCTGGCTCTACCGGCTCGTGCGCAAGCACGGCGGCCGTCAGGTCGGCGGCTGGAGCTTCGACGTCGCCCATCTTCATTTGAAGTCCGGCTCGCTCAGTCCGCTCAAGCACTTCGCCTACGACCTGCGCGACATCGTCAAACGGCAGGCGCTACCCGGCTACGTCCTGACGCTCGAACGCGCTTTCGGGCGCGACCGGCTCGACTTTCGGCCGCTCGTCACCGACCCGCTGGAGCTGAGCATTCCGCGCCGCATGCGTGCCGCGCTTGCAGGGGATAAGCTGTGAATCCCCTCGTGCTATCGAGGACCGGCACTATCGTGCCATCGGGGACCCGATCCTCGTGCTATCGGGGACTGAAAACGCCGATTCGTCGGGTTGATTCAACGACTTGCCCGCCCCTTAACGTCTCTAACTTAGAATCCTTCGGATTCTTTCTAACGCAGATGGCGCGGACGGGGGGGTCGGCTTCGGCAACGCCCGACGGGCAGGTGCGGCCATGATCGCGGCCCTCCTTAATCAGAAGGGCGGCGTCGGAAAGACGACGCTCGCGTTGCACCTTGCGGGTGCCTGGGCCGTGAAGGGGATGCGGGTTCTGGTGGTCGATGCGGACCCCCAAGGGTCGGCGCTCGACTGGTCGGAACAACGCGGCCGGGAGGGCCTCGACCTCCTCTTCCCGGTCGTCGGCCTTGCCCGCGACATGCTCCATCGCGAGTTGCCGGCGATCGCCCAAGGCTATGACCACGTCGTCATCGACGGGCCGCCGCGCGTCGCCGGGATCGCGCGATCGGCGTTGCTCGCCGCCGACTTGGTGGTCATCCCGGCGCAGCCTTCGCCGTTCGACGGCTGGGCTTCGGCCGAGATGCTGCGGATGCTTGACGAGGCGCGCATCTACCGCCCCGAATTACGGGCGGTAATGCTGCTCAATCGCTGTGCGGCGCGCACGGTCATCGCGCGCGAGACGGCCGCAGCGCTCGAAGATCACGATCCGCCGGTGCTCGCCAGCCGGATCGGCCAGCGCGTCGCGTTCGCCGACGCCGCGCGCAGCGGGCGGCTCGCTGGCGAAGTCGACGGCGGACAGATCGCCGAACGGGAGATCGTCGCGCTCGCCGCCGAGATCGAACGGCTGATCGAGGGATTCGCGCGATGAGCGATCCCCGCAAGTCCGGCTTCGCGCGCCGGCCCGGCGACCCGGAAGCCTGGGTGCGGGCTGCGGAGAAACCAGCGCCGGAGCCCGCCGCTTTCACCGCACGTCTGACGATCGACGTCACGCCAGCGATGCGGGGCCGGCTCAAAATCACCGCCTTCCGGCGCGGCCAGACCGTCGCCGACATGATTCGCGCACTGCTCGACCGCGAATTTCCCGACGACGGGAGCGCGTCATGATCGCCGCCGACGTTCGCACCCGCGTCGAGCTGCTTCACCTCGAACGCAAGATCGAGCGCTGGATCCGGTTCGGTCGCGTCGCGCACGAGGAGGTCCTCGATCGCCGACGCCGCGCCCTCTGGTTCGCAGTAGGCAGCGTCTTCGCCTTCGTCCGTTGGGCAGCGGGCGACCACGGCACGCTCGTCTCGCGAATCGACATCCTGCGCGCCTGCGACGAGCGCGAGCCCGTCACCACCATCCCCGGCGTGACGCCGGGTGGCGAAGTGCTGCTGCGGGTTCAGGGTTGGCCCAAGGTCGAGCGCGTGCTCGCCGCGATCGACCAGGTCGAGAGCCTCGGCGTACTGCCGGAAGACGCTTGTCCCGACCATTGGCGACACATCCACAACCGCCTCGCCGTTGCCGAAGCGCCGCGCGCCTATACGCGCCAGCGCCATGCGGCCTGGCTTTCTCGAAGGAGGATCGGCGCATGACCAAGCATCTGAAGACGCTCGTTACCATGCAGGCGGCCGCCATGCTGGTGGCGTTCGGCAGCTGGGTTCATCCCATGCCGCGACTGATCTGGAACGCGAGCGCCAGCGTGCCTGTCGGCCTCTACGCGGTGCGTTCCGCGACCGCGCGAAAACCGAACGACCTCGTCGTCGTGGCGCCGCCGCCGCCGCTCGCCGACTTCCTGGCCGAGGGAGGGTATCTGCCGCGCGGCGTCCCGCTCCTGAAGCGGATCGCTGCGGTCGGCGGACAGCGCGTCTGCCGCACCGGGCGCGTCGTGACGGTCGATGGCGCGACGATCGCGACCGCGCTCGACAGGGACCGCCGTGGCCGTCTGCTGCCGCAGTGGAGCGGATGCCTCACGCTGACGCCTGACCAAGTGCTGCTGCTCAATCGCGACGTCCCGGATTCGCTGGATGGCCGATATTTCGGGCCGCTGCCGACCAGCACGATCGTCGGTCAGGCGCGTCCGATCTGGACCAAGAAGGGCGCGTGACGGTGCGTCCGATCGCAACTTGCCGCGCGCTTTTGGCCGCTGTCGTCCTCGCCTCCGGTGTGGCGAACGTCGGTTCGGTCCGCGCCCAGACGGTCGTCGCCGGACCGGTCCGATCGACGCGCGATGACCTCGCGACGGCGGTGGCGGAAGCGTCCAGGCGCTTCGGCATCCCGGCCGACTGGATCCTCGCAGTGATGCGTGTCGAGAGCGCTGGAGACGCCCATGCCGTGTCGCGAGCGGGCGCGATCGGGCTCATGCAGATCATGCCCGCAACCTATGCCGAGCTTCGCCGGGATCTCGGCCTCGGCCCCGATCCGTTCGCGGTTCGGGACAACGTCCTGGCGGGTACGGCGTATCTGCGGCGTATGTACGACCGCTATGGGTCACCCGGATTTCTCGCTGCCTACAACGCCGGGCCTGGTCGCTGGGAGGCGCATCTCAGCGGCGTTCGACCCTTGCCGGCCGAGACCATCGGTTATGTCGAAAGGCTCGCGGCGATCACCGGGCCGACCACCTTCGCCGACCCAAGATACACGCCGCCATCGCTTCCTCCTTCCCCCTTCACGGCCCCGCTGTTCGTCGCTCGAAACGTCGAACGACGAGCGCCGAATCCCCCGGGAGAACGCGATCGGATCGCCGCGCTGCTCGCTTCGAACACGACCGTCGTGCGTCCTCCCGACCTTCTCTTTCCGGTCGAAACGGCCGCCGATACGCCGCAGTTGAACGACACTGGCAACACGGCCGACCGCGTCACCCAACCATCGTCCGGTGATGCGTTGTTCGTCCCGCGCACTGCGTCGCGAGCGCCGCGATGACCTCGATCGGCGATCGTCGCATCATGGCGCATGCTGGCGTGCCGTCGGATAGGGTCGCGCATGTTTGGTCAGGGTGGCGGGCATCGATCTTTGGAAGTCAGACGAGAGGGCAAGATGAAAGCGACGGCCCTGCGGGCGTCTATGCGGTTGGTTTAGCAAGAGTTTTTGCGTGCCACGGGACGTGGGCGCGTGCCGTAGCCAGCCGTAAGTTCAACGCCTGCCTCGTTTTTGGCGGCACCAGGCCCTTCTCGGGTGGGTCATGAGCCTGCGCGACGACGAGTTGCGGCTTCGGCCCGGGCGGTCCCGCGACGGCGGCCGCGGCAATACCAAGACCTTCGTCAATCAGGTGCTCCGCGCCGCCCAGAAGGCCGGGCATACCGGCCCACGGCTCGGCGCCCATTCTGGCCGCTCGACCTTCGGCCGGGGTCGCGCCGCGGCGACCGCCGCCGGCCTGCGCAGCGTCTCGCGCCGCGTCCTGGTCAAGACGCGGATCGTCCGTCATCGCGGCGCGCGCTTCCGCTCGGCGTCGCTCGCGACCCACACCGCCTATCTCAAACGCGACGGCGTCACCCGCGCGGGCGAGCCAGCCCGGATGTTCGACGCCAGGTCCGATGCCGCCGACGAGCGCGCCTTCGCCGAGGCCTGTGAGGACGACCGCCATCACTTCCGGCTGATCGTTTCGCCCGAGGACGCGACCGACCTCGCCGATCTTCGCGCCACGACCCGGACCCTCATGGCGAGCATGGAAACCGATCTCGGCAGTCGGCTCGAATGGATCGCGGTCGATCACTGGAACACCGACAATCCGCACGTCCACATCCTGGTGCGCGGGCGTGCCGAGGACGGCGCCGATCTCGTCATCTCGCGCGACTATCTGACCAAGGGTCTGCGGGCCCGGGCCGAGGCGCTGATCGAGCAGGAGCTCGGTCCCCGCACGAAGCTGGAGATCGCGGCCGGCCTGAAGCGCGAGGTGACCGCCGATCGGTTCACGGGGCTCGATCGCGCGCTGCGCGCTATGGCCGACGAGAGCGGCGGTGTCGTCGATCTCCGCCCAGGCGGCCCCGCCGACCGTGACCCGGATATGCGGCGATTGATGCTCGGCCGGGCGCAGCACCTGGAGCGTCTCGGGCTGGCCGACCCGACGGGCCCGGCGTCTTGGACGCTCGGCCCGGGGATCGAAGACCGCCTGCGCGACCTCGGCATGCGCGGCGACATCATCAAGACCCTGCACCGCGCCATGGCGCACGGCGGGATCGAACGCGGCGCCGACGTCGCGTTGCACCGCGACGACGAAGCGCCGGCGATCGTCGGACGCCTGGTCGAACGCGGCCTTCACGACGAACTGTCGGGCTCCGCCTACGCCATCGTCGACGGGGTGGACGGGCGCGCCCACCATATCCGGTTACGCGATCTCGAGGCCACGAGCGACGCCGCCCCCGGCGCGATCGTCGAACTGCGTAGGTTCGAGGACCGGCAGGGCGTGACGCGAACGTCCCTCGCCGTGCGTTCCGATCTGCCGCTTGCCGAGCAGGTCACTGCCCCGGGCGCGACCTGGCTCGACCGTCGCTTGGTCGCCAAGAACGTCAGCGACCTGTCGAGCGCTGGATTTGGCCAGGAAGTCGAAGCGGCGCTGGAGGCGAGGACGAACCACTTAGCCAAAGAAGGGCTCGCCCGTCGGCAGGGTGAGCGCACCGTGTTCGCGCGCGACCTGATCGAGACCTTGCGCGGCCGCGACGTTACGGCGGCCGGGTCCCGCTTGGCGGCCGAGACTGGATCGCCGCATCAGCCGGCCGCGGCCGGCGAGAACGTCGCCGGCGTGTATCGGCAGCGGGTGACGCTCGCATCCGGGCGCTTCGCCATGATCGACAACGGCCTCGGGTTCCAGCTGGTCCCTTGGACCCCGGCGATCGAGCCGAAGCTCGGGCAGCACGTCTCGGGGGTGGTGGCGCCAAGCGGCGGGATCGACTGGAGCTTCGGCCGCAAGCGCGGCCTGGGCCTGTGACCCGCCGTTGTGCGCGCCAGCCCGCGCTAGAGCGCGACGACTACAGCTGAGGACTTGAAGAGAGCGGTTCGCCCCGCCCAACGATCCGCCCCGACCGATCAGACGAGGGGACGAGCCGATGCCCGCGACGCGCATTCTCTGGGGCCAGGTGCTCGTCGTGCTGGCGATCGTGCTGGCCACCACTTGGGGCGCGACCGAATGGGTCGCGTGGCGACTGGCGTTCCAACCCGAACTCGGCGCTCCCTGGGTCAGGTTCCTGGGCTTTCCCGTCTATCCGCCGCCCGCCTTCTTCTGGTGGTGGTACGGGTTCGATGCCTACGCGCCGAAGATCTTCTACGAAGGTGCCTACATCGCCGCGTCGGGCGGGTTCGTCTCGATCGCCGTCGCCATAGCCATGTCGGTCTGGCGCGCTCGCGAAGCACGCGAGGTCACGACCTTCGGCTCGGCACGGTGGGCGCGTCCGCGCGAGATCCGCGACGCTGGGCTGATCGGCGAGGACGGAGTGGTCCTCGGTCGGTTCGCCCGGGACTATCTGCGCCACGACGGACCCGAGCACGTACTGTGTTTTGCACCGACGCGTTCCGGCAAGGGCGTCGGACTGGTGGTGCCCACGCTCCTGACATGGCCGGGCTCGGTGATCGTCCACGACATCAAGGGTGAGAACTTCACCCTGACCGCCGGATGGCGGGCACGGCACGGCCGCGTGCTGCGCTTCGATCCGACCGACGCCCGCTCGGACGCCTACAATCCGCTGCTCGAAGTGCGGCGCGGACCATCCGAAGTGCGCGACGTCCAGAACATCGCCGACATCCTGGTCGACCCCGAAGGCGCGCTCGAAAAGCGCAACCACTGGGAGAAGACCAGCCACGCATTGCTCGTCGGCGCGATCCTTCACGTCCTCTACGCCGAGACCGACAAGACGCTCGCCGGGGTCGCCGCCTTCCTGTCCGATCCGCGCCGTACAATCGAGACCACGCTGCAGGCAATGCTGGTCACCCGCCACCTCGGCGACATGCCCCATCCAGTCGTCGCCAGCGCCGCGCGAGAGCTGCTCAACAAGTCCGACAACGAGCGCTCGGGCGTGCTTTCGACCGCCATGTCGTTCCTGGGTCTGTACCGCGATCCCGTCGTCGCCGCGGTTACCTCGCGTTGCGACTGGCGGATCGGCGACCTCGTCGAAGGTGCGGACCCCGTCTCGCTCTACCTCGTCGTCCCGCCTTCCGACATCAGCCGCACCAAACCGCTCGTGCGCTTGATCCTGAACCAGGTCGGTCGCCGCCTTACCGAGGAGCTCGATGCGCGGCGCAAGCGCCACCGGCTGTTGCTGATGCTCGACGAGTTCCCCGCACTTGGTCGCCTCGACTTTTTCGAGAGCGCCCTGGCGTTCATGGCCGGCTACGGCCTGAAAAGCTTCCTCATCGCACAGTCGCTCAACCAGATCGAAAAGGCCTACGGCCAGAACAACGCGATCCTCGATAACTGCCATGTGCGGGTCAGCTTCGCGACCAACGACGAACGAACCGCCAAGCGCGTGAGCGACTCGCTCGGTACTGCGACCGAGATCCGAGATGCCAAGAACTATGCCGGCCATCGCCTGTCTCCCTGGCTCGGACATCTGATGGTCTCACGTCAGGAGACGGCGCGGCCGCTGCTCACGCCAGGCGAAATCATGCAGCTCCCGCCCGCCGACGCGCTGGTGCTGGTGTCGGGCATCTTCCCGATCCGGGCGAAGAAGGCGCGCTACTACGAGGATGCGCAGCTGCAACGCCGCGTCCTGCCCCCACCTAAAGCGCGGACCTCCGGAGATCGATCGGTTCCGCGAGACGATTGGAGCGGCCTGGCGATGCCGGCCGCCGTCACGCCGATCGCGAGCGCTGTGGTCCCGTCAGACGACGAGGTGACCGACTCCGCTAACGCCGGCATCCGGCAGGAGCCCGAGTTGCCCGTGCATGAGGCGGTCGATCCGCCACCTCGCGAACCCGTGCCCGAGTTCGAAGACGCGGAGTCCGATGACCAGGACGCGGTCCGCACCAGAACGCTGCAGGGCCGGGTGGGCGCCAATGCTCGGCAAGCGTCGATGGATCCCGACGACGGCATCGCCCTGTGAGCGGACGCCGGGACCGCCTGAACGTCTATTTCGAGCCGGCGACCGCCAAGGCGTTGGAGGAGCTCGCGATCCGGCGGCGCGTCTCCAAATCGGCGATCGTCGATGCCGCGGTCGCATCCTTCCTGTCGCCAGACGGCGCGGATCGCCGCGAAGCTGCCTACACGCGTCGGCTCGACCGGCTGACCCGGCAGGTCGAACGGCTCGAACGGGATCAGACCATTGCGCTGGAGGCCCTTGGCCTCTTCATCCGTGCCTGGCTAACCGCGACGCCGCCGCTCGCCGACAGCGCGCAGGCCTCCGCCCAAGCGAAGGGCCGCGAACGATATGAGAGCTTCATCGAAACCCTGGGGCGCCGCGTGCAGCAAGGGCGCAGCCTCGCCAAGGAGGTGTTGGAGGACGTACAGATGCCAGACCTTGGAAATCCCGATGAAAGGCCATGACCGATTTGCGCCCCATAAACTGTCATTCGGCCTGGCCATCTAAAGTCCCGAAAGTTGCCGTTCATTCAGGACGCTGGCCTGCTCTCCAAGGGCGGGCCAGCCCGTGATATAGCCGTTCCTTGCAGACCAATGACGACACCGCGTGCGCGATTAGGGCAGCGAGAAACAGCGGCAGGATCAACCCCCTGCTGGCAGTTGCCTCGACGATGATGATGACGGCAGTCAACGGCGCGCGAACGACGCCGGTGAAATAGGCGACCATGCCGAGCAGGACTACGGCGCCGCCCGGATCGTTCGGAAATAGAGGCCGCAGAACGGCACCAAGCCCGGCCCCCGTCGCCAATGATGGCGCGAAAATGCCTCCCGGCAAACCGGATGAGGCCGTCGCCAACGTTGTGGCGAATTTGGCTGGTCCGAACCAATAGGGCGCGTTAGTACCGTCGATGATCGCATGGGCGGCGGAATATCCCGTGCCCCAGGTCAGGCCGGTCGCGACCCCCAGCACTGCGACGGCAGCGCCGCACATCAGCGCCCAGAGTACGGGCCGATCCCTCAAAAATGGAAACCAGCGGTCGCGTGCTGCGCCGATGTTGAGCATTGCGCGCGCGAACAGCCCGCCGGTCAGGCCGCCGAGCACGCCTGCCACCGGCGCGATCCGCAGTACAGCGCCCGCCTTCAACGTCTGTCCGACGGCACCAAAATAGACGTAATCGCCCGCCAGCCCGAGGCTGACGATGCCAGCGATCAGGATTGTCGTCATGACAAGCAGCGCGACCCGCTGCTCATAGGCGTCAGCTAGTTCCTCGATCGCAAAGGTCACCCCAGCCAGCGGCGTATTAAACGCCGCCGCCACGCCAGCCGCGCCGCCGGCGATGATCATGGAAGCGCGCATCGGCGCCCGGAACACCCGCGTAAACCAGCCAAGAATAGCCGCGGAGATTTGTACCGTTGGTCCCTCGCGCCCGACGGACGCGCCGCTTAGTAGCGCTATGACCGTGAATATACCTTTGAAAATCGCGGTTTTGGGGGAGATGAGGCGATCCAGCGCACGCTTGGGATCATCGGCTGCGGCGATGACCTGGGGAATCCCCGAGCCAGCAGCCTCCGGCGCAAACCGTCTCGTCATCCACGCGATGGCGGCGAACGCCGATGGCGTCACGACGAGCGGCGCCCACCACAGCCGATGAACAATGCCGTCGAAAATGCCGCTGGCACTGTCGGCGAACCTGGCAAACAACAAGGCAGCAAGGCCGATGGTAATCGCGCCAAGACCCATTGCCATCCGGCGACGCCAAACCACCGATGCCGGACCGTGCCGCCGAAGCAGGACTCGCCAGCGCCTGTTCACAGGAAGATTCATGAGGGCTGACTAGCCCCGGCTCCGTGCGCGCACCACCCAAGGATTGTGAATTGGCGTATTTGCGAATGGCTACGGTCAGAGGCTAAGGCCGTTCAGATCATGGTCCAAGCGTCGGGAGGGCGTCATCGCCACAAACATGATGGCCACGCCACCCGATAGGCGGTGGCAGCACAATCGGTTCTATCGCTGGTGGCGTAGCGCGATCGTCTCCTCCGTGGATCACGAAAGCGTCGTCGCGCGGATTGAGGACGAAAGTGGCTGGAGCGGGCGGTACGTCTTCATGACAATGATGTCGGCCGGCATCGCGGTACTCGGTCTCTTGCTGTCATCGCCAGCCGTCGTGATCGGCGCGATGCTCATCTCTCCTCTCATGAATCCGATCCTCGGCCTCGGGTTCAGTCTGGCGCTGTTCGACTTTTCCGAAACCCGGCGGTCGCTGACGGCACTCGCGGCAGGGGCGATTGTCGCGATCGCCTTTACCGCCATCATCGTGCTCGTGTCGCCGCTCAAGGCACCGACAGCAGAAATCCTGGCCAGAACGCGACCGAACCTGTTCGACCTTCTGGTCGCGCTGTTTGCCGCACTTGCCGGGACATTCGCGATCATTCGCGGCCGTGGCGAAACCATCGTCGGTGTTGCCATCGCCACCGCATTGATGCCGCCGCTGGCGGTAGTCGGCTATGGGCTTGCGACCTGGAACATGCCGGTGCTCGGCGGCTCGTTCGCGCTGTTTGTCACCAATCTTATGACCATTGCGCTCGCGGCCACTGTTGTCGCCCGGTTCTATGGCTTTGGCCATCATCTCTCCAGTCAGCAGAGTTGGCTCCAGACGGTCATCCTCATCCTGGTCTTTGCAGCCATGTCAGTCCCACTTGGATTTTCGCTCACAAGGATCGCGAGCGAGACGGTGACGGCGACCAAGGTGCGATCTTTCCTGTCCGACCGGTTCGGCGCTTCATCCCGCGTCACCCAGCTCGATATCAATTTCGATCGTGACCCGATCTCGATCCGGTCGGTCGTCATCGCGCCGCGCTCGGCGGCTGCCGACAACGCGGCGCTGCAAAAGGCGCTCGCTGCCCAATTGAAGCGCCCGGTGAAGCTTCAGGTCGATCAGGTGCTGATGAGCGCTGGCACGGGCGCAATCGATGCACAGCGGGCTGAATTGCAGCAGGCATCGGAAGCGACGGCCGCAGAGAATGCCGAAATCGCGACGGTCATGCGGTTGGTAGCCCTAAGCGCCGGTGTCGCACCGGATGATGTCACGATCGATCGCGATCACCACCGTGCGTCTGCCACCGCCAAGCCCTTGCCCGGCGCGACATCGGCGACCTACCGCGCGCTTGAGCGCCGACTGAACGCAGCTGTCGAGGGCTGGCAGATCGCGATCGTGCCACCCTTCGGCGTCTTCCCCGAAATCCGCTTCGCCAACGATAGTGACGTGCTGGACGAGACGGCCCGCGACGCTGTGCTGCTGTCGGCGTGGGATGCACAGAGATGGAATGTCCCGGCGCTCGGTGTACCGGGACTGCCGGTGGGTGAACCGCCCGCAAAGCCTAGCCTCGCCGAACGTCGGGCTCTTGCCATCGCCGCCTTGTTGCGGTCGCAGAAGGTTCAGGCAACCTCGCTCCCGGCAAAAGGGCAGACCTTCACCCTGACCGCCTTGCAACCGGGGGCCACGCCATGAACCATGATCCTGTGCTGACCCCGTTCGATGCCGCTGCGGTATTGATCGTGCTGGCCGCGGCGCTTGGCTACATCAACTATCGCGTATTCAAGCTGCCTCAATCGGTCGCTCTCACGGTAATGGGCGCAGTGGCTTCGCTGATCGTGGTCGGGATCGATCTGGTGCTCCCCGGCGGCGAGATGGGCACCGAGATTGTGCGCTTCATCGCAGCAATCGATTTCCACGAAACGCTGATGAACGGCATGCTGTCGTTCCTGTTGTTCGCTGGCGCGCTTCACGTCGATTGGAGCGACATGAAGAAAGGGCGCTGGCCGATCCTGATCCTGAGTACCGTCGGCGTCCTGATGTCGACCGCGTTGATCGGCGGGGGCTTTTTCCTGCTCGCCCAGGCGATTGGCCTGACGGTTCCGATCGTGTGGTGTCTAGTCTTCGGTGCCCTGATCAGCCCAACTGATCCGGTCGCTGTCATGGGCGTGCTCCAACGGGCGAGAGTCTCGCCAACACTCGAAGCGACGGTCGCCGGCGAAAGTTTGTTCAACGACGGTGTCGGCGTCGTCGTCTTTGCCATCATTCTGGCGACGGCGCTTGGCACTGAGGCGTTTTCGATTGCCCACGCCGCGCAATTGTTCGCGTTCGAGGCGGGAGGCGGCGTTTTGCTGGGTCTGCTGGTGGGCTGGATCGGCTACCGTGCGATACGCTCGATCGATGACTATAAACTGGAAGTTCTGATCAGCATCGCCATGGTGATGGGCGGTTATACGCTCGCCAGTCGCATTCATGTAAGTGGCCCGGTAGCAATGGCGGTGGCGGGATTGCTGATCGGCAACGAAGGCGTTCGCTCAGCCATGAGCGAGACGACGCGCACCTATCTGCTCGGCTTCTGGTCACTAATCGACGATATCTTGAACGCCGTGCTGTTCGTCTTGATCGGTCTTGAGGTCGTGGCGGTGCCGTGGGACCTAAGGCTGGTCCTGCTCGGCGTGATGGCGATTCCACTGGTTCTGGCAGCGCGGATCATCTCCGTCACCGGCCCTCTTGTGTTGATGCGACCGATCCTGTCGCTGGGACCGCTGGCCCTGCCGACTTTGATCTGGGGCGGCTTGCGCGGCGGCATTTCTGTCGCGCTTGCGCTCGGCCTTCCCGACGGTCCGGCAAAATCGATCGCGCTTGCGGCGACCTACGTCGTGGTGCTGTTTTCGGTCATCATCCAGGGTGGCACGATTGCGCGCCTGCTGGAATGGCTCACCTCGCGGAGCGGCGAAACCGGATCAGCTTCCGTGAGTTGAAGATGAAGGTTGGCGCAACGGCGTCCCAAAAAGGAAGCCGTTTTGCTGATTACGATTGCTGCCATCATTGCCACTATCGTCGTGACGACCGGTTTGAGCTTCGGCCGGTTCGCGCGATCGGAGGGTTGGGCGGCGACGGTCACGCCGCTGGCATCGATCATCGGCAGCGGCTTTCTGATCTCCGGCCCATTGCTCGCGCGCGAGTTCGGGGGAGCGGCGTTTTGGGCGATGGCGGTGCTATTGCTCCTCGCCTACGCGGTCGGCGCGGTGATCCGCTGGAACATCGTTCATGTCGAAAATTACCTTGCCGACAAGCCGTTCAATGACCCGGTCTTATGGTCGGCACGGATCACTCAGTTCGTGCTGGCAGGCGCCTATGCCGTCTCGGTGGCCTATTATCTGAAGCTGCTCGCCGAGTTTGCCATGAAGTCGTTGGCGGTGCCGGAAGCGTGGCATGGGATCGTCTCGAACATCGGCGTTACGGCAATCATTATCGTCTTGATGCTGCTTGCGTTCGGCGGGGGCCTAAGGCGGGTCGAGCATGTCGCGCATGGCACGGTCTCGATCAAGATCGGGATCATTGCGGGCTTGCTGGTCGGCCTGGCGAGTTGGTGGGTGGTGAACCTGGGCACCACTGCGGACATCCCGGCGGCCAAGGTCTCCTGGCAGAGCGTGCCGATGCTGCTCGGGCTGCTGATCACTGTGCAGGGGTTCGAGACATCGCGGTATCTTGGACATGCCTACAGTCAGGCAGTGCGCGTGCGCACGATGCGCCACGCACAGTGGATTGCCGCAGCCATCTATCTGGCATTTATCGCACTGCTGACCCCGCTGTTGGGTGCTGCCGCAAAAGCTGAAGGCGTAGCCGGCATTCTCGACATCATGCGGATGGTCGCGGCTCCGCTCGGTATATTCGTCCTGGTCGGCGCGCTGGCCAGTCAGTTGAGTGCCGCTGTCGCGGATTCGGTCGGGTCGGGCGGGCTGATGAATGAGGTGTCACGGCGCAAACTGAGCGTGCCCGCCGCCTATGCCGTCGCCAGCGCGCTGGCCATCGCGGTCGCCTGGCTGACCGACCCGTTTCAGGTTGTCGCCGTTGCTTCGCGCGCATTCGCCTTGTTCTATGCGATGCAGTGCGGGCTGGCTGTTCTGGTGTCCTGGCGGACTGGAAGTGGGGGTTGGGCGATGCGCTCCGCGTTCGCTGCGATCGGGCTGGTCTGCTTAGTAGCTGCGGCGGCGGGTGCGCCCGCTGAGGGGTGAAATGCCGCTACCATCGTAGAATGTTTGAAGCGTCGGAATAGCTGTAGTGGGCTGACAGATGCTCTGTTGCGTATTGGGCACACAATTGCACAAAGCGCCTCTGCCCGGAACGAACTGATCAAAGCGGAATTTCGCGTCCTATGGATTCGATAAATGTCAGCCCTGTATCCAAGCTTGAAGAGGTGCCGCGCTGCATTTTGGTCGTGGATGACGAAGTGCTCATCCGTTTTGCCATCGCCGATTACCTGCGGGAATGCGGCTATCATGTGATCGAGGCGGCTGATGCGGCAGAAGCGCTCGAACTTCTCGAATCCCAGCCCGGCCTGGTCGATCTGGTTTTCTCCGACGTCCAGATGCCTGGCGAGATGGATGGGTTCGGCCTCGCCCGTTGGGTGAGATGCAATCGACCGGGGCTCCCCGTGATCCTGACATCGGGCAATGTGCGCACCGCAGAACTGGGCGAAGATCTATGTGAGATCGGTCCGCTAGAAGCGAAGCCGTATGACGCGAAATCGCTGGCGCAACGCATGGCGTCGTTACTCGCTGCTTCCAACAAATCCGCGCCGGGTTCCATGGGACAGCAACGCATGCAGCAAGGGCGATAAATCGGTCTACCTTTTTCAAGAAGTTCGAACTGCCAGGCGGCGCACACATCAAAGCTATGCGGATTCGCGCCGACTAGATCGTCAGGCCAAAATTGTAGATGAGCGAATGTCCGGAGTTGGGCGCTGCAGTTTGGGTCCTGCAGGGCCGACTCTGGGTCTTTTTGAGCTCCCAGGCTGGCTGAACGAACGACGGCTATATCGAATTGCCGGCCAAACCTGCCAGTCCGAAACCGCCGCAATTGCAGCCGTGCCGTCGCTCGCACGTCTTTGCACGCCAGAGCCCTACGCCCGCCAGTCTCTTGTTGAACTCGATCGATCCCGCCGCTTCTTGATCGACCCCGAACTATCGCCCGCGCGAGCTGGCGACGCGCACGGGATCGATATCGGTGACCACCCAAACTTTTAGGTCTGAGAGCTACGCCCGCGGCGCGCGGATGCTGCGCACCGCCCTGGGGCCGGCGATCGCCGGGTTCCTCGACGACGCCAGCGTGGTCGAGGTGATGCTCAACCCCGACGGGCGGCTCTGGATCGATCGGCTGACCGGCGGCCTGGAGGATACCGGTGCGAGGTTGAGCGCGGCGGACGGGGAGCGGATCGTTCGCCTCGTCGCCCACCATGTCGGCGCGGAAGTCCATGCCGATGCCCCCCGCGTCTCGGCGGAGTTGCCCGAGACGGGCGAGCGGTTCGAGGGGCTGTTGCCGCCCGTCGTGACCGCGCCGAGCTTCGCGATCCGCAAACCGGCCGTCGCCGTGTTCTCGCTCGCTGACTATGTCGCGGCCGGGATCATGACCGAGCCGCAGGCCGTGATCCTGCGCGCCGCCGTTCACGAGCGTCGCAACGTCCTGGTCGCCGGCGGCACCTCGACCGGCAAGACGACCCTGGTCAACGCCCTGCTGGCCGAGGTCGCGCTCACCGGCGACCGCGTGGTGCTGATCGAGGACACGCGCGAACTGCAGTGCGCCGCACCCAATCTGGTGGCGCTGCGCACCAAGGACAGCGCCGCCAGCCTGACCGATCTCGTCCGCTCCGCCCTTCGCCTGCGGCCCGACCGCATCCCGATCGGCGAGGTGCGGGGTGGAGAAGCGCTCGATCTGATCAAGGCGTGGGGGACCGGCCACCCCGGCGGCGTCGGCACGCTCCATGCCGGCTCGGCGCTCGGCGCGCTCCGCCGCCTCGAGCAACTCGTCCAGGAAGCGGTGATCACCGTCCCACGCGCGCTCATCGCCGAGACGATCGACGTCGTCGCCGTGCTGTCGGGCCGGGGCGCCGCGCGCCGCCTGTCCGAACTCGCGGCCGTCGAAGGGCTCGGTCCCGACGGCGACTACCGCCTCACTCCCGCAATCCTGCCCCCAGAAGGAGACCCCGCATGACCTCGCTCCGCAGCCGGTTGACCGGCGCCGTCACGTTCACCGCCCTGATGGTGCTGACCGCACCGGCCTATGCCGCCGGATCGTCGATGCCATGGGAAGCCCCGCTGCAATCGATCCTCGACTCGATCCAAGGCCCGGTCGCCAAGATCATCGCCGTCATGGTCATCATCATGACCGGCCTGACGCTCGCGTTCGGCGACACCTCGGGCGGCTTCCGTCGCCTCGTACAGATCGTGTTCGGCCTGTCGATCGCGTTCGCCGCCAGCTCCTTCTTCCTGAGCTTCTTCTCCTTCTCGGGCGGGGCGCTCGTCTGATGAGCCCGGAAGAACCGATCGCCGGCTTCTACGCACCGGTCCGCCGGTCGCTCACCGAGCCGATCCTGCTCGGCGGCGCACCGCGATCGGTCGCGATCCTCAACGGGACGCTCGCCGCCGCGCTCGGCCTCGGATTGCGGCTGTGGCTCGTCGGCGCAGCGCTCTGGCTGATCGGCCACATGGCGGCGGTCTGGGCCGCCCGGCGCGATCCCGCCTTCGTCGAAACCGGCCGTCGCCACCTGCGCTACCCCGCGCACTTGGGGTGAGCTCGAAATGCTGAACCTCACCGAATATCGCGCCAAGCCGCAACTGCTCTCGGACTTCCTGCCGTGGGCGGCCCTGGTCGCGCCCGGCGTCGTTCTCAACAAGGACGGCAGTTTCCAGCGCACCGCCCAGTTCCGTGGGCCCGATCTCGACTCGGCCACCCCCGCCGAGCTGGTGGCGACGACGGCGCGGCTGAACAACGCGCTGCGGCGTCTCGGCTCGGGATGGGCGATCTTCGTCGAGGCGCAGCGCCATCCCGCCGGCGGCTATCCCGCCAGCCGGTTTCCCGACATGGCCTCGGCGCTGGTCGATGCGGAGCGCCGTGCGCAGTTCGACGAGGCGGGCGCGCATTACGAGTCCAGCTATTACCTGACGCTGGTCTGGCTTCCGCCCGCCGAAGACGCGGCGCGCGCCGAATCCTGGCTCTACGAGGGCCGCAGCGACCGCACCGCCTCCGGCCAGGAGGCGCTCGCCGGGTTCGTCGACCGCGCCGAACGCGTGCTGGCGATGGCCGAAGGCTTCATGCCCGAGACCGCCTGGCTCGACGACGCCGAGACGCTGACCTACCTCCATTCGACCGTCTCGACGCGGCGCCACGGGGTCCGTGTCCCCGAGACGCCGATGCACCTCGACGCGATCGTCGCAGACGAAGTGCTGAGCGGCGGGCTGGAGCCGCGCCTCGGCGACGCGCACCTTCGCACGCTCACCGTCATGGGGTTCCCCAGCCAGACCTGGCCAGGCCTGCTCGACGATCTGAACCGGCTCGCTTTCCCGTATCGCTGGGTCACGCGTGCGATCTGCCTCGACAAGACCGACGCCACCAAGGTGCTCGGCCGCATCCGGCGGCAGTGGTTCTCCAAGCGCAAGTCGATCGCGGCGATCCTCAAGGAGGTGATGACCAACGAGGCTTCGGCCTTGATGGATTCGGATGCCGCCAACAAGGCGCTCGACGCCGACCTGGCGCTGCAGGAACTCGGCACCGACCTGGTCGGCGCGGCCTATGTCACCGCGACCGTCACGGTGTGGGACGCCGATCCGCGCGTCGCCGACGAACGGCTGCGCCTGGTCGAGAAGACGGTTCAGGGCCGCGACTTCACTGTCATGCGCGAGACCATCAACGCAGTGGAGGCATGGATGGGGAGCCTTCCCGGCCACGTCTACGCTAACGTCCGCCAACCGCCGATCTCGACGCTCAACCTCGCGCACATGATGCCCTTCTCGGCGGTCTGGGCGGGTCCCCAGACCGACGCGCATCTGGACGCGCCGCCTCTGTTCTTCGGCCGCACCGAAGGCTCGACGCCGTTTCGGCTGTCGCTGCACGTCGGCGACGTCGGCCATACGCTGGTCGTCGGTCCGACCGGTTCGGGCAAATCCGTGCTGCTCGCGCTCATGGCGCTGCAGTTCCGCCGCTACGCGCGCAGTCAGGTGTTCGCGTTCGACTTCGGCGGGTCGATCCGCGCGGCGGCGCTCGCCATGGGCGGGGACTGGCACGATCTCGGCGGCTCGCTCGGCGACGACGTCGCCGAACCCGTCGCGCTGCAACCGCTCGCGCGGATCGACGATGCCGCGGAGCGCGCCTGGGCGGCCGAGTGGGTCGCCGCCATTCTTGGCCGGGAAAAGGTCGAGGTGACGCCCGAGGTGAAGGATCATCTCTGGTCGGCGCTGTCGTCGCTGGCGTCGGCGCCGCCGTCGGAACGGACGCTCACCGGGCTCTCGGTGCTGCTCCAGGCGCAGCCGCTGAAGCGCGCGCTGCAGCCCTATTGCGTCGAAGGGCCCTGGGGTCGGCTGCTCGACGCCGAGGCCGAGCGCCTCGGCGAGGCGTCCGTACAGGCGTTCGAGACCGAGGGGCTGATCGGGACCTCGGCCGCGGCGGCCGTGCTCGCCTACCTGTTCCACCGCATCGAGGGCCGTCTCGATGGCCGGCCGACCCTACTCATCGTCGACGAGGGTTGGCTCGCGCTCGACGATCCCGGGTTCGCGGCACAGCTGCGCGAATGGCTCAAGACGCTCCGCAAGAAGAACGCGAGCGTGATCTTCGCGACGCAGAGCCTCGCAGACATCGACGGCTCGACCATCGCCCCGGCGATCATCGAGAGCTGCCCGACCCGCATCCTGCTCGCCAACGAGCGCGCGCTCGAGCCGCAGATCGCCGCGATCTATCGCCGGTTCGGCCTCAACGACCGGCAGATCGAGATCCTCAGCCGGGCGACCCCCAAACGCGACTATTACTGCCAGTCGCGGCGCGGCAACCGCCTGTTCGAGCTCGGTCTCGGCGAAGTCGCGCTCGCCTTCACCGCCGCCTCGGCCAAGACCGACCAGACCCTGATCGCCAAACTGCTGGCCGAGCATGGCCGCACCGGCTTCGCCCGCGCCTGGCTCGCGGCGCGCGGGGCCGGCTGGGCAATCGACCTCATCCCCACCCTCGATCTGGAGACCTTCCCATGAAGACCTTGCGTTCAATGCTCGCCGCCGGCATCGCGGCGCTGACGCTGATGACCGCGACCGCACCGGCGCACGCGCAGTTCACGGTGTTCGACCCGTCCAACTATGCGCAGAACGTCCTCACCGCCGCGCGCTCGCTGCAGCAGATCAACAACCAGATCACCGCGCTGCAAAACCAGGCGCAGTCGCTGATCAACCAAACGCGCAACCTCACGAGCCTGCCGTTCTCCTCGCTGCAACAGCTCCAACAGTCGATCGCGCGGACCCAGGCGCTCCTCCAGCAGGCGCAGGGGATCGCCTACGACGTCCAGAACATCGATCAGGCGTTCCGCACCACCTACGGCGCGGCGACCGCGTCGATGTCGAGCCAGCAACTGGTCTCGGGCGCGCAGGCGCGCTGGCAGCAGTCGGTCCAGTCGCTCCAGGACGCCATGCGGGTACAGGCGACCGTGGTCGGCAACCTCGACACCAACCGCAGCCAGATGTCGGCGCTCGTCTCTTCCAGTCAGGGCGCGACCGGCGCGCTGCAGGCCGCCCAAGCCGGCAATCAGCTACTCGCGCTTCAGGCGCAGCAACTCGCCGACCTGACTGCCGCGGTCGCCGCCCAGGGCCGCGCGCAAAGCCTCGAAGCGGCCCAGCGTGCCACCGCTCAAGACCAGGCGCGCGAGCAGCTCCGCCGCTTTCTGACGCCCGGGACCGGCTACCAGCCGACCACCGTCACCATGTTCCACAACTGACGGGACCAGGCGATGCGACGATTGCGTGGGTTTCGCACGATGGAAGGTCCGGCCGCCAAAAAGCTGATCGCGCTGATCCTGATCGGCGTCATCCTCGCTGGCGCCGCCGCGTGGATGGCCACGACCGATCAACCGACGCCGGCCGACCGACCGAGTGCGGACAGCATCGGCACGGCCGACCCGCTACAGGCGGAGTTCGCGCGGTGCCAGGGTTTCGGCGAGGCCGGCGCGCACGACCCCGCTTGCCTCGCGGCATGGGCGGAGAACCGTCGCCGGTTCCTCGCGCCCGATCGCCGTCCAGCAGCGCCCAACCCGGCCGCCGTCCCCATGCCGACCGAAGGGCGCTGATCATGGGCGGAACCGGCGTCGTCGATCGCTTTCTCGAGGTCTTCACCCGCTACATCGATAGCGGGTTCGGCCTCCTGCAAGGCGAGGTGAAGTGGCTGGCAGCGACCTTGATCGTCATCGATCTCGTGCTCGCCGCCTTGTTCTGGGCGTGGGCGCCCGACGAGAACGTACCGGCGCGCCTCGTCAAGAAGGTGCTGTTCGTCGGCGCCTTCGCTTTCATCATCAACAATTGGGGCAACCTCGCCCGCATCGTCTTCGAGAGCTTCGCCGGCCTTGGCCTGAAAGCTTCGGGCACATCGCTCGCGACCGCCGACTTCCTGCGGCCCGGCCGCGTCGCCCAGGTCGGGCTCGACGCCGGCAAGCCCATCCTCGATTCGATCTCCGGCCTGATGGGCTACGTCTCGTTCTTCGAGAACTTCATCCAGATCGCGGTGCTGCTGTTCGCTTGGGTGATCGTGCTGCTGTCGTTCTTCATCCTCGCCATCCAGCTCTTCGTCACGCTCATCGAATTCAAGCTGACTACGCTCGCCGGCTTCGTGCTCATCCCGTTCGGCCTGTTCAACAAGACCGCGTTTGCCGCCGAGCGCGTGCTCGGCAACGTTATGTCGTCCGGCATCAAGGTGCTCGTGCTCGCCGTCATCATCGGCATCGGCTCGACCCTGTTCGACGAGTTCAAGACCGGCTTTCCGGTCACACCGACGATCGAGGACGCGATGGGCATCATGCTCGCTTCGCTGACCCTGCTCGGCCTCGGCATCTTCGGACCCGGCATCGCCAACGGCATCGTCTCGGGCGGTCCGCAACTCGGTTCGGGCGCCGCGATCGGCACTGGCCTGGCCGCAGGCGGCGTACTGGCCGGCGGCGCTGCCCTGGCGACGGGCGGTGCATCACTCGCCGGCGGCGCGGTCGCCGGCCTCGCCAGCGGCGGGGCCTCGGTCGCGGGCGCAGCCTCAACCGCCTACAGCATGGGCGCCGCGGGACAGACCGGCGCGGCCTCGGTCGCCGGCGGTCTCGGCAACGTCGTCAAGACGGGCGCGGAAGCCGCCGCCAGCCCGCTGCGTCGCGCGGCTGACGGCCTCAAGGAAAGCTTCGCACGCGGCGCGGAGTTCGCATCGGGCGGTGGAGCACCTGCCGCCAACGACGCCGGCGCGGCAGGCGGCGGCAGTTCGGGCGAGCCCGCATGGGCCGCCAACATGCGTCGCCGCCAGGCGGCCGCCCATGCCGTGCAGACGACCGCGCACGCCGTGAAGTCCGGAGACGGTGGCGGCTCGGGTTCTTCCGTCAGCGTCTCCGAGGACTGATCATGAACTTCAAACGACCTTCCGTCCGCTATGGACGAACTCCTGAACCCGAAACGCCGTACCAGCGCGCCGCCCAGGCGTGGGATGACCGCATCGGCTCGGCCCGCGTGCAGGCGCGCAATTGGCGGCTCATCGCTTTCGGCAACCTCATTCTGTCGGCCGGCCTCGGCGCTGGGCTAATCTGGCAGTCAGCATCCGGCACCATCGTGCCCTGGGTCGTTCAGGTCGACAAGCTGGGACAAGCCCAGGCGATCGCGCCGGCGGACGCCGCCTACCGCCCGAACGATCCGCAGATCGCTTGGCACCTTGCCCGCTTCGTCGAAGAGGTCCGCTCGATCCCGGCCGACCCGATCGTGCTGCGTCAGAACTGGCTGAAGGCCTACGACTTCACGACCGACAAGGGCGCCGCCGCGCTCAACGACTATGCGCGCGTCAACGACCCGTTCGCCCGGGCGGGCAAGGAGCAGGTCGCGGTCGAGGTGTCCTCGGTGATCCGCGCCTCTGCCGACAGCTTCCGCATCGCCTGGGTCGAGCGGCGCTACGTCGACGGTGCGCTCGCCGCGACGGAGCGCTGGTCGGCGATCCTCACCCTGGTGATCCAGACGCCCCTCGACGCCGAACGGCTGAAGAAGAACCCGCTCGGCATCTACGTCCACGCCCTCAACTGGTCCAAGGAGCTCGGCTGATGCGCCTCGTTCAACTCGGGAGCGCGCTCGCTGCCACGACCGCGCTCGCCGCCTGCGCCCACAAATACACGCCGCCAACCATCAGCTACGATGCGCCACCGACACCGGCCGTCTTGGCGCCCGAGCCGCCCCGGCCGGTACAGATCGTGACGGTCCCGCAGCCGCTGCCCCTGCCGGGTCAGCTGATGCCGATGCCCGGCGCTATCCCTTCGCCCCCAAGCGAACCCGCCGATCCACGGGCCCGGGTCGAGGCGGCCAACGGCGCCGCCCGGGTCCAGCCCTCGCGCAGCGGCTACGTCAACGCCGTGCAGGTCTATCCCTTCGCCGACGGCGCGCTCTATCAGCTCTATGCCGCACCCGGCCAGGTCACCGACATCGCGCTGGAACCCGGCGAGCAACTCGTCGGCACCGGCCCGGTCGCAGCCGGCGACACGGTGCGCTGGATCATCGGCGACACCGAAAGCGGCGCCGGCCCCAGGCGGCGCGTCCACATCCTCGTGAAGCCGTCGCGCGCCGATCTCGTCACGAACCTCGTAATCAACACCGATCGCCGAACCTATCACCTCGAGATGCGGTCCGCTGAGCGGACCTACATGGCGTCGGTGTCCTGGTCCTACGCCGCCGATCAGCTGATCGCGCTGCGTCGCCAGAACGCGGCGGCCGAAGCCGCGCAGCCGGTCGGCGAGAGCAGCGCGGCGGCCATCGAAAACCTCCAGTTCCGCTACCGCATCGAAGGTGATGCCGCGTCATGGCGCCCGGTCCGCGCCTTCGACGACGGCCGCCAGGTGTTTATCGAGTTCCCGGCCGGGATCGGACAGGGCGAGATGCCGCCGCTCTGGATCATCGGCGCCGAGGGTAATGCCGAACTCGTCAACTACCGCGTCCGCGGCCACCACATGATCGTCGATCGGCTGTTCGCGGCCGCCGAGCTTCGCCTCGGCAGCTCGCGTCAGCAGCGCGTGCGGATCGTTCGAACTGACGGGGTGAGAAGCGGTCAGCTGCAGCGGATGAGCGCCGGGACCGAAACCGAAGGGCCAGCGTCGTGACCGACGATCGCGACGAAGACCGGGAGCCGAGCGCGCCATCAGCCCGGAAGGACCTCCCCGAGCCGACGCGCGACAAGTCGGCAGCGTTTCGGCTGCGGCCGGAACGGCCCGGCGTTCTGCGCTTGTCGCGCCGCGCGCTGGGCGCGCTGGCCGGCGCGTCGGCGCTGGCGCTGGGCGGGGCCCTCGTGTTCGCCCTGCAATCCTCGCATCCCAAGCCCCAGAGCAATGAACTGTACAACACAGACCACCGAACGACCGCTGATGGTTTAGCGCGGTTGCCGGGTGATTATACGGGCGTAGCGCGCACGGTCCCGCAGCTTGGCCCGCCGCTGCCCGGCGACCTCGGCCGCCCGATGCTCAAGACGGGAGTAGCGCCGCCACCGATCGCGACCGGACCCGGGTCAGCGTCCGATCCAGCCCAGCAGCGCGCCGAGCAGCAACGGCAACGCCGGGCGCAGGAACTCGACGCGGCACGCACCAGTCGGCTGTTTGCGAGCGAAGCCCACTCGGTCACGCAAGGCGCAAGCCAGCCGAACCCTGGGGTCGATCTCGCCGGCCTAGGCAGCCAAACACCCGCAACGACGTTAAGCCAACCAACGCCGCAGCCGACCGAAGGCGACCGCAAGCTCGCTTTCCTGAACGGTCCAGCCGATCGACGGACGATCAGCAGCGAGCGCTTGGCCGGACCCGCCAGCCCCTTCGTGCTGCAGGCCGGCGCCGTAATCGCCGCGGCAATGGTCACCGGCCTGCGCTCCGATCTGCCCGGCCTGATCACCGCCCAGGTGACCGAGAATGTGTATGATGGGCCGACTGGCCGAACTCTTCTCATTCCCCAGGGTTCGCGGCTCGTCGGCCAGTACGATGCGCAGGTTGTGTTCGGGCAGAGCCGCGCCCTGCTCGTCTGGACGCGCCTCATACTTCCCAACGGCCGATCGATCGTCCTCGAACGCCAGCCGGGCGCTGACACTGAGGGCTACGCCGGCCTCGAGGACCGCGTCGACAATCATTGGGGTCAGCTCTTTAGGGCCGCGGTGCTTTCGACGCTACTCAGCGTAGGAACCGAGGCCGGCACGTCGTCAGACGAGAACGATCTCGTCCAGGCGCTACGCCGCGGCGCCTCCGACAGCATCAGCCAGACCGGCCGTCAGGTAGTCGGTCGGTCACTCAACATCCAGCCGACGATCACGGTGCGACCGGGCTTTCCGGTGCGGGTAGTTGTAACCCGCGACCTGATCCTCGAACCCTATCGAGGCTAAGCCATGACGAAATTGAAGCTTGGCGCTATCGCCGACGAACGACCGGTACGATTGACCATCGATATGCCCGCCGCACTCCACCGCGAGCTAGCGGCCTATGCCGAGGTGCTCGCGCACGAAACCGGCCATCGGACCGATCCAGTGAAGTTGATCGCACCGATGATCGCGAGGTTCATCGCTTCGGACCGCGCCTTCGCTAAGGCACGACGCGCGTTGCCCGAGCGCCACCAAGTTTCGAAATAGCCGCGCTCGGTCATACGACGCCGTGACCAAGTCACAGTGAGGCGGTGACAACATCCCGGCTTGTGTCTTCCCACACATGCAATCCCCCGGCGAAAAGGTGGCGCAGGGCGTTGCCCCTGACCGGTCTCGCAATTCATAGAATCGGGCGGGTCGTAACGTCGCCTAAGCTATCCTGAACGATCGAACCGCGCCAGCAGCGTAAGAAAAATGCGGCGAGCCGAACCGCACCACTTGTTTCCTATGCGTTTCCGAATGCCAAAAACGATGACATCCGCCCCCAACGGGGAAAATAATATCGTTATTTATCAAGGATATAATGGTGCTGCCGGTGAGGATTGAACTCACGACCTCAGCCTTACCAAGGATGCGCTCTACCACTGAGCTACGGCAGCATGTCCGAAGCGCCTTACGGCGCGAGCGGAAGCGGCCTAAGAGCCGCTGGAGCGGACATTGTCAAGGAGCGTGTGGCGAAGTGGCGACGAAAGATGCGGAAAAAGCCGAGCGGCTGGCGGCGGCGCTGCGCGAGAACCTGAAGCGCCGCAAGGGCCGCGCCCGCGCGTTGGACGCGGTTGACACCGTCACCGCCCCCGACGCGCCTAAGCAATAGGCGCGCATTTCGCCGCCAGCCAGGCGCGCTCGTCCGCATCCAGATACGACCCGATCACGTCAACGACTCGCGCGTGATATGCGTCGAGCCAGGCGCGTTCGCGCGGGCTCAGCATCTCGGCGACGATCAGCGAGCGTTCGATCGGGCAGAAAGTCAGCGTCTCGAAGCCGAGCATCGTCACGCCGTGCGCAAAGGGGCGTTCCTCGACCAGCAGCAGATTTTCGATGCGGATGCCGTATTCCCCGGCTTTGTAATAGCCCGGCTCGTTCGACAGGATCATGCCGGCGCGCAGCGGCTCGGCCGCGCCACCGCCGGGATAGGTCGGCGGCGCGATGCGCTGCGGGCCTTCATGCACCGACAGATAGGCACCGACGCCGTGACCGGTGCCATGCGCATAATCGAGCCCGATCTGCCACAAAGGCGCGCGCGCGAACGAATCGAGTTGCCCGCCGGTGGTGCCGACCGGGAAGACCGCAGTGGCGAGCGCGATATGGCCCTGCAGCACGCGCGTGAAGCGGTCGCGCATCTCGTCGGTCGGCGTGCCGATCGGCAGCACGCGCGTCAGGTCGGTCGTGCCATCGGCATATTGGCCGCCCGAATCGACCAGATAGAGCTGGCCCAGTTCGAGCGGTGCGTTCGATTCGGGGGTCGAATGGTAATGCGGGCTCGCGCCATGCGCGCCGGTCGCCGAGATCGTGTCGAACGAGGTATCGAGCAACACGCCGGTTTCTTCGCGAAAGGCCTGCAAGCGGTCGACGCAGGAGAGTTCGGTGAGGCCGCCTTTGGGCGCTTCCGCCTCGACCCAGCGCAGGAAGCGCGCAACCGCCGCCCCGTCGCGCGCGGAGGCCGAGCGGTGGCCGCCAATCTCGACCGGGTTCTTGATCGCCTTGGCCAGCACCACCGGGTCGCGCAGCGGCAGCACAGTGGCGCCGCCTGCGCTCAGCGAATCGAAAATGGCGGACACGGCGCGCTCGGGGTCGGCGGCGATGCGCTTGCCGGCAAAGGCGTGCAAAGCATCGGCAAAGGCGTCGCGCGGATGCAGGCGAATCGCATTGCCGAGATGCTGGCGCACCGCATCGGTCACCTTTTCGGGCGCGACGAACAGGTCGGCGGTGCCATCGGCATCGACGATCGCATAGGCCAGAGCGACGGGGGTGTGGGCCACGTCGCTGCCGCGCAGGTTGAGCGTCCAAGCGATCGAATCGAGCGCGGTCAGCACCACCGCATCGGCCTTGGTCTCGGAGAGCCAATCGGCGATCTGCGCGCGCTTGGCAGCCGAGCCGAGCCCGGCATGCACATCATCCTGCACCGTCAGCACGGCAGTCGAGGGGGCAGGGCGGTCGCTCCACACCGCATCGAGCGGGTTGCGCGCGACCGCGACCAATTCGGCCCCGCGCGCGGCGAGTGCGGCGCGGGCATCGGCGACCCAGGCGCTGGTGTGCAGCCACGGATCATAGCCGATCCGCCCGCCCGCCGGGGCATGCTCGCCCAGCCAGCGTGCGACATTGCTCGCGGGCACCGCGACATACTGCCAGTCGTCCGCCGACACTTGCTCGCGCAATTGCAGCGTATAGCGGCCATCGGTGAAGATCGCGGCGCTCTCGGCCAGCACCACCGCGCTGCCGGCCGAGCCCTGGAAGCCGGTCAGCCAGGCCAGGCGCTGGGCATAAGCGCCCACATATTCGGACATATATTCATCGGTCAGCGGGACGACAAAGCCATCGAGCTGGTCGTGCGCGAGCTGAGCGCGGAGGGCGGCGAGGCGGGCGGTGTAAGCGGACATGGGTGGCTTTCGGGAAGGGACGGTCAGGCTGATGTTAGGCGAAAGGCGCTGCGTTTGTCATGGCCCGGCAGCGTTGGCGAGTCGCGCGCGGAAGTCCACAAAGTCCACACTACGTCCCCCCGGTTTTGCCCTCCCGCACGGGTGGCGCGGGTCCGGACGGCGCGGCGGCACGGGCGGTGGACGGCGGGCGGCATGCAGGGAGTGTGGCAGAATATGGGGATGTAGGACAGGCACCGACCCCACGGTCAGCCTGCGGGTCGTCTATAATGATCCCGCACCGCCTCTTCGCTGGAAAGTCGTCCCCGCATGTCCATTGCCAAGCGCCTTCGCATCGGCTCTGCCTTGATCACGGTCACCATGTTGCTGGCCATCGTGATCGCCGCATACGGCATCAATCTGGTCCGGATTGGTGGCCCGATCGGTGAACAGATCCAGGCGCAATCCGATTATGTCGCCGACATTCTGCCGCCGCCCGAATATGTGCTCGAGCCGTTTCTGGAGGCGACCTTGCTCGCCAGCCATCCCGACGAGGTCGACATGCGCGCGACGCGGCTGGCGGCGCTGCGCAAGGCCTATGATGAGCGCCACGCCTATTGGAACAGTTCGACGCTCGATCCGGCGTTGGTGACCGCCTTGACGCGCGATGCCGATGCGCCTGCCCAGCGCTTCTGGGCAGAGGTCGACCAGATGATCGCCGCCGCACGCGCGCACGACGCGGCGCAGCTCGCGCGCAGCTATGCCAGCGTGTCGCAGGCTTATGCCGCGCATCGCACGCGGATCGATACCGCCGTAACGCTCGCGGGCAAGCAACAGGCCGAGCTCAAGGCGCATGCGGAGACCACGCTGACGATCACCGCGATCGCCTTGCTGGCGCTGGCCGTCACGATCCTCGCGCTGGCGATCGGGTCGCGTTTGTATCTTACGCACCGCGTCATGGGCCCGCTCGGGCAGTTGGTCGAGGCGACCGATGCGCTTGCCGGAGGCGCGGAGCGCAGCGTGCCGCACCTCGATCGCGTGGATGAACTTGGCCATATGGCGCGCGCGGTTGATACCTTCCGTCGCGCCGCCGCTGAGCGTGCGGCGCAGGAGGCGCGGACCAGTGCCGAGCAGAAGGAGGTGGCCGACGCGCTGGGCCAGGTGTTGCGGACGATGGCGGCGGGCGATTTGCGCGGTGGTGCGGCGCTGCGCTTCCCGGAAAGTTATGCTGCGGTCAATCGCGATCTCAACGATGCCGTCGATACCCTCCGCGCGATGGTGCAGGCGGTGGTGGAGACCACCGCCGAGATTGGCGGGGCTTCCGATTCGATCGCGCGCGCGACCGGAGATTTGGCGCAGCGCACCGAGAGCAGCGCGGCGGTGATCGAGCAGACTTCGGCTGCTGTCGGGCGGATGGACGCGCGCTTGCGCAGCACGGTACAGGCGGCGCACAAATCCTCCGACGGATCGCAAGCGACGCTGGCGGCGGCGGGGGAGGTGCGCGTGCGTGCCGATGGTGCGATGGAAGCGATGAACCGCGTGTCCAGCAGTGCCGCCGGGATCGACGACGTGATCGGAGGTCTCGACAAGATTGCCTTTCAGACGCGCGTTCTGGCGATGAACGCGGCGGTAGAGGCGGGGCGGGCCGGGGACGCCGGGCGCGGTTTTGCGGTCGTCGCCGACCTTGTCTCGACGCTGGCGATGCGCGCCGAGGAGGAGGCCAAGCGCGCCCGCACCCAGCTCAGCGCCACACAGCAGGAGGTTGCGGTTGCCGTCGACGCGGTCGGGCTGGTGCATGGCGCGCTGGAAACGATCGTGGCGCGCTGCACCGAAGCGGTGGCGCTGACCCAGGCGATCGCCAGCGACAATGCCGCACAGGCCGAAGCAATCGGCGAAATCACCAGTGCCGTGACGCAACTCGACCGGATCGCGCAACAGAATGCCGGGATGGTGACCGAAACCTCCGCCACGGCGGCGACGCTGGCGCAGGATATCGCCACGCTGGCGGCGCGCGCGGCGGCGTTTCGGTATGACAGCCGTGATGGCGATGCCCCGGTTGCGATCGAGCCGGGGCGTGTGACGGAACCGGCTCCGCGTCGGGCACCGACCGGACGCACGGTCCGGCTGGCACCGTCGCGGACGCTCCAGCGCACCTGACCGCGACACCTCGACTTGACCTGCGGCAAGCGGGTAGGAGAGGGGATGACCGAACCGCTCTCGCCCCCCGTCGCCGCCACGCGCCCGCACAGCTTCACCCTGCATGGGCACACGATCGAGGATCCCTATGCCTGGCTGAGGGACCCGAACTATCCCGAGGTCGATGACGCGGATGTGCTCGCCTATCTCGCGGCCGAAAACGCCTATTTCGAGAGCGTGATGGAACCGCACCGGCCGTTGATCGACCGGCTGTATGAAGAGATGAAGGGCCGCATCAAGGAAGACGATAGCTCGGTGCCGCAAAAGGATGGCGACTGGGTCTATTGGACCGCGTTCGAAACCGGCGGGCAGTATCGCAAATGGTGGCGCAGGCCGGTCGCCGCGGGCGAGGATAAGAGCCAGGACGTTTTGATCCTCGACGAACCGGCTTTGGCCGAGGGCAAGGAATATTTCCGGCTGGGCGCGTTTTCGGTCAGCAATGATGGGCGGCTGTTGGCTTATGCGATCGACGACAATGGCTCGGAACGCTTCGAGGTGCGCGTCAAGGATCTGATCACGGGCGAGCATTTGCCCGATGTCATTCCGGGGATGCTGTCCGAAATCGTGTGGACCGCCGACGACACGGGCTTTCTCTATGGCCTCGCCAACGACCAATGGCGCACCGACAATGCGCGGCTGCACTGGCTGGGCACGCCGATCGCTGACGATATCGAACTGTTCAAGGAAGCCGATGAGGGTTTCCGCGTTGGCGTCAGCGAGACGAGCGACCGCAAGTGGATCGTGCTGTCGAGCGGCGACCATGTGACCAGCGAAATCTATCTGCTGCCCGCGACCGACCCGCTGGCGACGCCGCTCTGCGTATCGCCGCGCCAGGTCGGGCGTGAATATGATGTCGACATGCATGGCGACACGCTGTTCATCCACACCAACGACACCGACCCCAATTTTCGGCTGTGCACCGCGCATATCTCGGCGCCGGGCGAATGGGTCGAGAAGATCGCGCCGTCGCCGCATTTCTACATGACCGGGGTGGATTGCTTCCGCGACTTCTTCATCGTCGACGGGCGCGAGGATGGCTTGGATCAGATCGAGATTCACCGCTATGAGGAGGGCATCGCGCCGCAGCGCATCCGCTTCCCCGAGGCGAGCTATGATGCGGGGCTCGGCAACAATCCCGAATATGCGATGCAGGTGCTGCGCGTCGGTTATGAGTCGATGGTCACGCCGGGCACCGAATATGATTATGACGTGGCGACGGGCGAGCTGACCACGCTCAAGGTGCAGGAAATCCCGAGCGGCTATCAGGCGGCGAAATACCGCACCGAGCGGCTTAAGATCACCGCGCGCGACGGCACGCAGGTGCCGGTGTCGATCGTCTATCCGGCGGACTTCCCGCGCGACGGGTCGCGTCCTTTGTTCCTCTATGCGTATGGCGCTTATGGCTATGCCATTCCGCCGGGCTTTTCGACCGGGCGGCTGTCGCTGCTCGATCGCGGCTTTGCCTATGCCATTGCGCATATTCGCGGCGGCGATGATCTGGGCCAGCAATGGTATCTCGACGGCAAGCTGGAGAAGCGCACCAACACCTTCAACGATTTCGTCGATGTCGCGAAGGGGCTGATCGCGGATGGCTGGACGTCGGCGGGGCGGATCGCAATTGCCGGGCGTTCGGCCGGGGGCGAATTGATGGGCGCGGTGGTCAATTCCGACCCCGAATTGTGGGGCGCGGTGATTGCCGATGTGCCGTTCGTCGACGTGCTCAACACCATGCTCGATGCCGACTTGCCGCTGACGCCGGGCGAATGGCCCGAATGGGGCAATCCGATCGAGGACAAGGCCGCGTTCGAGCTGATCCGCAGCTATTCGCCCTATGACCAGGTGAAGGCGCAGGCCTATCCGCCGCTGTTCATTTCGGGCGGCCTCAACGATCCGCGCGTGACCTATTGGGAGCCGGCCAAATGGGCGGCCAAGCTGCGCGCCACCAAGACCGACGACAATGTGCTGCTGCTCAAGACCAATATGGGCGCTGGGCATGGCGGCAAATCGGGCCGCTTCGAAAGTTTGCGCGAGGGTGCGGAGGAGCATGCCTTCGTGCTGTGGCAGCTCGGCATTGAGGGGTGAGGCGCTATAGCATGTCGTCACCCCGGGCTTGTCCCGGGGTCCACCGTGCCGGATATCCCTTCGCCGCAGGATGCGCATCCCGGTGGACCCCGGGACGAGCCCGGGGTGACGATGGAAGGGCGCGCGGTTGAGCATCGAAGCCCTCATCGCCAAATACGGCCTGCTTGCCTTGTTCGCGGGTGCTGGCATCGAGGGCGAGACGGTGGTGATCGCCGGCGGGTTGCTGGCGCATAAGGGGCTGTTTTCCTTGCCGGGCGCGATGGCGGCGGCGGCGGCGGGGTCGTTCCTGGCCGACCAGATCTTCTTTGCGCTCGGCCGCTATTTCCGCGATCGGCCGTGGGTGAGGCGCGTGCGCCAGCGCGCGCTGTTCGAACGCGCGCTGGGGTTGCTCGAACGCTATCCGATCGGCTTCATCTTCGCCTTTCGCTTTCTGTATGGCTTCCGCACGATCAGCCCGGTGGCGATCGGCACGACCAGGGTGTCGGCGCGGCTGTTCGTGCTGGTGAACGGGGTCTCGGCCATTGTGTGGGGCGTGGTGTTTACCGGCGTCGGCTATCTGTTCGGCCACGGCTTTGAAAAAGCGATCGAGCGCTTGCTGCCCGATCGGCATGCCATTCTGATCTTAGCGGCGGGCGGGGTCGCGCTCGCCGCACTGGTCGGGGGGTGGCATTGGTGGCGCACGCGCACGCGCGCGGACGCATGAGGAGTGATACGTATTTCGGCGCGGCGCGGCTTTTATCAGGGTCGCGCGGAACCTGTTGCCTCGTCCAGGGCTTCAAGGCGTAAACCCACAAAAAGGTCGCAGCGATGCTCGAACATCTTCCCGAATGGCTTGGCGCTTCGCTCAGCGGGGTGCGTGCGGGCGCGGAGCATCTGGTCATCGTCAACCCGGCCCTGGGCAGCGGTTTCGCACCGATTGCGCTCAGCAGCCCTGCCTTTGCCGACTGGACGGAGATGCCGGTGCGCTTCACCGCCGACGGCGCGGGCGTATCGCCGCCGCTCGTATGGGACGCACTGCCGCCGGGCACGCAGAGCCTGGCGCTGATCGTCGAGGATGCCGATTCGCCCACGCCCGCGCCGCTGGTCCACGCAATTGTGTGGGGCCTGCCGGCGGGAATGCACGCGCTGGCAGAAGGAGCGATCGTTGCCGATGCCGCAACTGGCGACACCGGCAAGAATTCCTTCCTCTCGCAAAGCTGGCTCGCGCCCGATCCGCCCAAGGGGCATGGCGAGCATCGCTACGTCTTCCAACTGTTTGCGCTCGATTGCCCGGCCGCCGACTTGGGCGAGGCACCTGGGCGCGGCGCGGTGCTCAACGCGATTGCGGGCCATGTGATCGGTGCGGGGATGCTGACCGGGCTGTACGCGCGGGGTCAGGTGCTCTCCGCGACGCTCGATCCGGGCGTTGCGCCTGCTTGACCGTTAGCGTCCTGTCTTTTCGCCCCGCACCTGCGCGACCATTTGCGTGATTGCGGCGAGAACGACATCGGGGCGGTCTTTCATCACGGCGTGCGAACTGCCGTCGGCGAGCATCGCGCTGCGTCGCGGGTTCGCTGCGACGAAGGCCGCGTGCGCGGCCCGCATCCGGGCTGCCTCGTCCGGCGTCTCCGCCCAGGACCGTTCCGCCACGATGTCGATCACCGGCAAAGCAGGCGGCAGGGCGACCGCGCGCGCACGTCGCGCCGTCTTTGGATAGGCCTCGATGATCGGGATCAGCAGTTCAGCCAGCGCCGGAGCTTGGGCGCGAAGGGCAGCATATTGCGGGCGATAGCGCCCGACGATGGCTTCGGTTTCGGCCGGATCGAAAAAGGCGGGGATATTGGCATCCACCAGCACCATTCCGGCGACGCGCCGGTCCTGCGCGGCCAGCAGATGGGCGATGAAGCCGCCATAAGAGTGCGCGACCAGGATTACCGGGCCTTGCACCGCGCAGCGATCCAGAGCGCCCCGTAGCGCGCGCACGTCCTTGTCGATCGAATAGGCACCTTGTCGCCGGTCGCTCTGGCCCAGCCCGGCGCGATCATACACGAAGGTCCGCACCCCAAGCGCCTGCGCTTTCGGCACCAAATTGGCCCAGACCCGCGAATCGTCGCCATTGCCCGCTTCGAACACCAGCGTCACCGGCCCGTTGCCGCCGAGATCGACGAAAAGGCGCTGGTGGCCGATCGCGATCTTGGTCGCGGAGCAGTTTGCCTGTGCTGCCGCCGCAAACGTCATGCTCGCGGCCAAAGCCAGCGTAAGCCTCGTTGCCATCCACATTGCGGCACCTCCCTTGTGTAGTATCAATATAATACACAAGGGAGGAAAGCGAGCAACCCTAGCCGCTGTTGCGCAGCGCGGTCGCGATCGCGTTGATCGACAGCAGGATGCCCTCGCCGATTCGCGGATCCTCGTCGCCCGCGCGGCGGCGTTTGATCAGTTCGATCTGGAGCAGGTTGAGCGGCTCGATATAGGGCAGGCGCAGGCGGATCGAGGCGTCGAGCGCGGGGTGCGCCTCCAGCAGGCGCGATTGGCCGGTGACTTGCAGCAGCCCGTCATGCGCTTGCTGCCAGCCGCTTTCGATGCGCGGGAAGATCGCATCGGCAAGCGCGCGATCCTCGACCAGCCCGGCATAGCGCGCGGCAATGCCCATGTCGGACTTGGCGATCACCTGTTCCATATTGGCGAGGCTGGCGGCGAAGAACGGCCAGCCCTGCGCCATTTCGGCGAGCAAACCCTTGTCCTCGAATGCCGACAGCGCATGGCCGACGCCGTACCAGCCCGGCAGCATCACGCGCGCCTGCGCCCAACTGAACACCCAGGGGATGGCGCGCAGATCCTCGATCCGGTCGGATTTGGTGCGGCTGGCCGGGCGGCTGCCGATCTTGAGGCCGGAGATTTCGGCGAGCGGCGTCATCTGGCGGAAGAAGGTGCGGAAACCGCGATCGTCACCGTTGTTGCCGTACACCAGATCGCGATACGCCGCGAAGGCGGAGGCGGAGAGCGTGTCCATCGCCGCCGAGAAGCGCGCGGTGTCCGCCGCCGACAGCGCATCGGGTTCGAGGCTGGCGAGCAGGGTGGCCGAGGCCATCGCTTCCAAGTTGGTCATCGCGCTGTCGCGGGTGCCATATTTGCCCGCGATCACTTCGCCCTGTTCGGTGATGCGGATGCGGCCCTGCACCGTGCCGGGCGGTTGCGCGCGGATCGCGGCGAAGGATGATCCGCCGCCACGCCCGACCGCGCCGCCGCGGCCGTGGAACAATTGCATGCCGACGCCCGCGTCCGCGAACACGCTTTTCAGCGCGGTCGAGGCCTTGGACAGGCTCCAGGTCGAGGTGAGATAGCCACCGTCCTTGTTGCTGTCGGAATAGCCGATCATCACTTCCTGGAAGCTGCGCGCGGCGGTGATGCCGCGCACTTCGGGCAGCGCGAACCATTCGGTCATGATCGCGGGGGCGGCCTCCAGATCGCCGATCGTCTCGAACAGCGGCACCGCCATGATCGCGGCGCTCGACGGCTCGCCCGAGGCACCGCCGGGGCGATACAGGCCGACTTCCTTCAGCAGGATGTTGAGTTCGAGCAGATCCGATACCGATTGCGCCATCGACACGATATGCTGTGCGATGCAGGCCGGGCCATAGGTCGCGTGCGCTTTCGCGGCGGCACGCAGGATGGCGAGTTCGGACTGCGTCTCGTCCGAATAGGCGGCGAACGGGCTGGCGAGCGGGCGGGCGTTGGACAGTTCGTGGCGCAGCAGCGAGACGCGCTGCGATTCGCCAAGGCTGAGATAATCGGCCTCGACACCGGCGACCTTGAGCAGTTCGGCGACGACGCGTTCGTGCACCGCGCTGTTCTGGCGCAGATCGAGCGTCGCCAGATGGAAGCCGAAGGTCTCGACCGCGCGCACCAGCCGCCCGAGCGCGCCGCCCGAGGACAAGGCCCCGCCGCCCTGATGGTCTTCCTGCCGCAGCGCGCGCGCGATGATCACGAGATCGGCGCGGAAGGCCTGTGGATCGGGGTAGCGTTCGCCCTTCAGCGCGCCGGGGCGGGGGGCGGGCTTGCCGGTGAGCGCGCGGTGCGTTGCGGCGAGGCGCGCGTAAATGCCCGACAGCGCGCGGCGATAGGGCTCGTCGCTGCGGCTTTCGGCGGCGTCGCCGCTCGCCTCGGCCAGCGCCTGCACGCCCGCATCGGCGGGCGCGAGATCGGTCGAGATCGACAGTTCGGCGCCGAGCGCGTGGACCGCGTCGAGATAATAGACCAGCACTGCCTCACTGGCTTTGGCCAGCGCGGTGGTCAGGCTGTCGGCGGTGACGAAGGGGTTGCCGTCGCGGTCGCCGCCGATCCAGCTGCCCGGCCGCACGAAGCTTGGCACGCGTTCGCCAAGCGCGCGGTCCCAGCGCTGGTAGAGCGCGGGGAGGGCGGGCAGGAACACCTCGCGCAAATAGCTGAGCGCGGTTTCGACTTCGTCGGTGACGTACAGCCGCTCGCGGCGCAGCACGCGCGTCTGCCACAGCAAGGCGATCTGGCGCAGGATCGCTTCTTCGACATCGTCGCCATCGGGGGTTTCCGTGGCGCCGCCGTCGCGCAGCAGCATCAGCGCGGCGATGCGGTTGCGGTGGTCGATCATCGATTTGCGGCGCACTTCGGTCGGGTGCGCGGTCAGCACGGGGGCGATCAGCGCGTGATCGAGCAGGTGCATCACCTGTGCCTTGTCGATGCCCTCGCCCGCCAACCGGTCGAGTGCTGCGGCAAGATCGGCTCCGCGTTCGGCGGCGACGCCCTGGCGATCCTCGGCGAGATTGGCGAGCATCGAGAACAGCATGAAGCCGCGCACGAAATCGAGTGTTTCGTCGAGACTGAGCCGGTCGAGCCCGAGATCGACATCGGTCCCGCCGCGATGCCGGTCGACCGAGGCGGCGCGGATATGCTCGGTCCGCTCATACAGCGTCTCGCCGCCATAAGCGCGGATGACATCGCCGAGCAATTTGCCCAGGAAACGGATGTCGGGATTGTTTGCGATGCCGGGGAGGGATGCCATGGGTCCATGCTGCATTGCGGCAGCGCGGGGGTCAACGTTTCGCTTTGCAAAAACCCTTGCGTTTGCAGCCTATGCTTCCAGCTCGACATCCCAATACAGCCAGTCATGCCAGGTATCGTGCAGGAAGTTGGGCGGATAGCGGCGGCCATGTTCCTGCAATTGCCAGCTGGTCGGGCGGATCGCGTCGATGTGCAGCGGCATGCCCGCCTGCTTGGGCGTGCGACCGCCTTTCTTGAGGTTGCATGGCGAGCAAGCGGTGGCGACGTTCTCCCAGGTGGTGCGCCCGCCCTGCGCGCGCGGCACGATATGGTCGAAGGTCAGATCGTGACCGGCCCCGCAATATTGGCACATGAACTTGTCGCGCAAGAAGAGGTTGAAGCGCGTGAAGGCGGGAAAGGCCGAGGGTCGCACATAGGATTTCAGCGCGATCACCGAGGGCAGCTTGATCCGCTGCGTCGGGCTGCGCACTTCGCGTTCATATTCGGCGACGATGTCGACGCGGTCGAGGAACACCGCCTTGATCGCGGTCTGCCACGGCCATAGCGAAAGCGGATAATAGCTCAGCGGGGTATAGTCCGCATTGAGCACGAGTGCGGGACAGCCATCCGGATGGCGGATCAGATCGGGATGGTACATACAGACCCCCTTTTACCACTGAGTGGCGCTTCCTGCCGGGCTTCAAGCCCATTAGGATGACGCTGTGATGACACCGCACCCTGTCGTTAACGATTTCAGCACAGCGCGCGACTCGTGGTCAAGAGCGGTGTTGGGGTGATCGTGCGCGACGTCGTTACGCGCTTTGCGCCGAGTCCGACAGGGCGGCTGCATCTGGGGCACGCCTATTCGGCGGTGCTGGCGCACGATCTGGCGCGCGCGGGCGGCGGGCGCTTCCTCCTGCGGATCGAGGATATCGATGGCACGCGCAGCCGCGCCGATCATGTCGCTGCGATCCTGGCCGACCTTCAGTGGCTGGGGCTGGATTGGGACGGGGCGGTGCTGTTCCAGTCGACGCGCGGCGATGCCTATGCCGCGGCGCTGGCGCGCTTGCGGGACATGGGGCTGCTCTATCCCTGTTTCTGCACGCGCGCCGAAATCGCCGCGAGCCAGTCGGCCCCGCATGGTCCCGAAGCGGTCTATCCGGGAACGTGCCGGGGGTTGAGCGCGGCGGAACGCGCGACGCGGATCGCAGGCGGGGTGCCGCATGCCTGGCGGCTGGATATGGCGCGCGCGGTGGCGCTGGCGGCAGGCGAGGGCCTGTGGTGGCGCGATGCGGATGCTGGGCGAGTGCGCGCCGATCCGCTGGCGCAAGGTGATGTCGTGCTGGCGCGCAAGGATGCGCTGGCCAGCTATCATCTCGCGGTGACGGTCGACGATGCCGCGCAAGGCGTGACGCATATCGTGCGCGGGGTCGATCTGTTCGCGGCGACCGACGTGCATCGGTTGCTACAGGCGCTGCTGGGGCTGCCGACGCCACTCTATCACCATCATGCGTTGCTGGTCGGCCCCGACGGGCAGCGGCTGGCCAAGCGCAACGACGCGCCGACGCTCGAAAGCGTGCGGTTGCGCGGCAAAGATGGGCGGGCGCTGGCGGCGCGGTTGCGGGCCGGGGGAGCGGGCATTGGCATTGCCGAGCAAAGCGCCTAGGTTAGGGGCATGAGCACTTTCCTGACAATCCTGCTGGTCGCCGCGATGATCGCGGTGGTCGTCGTGCTGGTTCGCGGACTGGTCATTTTCCTGCTCGGCGCGAGCCAGGATTTGCGCGACGGGGCGAACCCCGGCGAGGCGCGGATCGCATCGTCGGTGCGGTCCAACCAGATGATGCAATATCGCGTGATGTTGCAGGCGGTCGCGATTTTCCTGGTTGTGTTGTTGATGTGGCTCGCCGGCAAGGGCTGAGCTTCGCTTTGGGCGCAGCCCGGCGGTTGGGATAAAATATGGTCAAGCTCAACCGCATCTACACGCGTACCGGCGATGACGGCACGACCGGGCTGGTCGACGGATCGCGCATTGCCAAGGACGCCGCGCGGCTGGCGGCGATGGGCGATGTCGACGAAGCCAATAGCGCGATTGGCGCGGCGATCGCCGCGCTGGCGCAAGAGGGGTTGCCCGCCGCCGAATTGTCGGCATGGCTCGAGCGTATCCAGAACGATTTGTTCGATCTCGGTGCCGATCTCGCGACACCGAAAGCCGAGAGCGACGGCGACGACTTCGCACCGTCTGAAAGGACGCTGCGGGTGGTGACGGCGCAAGTCGAACGGCTTGAGGCGGAGATCGACCGGATGAACGCTGGTCTGGCACCCTTGACCAGTTTCATCCTGCCGGGCGGAACAGCCGGGGCAGCGGCACTCCACATCGCCCGTGCGATGGTGCGTCGCGCCGAGCGTACTGCGGTCGCGGCGACGCGGACGGAGGCTTTCAATCCGCTCGCGCTCGCCTATCTCAACCGTCTGTCGGATTATCTGTTCGTCGCCGCGCGCATAGTGAACCAAATGGCGGGTGGCGACGTTTTGTGGCGACCGGGAGCGACGCGCTAGCACGGCTGGCGTTTCTGAGGGAAGGGGACATGACGATGCAAAGGCGACCAGTCCCCAAACGCCCGGCAAGCCCGCTGGTGGAGCGTTTTCGAGCCGTCCGCGCGCTGTCGGTCGCGTTGGTCGCACCGCTGTCGGATGCCGATGCCACCGTGCAGTCGATGGAAGACGCCTCGCCCGCGAAATGGCATCTGGCGCATACGAGCTGGTTTTTCGAAACGTTCGTGTTGCGCGATTTCGTCGGTGGGTATGCGCTTTATGACGCGCGCTTTCCGTTCCTGTTCAACAGCTATTACGAGGCCGAGGGCAAGCGCCACGCGCGCGCGCGGCGCGGCATGGTGACGCGGCCATCGCTTGAGGAGATCCTGGCCTATCGCGCGCATGTCGATGCGGCGCTGGCAGCGGCGCTGCCCGATCTTCCCAAGGCGGCACAAGACCTGGTGGCACTGGGCTGCCAGCATGAACAGCAGCACCAGGAATTGCTCGTCACCGATATTGTCCATCTGATGGCGCAGAACCCGGTCGAACCCGCCATATGGGCACCCCCACGCAAGGTGCCTGTGGCGATGCCGGGGCCGGTCGGCTGGATCGAGGGCGCACGCGGGATTGTCGAAATCGGGTACGACGGCGAAGGGTTCGCCTTCGATGCCGAGGGGCCGCGCCATGCGGTGTTGCTCGGCGCTCATGCGCTGGCCGATCGCACCGTCACCAATGGCGAATGGGCCGCGTTCGTCGCCGATGGCGGCTATGCCGAACCGCGCCATTGGCTGTCCGATGGCTGGGCATGGGTGCAGCGCGAACGCATTGCCGCGCCGCTCTATTGGGAGCGGGCCGATGGCGGCTGGACGCGCTTCGGGCTCGATGGACGGCGCGCGATCGATCCCGCCGCTCCGGTAACGCATGTCAGCTTCTACGAAGCCGACGCTTATGCCAGCTGGGCGGGCGCGCGCTTGCCGACCGAGGCCGAATGGGAAGCCGCGGCTGCGTCGCATGATCTCGCGGGTGGCAACCAGATGGACATGGCCGGCCCGGTCGAGCCGCGCCCGGCGACGGGTGGGCCTGCTTTCTTCGGGGATGTGTGGGAATGGACCGGCAGCGCGTTCCGGCCCTATCCCGGCTTTCGCGCGGTCGAAGGCGCGGTTGGCGAATATAACGGCAAGTTCATGAGCGGGCAGTGTGTGCTGCGCGGGGGATCGTGCGCGACACCGCGCGGCCATATGCGGGCAAGCTACCGCAATTTCTTTTATCCGCACCAGCGCTGGCAATTCACCGGCGTTCGGCTGGCGAAGGATCTTTGAGATGTTGAAGCCCGAAATCGAGGATGGCCAGGTCACGCTCGCCGATCCGGCGTTTCGCCACGACGTGCTGCGCGGCTTTGCCAGCCGCCCGCGCGCGATTCCGGCGCGCTGGTTCTATGACCGGCGCGGATCGGAATTGTTCGAAGCGATCACCGATCTGCCCGAATATTATCCGACGCGCACCGAAACCGCGATTCTGCGGGCGTGCTGCGCCGAGGTTGCGCGGATCGCGGGCGCTGGGCGCGCTGTCGTCGAGTTCGGATCGGGTTCCTCGACCAAAACGCCGATCCTGCTGCGTGCGGTCGAGCCGTCCGCTTATGTGCCGATCGATATTTCAGGCGATTTCCTGCGCGAATCCTCGGCCGGGCTCGCCTCCGCCTTTCCCGGTTTGCCGGTGTTGCCGGTGGAAGCCGACTTCCTCCATCCGATCGCGCTGCCAGCACAAGTGGCTGCCGCGCCCAAGCTTGGGTTCTTCCCCGGCTCGACCATCGGCAACATGATCCCGCATTCCAGTGTCGATTTGCTGCGCGCGATGAAGGCGTCGCTGGGCGAGGGCGCGATGCTGTTGATCGGGATGGACCGGATCAAGGATGCGGCCGTGCTGGAGGCGGCCTATGACGATGCGCAGGGCGTGACGGCGGCGTTCAACCTCAATTTGCTCGAACGCATCAACCGCGAACTGGATGGAACGATCCCGCTCGACGCTTTTCGCCACCGCGCGATCTGGAACGACGATCGCGCGCGGATCGAGATGCATCTGGAAGCAATCCGCGACGTCGCCTTCACGATCGAGCGGCGTCCGTTCGACATGGCGGCGGGCGAGACGATCCACACCGAGAACAGCCACAAATACGGTCCGCGCGATGCCCGCATCCTGCTGCGGGCGGGCGGATGGACGCCGGTTGCGGAGTGGACCGATCCGGACGGGCTGTTCGCGGTGATCCTGGCGGAGGCACAACCCGCGCGGCATGCGCCGTGACCGGTGTCCACCCGGTCGCGACAACGGGCTTCGGGCGCGGCGCGGATGTCTATGCCGCCAGCAGACCCGGCTATCCGCCTGAAATCCTGGATTGGCTGCGTGGCGCTCTGGGGATCGAGCGTGGGAGCGACGTGCTCGAAATCGGCGCGGGAACGGGGAAATTCACTTCTTTGCTTGTCGACAGCGGCGCGCAGGTCACCGCGCTTGATCCGGTGGCGACGATGCTGGAACATCTCATTGCCGATTTTCCGGAGGTGCGGCCGGTGTCGGGGCAGGCCGATGCGATCCCGCTCCCCGATGCGAGCGTCGACGCGGTGGTCTGCGCGACGTCGTTCCACTGGTTCGCGACTCCGGCGGCGATGGCAGAAATCCGGCGCGTCTTGCGCATCGGCGGGGCGCTTGGGCTGGTGTGGAATTTGCGCGATCACGCGGTGCCCTGGGTTGACCGATTGTCGGTGTTGACCAACGCGCATCAGGGGCAGGCGCTGCGCGAACAAGGCGATGCGTGGCGGGACGTGTTCCCCGCAGACGGTTTTTCGCCGCTTGGCGAAAGTGCGTTTCGCTATGCCCATGTTGGCACTGCGGAAGCGGTGGTGGTGGGACGCACGCTGTCGACCAGCTTCATCGCCGCCTTGCCCGAAGTGGAGCGGGCCGGGGTGGTGGCCGAAGTGCGCGATCTGATTGCGGCGACCCCCGAACTCGCATCCGATCCGGTGACGTTCCCCTATATCACCAAGGCCTATGATTGCCGTCGCATCGCGTGACCCCTAAAGCGACCGCAGACAGGAGCGAAGGACGGGATATGCAGACGGTAGGCGTAATCGGCGCGGGTCAGATGGGCGCGGGCATCGCGCAGGTTTCGGCGCAAGCGGGGTTTCATGTGCTGCTCAGCGACGTGTCGCTGGAACGCGCTGCAGCGGGCAAGGCCGGCATCGCCAAGGCGCTCGACCGGCTGGTGACCAAGGAAAAGATCACTGCGGATGCGCGCGACGGCGCGCTCGCGCTGATCGAGCCGGTGGCGAGCGTCGCCGAGATGGGCCCGGCCTTCCTCGTCATCGAAGCGGCGACCGAGCGCGAGGAAATCAAGCGCGCGATCTTCGCGGAGGTCGGCAAGGTGCTGTCCGACACCGCGATCCTCGCGTCCAACACCTCCTCGATCCCGATCACGCGGCTGGCGCAGGCCGCCCCCGATGCGGGCCGTTTCGTCGGCGTGCATTTCTTCAACCCCGTGCCGGTGATGGGCTTGATCGAGCTGATCCGCGGCCTCGCCACCTCGGACGCGACGGTGCAGGCGGTCGAGGCGTTTGGGCAGAAGCTCGGCAAGGCGATCGTCCACGCCAATGATGCGCCGGGCTTCATCGTAAACCGCATCCTAATGCCGATGCTCAACGAAGCCTGCTTCGCGCTGGGCGAGGGCGTGGCGACGATCCGCGACATCGATCTGGCGTGCCAGCTCGGGCTCAACCACCCGATGGGGCCGCTGACGCTTGCCGACTTTATCGGGCTCGACACGTGCCTGGAAATCACCCGCGTGCTGTTCGAAGGGACGGGCGACCCTAAATTCCGCCCGGCCCCGCTGCTGGTGAAATATGTCGAGGCCGGCTGGTTCGGCCGCAAGACCAAGCGCGGCTTTTACGATTATACCGGCGCGGAGCCGGTGCCGACACGGTAAGGGCGGCTAGTCCGGCCGCCGCATCGCGAAGCGCGCGGCCTCGCCTATCTCGAAATAGTCGGCTGCCCCGCCTCCCCGCAGGATCGGGTGCGCGGCGGCGGTGCGATAGGCACCGTCCGCGATCAGATGCGGCGCGATGTGGATGCCGACGACCTCGCCCAGCACCAGCCAGGTGTCGAGGGTCGTGCCATCTGCCGATGCCAGCCGCAGCGTCTGGGTATGACGGCATTCGAACGCGGCGGGGCTTGCCGCGACCCGTGGCGGCGCGACGATGCGGGAGGGTGCGATCGCCAGACCGGCGAGGTCGAATTCATCTATATCCGCCGCGACCGTCGCCGCGCTCGCATTCATCGCCTCTGCAAGATCGCGCGTGGCGAGGTTCCATACGAACTCGCCCGTGGCGGTGACGTTGGCGACGCTGTCCTTCCAGCCGGTGGAGGTGAAGCCGATGATGGGCGGGCGGTAATTGTACAGGCTGAAGAAACTGTACGGTGCCAGGTTGCGCACGCCCTCGGCGCTGAGCGTGCTGATCCAGCCGATCGGCCGGGGTGCCACGATCGCGTTCAGGGGATCGTGGGCCAGGCCGGGGACGGTCCTGTGGCCGTTGCGTGGTTCGTAGAAATGGTGCTCTGTCATCTTGAAGCAGGCCTTCCGTTCGAAATTCGAATATCGTGCGCGACCGATTTGGCGTAGCTGTAACCACGCCGTCCCTTGGCTCGAATAGGGTTCTGTATGACCGACACAAGCCCGCCGACCTCCGATAGTCCTCCGGCAGCCGCCACCGTGCTGTATCGCCACCGGCTGGTGACGCGCCTGTGGCATTGGCTCAACGTGGTGACGATCTTCATCATGATCGGCAGCGGGCTGACGATCCTCAACGCGCATCCGCATCTTTACTGGGGGCAATATGGCGCGAATCCGGATCATGCGTGGTTCAACCCGCCCCATGCGCCATCGTTTCTCACGATCCCGGCCGGGTACAATCTGGCAATCGCGCGGCGCTGGCATTTGCTGTTCGCGTTGGTGCTGGCATTCGGTTTGCTGGCGTTCATGGTATCGAGCCTGGTCAACCGGCATTTTCAGAAGGACTTGCGGATTCGGCTGAAAGAGCTCGCTCCGGCGCATTTATGGTTCGATCTGAAGGAACATCTCGCCTTCCGCTTCCACGATCCCAAAAATCCCGGCGCATTCAATATTTTCCAGAAGCTGTCTTATGTGTTGGTGATTTTCGGCCTGATCCCGATGATGATCCTGTCGGGGCTGGTATTGTCGCCGACCATGGTCGCGGCGTGGCCGTGGATGCTGGATGTGCTCGGCGGGCGGGCTTCGGCGCGCTCGGTGCATTTCATCGCGGCGAGCGGACTGGTTTTGTTTATCATTGTCCATCTGGTGCTGGTGATCCTCGCCGGGGCGTGGCCCGAGGTGAAATCGATGGTGACGGGCTGGTGGACGATTCCCGCCGACCAAGATGCGGAGGAAGCGGCATGAGCGCGATCATCACGCGGCGCGCGCTGCTCACCACCGGAGCCTTGGGCGCGGGTGCGCTGCTCAGCGGGTGCGACCAGGTCGCGAACACGCCGTCGCTTCGCAAGATCCTGTTCTCCGGCGAAAAGATGAATTACGGTCTCGCGCGCGCGCTGACCGATCGCAACAGCCTGGCGAAAGAATATCGGCCCGACCAGATGTCGCCAATCTTCCGTGTCAACGGCACCAACAACCCCAATACCGACAGATATAACGCGATGGTCGCGGAGAATTTCGCGCATTGGCGGCTGGAAGTCGGCGGGCTTGTCAACCGCCCGCTTTCCATTTCGCACCAGGCGTTGATGGCGATGCCGGCGCGCACGCAGATCACGCGGCACGATTGTGTCGAGGGATGGAGCGCGATCGGCAAATGGCACGGGCCGATGCTGGGCACGATCCTGAATGCGGCCGATATTCGCAGGGCCGCACGCTATGTCGTGTTTACCTGCGCCGATCTCTATTCGGGCCAAGCCTATTACGAATCGCTCGACCTGATCGACGCTTTCCATCCCCAGACGATTCTGGCGTGGGCGATGAACGACCGGATGCTGAGCGTGGCGCACGGTGCGCCGATCCGGCTGCGGGTTGAACGGCAGCTTGGATATAAGCACGCCAAATATGTGATGCGGATCGACGCGGTCGCCTCGCTCGCCGGGATCGGGCTCGGAAAAGGCGGATATTGGGAAGATCGTGTCGATTACGATTGGTATGCAGGCATTTAACGCGTTAGTGGCCTGTGCATGGCACTGATTGATTTGTTTCTCGCCAAGCGCGTTCAGCGCGGCACGCTCACCGTCCACCACGCCGACGGCAAGACCTTGAACTTCGGGACGCCCGAACCCGGTTTCCCCGACGTGGCGATCCGCTTCACCGATGCCGGGGCTGCCGCTGCGATCGTGCGCGATCCGGGGCTTGGTGCGGGCGAGGCGTATATGAACGGGCGACTGGTGGTCGAGCAGGGCGATGTGCGCGATCTCGTCCGGCTGCTGACGATGAACGATCCGTGGGAGGCCGGACAGAACGGACTTGCCCCTTCGCCGATGCGCCGTGCGATCCAGGCCGTGACGCATCGCATCGGTCGAATCAACATGGCGCGCCGGTCCAAGCGCAACGTTGCGCACCATTATGATCTGTCGGGCCGCCTGTACGATCTCTTCCTCGACGCCGACCGCCAATATAGCTGCGCCTATTTCACCGACCCGTCCAACAGCCTGGAGCAGGCGCAGGACGACAAGAAGGCGCATATCGCCGCCAAGCTGGCGCTGAAGCCCGGCATGACCGTGCTCGACATCGGCTGCGGCTGGGGCGGGATGGCGCTGTACCTGCACCAGATGACCGGTGCCCGGGTGCTGGGGGTGACGCTGTCCGAAGAGCAGTTGAAAGTCGCGCGGGAGCGCGCGGCGGCCGCAGGCGTGTCGGACATGGTCACGTTCGAACTGATCGATTATCGCCATGTGCAGGGCAAATTCGACCGGATCGTGTCGGTCGGCATGTTCGAACATGTCGGCCCCGCACATTACAAGACCTTCTTCCGCCAGTGTCGCGACTTGCTGACCGAGGACGGCGTGATGCTGCTCCACACGATCGGGCGCGCGGGTGGCCCGGGCGTGACCGACAAATGGACGACGCAGTACATTTTCCCCGGCGGCTACAACCCCGCCCTGTCGGAGATCGTTTCCGCCAATGAAAGCCTGCGCTTCATGGTCACCGATGTGGAGGTGCTCCGGCTGCATTATGCCTATACGCTCGATGATTGGTACGATCGTACGGTTGCGGCGCGTGCGCAGATCGTGGCGCTCTATGACGAGCGCTTTTTCCGCATGTGGCAATTCTACCTCGCCGGCGCGGGGGCTGCGTTTCACTTTGGCGGGCTGGTCAATTACCAGGTGCAGTTCGCCAAGAATCGCCACGTCTTGCCGATCACGCGTGATTATATGATCGAGGGCGAGCGGCGTTTGCGGCGGTAACCCGGTTGCACGGCCGCGCCGCCTCGCATAGGGGGCACGCGACTACGAAGGATCCTGCCCGTGACCGATAAGATCAACCGCGTCGTCCTCGCCTATTCGGGCGGCCTCGACACCAGCGTCATCCTCAAATGGCTGCAGCAGACCTACCAATGCGAGGTCGTCACCTTCACCGCCGATCTCGGCCAGGGCGAGGAGCTGGAGCCCGCGCGCAAGAAGGCCGAGCTGGCCGGGGTCAAGCCCGAGCATATCTTCATCGACGATCTGCGCGAAGAGTTCGTCAAGGATTACGTGTTCCCGATGATGCGCGCCAATGCGCTGTATGAGGGGCTGTATCTGCTCGGCACCTCGATCGCGCGGCCGCTGATCGCCAAGCGCCAGATCGAGATCGCGCGGATGGTGAATGCCGATGCGGTCAGCCACGGCGCGACCGGCAAGGGCAATGACCAGGTCCGCTTCGAGCTTGGTTATTATGCGCTGGCACCGGACATCAAGGTGATCGCGCCGTGGCGCGAATGGGATCTGACCAGCCGCACCAAGCTGATCGAGTTCGCCGAGCAGCATCAGATTGCGGTAAGCAAGGACAAGCGCGGCGAGGCCCCGTTCTCGACCGACGCCAACATGCTGCACACCTCGTCCGAGGGCAAAGTGCTTGAGGATCCGTGGGATGAAGTCCCCGATTACGTCTATTCGCGCACGGTCAACCCCGAGGACGCGCCCGACGCGCCCGAGACGATCACGATCGATTTCGAGCGTGGCGATGGCGTCGCGGTCAATGGCGTGGGCATGTCGCCGGCGACCTTGCTCGAAACGCTCAACGAAATGGGCCGTCGCCACGGCATCGGGCGGCTCGATCTGGTCGAGAATCGCTTCGTCGGCATGAAGTCGCGCGGCATGTATGAAACGCCGGGCGGCACGATCTATCATCTGGCGCATCGCGGGATCGAGCAGATCACGCTCGACCGGGGTGCCGCGCATTTGAAGGACGAGCTGATGCCGCGTTATGCGGAACTGCTCTATAATGGATTGTGGTTCAGCCCCGAGCGCGAGATGCTGCAGGCGGCGATCGACCATAGCCAGGAGAAGGTCGCGGGCACCGTGCGGCTGAAGCTCTATAAGGGCTCGGTCATCGTGACCGGGCGCAAATCGCCCTTCTCGCTCTATTCCGAGAAGGTCGTCACCTTCGAGGACGATCAGGGCGCGTATGACCAGCGCGATGCGGCGGGCTTCATCAAGCTCAATGCGTTGCGGTTGCGGTTGCTCGGACGGCGCGACCGCTAACACGGGTCTACACGCTGTTTTAACGGCCTGCGTCTAAAGCGCGGGCATGGACTTGGTCGAATTTCGTCGGACGCGGTTGGGCGATGCGCTGTGTGCGTTCGCGCTCGCTACGGTGTTGTGCGCGGGCTGGGCGTGGCGCGACTGGGCCGCGCTGTCCGCGCTGCAACTGACCGATACCGACGACATGATGCGCCTCCAGCAGATTCGCGACTGGATTGCGGGTCAGGGCTTTGCCGATCTCGCGCAACACCGTCTGGGTTGGGGGGCGGGGCTGGAAATGCACTGGTCGCGCCTTCCCGACCTCCTCCCCGCGACGTTCATCGTGTCGCTGACCCCGGTCGTCGGGCACCACTGGGCTGAGCTTGTCGCGGTGATCGCATGGCCGACCTTGCTGTTCGCAGGCGCGCTTTGCCTGACGACGCGGATTGCGCGTGTGCTGGGCGGTCAGGCGATCGCGCGGACTGCCGCCGTTGTCGCGGCGGTCGCCTTTCCTGCCACGACGATCTTCGTGCCCGGACGAGTCGACCATCACGGCCTTCAGGTGTTTTTGTTGCTGATCGTCGTGCGCGCGCTGGTCGCGCGTCCGGCGATGGAGCCGGGGCTGGTCGCCGGCCTCGCCGCTGCTGCCAGCGTGGTGATCGGGCTGGAAACCGCGCCGCTGATCGCGGCGGCGGGCGTCGCTATGACCATCGGATGGTTGCGGGCAAGCGCCGGGAGCGACGACCGGATGATGGGCTTCGGGATCGGCCTTGGTGCCGGGTTGCTGGCGGCGTCGATCGTTTTCCGGACCTCCTCCTGGGGCTATCCCGGGTGCGATGGCTTCACGATGGTCACTTGGCGCGCCGCCGTGATCGCGGCCTTTGCGCCGATGGGCATGGCACTGGCGGCCCGCGACATCGCGCGCCCCGCGACCCGAGCCATATTGGGGTCGATCATCGTCATCGTTGTCGGCGTCGGCATGGTGCTGGTCGCGCCGCAATGCTTGTCGCCTTATGGCATGGTGGATCCGATGCTGGCTCGCTTGTGGCTGGCCAAGGTGGGCGAGGCACAGCCGCTGTTTGCGACACCGTTGCCGATCGCCATTGGTTATGCCGGGGTGATGGTGGCGGGCGTGGCAGCGAGCGCTTGGCGGGTGTCGGTCACGCGCGATCCGCGCTGGGCCAGTATGCTGTTGGTGCAGGTCGCGGCCTTGCTGGTAACGTGCTTGCAATTGCGCGGGGCCTATGCCGGGGCAATTTTGGCGGCCCCCGCGCTGGCGGCGGTCATTGCGGCGGCGCGCGCGCGCGGTTCGCTGTCCTTGGCGGGGGCCTGGCTTGCCTCGGCCGGGATGCTGTATCCGATGGCCGCGCAAGCCGTGGCCGCACGGGCGAGCACGGCGCAACCCGGCGCACGTGCCGCCGATGCGGCAGCGGCCTCCGGCGAAAAGGGGCTTCTCGACCTTGCCGCACTGCCGCCCGGGCGGTTGCTGGCTCCGCTCGATCTCGGGGCCTATGCCATCGGCGCGACGCGATTGCAGGTGGTGGGCGCGCCCTATCATCGGAACAATGTCGGGAATCTGGCGGTCTATCGCTTCTTCCTCGGGCAGCCCGATCAGGGCGTAACCGTCGCGAAAACATGGCAATTGCGCTATGTCGCGCTGCGCGCCGACGATTTCGGCGGGGCAGCGGCGGGAACGCTGGCCGAGGCGCTGAAACGGGGAGCGCCGCCGCCTTGGCTGCGGCGCATCCCCACGCGCGAGCGGGCGCTGTTTCTTTATCGCGTTCAAGGCGGCTTGTTTCCGAAGCAACCTGCGCGGTAAGAGCCGCAAATGCAGGGGGATCTCGAAAAGCTGCACTGGTGGCAGACACGCACGTTCGTCGCGCTGATGGCGCTGGTGGCGATCATCCCGTTATTGCGCCCGGAAATCCCGCCCTTGGTCGATTTGCCGGGGCATATGGGCCGCTACCGCGTGCAATTGTCGCGCGAGGCGTATCCCTGGCTGTCCGACTGGTACAATTTCAGCTGGCAGTTGATCGGCAATCTCGGGATCGACATTCTGATCATCCCGCTGGCCAAGCTGTTCGGGCTGGAACTGGCGGTCAAGCTGATCGTCATGACGATCCCGGCGCTGACCGTCACCGGTTTCCTGTGGATCGCGCGGGAAGTGCATGGGCGCATTCCGCCGACGGCGCTATTCGCGTTGCCGCTCGCTTATAGTTATGCCTTCCAATTCGGGTTCGTGAACTTCGCGCTGTCGATGGCGTTGGCGCTCAACGCCTTTGCCTTGTGGTTGCGGCTGGCGCGCACCGGGCATTTCCGGTTGCGCGCGGCGATCTTTGTGCCGCTGTCGTGCCTGATCTGGCTGTGCCACACCTTTGGCTGGGGCGTGCTCGGCGTGCTCGCCTGTTCGGCGGAAATGGTCCGTCAGCATGATGCGCGCACCGACCGGGGGCCGATGAGCTGGATCAAGGCATGGGTTCGCGCCGGGCTCGGCTGCGTTCCGCTTGCCTTGCCGATCATCCTGATGGTGGTATGGCGCAGCGGCGAGCATGTCGGCGGGGAGACCGGCGACTGGTTCAACTGGCGCGCCAAAATCGGCTGGCTGACGATGGCGCTCCGCGATCGCTGGATGGCGTTCGATATAGCGTCGATCGCGGTGCTGTATTTGATCCTGTTTCGCGGCTTTCGCGATCCCAATGTCGAATATTCACGCAATCTCGGGCTGTCGGCGTTGTTCCTGCTCGTCGTGTTCATCGTGTTGCCGCGGATCGTGTTTGGCTCGGCCTATGCCGACATGCGGCTTGCCCCGTTCATGCTCGGCATCGCGATCATCGCGTTGCGCCCTAAGAAGGGCTTGTCGATTCGCGGCAGTGCGACGCTGGCGGCGGCGGGACTGGCGTTTTTCCTGGTGCGGATCGCGGCGGGCACGGTCAGTTTCTGGATGTTCGCCGATGATTATGACCGCGAATTGAAAGCGCTCGATCATCTGCCGGTTGGCGCGCGGCTGGTCACCTTCATCGGCACCGAATGCGGCAGCCCGTGGACGATGACCCGGCTCGAACATCTGTCGGCCATCGCGCTCGAGCGGAAGATGGCTTATACCAACGATCAATGGTCGATGGCCGGGGCGCAATTGCTGACCACGCGCTATCTGCCGGCCGGGCGCTTCGCGCATGATCCGTCGCAAATCGTGACCAGCGTACAATGCCCGCGCGAATGGTGGCGGCCGATCAGCCGTGCGATGGCGCGCTTCCCGCGCAATGCCTTCGACTATGTCTGGCTGATCCGTCCGCCCGCTTATGATCCCAAGTTCAATGCCGGGCTGGTGCCGATCTGGCGCGACGGGACGAGCGTGCTCTACCGGGTCGACCATGGTGCGCCGGGCATCAAGATCAGCGACGAAGCGCTCCGCCCGCGCATCCGCCCGGTGCCGACGCCGTTCTAGCCGCGCTTGAACGGCGTCATCGCGCCGAGGAATTCCTGGTCGGATTCGACCGATTCGCGTTCGCGGACCAGAAAATCGGCGATGGCGCGGCGGAAGCCTAGGTCCGGGATATAATGCGCTGACCAAGTCGGCACAGGCACATAACCGCGCGCGAGCTTGTGTTCGCCTTGCGCCCCCGCTTCGACCGTCTTCAATCCGCGCGCGATGGCGGCGTCGATCGCCTGATAATAGCACAGTTCGAAATGGAGGAAGGGTACCTCTTCGGTACAGCCCCAATAGCGGCCGTACAGCGTGTCGGTGCCGATCAGGTTGAGCGCGCCCGCGATCGGCCGCCCGTCGCGTTCGGCGAAGATCAGCAGGACCTGGTCGGGCATGGCCTCGCCGAGCAGCGAGAAGAACTGCCGCGTCAGATAAGGCTGGCCCCATTTGCGCGCGCCGGTGTCCTGATAGAACACCCAAAAGGCATCCCAATCGGCTTCGGTGATATCGGATCCCGACACATGGCGGATCGTCAGCCCTTCGATCGCGCCGCTACGCTCCTTGCGGATCGCCTTGCGCTTGCGGCTGGCGAGCTCGCCCAGGAAATCGTCGAAGGCACCGTAGCCCTGATTTTGCCAGTGGAATTGCGTGCCTTCGCGGATCAGCCAGCCTGCCGCCTCAAAGGCGGGGAGTTGATCGGGACAGACGAAGGTCGCGTGGGCGGAGGAGAGGCCGTGCTGGTCGGTCACCGCCTCGATCGCCGCGATCAGCGCGGGGGCTTGTGCAGGGTCGCGCAGCAACAGCCGCGGGCCCGGCGCGGGGGTGAACGGCACCGCGACCTGCAGCTTGGGGTAATAGCTGCCACCCGCCCGCTCCCATGCGTCGGCCCAGGCATGGTCGAACACATATTCGCCCTGGCTGTGGCTCTTGGCATAAGCCGGCGCGATCGCGGCGGGTTGGCCATCGGCCCCGTCGATGAGGATCGGAATCGGTTGCCAGCCGGTGCGCGCCCGGGCGCTGCCCGAACGTTCGAGGATCGACAGGAAGGCATGGCTGACAAACGGATTGTCGCGGCCGGCGCACGCATCCCATGCCTCCGCCGGGATAGCGCAGACGCCATCGGCGATACGGGCGGTGACGGCGTTGCTCACGCGCTTAAGCTAGGGCTTCACGTCCAGCTTCTCAACCGTTCTGGCGGCGAACGAGCAACACAAGGCCAGCAGCAGGAAGGGCGTGGCGAAGTCGCGGTGGCGTTCGCCGAATTCGAACCAAACGCCAAACAGCACGCATTGCAACCCGCACGCCGCGATCAGCAGAACTAGCGTGAAGGGAATGCGCGCCAGCCGAAGCGCGGCGATGGCGAGCATCGCCAGATGCGCTCCCTGCGCCAGCGGCCATAGCGCCGCCGCGAGCACGCGCGGAAAGGGCGGCCCCATTGCGAGGAGGCGATTGATACCAAATTCGGCAATACCGCAGGCCCGCAGCAACTTGGTCACGGTCAGCCGGAGAAAGGCAGCCGGATGCGCTTCGATCCAGCCGAGCGCGATGGCACCGATCCGTTTGCCATAAGCGAGCTCGGGGATGCCTTTGAGAGTGGCGGGCGGGGGCTCCCAATTGCCGGTGGCGTCGGGGTTGTTGCCGATCCACAGGCTGGCACCGCTGGCGGTGGTCAGCGGTACGAAGGCATGGAAGACGATCCAGTTGCGAACCCACCACGGCAGCAGCACCGCCCCGGCAACGAGCGCGCCGCGCAGCCCCGCCGCGAGCATGGGCCACACCCCGATGCGGCGCACCAGCACCAGGCCAAAGAGCGCGGTGAGCGGTGCCTCGCCCGGCTGGGTCAAAGCGAGCAAGCCAGCCGGAAGCCCCAGCGCGAGCGCGCCGCGCCAGCCGGGTCGACGGTCGATCCAGGCCAGTGCCAGCGCCAGGATCAGCAGCCCGCACAGCCCCTCCTTTTGTGCGAGCGGTGCCGAAAACAGCACGGACGGCCACATCAGATAAAGCCACGCTGCGCGTCGTCCCGCGACTGCGCGGCCGAGGCGGCGGCCCAATAAGACGATCAACCACGCCGCAGTGCCATCGATCAGTGTTCCGAGCGCCAGCACCGACGGCGTGGTAAATCCGGCAAGCGCGCCCCAGCCCGCCAGAAGGAGCGGATAGAGTGGCGGGAACAGCGCGCGCCAGGCACTGCCGAAATATGGCTCGTGGATGACCAGGCCCTGGCCCGCAAGCAGACCCTTGGCCAAATTGAGGTAGCTATTGGGGTCGCCCGTCGAGGTTCGCCCCACCGCGAACAGCGCAAAAGCCACGCGCACCACGATCAGGACGGTCGCCAATGCCGCGAACGGCAGCGGCGCGGGCCGATCGCGCAACAGGCGAAAGCCGAATCCTGCCAGGGCGATCCAGCCCAAGGCCACCACGATACTGGCGAGCGAAACGCCCCAGCGGCCGTCGAAATCGGGCAGCGCGGTCAACCCATAGAGAAGAAACACGCCGAGCGCGGCCTGCACGCCCCATTTGACGAGATTCTGGATCGGGTTTGGTCCGACGGTCACTGACCGAAGCTGGTCGCGCGGTACAGCAAGGTAATCGCGACTCGGCGATTGCGCGGATCGGTGGGGTTGCCCTTGATGATCGGTTCGCGGTCGGCGACGCCTTCGATGCGATTGAAGCGCGTTTCGCCAATGCCGCCTGCGGCCAGCCGACGCCGCGTTGCCTCGGCGCGCGCGCTCGACAGCATCCAGTTGTTCATCGCCAGCGGGTCGCCATAGCCAAGGCTGTCGGTATGGCCGCGGATCATGATCGGGTTCTCGGTGTCCTTGATCGTTTGGGCGACAAGGCCGATCAGCGCCGAGGCGCGCGGTTCAAGCTGGGTCGTGCCCAGGTCGAACATCGAATAGTCGGCATCGTCGAGCAGATCGATCCGCAAGCCGTCGCGCGTCTGGACGAAGCGGACATGGTTGGACAGCTTGGCGAGATTGGGCGTTGCCGCCATTGCGCGCGCCATCTGGCGCTTCATCGTCTCGAAATTCTTGCGATCCTCGGCGGATAGCGCTGCGCGATCCTTGAGCGTGCCCTTCTGCCCGGTGCCGACCTGTGCGCCGCCGACGGCGTCGGCCGGCACCGTCATCGAGCGCGTGCCGGTCTGCGATGCCTTATGCTGGTAATTGTCCTGGTCGGTGATCGAAGATCCGCCGAACAGGCCCATCGAGCCCGCGCTGTTTTCCTTCAGTTGCACCAGAGTGGGCGAGAAATAGTCGGCGAGCGCCTTGCGCTGCTTTTCGTTGGTTGCACCCAGCAGCCACATCAGCAGGAAGAACGCCATCATCGCGGTGACGAAATCGGCATAAGCGACCTTCCACGCGCCGCCGTGATGGCCGCCATGCCCTTCGATATAGACCTTCTTGTAGATGATCTTGGGCGGCAGGTTGGTGCCGTGCGGCGCGCGCGCGGTGGCCATTAGCGGACACCGGCCAAAGAATTTTCACGCGAAGGCGTGGACCAGACCACGCTTACCGCCCCCGCAGACCGTCGAACACCTCGGCGAAGCCGGGTTGGTTCGAGTGCGCGATGCCCGAGCGGGCGGCTTCGATGACGAGCGGCTGCGGGTGGCCGTGGAGCGAGGCGATGATGATCTGCTTGACGACGTGATAGATCGCGGCGTCGGCCTCGATGACCTGCTTCAGCCGGTTGGCGAGCGGGGCGACGATGCCGTACGCCAGCAGCACGCCCATGAAGGTGCCGACCAGCGCAGACCCGATCATCGCGCCGAGGATCGCGGGCGGCTTGTCGATCGAGCCCATCGTCTTGACCACGCCGAGCACCGCCGCGACGATGCCGAGCGCCGGCAACGCATCGGCGAGCGTGGCGATCGTGCCTTGCGGGCCTTCGACTTCGTGATGGTGCGTCTTGATCATGTTATCCATCACGTCTTCGACCGCATGGACGTCGAGCGTGCCCGACGACACCACGACCAGCCGCAATGTGTCGGCGATCAGGTTGACCAGCGTGTGGTCGGCGAGCAGGCGCGGATATTCGGCGAAGACGGCGGAGGATTTGGGATCCTCGACATGCGGCTCCAGCGCGATCGGCCCTTCGGTGCGCAGCATCTTCATCAGCTTCGACACCAGGAAGATGACGTCGAGATAATCCTGTTTCTTATATTTTGGGCCCTTGAACACCTTCATCAGGCCGCCGCCCAGCGCCTTCAGTTCCTTCATCGAATTTCCGATGATCAGCGCGCCGACTGCGGCACCGCCGATGATCAGCATTTCGTGCGGAATCGCTTCCATCACCGGGCCGAGCGCGCCGCCGGTGATCGCGAAGCCGCCGAAGATCATCACAAGAAGGACGACGATGCCGATGACGGGAAACATGAGTCGCGGGGTGCCCCTTTTTGGCCCGCCCTACAGAAGGCGTGCGGTATTTCTGAGGGTTAGCGCGGATACGTCGCCAATCGGTTAACCACGCAGGGTATTTTTGTTCGGGCGCGCTGTGCGCGCCGTTATTTCAGATAATCGAACAGCGAAAGCTGGCCGAGCTTGGTGAAGCTCGCCTGCGTTGCCTGCAGGATCGTCATCGTCTTTTGCAGGTCGACGATCGCGGTGGAAATATCGGTATCCTCAAGCGCGGTGCGGTCCACTTCGCGCGCGCCTGCGGCGTCGGTTGCCTGGGACGAGACGATATCGAGCCGGGCGGCGCGCGCACCGACCGAACCCTGCACGTCCGATACCTGGTTGAGCGCCGACTGGATCGCGGTCGCCGCTGTGCCCGATGCGGCAGTGGCGGTTGCCGTGCCACCGGCGTTGAGCGCCGAAATGTAGGTCGACAACACCGCGAAAATATCGGTGGTGCCGCCCTTGCCGTCGGAGATCCCGCCAAACACGCGCTGCGCGCTGTCGGTCGCGCGGACGTCGGTGCCGTCGCCAACGGGAATCGCGGGGACTTCACCGGTTCCGTCGAACGTGACGGTCCCGTCGGCGGCCTGCGTGACCGCGCCCTTGCCCGTCGCCGCCGCGAACAGCGGCTGGCCGCGCGCATCGGTCGTTCCCGCCAAGTTCACCAGATCGTCGCGGATGCTTTGCAGCTCGGTCGCGATCGCCTTGCGATTGGCGTCGTTCAGCGTGCCGTTGGCGGCCTGGGTGGTCAGTTCGGCGGCACGCTGGAGCTGCGAGGTGACGGCGGTGAGCGTCGTGTCGGATTGCTGCAGCAACGATTTTGCGAGGCTGATATTGCTGGCATAAGCGGTGTTGTCGGCATTGGCCTGTTTGATCGCGCTGAGGCGATTATAGGCGACCACGTCCTGCGAGGGCGCGGTGATCTTCTTGCCCGTCGCGATCTGGGTGTTGAGCGTGTCCGCCTGCGCCGACAGCTTGCCGAGCTGCGATGCGCCGGTGGCGTAGAATTGGCTGGTCCCGATTTGCATGGCGGCCTCTAGTGGATATCGAGAATCGACTGCAGCGTGTCGCGCGCGACCTGGATCACCCGGCTCGATGCTTGATAGGCCTGCTGAAAGCGCAGCAGGTCGACTGCTTCGCTGTCGAGATTGACGCCGGACACCGCATCGCGCGCGGCGACCGCATTGTCGCGAATGGCACTTTGTGCGTCGGCGACTTGCTTGCGATTGGCCAGCGTCGATGCGTTGCTGGAAATCAACGCGGTCGTGTTGGCTTCGAACGCGCCGCTCGTGCGCAGCGCGTCGAGATTGGCGAGGTTGCTGTTATCGCGCACGCCCTTGCCCGCCCCAGCGGCGGCGACACCGCGCGGATCGGTCAGCGACAGCGAAATGTCGGTCGGCGTGGTGCCGACCGAGAACAACGCAGCCCCGCTTTTGCCGTCGAGGTCGTTGCCCTGCGCCTGCACGGCGTTGACGCCATCGGTAAAGGCGGTGGCGATGGTGTTGAGCTTGGTGCGCGCGTCCGCGATGCGGGCCGCGCCATCGATGACACCGGCGAGCGCGCCGCCATTGGGCGTGACGGTCGAAACCGCTTGCTGCGTATGGAGCGCAAAGGACACCGTGCCATCGGTGCCGCGCGCGAACGTGACGTTGGCGGCCTGATTGGCTTCGACGAAGGTCGGCCCACCGGCATTGCCGAGTTTGACCGTTGCGCGCCCGACCGAATCGGTTGTCACCGTGATATCGGAGATGGCGCTGATCTGATCCAGGATGGCGTCGCGCTGATCGGCCAATTGGGCGGCACCGTTCGATCCGGGCGTGACGCGGCCGAGCCCCTCATTCACCTTGGCGAGCGACGCGCCCAGCGTGTTGAGCGTGGCAACGGCATTGTCGGCCGTGGCATCGACATCGGCATCGAGATTGTTGAGCGCCTTGCCGGTCGCGGTTAAGCTGTTCGCAACCGAACTGGCCTGTTCGAGCAGCGCGCTGCGCGGTGTGGTCGAGGTCGGGTCGGCGGCGACGGCTTTGGCGGCATTGAAGAACCCGGTCAGGCGGTCGCCCAATTGGTTGCCGGTCAGCGCGGTTTCGATCCGGTCGAGCCAGGCAATGCCGGTTTCGCTCCGTGCGAGGTCCGCGCTCGCGTTGCGCACATCGGCCGCGCGCAGCGAATCCGCCGCACGCGTAACCCCGGCGACCGAAACGCCTTGCCCGGTCGTCGTCGCATTGTTGGCGGTCAGGCTGTTGGCCGGGGCGATCTCGCGCAAATCGGTCGTGCGCTTGGCATAGCCGGGCGTACTCGCGTTGGAGATGTTCTCGGAGACGGTGGTCAGCGCGGTCTGATACGCGCGCACGCCACTCGCACCGATGCCGAGCAGATCACTCACGGCTGATCACCCGGGGGATCGGCCTGCAATCCCTTTTGCGATTTCGCGAGGAAATCGGTCATCGCCTTGCCGATGCCGAGCGGCGCATGCTCGGCCATGCTCTGCGCGAGTTGCGTGCTTTGCATGTCCTTGAAGGTGTCCATGCCCTTCGACCCGAACAGCGTGTCCTCGGCGAGATGCGTCGAATGCATCGCCTTCACCATCATGTTGGTGAACACGGCTTCGAACTTCTTGCCTGCGGCTTCCAGATTGGCGCGGCTTTGCAGGCGGCTGGTGTCGACGCCGACGCCTGCCGAAATGGCGGGTGCCGCGACCGGCGTGATGGCAGGAATCTCGCTCATAGGATGATCAGCTCCGCCTTGAGCGCACCGGCTTCCTTCAACGCTTCCAGGATCGCGACCAGATCGGCGGGCGACGCCCCGATCGCATTGACCGCCTTGACCACGTCGGAGAGCTTGGGGCCGGGCTCGATCAGGAACATCGGGTGCTTTTCCTCGTCGACGGCAACTGCGGACTTCTGTTCCTTGGTGGTCTGGCCCTGGCTGAACGGGGCGGGCTGGCTCGCCTTTTCGGTTTCGTCGATGCGGACGGTCAGCTTGCCATGGGTGACGGCGGCGCTGCCGACGCGCACGGTGGAGTTGATCACAACCGTGCCGGTGCGCGCATTGACGATCACCTTGGCCGAGGGCTCGGCTGAAACCACGTCGAGATTTTCGATCTCGCTCATCAGCGTCGCCCGGACGTCCCCACCCACGGGCGCGCGAACCGAGACCGAGACGGCATCAACCGCTTGTGCGCTGCCCGCACCAAGCCGCGAATTGATGGCTGCTGCGACATTCTGCGCGGTGGTGAAATCGGCGCGGGTGAGGTTGTATGTCAGCACCGGCGTCGTTTCGAACCCCGTCTGCACTGTACGCTCGACCGTCGCGCCTTCGGGAATGCGGCCGGCCGAGGGGATGTTGACGACGATTTGCGATCCGTCCTTGCCCTCAGCGCCCAGGCCGCCGACCGCCAGGTTGCCCTGCGCCATCGCATAGATCTGGCCATCGGCACCGAGCAGCGGCGTCAGGATCAGAGCGCCGCCGCGCAGCGACTTGGCCTTGCCCATCGAGGCGACGGTGATGTCGAGCTTCTGGCCCGGCTTGGCGAAGGGGGGCAAATCGGCGGTGATCAGCACTACGGCGGCGTTCTTCAGGCCGGGGTTGACGTTCGAGGGGAGTTGCAGGCCGAAGCGCGAGGCGACCGCCTTCATCGACTGGATGGTATATTCGAGATTGTCGTCGCCCGTGCCGGGCAGCCCCACGACGATGCCATAACCCGTCAGCTGGTTCGACCGGATGCCCTGGAAGCCGCCGAGATCCTTGATCCGGTCGGCATAAGCGGGCGTCGCCACGGTCAGCGCGACGAGCAAGGCGATCAGGAAGCGACGCATCCGGGCAATCCTCAGAAGGGGCTAACGACGGAGAAGAACCGGCTGAGCCAGCCCTGGCGGCTGGCACGTGCGACATCGCCCTTGCCGGTATAGGCGATCTGCGCATCGGCCACGCGCGTGGACAAAACGCGGTTGTCGGCGTCGATATCGGCGACGCGGATCAGGCCCTTGATCTGCACGAATTCATCGCCGCGATTGAGCGTGACGCGCTTCTGGCCCTGGACCAGCATCGTGCCGTTGGGGAAAACCTGGCTGACGGTGACGCTGACTTCACCCGACAGCGTGTTCGACTGGTCGGTCGCGCCCTGGCCGGTGAAGCTGCGCGTGCCGCTTGCGCTCGCGTCGGTGCCCTTGAACAGCGACAGGGCACCGGTGGTCGGCGGCGTGATGCCGAGGCCGCCGCTCGAATCGAGTTTGGAACTCGCCGATTTGGAGGCGGCGGTGCGCTCGACCAGCACGATCGTCAGCGGGTCGCCGACGCGGCGCGCGCGCGTGCCTTCGTACAACGCGGCATAGCCTTGCGAGACCTGGAAGATCGACCCGGTCGCGACCGGTGGGGCGGCGGGCGGCGGCGGCGGGAAGGCCGCCGAGAAATCCACCGGCGGCTTCTTCTTGCCGAACAGATTCGCGTTGGCGGCGCTGGGGGCCAGCAGGGCGGCGACGATCAGGCCGATTCGGAGGGCGGATGGTTTCATCGGATTAACCATCAGATATTTTGGTTAACATATTTGAGCATTTCGTCGGTGGCCGAGATCATTTTTGAATTGACCTCATAGGCGCGCTGCGTCTCGATCATGTCGACCAGCTCCTCCACGACGTTGACGTTGGAGCCTTCGAGCTGCCCCTGGCGGATGTTGCCGCGCCCATCCTGCCCGGCCACGCCGAGATTGGCGGCACCACTGGCCGAGGTTTCGACCAGGTAATTGTCGCCCTTGTTGAGCAGCCCCCCCGCATTGGGGAAGCTGGCCACCTGGATCTGGCCGAGCTGGGTCGAGCCGGTCTGGCCCGACACGATCGCCGAGACGGTGCCATCGGTGCCGATGGTGATGCCGCTGGCATTTTCGGGGATGGTGATGCCGGGCTGCACTTGATAGCCCTCGCTGGTGACGAGCAGGCCTTCGGGCGAACGCGAGAAATTGCCGGCGCGGGTGTAGCCGAGCGTGCCGCCGGGCATCTGCACCTGGAAATAGCCGTCGCCGTCGAGCGCGAGATCGAGGCTGCCATTGGTCTGCTGAAACGACCCTTGCGTGTCGATCCGCGCGGTTCCCTGCACCCGCACGCCGGTGCCGAGGTTCAGGCCGGTGGCATATTTGGATTCGGCGGTGCTCGGTGCGCCCGGCGCGGTAACGGTCTGGTACGCCAGCGTCTCGAACGCCGCGCGATCCTTCTTGTACGCGGTCGTGTTGACGTTCGCGAGGTTGTTCGAGATGACGCGCATGCGCATGTCCTGGGCATCGATCCCAGTCCGCGCGATTTGCATGGCTGCACTACCCATGGTCTATTCCCTTCAAGACGGCAGCCGCATCACAGATGCGGCGCTTTCATCCATGTCCTTGGCCGATTTCATCAAATTGGCCTGGACTTCGTAGCTGCGCTGATTCTCGATCATATCGACCAGCGCTTGCGTCATGTTGACGTTGGACCCCTCGAGCGCACCGGTCTCGAGCTTGGCGTCAAGGTCGCTCGGCAGCACGCCGCCACCCTTGACGTGCAGCAAATTGTCGGTGCCCTTCACCGTCTCCGACCCCTTCGGGCTGGCGAGCTTCAGCGTGTCGATCACTTGCGGGTTGCGGGCGTCGCCGCCCAGCGGGACGATCGACAGCTTGCCGTCCTCGGAGATCGAAATGCTCTGCGCGGGCGGGACGGTGATCGGGCCCCCCGACCCGATCACCGGGAACCCGTCGCCGGTCTGCAGCACGCCCGAAGGCGCGACCTGCAAATCGCCGCGGCGGGTATAGGCTTCGCTCCCGTCGGTCGCTTGCACCGCGAGCCAGCTTTCGCCGGTGATCGCGATGTCGAGCGACCGCCCGGTCTGCTGGATCGCGCCGGGCTTGCGATCGGCGTCGACCACTTCGGCCGAGGCCGGGGTGCGGGTGTCGAAATCGGAGCCTTGCAGCGACAGCCGGTCGAACACGACGCGATCGGCGCGAAAGCCGGTCGTGGACGCGTTCGCCATATTGTTGGCGATCGCCGCCTGCGACGCGAGATGCGCCTTGAGGCCCGAGGCCGCCGTATAGACCAGCTTGTCCATGCTATGCTCCGATTAGGCTCCTGTCAGGCGCGCAGGTTGACGATCGTCTGCGTGATCTGGTTGCTGGTATCGAGCGCCTTGGAGTTCGCCTGGAAATTGCGCTGCGCCGCGATCAGGGCGACCAGTTCCTCGGTGATGTCGACGTTCGATCCTTCGAGCGTGCCCGAAAGCAGCGAGCCGAAGCCGTTTTCCTTCGCCGAGCCAAGCGTCGCCTGGCCGGACACACCGCTGGCCGACCAATAGCTGTCGCCATCCTGGCGCAGGCCGGCGGGGTTGGAGAAGTTGGCGAGCGCAACCTTGCCGAGCGCATTGGTATCGCCATTGGAATAGGTCGCGGTGACCATGCCCTCGGAATTGACGGTAACGCCGGACAGATCGCCGACCGACGAACCGTCGGAGCTGCGCGCATTGACCGAGAAAGCGGTGGAATTCTGGGTCGATCCGGAGAGATCGAACTTCAGCGTTTGCGAAACGCCGCCCGTGGTCGGCGTGAAAGCATCATAGGACACCGGCGTGGTCGGCGCGGTGATCTTGCCGCTTGCGTCGAAGGTGACCGGGGTGCCGGTCGTCGAGCCGCCAACACTGAGTTCCTTGTCGCCGACAAAGCTGTGGACGGTCCACGCGTCGGTGCCGGTGTGGACATAGTAATTGGTCAACGTGCTCGCTTTGCCCGACGAGTCATAGATCGTCGACGTCGTCGAACTGTTGTAGCTGGACGCGTTGGCCGGATCGAAGGTGGTCGTCGGGACCGAGGCGGCCGCGTAGAGGTTGACCTTCAGCGCGACATTGCCGGTCGGTGCCGGGGTTCCGCTCGTTTGCGGCAGGTTGATCGGCACCAGGCCATCGGCACCACTCGCCGTCACGTTACCCTTGGCATCGACGGGATAGCCGAGCAGCGTTGACCCTTGCGCGTCGACGATGTTGTGCGTGGTCGGATCGATCTGGAAGGCACCGTTGCGGGTATAAGCGGTGCTGGTGTTGAGGCCGCTGGTCTTCACCGCGAAGAAGCCGTCACCAGCGACGGTGAGATCGAGCGCGGCACCCGTGGTCTTGAGATTGCCTTCGGTGAACTGCTGCTTGTTGGCCTTCACCACCACGCCCGATCCGACGATCTTGGTCGGATCCGTCGAGATGCTCGATGCGATCACGTCGGCGAAATCGGTGCGGCTCTTCTTGAAGCCGTTGGTCGAAACGTTGGCGAGGTTGTGCGAAACGGCCGAGAGTTCGGTCTGGGCCGCCTGCAGGCCGCTGAGCGAGGTGTAGAAAGACATTGCGGTGCTCCTTGGACGAGGGGGATGAGGGGATCAGCCGACTTGACGGACGGCGGTGATGGGGACTTGCCCGACGCCGGGCACGGTGAGGACAGGGGTGCCTGAGCTGGGCATTGAGACCGCCGCGACGGGGGCCCAGACGAGGTTGCGACTGGTAACGCTGGTGCCGTTCGCGGCGGCGGCGACCGACACGGTGAACGGGCCGGTGCCGGCGTCGGCACCGCTCGCGGTCTTGCCATCCCAGTCATACGACACGGTGCCGGCCTTTTGCGCGCCGAGCGACAGCGTCTTGAGCGTCTGGCCATTGGCATCCCGGATCGAGACGGTCACGTCGGTCGCATCGGCATCGAGCTCGGCCGCGCCGGCCAGGCCGCCCGAAGTGCGGCCATAAGCGGTCGATCCTTCGGTCAGCACGGTCTTCCCGACATAGGACAGCGCGTCGCTGGAAGAGGTCGAGCCGAGCTTGTCCTGAATGGCCTTCAGCGTCGTGTTGATGTCGCTGATGCCCGACGTGCTGGTGATCTGCGCGAGCTGGGCGACCATCTGGTTGTTGTCGACGGGCGCGAAGGGGTCCTGATTCTGGAGTTGCGCGGTCATCAGCTTGAGAAAGTCCGACGTGCCGAGCGATTGCGAGCTCTTGGCCACCGCCGAACTGGTCGTGTTGGCGGTGGTGGAGTTTATGCCGAGGCTGTTCAGCGTGGAATCGAAGGTCGAAGCCATGGTTTAACGTCCCATCTTGAGGGTATCGAGGATCAGCGATTTCGCGGTCTGCATGACCTCGACATTGTTTTGGTAGCTGCGCGCGGTCTCCATCATGTCGACCAGCTCGCGCGTTTCATCGACCGCCGATTCCCACACATTGCCGTCTTTGTCGGCGAGCGGATGCGACGGATCGTAGCGTTTGTTTGGGGTTTCGCCGGCCTGGACGATGCTTTCGACATTGACGGTGGCGAGCCCGGTCGCCTTGTCGAACTGGGTGCGGAACACCGGCTTGATCGTGCGATAGGCGGTGTCGGCACTGGTCGCGACGGACCCGGCATTGGCGAGGTTCGACGCGGTCGTGTTCATCCGCACGAGCTGCGCCGACATGGCGCGCCCGGCGACCTGGAAAATGGTGAGCGGCTGATCGGCCATGCTTATTCGCCTTTCAACGCGCGGGTGATTTGCCCGATGCGCCCGTTGAGGAAGGACAGCGTCGTCTGATAGGCGACGGCGTTTTCGGCAAAGGCGGTCTGTTCGGTCGACAGCTCGACGGTATTGCCATCGAGCGACGGCTGCGACGGCACGCGATATTGCAACGCGCCCTTGATGCTGACGTCGCCGCCGGTGTTCGTCGCATTTTCCACAGCTGCAAGCGCGGCGTGGAAATCCACGTCCTGCGCTTTGAAGCCCGGCGTGGAGGCATTCGCGATGTTCGAGGCGAGCACACCCATGCGCTGCGAGCGCACTTCGAGTGCGGCACCATGAACTCCGAAAAGGCCTTCGCTGGGCATTGCCCGTCTCCTGCGCCGGATTGCGCAACGGGGTATCAGCAAAGGCCGTGCCAAATGCACTGGAGCGGCAGAAAAGGGCCTGCGGCACCCGTGACCGGCAAGGGTTTGCCGCCCGGCGGCAACGCGATTGCCGGTTTTGCCTCCGGTGCGGGCGGGGACGGCGTGGACGGTTGGCATCGCTCGGCGTGTCGTCGATCCGGGTCAATCTGGCCCGCGCCTTGCAGTGTCGAGGCGGATGATAGCCTTGCTCGCCCCGTTCCTTGATCCCATCGCCTTCGCGATCGTTGGCGGCGGCACGCTTGCCGCGATGATCCTGCGCACCCCCGCGCGCGATCTGGCGAACGGCTTTGCGGCTTTGCTGACCCTGGGGCGGCGGCATTTCGTTGCGGATGCGCTGCTCGACCAGATCGCCGCTTTCGGCCGGATCGCCCGGCGGCACGGCGTCATGGCGCTGGATCGTTCGGTCATTGCCGATACCGATGTCGCCGCCGCAGTTGCGATGATCGTCGATGGTGGCACGTCGGAGGAGGTGGCGGATCTGCTCCGCCAGCGCCGCCGCGCGCGCAGCGAACGAGCCGTGGCGGCAGCCGAGCTGTGGGCCGGGGCGGCCGACACGGCCCCTGCGATGGGGATGATCGGCACCTTGATCGGCCTGGTCGGCATGTTCGTCAAAATGCGCGATCCGAGCGCGATCGGAGCGGCGATGGCGGTTGCGTTGCTCGCCACGCTCTATGGCGCGGTGCTCGCCAATCTGGTCTTTGCGCCGATTGCGGCACGCTTGCGCCGCCACGCGCGGGATGAGGCGGTGGAACGTTTGCGGCTCGACGCCCCGTTAATTGCGCTCGCAGCGCGCGAGGCCCCGCGCGCGCGGATGGCGGAGGTGGCCTGATGTCGCTCGCCCTTGACGATGATCTTCCCGACCTCACGCCCTCACGACCGATCTGGTTGATGACACTCGCCGATCTCGCGCTGCTGCTGGTCGGATTTTTCGTATTGTTGCAGGCAAGCCAGCAGATTGACCGTGCAGCGCTCGCGCGCGGGCTGCGCGCGGGCTTTGGCGTGCGGGATGTGGTTGCTCCGTCGTCCGTCCCGACGCCCGAGCCGATGGCGGTGTCGGCGGGCGCGATACGTGGTTTTGCGCCGGGCTCGGCAGTGCTGCCGACGGCCCCTGACGCGTTGATCGGCTGGGCCCGCGAAGCGACCCGCGACCGCCGGATGCTGTTTCGCGTTGCCGGGGCGGTCGATGGCTCGCCTGCCGATGTTGACCCGGTCACTGGCAGCGGTGCCGTGCTCGCTGCCGACCGCGCGCGGGCGGTGGCAAGCGCGCTGCTGCTGGCGCACGCGGTTCCCGCCAACCGTATCACCATTGTCGCTGCCGCCCGCCCGGGGCAGCGCAGCGTCACCGTTTCCACCGGCTATGCGGGAGGGCGGCAATGATGTGCCGCCCGGCAACCGCGCTTTGCCGCCTTTGCAGAGGATAATGCGATGTTGCGTCGTCTCCCCCTAATCTTGATCGCGGTGACCACTCCGGCGGCTGCGGCACCAACCTTCCAGGATACCGCGACGCTCGATCGTGCGGTCGCCGCCTTTGCCGGCAAGGCGATCGGCGATGAAGGGGGCGCGCGTACCCCGGTCGACAGCCGCCTGAAGCTGGCGGCCTGCCCGATGGTTTCGATGGCGTGGCGGTCGGAGACGCATGACGCGGTGGTGGTCACGTGCACTGGGCCGCAATGGCGGTTGTTCGTGCCAATCCGCACCCCGGCCGTGGTGCCCAAGGGGGCGGCTCCGCTGGTCATCACGCCATCGGAAGCGACCCCGCTGCGGCCGGTCTACGTTATCAAGCGCGGCGACCCGGTGACGATCAGCGCCGGATCGCCGGGCTTTTCGATCACCCGGGAAGGGATTGCCGCGGGCGATGCGGTCGCGGGGGGACGGTTTCTGGTCAAGGTCGACAGCGCGCGCGCGCCGGTGCAGGCGGTCGCGATCGCCAGTGGCCGCGCGACACTGCCCGGTTGGACCGAATGAGTCAGCACGGTATCTGCCGATGGATAGAATAATTTCTTAAGGTCCGTCGCGATCGGTCGTTCTTCCATCATGTCAGCGGAAACCGCAAAGGTGCAGGCAATGGTGGAACCGATCGGAGCAAAGGCTGTCACGACACAAGACCGTCTGGTCGTGCCGGTGGCAGCATCTGCGCAAACGGCAAAGGCGGCAGCGCAGCCGAGCGAGGCCGCGGCCAAGCAATTGGAACTGTCGGCGCTCGCTTTCGACTTCGGCAAGCAGGCCCCGGTCGAAAGCAAGCGGGTCGAGCAGGTGCGCCAGGCCGTACGCGACGGCAGCTATCCGCTTTTCCCCGAAACCATTGCCGATCGGATGCTCGCCCTGAAACTCTATTGGAGCCCGAAAAAATGAACCTTCCCGGTTCCTCGCGGCGGGATGCGCTGATCCGCGTCATCGAATCGCTCCACGCAGAGATCGCCGCGCTCAAGACCAATGACGTGCTCGCGCTCGAGGCGGCAACGCAGGAAAAGCTCGTCGCAATCGAAGCGGTTGCGGCGTTCGGCACGGGGCCTGCCAGCCCGGAATTGCGGGCCCTTGCCGATGAAGCGCATCGCCTGAACGAGACCTGCCGCATCTATGTCAACCTGATGGCGGCAAATGTTCGCCGCCGCCTGCAAACCTTGACCGGGTCTGCCGGTGTGGCGGTCGGCTCCGCCCCGGGGACGGTGTATCGCCCGGGCATGGGGATTGCGGCTTACGCCTGACCCGAGCGTGGCTTACGTCTAATTAAGGATAACTGGCACGGCTCTTGCTGATGTTCGTCTGACTATTCGCTCGAATAGCCAGGACGCAGCCGGGGACCGATGCCTTTCAATCCACTCTCCCTTTTGAACGGTGCCGCCAGCGAGGTGAAAAGCCTCGGCGGCGGGGCGATTCGTACGGCGATCGCCAATGCCAGCCAGTCGACCGGCATCGATTTCAACTATCTGCTGGGCCAGGCCAAGCTGGAAAGCGGCCTGCGCGCCGATGCCAAAGCGGGCACATCGAGCGCGACCGGCCTGTATCAATTCGTCGACCAAAGCTGGCTGCGCGTGGTCAAGGCGCACGGGGCCGAACATGGGCTTGGCTGGGCGGCCGATGCGATCAGCGTCACGTCGACCGGCCGCGCGACGGTTGCCGATCCCGCGACGCGCCGCGCGATCCTGGCGCTGCGCAACGATCCCGCCACGGCGTCGATGATGGCGGCCGAACATGCCAGCGATAACAAGAATGCGCTGGAAAGCGCGACCGGGCGGACGGCGACCGGCACGGACCTCTATATGGCCCACTTCCTGGGTCTTGGCGGCGCACGCTCGTTCCTGACCGCTTTGCAGACCTCCCCCGATAAAAGCGGCGCGTCGATATTCCCCGCCGCCGCCCATGCCAATCGCAGCGTCTTCTTTGCCGCCAATGGCGAGCCACGCTCGCTTGCCGACATTTACAGCCGCTTCTCGGCCAAGCTCGACCAGAGTGCCGCCGGGGCCAGCGCGCCGGTTGCGGCGGTGTCGGGGCTCGCGGCGACGCGGCTCGGCAGTTGGGGCGCGGATGTCATTCCCGGCAATGACGAAAGCTCGACCGCCGATGCGGCCGTGTGGGCGCAGTCGACGCTCGATCGGCTAAGCGGTGCGGCCGGCGGCAATGGCGCGCGCGTCGAAAGCGCTAGCCTGCTGCGTCCGACGCCTGCCAATGCCCGGCTGGCCTACATGATGCTCGCGCAGATGGGAGCGTAAGCGGTGGCGATTGCGTTGAAGTCGGGTGGCCTGAAATCTGGCGGCGTGTTGCCGCTGCTGCGCTCCGCCGCCTTGCCGGTGGCGATCCTGCTGCTGGTCGTGCTGATGGTGGTGCCGATCCCGTCGGCGCTGCTCGATGTGTTCTTCATCATGAACATCACGATCAGCCTGGCCGTGCTGATGGTGTCGCTCAACGCGCAGAAGCCGCTCGATTTCTCGGCCTTCCCGACGGTGTTGCTGTTCGCGACGTTGTTCCGCTTGAGCCTCAACGTCGCCTCGACGCGCGTGGTACTGGTGCACGGCCATGAGGGCGAGAGCGCCGCGGGCCATGTGATCGAGGCGTTCGGCACCTTCCTCATCGGCGGCGACTATGTCGTTGGCCTGTTCGTCTTTGCGATCCTCGTCATCATCAACATGATTGTGGTGACCAAGGGCGCGGGCCGCGTGTCCGAAGTGTCGGCACGCTTCACGCTCGACGCCTTGCCCGGCAAGCAGATGGCGATCGACGCTGATCTCAACGCCGGCCTGATCACCCCGGAAGAAGCCAAAGTGCGCCGCGTCGAAGTGGCGACCGAGGCCGATTTCTACGGCTCGATGGACGGTTCGTCCAAATTCGTGAAGGGCGACGCGGTTGCGGGCCTGCTGATCCTGGCCGCCAACATCATCGGCGGCCTGATCCTGGGGCCAGTCAGCCACGGCATGACGATCTCGGCGGCGGCGCATAATTATGTGCTGCTGGCGATCGGCGACGCGCTGGTCGCGCAGATCCCGTCGCTGATGCTGTCGATCGCGGCGGCGGCGATCGTGACGCGCGTTACCTCGAGCATGGATCTGGCGGGCCAGATCGGCAGCCAGTTCGGCTCGGCGCGGACGTGGACGCCGGTCGCGATCATCCTCGCTTTGCTCGGCCTGATGCCGGGGATGCCGCACCTCGTCATCCTGCCAGCCGCCGCGCTGGCTGGCTTTGCCGCGTGGAAGATGCGCCAGGCCGCCAACCGCCCGGCCCCTGTGGAAACCGCGCCCGCCGAGCCGGTCGACCATTCCAAGATCGGCTGGGACGAAGTCGCCGACACGATGCAGGTCAATCTCGACATCGGTTACGGCCTGGTGCCGCTGGTCGATGAACGTCGCGGTGCGCCGTTGATGGGGCGGATCACCGGGGTACGGCGGCAGCTCTCCAAGGAAATGGGTTTCGTCATCCCGCAAGTGCGCGTGCGCGACGACATCAATTTGTCGCCTTATGCCTATCGCATCATCGTCGGCGGCGTGGTCGTCGGCGAGGACAGCGTCTCGCCCGAGGAAATGTTGGCGCTCGACACGGGCCAAGCGGTCGGCGGTCTGATGGGCAAGCGCGCCAAGGACCCGACCTTCGGGCTCGACGCGGTTTGGATCGCACCGGGCGATGCCGATGCCGCGACCGGGGCGGGCTATCTCGTGGTCGATCCGGGCACCGTGATGGCGACGCATCTCAACCATCAATTGGGCGTCCATGCGGCCGAACTGCTCGGCCCCGACGAAGTGCAGGCGCTGCTCGACGGGCTGAAGGAGCGCGCCGCCAACCTCGTCGCGTCGCTGTCGCCCAACCCGCTGCCGCTGACCACGTTGACGCAAGTGCTGCGCGGGCTGCTGGCCGAGAATATCCCGCTCAAGGAATTCCGCCGCATCGCCGCCGCGATCGCGGTCGCCGCGCAAAAGACGCTCGATGCCGACGAGATCATCGAGGCGATCCGCCCCGATCTTGGCGGCTTGATCATCGGCAAACTGTGCGGCGTACGCGAGCCGCTGCGCGTGATGACGCTGGAGGGCGGGCTGGAAGGCCTGCTCGGCCAGGCAATGCGCAGCGATCCGTCGCGCCGCCACACGATCGAGCCCGATCTCGGCCGCCGCATCGTCGACGCGCTGCAACGCGCCGCGCAACCCTTTGTCGACGAGGCCAAGCCGTTCGCGCTCGTCGTCCAGCCCGCAATCCGCGTGGCGATCCGCAAACTCGTCAAAACCTGTCTGCCCGACATTCCGGTGATGAGCTTCTTCGAAGTCCCCGAGGACAAATCGGTCGAAGTCGTCGCCGTAATCGGTGCCCCTGGAGCTCTGCCCGCATGACCGCGCAGCCCGATTTCGCGACCTTCACCGAGGCGATGCCGCTGATCTATCGCCGCTCCCGCGCGCCCGATGTGTCGCTGCTGGCGAAGAAGCATCTGCCGCTGGTGCGCCGGATCGCGTGGCACGTGCATGGCAGCATGTCGTCCGCGATCGAAGTCGAGGATCTGGTGCAGATCGGGCTTGTCGCCCTGGTGGAAGCGGCCAGTGCCTTTGAGGAACGCGGGCAAGTGACGTTCGAGCAATATCTGGTCACGCGCGTGCGCGGATCGATGATCGATGCATTGCGGCGCAGCGCCACGATCACGCGCGGCGCGATGCAGCGCAAGCGCCTTTATGCCGACACGGTCGCTGCGCTGACCACAGAACTCGGCCACGCGCCGCAGGAAGCGCAGGTCGCCGCGCGGCTCGGCGTGACCCCGGACAAGCTGCGGCTGGACTATGCCAATGCGCAGCCGGTGCGCTTCGAGCCGATCGAGGATGTCTATTCGGACGAAGGGCCGTGGTTTGCGAGCGACGAGCCGGACGCCTTCGCGCAACTGTCCGAAGGCGAGGAGCGCGACACGCTGATCGCGGCGATCGCTAGTCTGCCCGAGCGCGAGATGCTGGTGGTGCAGCTTTACTATGTCGAGGAAATGAACCTTGAAGAGATCGGCCAGGTGATTGGCGTCGGCGCTGCGCGCGTGTGCCAGATCAAGGCCTCGGCGCACGCCAAGCTGAAAAAGGCGATGCTGCGGCGCTGAGCGATGCGCGTATCCTTTTCACGCGAAGCCGCGAAGGCGCGAAGAGAAGAAGGTTTGTTCGCGCAGAGGCGCGGAGGACGCAGAGAAGATGCGCCCGGTATCGATCGGGAGACCGACAAGGCGCGAATTTTCGGGCACGAGGCTGCGCCACGTCCCTCTTTCTTCTCCGCGTCCTCCGCGCCTCTGCGCGAACCAATTCTTATCTCTTCGTCGCGGCTTCGCGCCTTCGCGTGAGAAAAAGACTCGCGCTACCCCAGCAGCAGCCCCGCCAATGCCGCCGACATCAAATTCGCCAGACTCCCCGCCGCCAGCGCGCGCAGGCCGAGTTTGGCGATCATCGGGCGCTGATTGGGGGCGAGGCTGCCGGTCGAGGCCATCTGGATCGCGATCGACGAGAAATTGGCGAAGCCGCACAGCGCAAAGGTGACGACGGCGGTGGTGTGTGGCGACAGGTCCTTCATCTTGCCGAGATCGATAAAGGCGACGAATTCGTTGAGTACGATCTTCTGCCCGAACAATTGCCCGGCGATGCGCGCCTCGTGCCACGGAATGTCGAGCAGATACATGACCGGCGCGAAAATGTAGCCGAGAATCATCTGAAACGACAAGTTGGACGGAAATACTGATGCTAGAGCGTGGAATAGAGCGCCAAATATCCGACCAGTCATCCGAATAGGGTAGAGTTCGAAATAGCTCGCTAAGCCATCAAAGCCGCCGCCTATCCAATCCAAGGTGGGACCGACACCACCCAAGATACCGTTGGCGAGCGCGACCAGGCCGACGAACGCCAGCACCATCGCGCCGACCGCGACCGCGATGCGCACGCCCGTTTGGGCGCCGTTCGCCGCCGCCATGATGAGGTTGGCGGCGCGTTCCTCCTCCAGCGCCTGTTCGGCGACGTGCAGCACGGCCTCTTCGGGGTCGTCGCCCAGTGGCAATTCACCGACGGGCGTCAGCGACACGTCGGGCATGATGATCTTGGCCATCAGCAGCCCGCCCGGTGCCGACATGAACGACGCGGCGAGCAGATAGGGCAGCGCGCCCTGGCCTAGGAAGGTCGCGTAAGCGAGCAGGATCGTGCCCGCGACGCCCGACATGCCGACCGTCATCACCGCGAACAATTGCGGCGGGGTGAGGCTGGCGAGATAGGGGCGGATCACCAGCGGCGATTCGCTCTGGCCGACGAAGATGTTGGCAGCGGCGCACAAGGCCTCGACCTTGGACACGCCGATCACCTTCTCGATCGCGCCGCCGACCCAGCGGATGACGAATTGCATGATGCCGAGGTGATAGAGGATCGAGACCAAGGCCGCGAAGAAGATGATCACCGGCAGTGCCGAAAAGACGAAGGCGCTGCCGAAAGTGGGGTCGCTGGCAAGGCCGCCGAAAATGGTCATCGTGCCGGCCTTGGCATAGCCGAGCAGCGCCCAGACCCCGCGCGACATGCCCTCAATCACGTGGCGACCGATGTCGCTGCGCAGCACGATGAAGGCGATCGTCACTTGCAGCGCGAACGCCGCCCCGACGACGCGCAGCCGGATCGCGCGCTTGTTGTTCGACAGCAGGAAGGCGAGTCCCAGGATGACGAGGATGCCTATGATGCCGACCGGAAAAGTACCCACATGTCCCCCGCAGTAACGCCCAGGCCGCCGCAATCGGCGCGCACGGCGGCCCACCATACACGTGGGTTTCGTGAGCGATAGGGGTTTGCGGTGGCTCGGCTCGCGTCGCGTGCTTTGACCTGGCGGCGAAACCGGCTAGCGTCGCTGCGATGAACACCCCTGCTCCCACCGCGGTTGGCGGCATTCCGCGCTCGCTTTTCGTTTTCTCGATCCTGTACGGCGGCATGGTCTGCATGGCGGGCGTGCTCGGCGTCAAACAGGTCGCGCTGGGGCCGCTCGCGGTCGAGGCGGGGATCTTCGGCTTCCTGATCCTGGTCGTGCTGTCGAGCGCGGTGGCCGAGTTGCACGGGCAGAAGACCGCGACCGCGCTGGTGCGCTTCGGGTTCGTGCCGCTGATCGTGTCGGCGCTGCTGATTCAGCTGGTGCTGGCGCTGCCCAATGATTCGGGCATGTACCCGCCCGCCGTCGCCGCCTTTCCGATTGTCGTCGGACAGGGGCTGCGGATGATGGTTGCGGGATTCATCTCCTATGGCACATCGCAGACGCTCAACGTCTTCATCTTCGACAAGTTGAAGGGACAAGAGGGGCGCGGGCGGCTGGTGTGGTTCCGCGGGATGGTGGCGAGCGTCGTCAGCCAGATCGTCGACACCGTGCTGTTCATCTCGATCTCTTTTTATGGCGAACGCCCGATCGTCGAACTAATGGCGGGCCAGATGCTGACCAAAGTGGTGCTGTCGATCGTGCTGGTGCCGTTCCTGATCACCGGCTTCGTCGCCTTGGGGAAGCGGCTCGACCGCTGAGATTCGTGTCCTGCGCCATGCGCGCTGTTGCGCGGCTGGCGTCGGGAGGGCATGGAGCGCCGCGACTGCCCGACAGGCCCTCCCCCAACCCCTCCCGCGAGCGGGAGGGGAGCAGAAGGTTCCCGCCATGACCGATCATTCCCCCGCCCCCGAATTGCTCGCCAAGGCCGAGACGCTGGTCGAGGCGCTGCCGTATATGCAGCGTTACGCCGGTAAGACCTTTGTCGTGAAATATGGCGGCCATGCCATGGGCGACCCCGAACTGGCGCGCGATTTCGCCGAGGATGTGGTGCTGATGAAGGCGGTCGGCATCAACCCCGTGGTGGTGCATGGCGGCGGCCCGCAGATCGGCGCGATGCTCAAGCGGCTGGGGGTCGAATCGCGCTTCGTCGATGGCCTGCGCGTGACCGATGCCGAGACCGCGCACATCGCCGAAATGGTGCTGGCGGGATCGATCAACAAGGAAATCGTCGGCTGGATCGGCCAGGCGGGCGGGCGCGCGGTCGGCATTTCGGGCAAGGATGCGGGCTTCGTCACCGCTGCCAAGGTTGGACGCGATACGCCCGACACCTTGCAGGGGATCGAACGCCATGTCGATCTGGGCTTTGTCGGCGAGCCGGTCGGGGTCGACCGGCGGATCATCGATACGCTGTCGCAAGCCGGGATCATCCCGGTGGTGGCGCCGATCGCGATCGGGGCCGACGGGCACACCTATAATATCAACGCCGATACGATGGCGGGCGCGATCGCGGCGGCCTTGGGTGCCGAACGCCTGTTCATGCTGACCGATGTTGTCGGCGTGCTCGACAAGAATGGCGAACTGGTGACCGATCTCGACCCCGCGGGCGTCGCGGCACTCCGCGCCGATGGCACGATCAAGGGGGGCATGATCCCCAAGCTCGAAACCTGCGTCCATGCGGTCGAGGGCGGGGTGGACGCCGCCGTCATTCTCGACGGGCGCGTGCCGCATGCGATGCTGCTGGAAATCTTCACCCGGCGCGGGGCGGGCACGCTGGTGCGGCGCTAAGCACCGTTCGTCGCCAGGGGTGGTCGCATCGGCGCGATCGCGCTAGAATAGGCCCACCAACGTCGGAGACGCTTTTTGCATACGATCATCCAACTCTTGCAGGTCCTGATCGACGCGGTGACGCTGATCGTGCTGGTGCAAGTCATCCTGTCGCTGCTGGTGTCGTTCAACGTGATCAACACCTATAACGAGTTCATTCGGGCGATTTACACCGGGCTCAATCGCGGCACCGACCCGCTCTACCGCCCGCTGCGCCGCGTATTGCCCGATTTCGGGGCGCTCGACCTGGCGCCGTTCGCCGTGCTGCTGATCCTGCGGCTGATCAGCATCGTGCTGGTCAACCTCGATGCGCATCTGCTCCTCGGAGCCCCGCTCTAAACTGCCCGTTCCAAACCGAAAGTTCCTGGCATGACCGCCGCGTTGATTGATGGAAAAGCCTTTGCGGCGGGCTTGCGCGCGCGCATTGCCACGCGGGTCGCGGCGTTCGTGGGCCAGGCCGGGCGCGCGCCGGGGCTGGCGGTGGTGCTGGTCGGCGAAGATCCGGCTTCGGCGGTGTACGTCCGCAACAAGGGGCGCGCGACGCGTGAGGCCGGGATGGTCAGCGTCGAGCATCGCCTGCCTGCGGATGTGCCGCAGGACGCGCTGCTCGATCTGGTCGATGCGCTCAACGCCGATCCCGCGATCGACGGCATCCTCGTGCAATTGCCGCTGCCCGGGCATATTGACGAGCGCACCGTGCTCACCCGGATCGACCCCGACAAGGACGTCGATGGCTTCCACCCGGTCAACGCCGGGCGGTTGGCGACGGGGCTGCCGGGGTTCGTGCCGTGCACGCCCTTTGGCTGCGTGATGCTGCTGAAGGATGTGCTGGGCGATCTCGCCGGGCTCGATGCGGTGGTGATCGGGCGCTCGAACATCGTCGGCAAGCCGATGGCGCAATTGCTGATCGCGGAAAGCTGCACCGTCACGGTCGCGCATTCGCGCACGCGCGACCTGTCGAGCGTGATCAAGCGCGCCGACATCGTCGTGGCGGCGGTCGGGCGGCCCGAAATGATCAAGGGCGAATGGCTGAAGCCCGGCGCGACGGTGATCGATGTCGGCATCAACCGCACCGAGGCCGGGCTGGTCGGCGATGTCGATTTTGCGGGCGCGATGAGCGTGGCGGGCGCGGTGACGCCGGTGCCGGGCGGCGTCGGCCCGATGACGATCGCCTGCCTGCTGCGCAACGCACTGCTCTCGGCCGAGCGGCGCGAAGGCGTGGTCGGCGAGGGCGATTTGTGATCGCAGCCTTGCTGCTGGCGGCGACCGCTTCCCCAACATCCGTTCGGGCTGAGCCTGTCGAAGCCCCTGCCGCCGCGCGCGCGGAGAGGAGCCCTTCGACAGGCTCAGGGCGAACGGAGCTTGGGTCCGCCCTCGACGCCGAACGCGCCTTTGCCGCCGATGCGCAGGCGCTCGGGCAATGGACCGCGTTCCGCAAATGGGCGGCAGCCGATGCGACGATGTTCGTGCCGCAGCCGGTCAATGCGCAAGCGTGGCTGAAGGACCGCACGGACCCGGCCAAGGCGATCAGCTGGTGGCCGACCGCAAGCTATGTGTCGTGCGATGGATCGCTCGCGGTCAACACCGGCGGGTGGAAGCGGCCCGACGGGTCGGTCGGTTATTTTTCCACCGTGTGGCAGCGCCAGCCGGATGGCGGCTGGAAGTGGATCGTCGATGGTGGGGATGATTTGAAGGTCGGGCGCCATGTCCCGAAGTCTCCGAAAATGATCAGGTCCTCGTGCGGCAGACATTGGATGGTGGACACCAGCCAATTACCGCGCGTGCCAGGAGCTGGCGCTGGCCAGTCCAGGGACGGAACATTGTGGTGGGATTGGCACGTTGCCGATAATGGTTCCCGCAAGTTTACCGCACAGCAATGGGGTCGCACGCGTTTGGTGACCGTCATCGACGACAAGATTGCCGCCCCCAAATGATCGAACTCTACATCTCCTCGCTCATCACCTTCTTCGTGGTGATCGATCCTCCGGGGTGCGCGCCGATCTATGCCGGGCTGACGGCGGGGGCGACGCCGGTGCATGCGCGCGCGATGGCGCTGCGCGCGGTGCTGGTGGCGGCGGGCATTTTGCTGGTGTTCGCGTTGTTCGGCGAAGCGTTGCTGCATGGGCTGGGGATCAGCCTGGCGAGCTTCCGCATCGCGGGCGGGATCATGCTGTTCCTGATCGCGCTGGAAATGGTGTTCGAAAAACGCACCGAACGCCGCGAGGACCGCGCCGCCAAGATCGCTGCCGAGCCGCATGACGATGTATCGATCTTCCCGATGGCGATGCCGATGATCGCGGGGCCGGGGTCGATCGCCTCGGTCATGCTGCTGATGGGCCGCAATGAGGGGATCGAGCGCTCGCTTGTCGTGCTCGGTGCGCTGGCGACGATCCTGCTGCTGACGCTGGTTTCCCTGCTTGCTGCGGGGCCGATCATGCGCGTGCTGGGGGCCAAGATCGAAGCGGTGATCACGCGGCTTCTCGGCGTGCTGCTGGCGGCGCTCGCCGTGCAGTTCGTGATCGACGGGATCAAGATCAGTCTGGCTTGATCCGCCACAGCCGCAGCGGCGATTTGGCAGGCAGCGGTAGCGGCTCTAGCCAGTCGAAGGTCTTGCGGTGGGCGAGCTGGTCGTAAAAGCCGCCGGGCGCGCGCACGCGGTAGATCGTCGATTCGGCCATGTTGGGGCAAATCAGCAACATCGTCGCGCCGTGGCGCTTGGCGATCGCGCGGAAATTTTCGGGCGTGCCGGAAAAGGCGTGCTGCACATCCAGGATCGCATCGCCATTGCGGTGATAGGGCCCCGCCACCGCATTGTGATGGGTGATGGTGATGATGCGCGGCCCCAGATCGACGAAGCTGAAGATCGTCTGCGCCGGATAACGGTTGAGCGGGCTCAAAGCGGTCATCGTCGGGCACGAACCGCTGGCGCGATCGATGATCTGGACGCGCTTGGTCGGCCGGTCGATCGGCAGGAAGCGGATGGCCAGCCCGGCAAACAGACCGGAGCCGACCAGCAGGATCACGGCAACCGTCCCGAGCACGCGCACCAGCGGTGAGCGCTGGGCTTGCAGATAGGGGATCAGCAGCCATGCCAGCGCCACTGCGCCGGGCACCGCCAGCATTTGTGCGGCAGGCCCTGCGCGCGCTTGCCACAGCAGCAGCAAGGCGGCCCCGGTGACGAACAGCAAGACCGTCGCCCACGCCGCACCCAGCGCGGTGCCGCGCGCGCGCCACGTCGCGATGATCGCGCCGATCACGCCGACCACCGGCATGATCGCGACCGGGAAGGCGACGCGGAACGGGTGGACATAGATTGGCCGCGCCTCGCGGATCATGTTGAGCCAGTTCTTCTGCAATTCGGGCGAGGCCTGTTCGGGGCGGCCAAGGCATTGCGGGAAGACCAAGGCGAAGCCGATCACGATCACCGCGCCCGCCGCGATGGCAAGCGCGAGGCGCACCCAGCGATTGGCGGGATTGGACCAGGCCAGTGCGAACAGCAAAGCGCCCGCCATCACCATCACGCTCAGCCATACTGGCGTCAGCGCGTCGCAGCGCAGCGCGGCGTTGCCGTAAGAGGCGAACAGCGCATAGCCGATTCCGCTCCCGGCCCCCAGGCACAGCGCATAGATCGACAAGCGCTGGGCTTCGGCGCGATCCCAGATCCAGCGCAGCGCGAGGATCGCACCAGCGATGGCGGCATAAGGCAGCATCTCCAGCCCGATCGCGAGCGACACCGCGCTCGCCAAGCCGACGATCGCACCGCCGCGTATCCCCTTTGGATCGGACAGGCCCGCCACCGTCAGGCTGAGCATGGCGAGCTGCCAGCCGTGATGATCGATGCGTTCGGGCATGTACATCAAGAGCGTCGCCGAACAGCAGAGCAGCAAGGCGATTGCGAGCGGCCAGGCATAGGGGCTGATCAGGCGCCGGACCGTGGCCCCCAGGCCAAGGATGGCGATGCTCAGCGGCAGCAGCGGGGCAATGCCGCAAGCGAGCATCTCGGCTTCGCGCGCGCCGACGAACGGACGCAGCAGCAGGATCAGCCCGGCGATCGGCAAATCGACGATCCGGCTCCAGTGAATGTCATAGCCGCCGGGCGGGTTCAGCCGATATTGACGCAGATCGTACCAGCCCTGCCCGCCCAACCAGGCGCGCACCTGCATCAGCCGCATATTGTCGTCGGTGTCGCCAAGCTGCAGATAATGGATACCAACCCAGCGATCGTGCACGAAATAGATGGCGATACAAAGCCAGGCGATCAGGCTCAGGCGGACCCAATCCCGCTCCACACTGCGCATCAGCGAACCACCCGTCATCCAAACCGCTTTCCTAGACCGAGATCGCGCTCTACTGCGGCACGCGTAAAGGGCAAGCAAACGTGACGACACTCCTCCAACACGTCGATCGCTGGCGGTCGAACCCGCTGTTCGGCCAGATGGTGCGGTTCGGCATCGCCGGCGGATTGTCGACGGTGCTCTATTCGGCGGTGTACCTGCCGCTGACGCTGTATGTGTTCGAGCGGCAGCATGCGGTCTATGCCGTGCCGTTCGCGTTTGCGGTCGCGGTGACGGCGGGGTTTTTCCTGCACAGCCGCTGGAGCTTCAAAGGGCATGGCACGGGCGCGCGGGGGGCGGCGCAGCAAGTGCAGTTCGTGCTGGTGCAAGCATCGGGGATGGCGCTGAACGCGCTGATCACCTGGATCGGCACCGCCAAGCTCGGTTATCCCGGCTGGGTGCCGCTGCTGCCCGCGATCGTGCTGGCAACGGGGATGACCTTCGTGCTCAACCGCTATCTGGTGTTCAAATAAGATGGGATGCGTCGACCTTGGATAGAATCGTTTACGACCGCATGGCGGCGCATGATTCGACGCATTGGTGGTATCGCGCGCGGCGCGACATCCTGGCCGACTATCTGGCGCGCAAAGGGCATTTGCCCGCCGATGCGCGTATCCTGGAGATTGGCTGCGGCACAGGCCACAATCTGCCGATGCTTGGCGCTTTCGGCACGGTCGAGGCAATTGAGATTGATCCCGCCGCGCGTGCGATTGCCAGTGAGCGGCTGGGCAAGCCGGTTGGTGCTGCCCCCTTGCCCGAACTGACCGGGGTCGAGCGCGGTGCCTATGATCTGATCGCGGTGCTCGATGTCGTCGAGCATATCGAAGACGATGTCGCGGCGTTGAAGGCGATGGGGGAATGCCTGAAGCCCGGCGGCAAGATTTTGATCGCGGTGCCCGCGCACCAATGGATGTGGAGCGCGCACGATGTCGTCAACCACCATCACCGACGCTATTCCAAGGCGACGCTGGGCGCGGCGATCGGCAAGGCGGGGCTGAAGCATAATGGCCTGCGCTGGTTCAACTCGCTGCTGTTTCCGCTCGCGGTCGCATCGCGCGTGGCGGGGCGGATTCGCGGCAAGGACGATAGCGACGATTCCCCGCCGCCCGGGCCGGTGAACGCGCTGTTCGAGGCGGTTTTCCGGCTGGAGCGTCACCTGGTCGGCCGGGTACCGCTGTCGCCGGGCGTGTCGATCGTGACGCTCGCTTCGGTGAAATAAGGGGGGTCACCCCTCCGTTCGTGCTGAGCCTGTCGAAGCACTGCTTTCCGCAAGGCCTGGTTCCTGCGGTGAGCGCTGCCCTTCGACAAGCTCCGGGCGAACGGGCTGGGGCTGGGCTTCCGCGCGATAGCCGAGCGTCGCCCGCCCCTGGATCGGCCCCACCACATCGGCAACCAGATAGAGCGGGCGGCGCTTCGATTCGACATACAGCCGCCCGAGATATTCGCCGATCATGCCCAGCACGAACATCTGGAACGCGCCGAGCAGCACGACGACGAGCATCGTCGAGGTCCAACCCGCGACCGCGCTGCCGCTGAAAAAGCCGACCGCGATATAGAGGAACAGCAGCAACGATGCCGCCGTCAGCGCCAGGCCCAAATGGCTGGCGAAGCGCAACGGCGCGGTCGAAAAGCCGGTGACCGCGTCGAGCGCGAGGCGGATCATCTTGCCGAGCGGATAATTGGTTTCCCCCGCATGGCGCTCGGCGCGGTCATAAGGGAAGGGGATCTGCTTGAAGCCGACCCAGGCGACCATGCCGCGAATGAAGCGGGCCTGTTCGGGCATCGACAGGAAGGCGTCGAGCGCCCGCCTGCTCATCAAGCGGAAATCGCCGGTGTCGAGCGGGATGGCGGTGTCGGTGACGCGGTCGAGCAAGCGGTAGAAAGCGGCGGCGGTGGCTTTCTTGAACAGCGTCTCGCCCTCGCGTTTGCGGCGTACCGCATAAACGACATCGGCCCCCTGCGCGGCCATCGCGGCACGCATGTCGGTCAGCAATTCGGGCGGGTCCTGCAGATCGGCATCGATAATCAGGATCTGCGCGCCCGAACACAGATCGAGCCCGGCGGTGAGCGCGAGCTGGTGTCCGTGGTTGCGCGACAGGTTGACGACCACCAGGCGCGGGTCGTCGGCGGCGAGGCGCTGCATCTCGCCCCAGCTATCGTCGCGCGAGCCATCGTTGATCAGCAGGATTTCGTAATCGTTGCCCACAGCGGCGCGCGCGGCGGCGGTTACGCGCGCATGCAGCACGGCGAGGCATGCCGCTTCGTTATAACAGGGGATGACAACGGACAAAGCGGGGGATGTGGGACGCGACATGCCTGCTGAATAGCGTGTCGTCGCGGTGCCGTCATGGGGAAGTTGTGCGCCGGGGAGAGATCAGACGCGGATGACGCTGTTGACCGCGTCCGCCGCGCGCAGCGCACCGATCACGCGCATCAGATGGTGGACGTCGTGCACTTCGACATCGATCGTATTGGTGTGGAAGCCGGTGTCGCGATTGTCGAGCCGCAAATTGACGATATTGGCCTTTTGCGCGCCGATGATCGTCGCGATCGTGCCGAGTGCGCCAGGTTCGTTCTTGACCTCCACCGAGATGCGGCCAGTCGCGCCTTCGGTCTTGTCACCCCACGACAGATCGACCCAATCGGCGTCGTCGGCGGCAGCGAGGACCGGACAGTCGATCGTGTGGACCTCGATCCCGGCGTCGGGGCGGCGTAAGCCGACGATGCGGTCGCCGGGTACGGGATGGCAACATTCGGCGAGATCGAAGGCGACCCCGGCGGTCAGCCCGCGAATTGAAATCGCGCTAGATTGCGGGGGCAAGTCGCGCAACGCATCGGCACCGGCCGAGCCCGGCATCAGCGCCTCCATCACCGCCGCATCGGGCAGGCGGCGGCGGGCGATCGCTTCGAGCAAGGCCGCTTCGTCCGCGACCTTCAGCCGCTGCATGGCCATCGCCTGCGCATTGCCGGCGAGCGGGGCAGGCAGGCGCGAGACGAGCTCGTCATACATCTTGCGGCCGAGCGCCTGCGTTTCGACGCGTTCCTTGTGGCGCAAATGCCGCCGGATCGCGGCGCGTGCCTTGCCCGTGATGGCGAAGTTCAGCCAATTGGCCTGCGGCTCCTGCGCCTTGGAACGCAGAATCTGCACCTGGTCGCCATTTTCGATCGTCGTGCGCAGCGGCACGACGCGGCCGTTGATCTTGGCCCCGACCGCCTGGTCGCCCAAATCGGTATGGACGGCATAAGCGAAGTCGATCGGCGATGCGCCCTTGGGCAATTGGTGCAGCTCGCCCTTGGGGGTGAAGGCGAAGATGCGATCCTGGTACATCGCCATCTTGGTATGTTCGAGCAGTTCCTCGGGGCTTTCGGCATTGTCGAGGATTTCGACCAGATCGCGGATCCAGCTCACCTGCGTGTCGGGGCGCACGCGCCCGTTCATCGGATCCTGCTTGTACGCCCAATGCGCGGCGAGGCCGAGCTCGGCCTCTTCATGCATGTCGTGTGTGCGGATCTGGATTTCGACGCGGGTATTGTCGGCGTGGATAACGCTGGTGTGGAGGGAGCGATAGCCGTTGCGCTTGGGGGTCGAGATATAATCCTTGAAGCGCCCCGGCACCATCGGCCAGCGGCGGTGGATTACGCCCAGCGCCGCGTAACACGCCTCCTCGGTCGGCACGATCGCGCGGAACGCCATGATGTCGCTCAATTGTTCGAAGCTGATATGGCGCTCGGCCATCTTCTTCCAGATCGAATAGGGATGCTTTTCGCGGCCCGAAATTTCGGCCTCGATCCCGGCGCGCGACAGGAGCAGTTTCAGCCCCGACCCGATCTTGGCGATGCGGTCGCCGCCGCCTTCCTTCAACTGGGCAAGACGCTTGGTGATCGATTCATAGGCTTCGGGTTCGAGCTGCGCGAAGGCGAGCGTCTGCATCTCCTTCATGAACTCGTACATGCCGATCCGCTCGGCGAGCGGGGCGTAGATGTCCATCGTCTCGCGCGCGATGCGTTTGCGCTTGTCGGGATTCTTGATGAAATGCAGCGTACGCATGTTGTGCAGCCGGTCGGCGAGCTTGACCAGCAACACGCGAATGTCGTCGGACATCGCCAGCAGGAATTTGCGCAGATTTTCGGCGGCGCGTTCGTTTTCGGTCTGCGCCTCGATCTTGGACAGTTTGGTTACGCCGTCGACCAGCCGCGCGACCGAGGGGCCGAACAGCCGTGTAATCTCCTCGGGCGTGGCGACGGTATCCTCGATCGTGTCGTGCAGGATCGCGGTCGCAATCGTTTCGTCGTCGAGGTGCAGATCGGTCAGGATGCCGGCCACCTCGATCGGGTGGCTGAAATAGGGGTCGCCATTGGCGCGTTTCTGGCTGCCATGTGCCTGCATTGAGAACACATAGGCGCGGTTCAGCAGCGCCTCATTGGCAGTGGGATCGTAATCGAGGACCCGATCGACGAGTTCATATTGGCGTAGCATCTAGCCCCAAGATGGCGTCTGAGCCTGTTGCTTTGCAACATGTTTAGCCCGAAGGCCAAAAAAACCCCTCCCGCGCGGGCGCGGAAGGGGCAATGCACCTCTCGGGGAGGATGCTTATTTGACGCGGGCGTTGCACTTGGCGAGCGCATCGGCGTCGAACGCCTGACCTGCTGCGGTGAAGGCCGAAAGTTTGCCAGCGCGCTGGGCCACCATTTCACACACGATGACGTCGCGCTGCGGACCCTTGGCGGCGGTGAAGGCAGTGTTGTTCCACTTCCACAGCGTTCCGCTGGTGATGAGCACGGTCTTGGTGGGGGCGGCGACCGGGGTGGCGGCGTAATACGCATTGTCGTCGGCGGCATGGGCGGCCATCGGCGCGAGCAAAGTGGCCGAGGCCAGAACGGCAGCGGCGGCGAGCGTACGAATCATGGCGACGGTCCTCATAAATCAGTTGCTAAGGGCCACCTAAATGCTGCACATGCGAGTTGCAAGTAGAAACGTATATTTCAGTCCCATGACGGGTCAAGATGGGATAAGGTTGACGATTATGGACGAAAAACTGCGCGAACCCTTGCGGGAACTGGTAAAGTGCAGCCTGCCCGCGGCGCTGGAGGCGATGGGGGAACGCTGGAGCTTCATGATCCTGCGTGCTGCGTTTAACGGCTTGCACCATTTCGAGCAGTTCCAGTCCGAACTTGGCATCGCGCGCAACATTCTCGCCAACCGGCTGGGGCGATTGGTCGATCATGGCATCTTGACCCGCACGGCGATGCCCGAGGACCGGCGCAAGATTCAATATGAACTGACCGAGAAGGGCACGGCGTTGCTGCCGACGATGCTGGCGTTGCGGCAGTGGGGCGAGCGCTGGGAAACGGGCTTTCGCGCCAGCCCGGTGCTGGTCGACAAGCGCGACATGCGCCCGATCGCGCCGATCGAGGTGCGCGCCTGGGATGGCCGGGTGCTGACCAAACCCGACTTGCTGTGGGCGCTGCCGGAGGACGTCAATTATGACGAACAGGCGTTGCGCGCCGCCGAATAAGTCGCGGGGGCTGCGACGAAACGCCCTGTAGATTCGCCGATCGATCTTGCGTATCGGTGATGCGTGGCAAGCCTTCACACCTTCGCCAATCCGGCGCGTTTCCTGAAACTGGCGCGTCCGTTGACGCCGCCGCTGTTCTGGGCGGGCGTGCTGTTGATCGCTTACGGCGTGTGGGGCGGGCTGGCGCGGACCCCGCCCGATTATCTGCAGGGCGAGACGGTGCGGATCCTCTACATTCACGTGCCGACGGCGTGGCTCGGCATGGCCGGGTGGAGCGGGATCGCGGTGTCGTCGCTGACCTTTCTGGTATGGCGGCATCCGCTGGCGATGATCGCGGCGCGCGCGATCGCGCTGCCCGGTGCGGCGTTCGCGGCTTTGTGCCTCGCGACGGGATCGATCTGGGGGCGACCCACCTGGGGCACGTGGTGGCAATGGGACGGGCGGCTGACCTCGATGTTGCTGCTGTTCTTCGTCTATCTGGGGTTCATGGCGCTGACCCGCGCCGATGACGATCGCGGCGGCGACGGGCGTATTCCGGCGATTTATGGCATTGCCGGATCGGTGTTGTTGCCGATCATCCGCTATTCGGTGGTGTGGTGGAACACGCTGCACCAGGGGCAAAGCATCGGTCTCACTTCCTCCAAGATCGATGCGACGATCCTGTGGCCCTTATGGTTCACGCTCAGCGGCTTCACCTGCTTCTTCGCCGCGATCGTGCTGATGCGGATGCGTACCATTCTCGCGCGGACCAAGGCCGAGGCGCGGATGCGGCGCATGGCGCATGTCGTGGATGTGGCCGTATGAACCCCTGGCCGTTCGTGATGGCCGCTTATGCGCTGACCGGGGTCGTCTCGGTCGGGCTGGCGGCGTGGAGCTTCGTGGCGATGCGCCGGAGCGAGAAACGATGAAGGCCAAGCATCAACGCCTGACGCTGGTGTTGCTCGCGGTCGCGGCGGTCGGCGGGGCGAGCGTGCTGGCGCTGTCCGCGCTGAAGGACCAGGCGGCCTTCTTCTATGCGCCGGGCGATGTGAAGAAGGACGGGCTTCCGCTCGGCCGCGCGGTGCGGCTCGGCGGGATGGTCGCGGATCATTCGATCCAGCGTCTTCCCGACGGCGTGTCGATGCGTTTCGTCGTTACCGACGGCGTCGCCACCGTGCCGGTGGCCTTCAAGGGCATCGCCCCCGACCTGTTCCGCGAGAAATCGGGCGTGGTGGCGGAAGGATCGTTCAACCCCGATGGCAGCTTCACCGCGACCAATTTGCTGGCCAAGCATGATGAGAAATACATGCCGCCGGAGATTGCGGGCAAGATGCACGAGACAAAGACGCTGAAACAATGATCGGCCTGGCACCGCGCGCCTATTTCGCTCCGTCACCCCGGGCTTGTCCCGGGGGCCACCGCGCCGCGTACCGTGTCCGTGCGGTTGGGTGGGCCCCGGGACAAGCCCGGGGTGACGCGCGGGGCGTATTTTGTGGATTGCCAGAGCAATGATCGCCGAAGCTGGCCTTGCCGCTTTGTGGTTCGCCGCAGCGCTCGCGTTGCTGCAATTGGTGCTGGCGGCGCTTGGGGTGTGGCGGACCAGTCGCCTGTCCGTTGCGCAGGGGGCTTCGACAGGCTCAGCCCGAACGGGACAAGAGGGCGACGCCGCGAAACGCCTACTGACCGATGAGATCATGGCGGCGGTGCGCCCGGTCGCGGTGGTGCAGGGGTTGCTCGCTTTGCTGGCGATGCTGCTGCTGATCACCGTGTTCGCGCGCAGCGACATGTCGGTGCTGCTGGTCGCCGAGAACAGCCATTCGGACAAGCCGATGTTGTACAAGATCGCCGGCGCATGGGGCAATCACGAAGGCTCGATGCTGCTGTGGGTGACGATCCTCGGCATAGCCGGGGCGGCGGTGGCGGTGCTCGAACGCACGCTCGCCAAGCCGACGCTGATCGCGACGCTCGGCGCGCAAGCCGCGATTGCGCTAGGGTTTTACGCCTTTCTGCTATTCTCCTCCAATCCGTTTGCGCGGCTCGATCCGGCACCAGCCGATGGCAATGGCCTCAACCCGTTGCTGCAGGACCCCGGCCTCGCCTTCCATCCGCCGACTTTATACATCGGCTATGTCGGCATCTCGATTGCTTTCTCCTTCGCGGTCGGCGCGATGGTGACGCGCGATGTCGGTCCGGCTTTCGCGCGCGCGATGCGACCGTGGGTGCTGGGCGCGTGGATTTTCCTGACGCTGGGGATCACCGCAGGCTCCTATTGGGCCTATTATGAACTGGGCTGGGGCGGCTGGTGGTTCTGGGACCCGGTCGAGAACGCCTCGCTGATGCCGTGGCTGGCGGCGACGGCTTTGCTGCATTCGGTGACGGTGCTGGCGACGCGCGACGGCTTGCGTGCGTGGACGCTGATGCTGGCGGTGGTCGCCTTCTCGATGTCGATGATCGGCACCTTCCTCGTGCGATCGGGCATCCTTACCAGCGTGCATGCCTTTGCGGTCGATCCGACGCGCGGCAGCTTCATCCTCGCCTTGCTCGCGCTGTATATCGGTGGTGCGATGCTGCTGTTTGCGCTGCGCGTCGGCACGGTCAAGCAAGGCAACAGCTTCGATTTCGTCAGCCGTGAAGGCGCGCTGATCGCCAACAATCTGCTGCTGACGGTGATCCTGGGCATTGTGCTGATCGGCACGCTCTACCCGATCGTGGCGGCGGCATTCGGCACACAATTGTCGGTCGGCCCGCCCTTTTTCGACAAGGCCGCCGGGCCGGTCGCTTTGGTGCTGGTGGCGGTGATGGCGGCGGGCCCGCTGTTGCGCTGGCGGCGCGATACGCTGGCGGCGGTGCTCGCGCGAATGACGGTGCCGGTCGCGGCGACGGGCGTGGTGTTGATCCTGCTGGCGACGATCGGGGGCGTGGCCTTGCTGCCGATGCTCGGGCTGGCGTTGGCGGTCGGGCTGGCGGCGGCGAGCTTGGCACCTTTGTGGAAGCGCAACCTGCGCCGCACGCCGCTGTTCACCTATGGCATGGTGGTTTCGCATCTCGGCATCGCGGTGAGCCTGGCCGGGATGGCCTGCGATACGGCGTTCACGCAGGCGACGCTGGTTGCGGCGCGCGTGGGGGAGCCGCAGCATGTCGGGCCGTTCACCGTGACGCTTGATGGGATCAAGCCGGTGATTGGGCCCAACTGGTCGGCGCTGGAGGCGCGGCTCAGCGTGCGGCGGGGCGATGACGGCGCGACCTTCTATCTGCGGCCGCAATCGCGCTTTTTTGCCAATCCGGTGACGGTGACGAGCGAATCCGCGATCGCGACGCGCTGGGACGGGCAGCTCTACACCGTGCTGGGCGAGCCCGACGGCACCGGGCGCTGGCAATTGCGGCTGTGGTGGAAGCCGTTCGTGACGCTGATCTGGCTGGGCGGTGCGCTGATCGCGATCGGGGGGGCGCTGTCGTTGCTCGGGCGGTTGGCGCGTGGGCGACGCGCGGCTTTGCGCGAGGCATATGCATGAAGCGGCTGCTGATCTGGGTGCCGTTCGCGGCGGCGGTCGCGTTGCTCGCAGTGATCGGCTGGGGCCTGTACAAGCCCGCCGACCGCACCATTCATTCGGCGCTGGTCGGGCAGCCTTTGCCCAAATTCGACCTGCCGCCGATCGTGCCCGGCAAGCCGGGGCTGGCGACGACCGCGTTCGCCAAGGGTAAGCCGCGGCTGCTCAACGTCTTTGCCAGTTGGTGCATCCCGTGCATCGCCGAGGCCCCGCAATTGCTCGCGCTCAAACAGGCCGGGGTCGAGATCGATGCGGTGGCAGTCCGGGACACGCCCGCTGCCATCGCCGATTTCCTGGCGCGCAATGGCGATCCTTATGCCGCGATCGGCGATGACAAGGTCAGTGCGGTACAGCTCGCGCTGGGTTCTTCGGGCGTGCCCGAGACCTTCGTGATCGGCGGTGACGGGCGGATCGTGCTGCAGCATGTCGGCGACATTCGCGAGGAGGATGTGCCGGGCCTGATCGCGGCCGTAAGGAATGCGCGGTGAGGCGGCTGGCCCTCCTTTTGCTGATCGCGTCCAGCCCGGTTTTTGCCGACAGCAAACAACCGCCCGCGCCGCTCGCCAACGTTCAGCTGACGGATCCGGCGCAGGAGCGGCAGGCGCAGGCGCTCATGGTCACGCTGCGCTGCGTGGTGTGCCAGGGCCAGTCGATCGCCGACAGCAATGCCGAGATGGCGGGGGACATGCGTTCCCTGGTGCGTACGCGCATCGCGGCGGGAGAAAGCCCGGAAACGATCCGCGCGTGGTTGGTCTCGCGCTATGGCGACTATGTCAGTTACGATCCGCCGCTCAGCGCGCTGACCGCGCCTTTGTGGATCACCCCGCTGGTGCTGCTGGCGCTGGGCGCGTGGCTTGCGCGGGCGAGCTTCAAGAAGCGGCGGCGGGCATGAACTGGGGAATCCTGCTGGTCGTCGGGATTGCGACGGCGGCCCTGTTGTCGGCGCTGGGCGTGTCGCGATCCTTGTGGACGATCGCGGGCGCGGCGCTGATGCTGGGGGCGGCGGGTTTTGCCGCGCAGGGGCCACGCCATGTCCCGGGCAAGCCGGTTGCCGCCGATGTTACACCGATCGCGATCGACCCCGGCATGGTCGCGTTTCGCGACGCGATATTCGCGCTGTCCCCTGCCGACGGCCTGGCATTGGCCAGCGCCGATGCGCGGTTGCGCGATGGCGACGCGCGCGCCGCCATCGATGGGCTGCGCGGCGACATTGCCTTGCGTCCGCGCGATGCGGCGCTGTGGACCGGGCTTGGCTATGCCTTCGCGCTGCATGACCGGGCGGTGTCCCCTGCGGCGAAGTTCGCGTTTCGCCGTGCGGTGCTGCTCGCAACCGAGACACCCGGACCGTTATTCTTCCTGGGCCTCGCTTATGTCGATGTCGGGGATCTGGCGGCGGCGCAGCCGGCCTGGCACTCTGCGCTTGCGGCAACACCGCCGGGTGCGCCGTACCGTGCCGATATCGCCGAGCGGGTGATGGCGCTGGATCGATTCCTGAGAGTGGCGGCGGCGCATTCTACAAAGCCGTGAAACGGAAATCGCGAAAGCGCGCGTTGCCTGTGCCTGCCGCATAAAGCCCCGGGCGCAGCATCAGGAAACCGCCGCGCACATTGTGGTGATAGCCTGACACTTCCATGCCGCGATCGAAGCGTGCCCAGGTGCGTCCGCCATCGCCGCTGGTGTCGAAGGTGACGATGTGGCGATCATTGGTGACGCGCAGCCGCATCCGGTGCCCGTGCGGATTGTGCGGGCGGCCGCGCTCCTGGCCATATTGGTGCGTGACGAAGCGCTCCTGATCGAAGCCGAGGCCGCAATAGAGTGTGTCGTCATAGAAGAGCAGCAGCCCGGCGGTGGTGCCGGGATCGATCTCGATCTCGCAGTCGAAGCGATAGGCGGTGTCGCCTGCGATCAGCAGCAGGGGGGCCGAATCGACCGGCGCGGTGCCGCTGGCGGTGAGCGTCAGTGTGCCATTGGCGACCGACAGGCGATCGGTCTCGTTCGGGCGCGGGCGGAAGAAGCTCCAGCGCGTGCCGAGCGCTGGGGCCTGGAAATCATCGGACAGGGCCATGCCGTGCGGCATCGCGCTGCCGCCCTTGGGCTTGGCGAGCGGGCGCGACAGATCGCCGCCCATCATTTTGAACCAGCCATCGGCGGTCCAGGCGACGGGATCGAGCAGCGTCTGCCGCCCGAGCGTCCAATAGCCGTTCTCATAGCCGTGATAGAGCGCCCACCAATCGCCCGCTGGCCCTTCGACCAGCGAGGCATGGCCGCGCGACCACCAGCGTTCGGATCGGTCGCGCGTGCGCACCAGCGGGTTGGCGGGGCAGTCCTCCCACGGCCCGTGGATCGAGCGTGCGCGGGCGGCGATCACCATATGCCCGGTCGGCGGCCCGGCGGTGCCGCCGACTGCGGTGATGAGGTAGAAATAGCCGCCGTGCCGGACGATCTTGGGGCCTTCGGGCGAGAAGCCCTCGACCACCCAATCGCTCGGATAGTGCCACGGATCATAGACATGCTCGGGTGTGCCGACCGTCGACAGGCCATCGGCGGACAGGCGCACGCGGTCGCCGCCCGACAGGAACAGCCAGCGCGAGCCGTCCTCGCCGACGACATGGCACGGATCGATATGGGCGTGCAGGCCGAGATCGACGGGCTCGCTCCACGGCCCTTCGATGCGATCGGCATGGATCACCCAGATCGAATTGGGCGAGGCCTTGGTCGGGATATAGAGGAAATAGCGCCCGTCATGCTTCGCGAGGCTCACCGCCCAGACCGAGCCGATAGTGCGGTGGAGCGCGGGGCCGATCGGCCGCCAGTTCACCAGATCGCGCGAATGCCACAGGATCAGGCCGGGATAGGAATCGAAGCTGGAGAAGGTCAGGTAATAGTCCTGCCCGTCTTTCAGGATCGCGGGGTCTGGGCGATCGCCCGACAGCACGGGATTGAGGAAGCGCCCGTCGCCGAGATCGGCGATGCGTTGCTGATCCAGCCCGCGCCTGTAATCGGCGGGGGTGTCGGGCGTGGCGGCGGAGGCGGTGGGCAGCAGCAGCGCAGCGCTGCCGCCAGCTGCGGCGAGCGCGTCCCGGCGCGTGAGGCGCATCAAACCCTCCGGGCGCGGCGCGCCAGTTCGTCGCTGCGCATCCGGCCGTGATCGAGCAGCACATGGTGATAGCGCGCCAGCGCTATGCCCGATCGACCGCGTGCGCCGTCTTCGATGGCGAGCGCGAACAGCATTTCGGTGGCGCGCGTCATCGGTTCCTGCGCGACCCGCGCGAGATCGGCGTCGAACGGGGCGAAATAGGCGGGTTCGCCCTGCCACGCGACGATGCGCGCGCGCGCTTCGGCGAGCGAAAGGCCGTGGAGATGGATGGCGAGATCGACCAACGCCCGGCCAATGCGGAACAGTCGCCAGTGGAGATAACCGAGTTCGGCCAGCGGATCGGCGGCGTAGACGCCCGCATCGGCAACACGGCGTTCGATATAGATCGCCCATCCCTCGGCAAAGCCCGGCGCATAATCGAGCCGGAGCGGGTGCGGATCGGCAGCGGCTTCCAGCGGCATCTGCACCATATGGCCGGGGAGCAATTCGTGCGCGACGACGCTCGGCAGGGTGAACGCCGGGCGATCGGCGAGGCGCTGAAGGTCTGGGACGTAGCCGCCCGGCTGGGTGGGCGTGGGCAGCGTGCGATAGCCGAAATGGGCGGCTGCGCGGTCGGCGGCGGTTGGGGGATTCGCGGCGACGTTCAGGCACCAGCGCGGCACGGCACCGACCACGGCCGGGACACGGGCGCGTAGCTCCACCAGCCACCGGTTCATATCGGCCAAAGCGGCGTCGGGGCTGGCATAAGCCTGGCGAGGGTCGCGCCACAAAGCGGAGAAGCGCGCGCCGGTAGTGGCCCCCGCTATCCCCAGCCGCGCGAACAGGGCATCGGCGCGGGCGGCGCAGCAGCGGCGTTCGGCCTCCAGCCGGGTCGCCGCCGCGCGCGGATCGACGTCATTGCCGAGCTTGCGGCGGAGCAAGAGCGTGGCGTGCGCCGGGGTGCGCGGCGGCCCCTTGGCGCGGGGATCGACTGCGAAGCGGCGCACGATCTCGAGGTCGATTGCCAGCCCGGCGCGGGCGGTATCGAGGTCGAGCTGCGCAGACGGGCCAAGGCCGTTCCGGTCATATCCTGCCAGCAGCGACAGCGCTGCTCCCGGATCGTGCGGCAAGGCCGCCGCCGCATCGAGCGCCGCGCGTAAGGGCGCAGGCGGCGTGGCTCGCACGCGCCCGGCCAGCGCCAGCGCCGCGCCACCGGCGAGCAGCGCGCGCCGCGTCGTCATGGCGTGCGATCGGCGATGGCGACGGTGTTGTTCTGCTGGGTGACTTCGGCACCGCCATCAGCCTGTTCGACACGAACCAAGAGCTGTTGCGGGTCGATGCCCGTGGGCACCGTCAGCGTCACCTGCGCGGTTTTGGGGATGAGATCGCCCGGCGCGGCGAGCGGCGGCACGGCGGCGCTGGCGATCCTGCGATCCTGCTGCCACAGCGACACGCGGCCCGCCGTGGTTGGCACTGCGCCTAGGCTGTGGACGGTGACCGTGACGCGCTGGCCCGCAACGCGCACATCGTCGCGGCCAATGCCTAGATCGGGGCGGGTTTCGACCGGCGTGGTGGGTGTCACCAGCGCAAAGTCGAGCACGGTCTCGCCCGGCGCGAAGGTGAGCGGGATCGCGGCGCTGCGCTCCAGCGCGACCGTCGTGCGCTCAGGTGCCGCGCCGCGCTCGGTTGCGATCGACCAGCGTCCGGCGGTGACGTTCCACGCCGTCATCGTCGCGGCTTGCGGGCGGTTGCTGGTGTTATAGGCGATCACCTTGAAGCGGTCGCGCGTCGCGCCGGGCAGCAGAATCGCGACCTGCTCCGCCGCGTCCGGCGTGGCGAAGCGCCAGCTCACCGTATTGCCCGGCCAGGTCTGGTTGCGCTTCAGCGCGATCCCGCCGAGCCGTTCGCGCTGCAGGATGTCGCTTGGCTGTTCGACGCGGTCGCTCCACCAATGGCCGTCGGTGTACATCGCCATATGCTGCATCTTATCGGCGATCGCCTCGCCGTGCAGCGTGGCGAGCACGTCTAGATCGCCCGTTGCCGACCAAGCGGCATAACGGCCGAACGGCTCCTCGCTTTTGGCCGCCCGCGCGCGCAACGCGGTGCCATCGGGCAAGGCGGTGAAGGCGTTTTCGTTGAATTCGGCCAGCCCCGCCGGACTCTTGGCGACCCGCGCCTCGATCGGGCGCAGATATTTGGCATCGCCGGTAAAGCGCCACGCCGCCCAGCTTGCCTGCAGCGGCGTGCTCACCCCGCCGCCATCGCCGACACGCTCGGCATCGCTGCGCCAGTTGATCTCATTGGGGTAGGACCACGCGCCATCGGCCCCTTGTTTGCCATGCGCCATCCAGCCGTCGATCACGCCCGTCACCAGCGCGCGCGCGGGCGTGCTGCCATTATACAGGCCGAGCAGGATCGGCGCGTGCAGCACGGTGAAGCTATAGGGCTTCTGCCATTCCCACGCCCCCTCGCGGTACATCATACGCCCGCCATACCAGTTGCTGGCGAAATGCAGATGGCCCGCAGGGTTCTTCAGGATCACGCCTTGCAGCGCCTTGGTCGTTTCCATCAGCCGCTCGACTGAGCGCGGCTCGCCCCAGTTGAGATAGAGCCGCTCGGCATCCGAGTTGAGCCCTTCCTCATACGCGTGAAGCTCATCGGTGGTGATGTAGCCGAGGCCGTTCACCCGCATTCCGTTGGTGTACGCGGCATCGGCGAGGGCGCGCAGCGAGGCGTTGATCTTGTCGGGCTCAACCCCCATCAGCGCGAGGCCGGGCCATTGCTGCGTCAGATCGGTATCGTCAGAAATACCCCCGCCAAAATCGCCATACGGCAACTGGCGGTGATCGATCCACCACGTAACGAACTGCCGCACCAGCTTCAGATCCTCCAATTGGCGGAACGCCCAGAGCGGCACGCCGGGCGGCGCGGTCGGCTGGGTTATGGCGGGCAGGTTTTCGGGGCGGTAATTGATGTCCGCCCAATATTGGCGGGCCGTCACATTGTCGGGGTCGACGCGCAGCAGGTCGGTCACGTCGCCGAACAGGCGCGCATAGAGCGCCGCGCGCTTGGAGGCGGTGTGCTCCTCGACCAGAAAGCCCCAATTGTCCTTCACCTGGTTGAGCCGGTCGGCGATATGTTCGGGCAGCGCCGCCGCGCGATCCTTGAACACCAAACGGATTTTCGCGCCGTTGAGCGCGGCGGCATCGAAGCTGGGCAGCGCCGAGGCGATGCTGAGGTACAGGCTGTCATTCGACAGGATACGGTCGCGCAGGTCGAGCCACAGCGTGCGCGGCGTGCCAGCCGGCACGCTGACCGACAGGTCGATCAGGTCGCGCGCGGGCCAGATCGGGTCCTTGACGCGGAGGTTGAGCGGGATCGGCCCGGTGCCGCTGAGCGCGGGCAAATCGATTGCGATGCCATCGAGCCCGTCATGCAGATTCTGCCAGCCATAATCGAAGGCACGCGCCAGCGGCTTGTCGGCATAGGCATCGCCAAGGCTGGCCGGGATCAGGATATGGACGATCGGCAGGCCGCGCGTGCGCGTCTGCGCTGGCGCGCCCGCCCCCGCTGCCGCCGCGCCAACCGCCGCCTTGATGCCGGAGCTGGGCAAGGCGACGACCATGCTGCGCTCGTCCGGCGCATAGCGGCCGGTGATGAAGGATTCGAGGGTGGCGAGCGCGGCGATCCGGGTCGAGGCGGTGGCGTTAACGGTGTAGGAGAGTTTGAACGATCCCGCCGGTTCCGCGCCCGGCTTCACGTCATAGGCCCACAGCTCCTGGATCGGCTGCTCCTGCACCGTGTTGACGAAGCTGAGCGTGCCGCCTTGCCGCTCGGGTATCGCGCTGACGCTGCGGACGGTGCCTTGCGCGCGGGTGGCGAGCGTGGTGGTTTGTCCAGCGTCCGACCATAGCAGCGATCCATAGGCCGCGCCGCGAATTTCGACGCGGTTGAAGCGTTCGCCGGGCGGCACGGTCAGGTCATAGCGCTTGCCGCCTTCGACATAGACGTTCCAGTCGGGCAGCTCGAAATAATCGTCGCGGCCGGGCAGTTTGGAGCGGTTATAGACGCCGGGCCAGGTCGTCTCGGCGATGCCGTCGACGCCCTTCCACATCCACTCTTTCAAATCCTTGGCGTCGGCGAACTCGACCTTGCGCACGGTGGTGACGGGGGCATCGAGCACCGGCGGCGCGCCCGCATCCCAGCCGTAACGGTGCAGCCAGGCGGTGCGGCGGGCGGCGGCGTCCTCGGAAGGGGCGGGGGCTGGATCGCGCTTGTCGGCGAGCGCGGCGATGTCGCTGGCGGCCAGCATCCGGTCGTACACGCGAATCTCGTCGAGATCGCTGCCGCGCATGAAATTGTAGCGGCTCTGCACTTGGTGGGGGGAGAGCACGCGCCCGGCGAGGCCGAACTGGTCGAGCCCCGAATCGAGATCAGCGACCTGATCCTTGCGCGCGACTTCGCGGCCATCGACGAAGAGGCGGACGCCCTTGGTCTCGTCCCAGGCGAAGGCGATGTGCTTCCAGGCGTCGGCAGCGGGTGTCTGCGGGATCGTCCAGGAGACGCGGATGCGCGATAGGTTCGCATCGGTGACGAAGGCATCAAAGCCATGGCCGTTCCAGTCGATTCGCAGGAACGCCATGTCCCAGCTGCTGTGATCGGCAAAGCCCGCGCGGAAGATGACGAAGGGCGCGACGCCGAGCGGCTCGCGCGGCCGCCAGAAGAAGCTGAGCGTGCCGCGCTGCGCACGCATATTGCCCGGTGCCTTCCACGCGACATAGCCATCATCGGCCCAGCGCGCTGCGCCGCCGATCGCGCCATCGGGCACGACGCTGACGCCGCTGCGGAAATTGGGCACCGGGTCGCCCGCGGCAGTGTCCGCGGTCAGGCTCTTGTCGGCGGAAACGCGGAACAGCAGGCCGGTCGCATCCTGCGCCGCCGCCGGGGTGGCGACAGCGATGGCGAGCAGGCTCGCCAGCCCGGTCTTACAGCGCATCGACACGCGCCAGTCGCGGCGAGAGCAGATGGATGACACCGACCGCGATGAGATACACGCTGCCCGCGACCGCGAAGATCAGCGTGTAGCTGCCCGTCGTTTGCAGGATGTAGCCAGTGAACTTCGCCATCCCCATGCCGCCGATCGCGCCGACCATGCCGCCAATGCCGACCACCGATCCCACCGCCTTACGCGGGAACATATCCGACGGGATGGTGTAGAGATTGGCCGAAAACGCCTGATGCGCGGCCGTCGCCAGCCCGACGATCCCCACCGCCGCCCATAGATTGGCGATATATTGCGCAAAGAAGATCGGCATCACCAGAAAGGCGCAGACCAGCATCGTCGTCTTGCGCGCGGCATTGGCCGACCAGCCGCGCTTCATTAGCCGTGAGGAGGACCAGCCCCCGGCGATGCTGCCAAAGTCCGAGATCAGATAGATCACCACCAAGGGCGGGCCGAAGCTCTTCAAATCGAGATGATAGGCTTTGGACAGGAAATCGGGCGTCCAGAACAGGAACAGCCACCAGATCGGGTCGATCAGGAACTTGCCGAGCGCATAGGCCCAGGTCTCACGATAGCCGAGCAGCCGCGTCCACGCGATCTTCTGCGCGGGGTCGGCGGGGTCGCTTTCGATATGGGCGAGTTCGGCGGCGCTGAGGCGCGGCTGTTCGCGCGGCCGGCGGTAGATGGCGATCCAGGCGACCAGCCACACCAGGCTCGCGACCCCGGTGACGATGAACGCCATCCGCCACCCGAAGGCGAGCGTGATCGCGGGTACGATCAGTGGGGTCACCACCGCGCCGATATTGGCACCGGCGTTGAACACGCCCGTCGCCAGTGCCCGCTCGCGTGCCGGAAACCATTCGGAGACGGCCTTGATGCCCGCCGGGAAATTGCCCGATTCGCCAAGGCCCAGGACCGCGCGGGCAGCCGCAAACTGCAAGGTCGATCCGGCAAAGCCGCACAAGGTGTGGCCGAGCGTCCAGATGATGAAGGCGATCGAATAGCCGACACGCGCCCCGACCCGGTCAACGATCGAGCCGAAGCTGATATAGCCGATCGCATAGGCCGCCTGGAACCAGAAGACGATGTCGGCATAGGCATTCTCGTCCCAGCCGAATTCGCCCGAGATGTTGGGCTTGAGCAGCCCGATCATCTGGCGGTCGACATAATTGATCGCGGTGGCGGCAAAGAGCAGGCCGCAAATCACCCAGCGATAGCGTCCGACCGTGCTTGCGTCGGCCGCTATCGTCCCGCTTGCACCCGTTTCGATCGGAAGTTCGGCCGTCGCCATCATCTCTCTCCTGTCGGCGGCCCTGTTTCGAACCTTTGCCGGATCATAATCGCGGTTATTGGGCGGCGATGCTACACGCCACCGTCAGTCGGTTGTCGAAGATGGCCGAAATTTGCGCGCCAATGTGAACTTGGTGGACGCCGCTGACCGCTCCGGACGAGATCCACTGCCCTGCGCTGAGCGCGATGCCACGCTGCGCCATCAGTTCGAACAGGAAGCGGGCTGCGCCGAAGGGGCCATCAAGCATGGCGGCGGCGGTGGCGACCCCGGTCGATGCGCCGTCGATGGTCAACTCGACCGGCCATTGATTGAGGTCGAGGTCGCGCCAGTTGGCAATATCGGGGCCGATCACCAGCCCGTTATTGTTTCCGAAATCGGAAATGGTGACACCGGGGCCATGGTCGTTGATGCCGCCAAAGGGCGAACTGGCGATTTCGATGCCGACACACACCCGGTCGATCAGCGCGGTCGCTTCGGCCAGCGTATAATCGATCTTGGCAGGGTCGGGTGCCGTGCCGATCCGCAGCAGAAATTCCGCCTCTGCCGCCGCGAATCCGCCAGCATAGACGGTCATCGCGCGTGGGGTTTCTCCAGCGTCGAAAGTCTGGTCGGCGAAGATCGGCCCGGCGAGGCGGTCGGCCCCCTCCAGTGGCGGGTTGATCCGCCCGACCTTCCAGCCGGCGATCACGCGGTCGGCAAGCGCAATGGCGGCGTCCTGCATCGCATAGGCTTCGGCGAGCGCGGCGGGCATGGTGCCGGGGTAATCGACCAGTGCGGACGCGCTGCGCCGGGCGCTGACAAATTCGGTTGCGACTCGCGCGATATTGTCTTGACGTTTCTTGGCCTGCACGTGGCTTCATCCCCTCATGGATCGCTAGGACGATCTCGACGACTGGGTATGGGAAACCGGTGTCATTGACAAGAGGGATCGCGGATCGGCGCGATCAGCCGGAAAGCGCAGTCGCCCAATCGCCGTCGAACGCAGCCTGCGCGGCGAGCGCGATCGACTGCGCAGCCTCCGAATCTTCGGCCAATGCCCCCGAAAAGCCCAGTCTCGCCGCGATCAGCCGGGCCAACACCGCGCGAGCGTCGCCCGTTGCCGCAAGATCGGCGAGGACGGAGCCCGCCGGGTCCAGGATCGGAACCCCCGCGCGCGCGCGCTGCATCAGAAAGGCGATCCAGCAGCCGAGCGCGGCGAGCACATGGCGCGGCAACCGGCCCTGCGCGCGGTGCGCCGCCAGCGTGTCGCCGAGTCGATAGGGGATCTTCTGGCTGCCATCGGCGGCGATCTGCTCCAGCCGATGGACGATCGCGGGGTTGCGGAAGCGGGCCAGCACCGCCGAACGATAGCCATCGAGATCGAGCCCGGCGACGGGCGGCAACGTCGGGATGATGTCGTCGCGGATCATCGCATCGATGAATCCGGCCAGCGTGGCATCGCCCATCGCGTCGGCGACGCTGGCATGGCCGCGCAGCAAACCGGCATAGGCCAGCGTCGAATGCGACCCGTTGAGAATGCGCAGCTTGGCCTGTTCATAGCCCGCGACATTGTCGGTCAACGTCGCTCCCGCGCGACCGAGCGCGGCGCAGACCGGATCGTCGAGATCCTCGATCACCCATTGCGCGAATGCCTCCCGCTGCACGGCGGCGCGGTCTTCGACGCCGAGCACCTCCGCGACATCGGCATAGAGCGCTTCGTCGGCGGCGGGGGTGATCGAATCGACCATCGTGCCGGGCACGCGGACATGCGTGGCAATCCACGTCGCCAGGTCGGGCGCATGCGCCTGGGCAAAACCGATCAGCGCTGCACGCACCTTGGCCCCGTTATTGGCGAGGTTGTCGCACGGCATCACCACGAAGGGCGCAATCCCGGCGGTTTGGCGCGCAGCGAGCCCCGCAATGATCCAGCCGATGACGCTGCGCGGTACAGCAGGCGCGGCCAGATCATGGACGATGTCGGGATGCGAGAGGTCGAGCGTGCCGTCCGCCGTGAGGCAATAGCCCTTCTCGGTCACCGTCGTCGTCACCAGCCGCACTGCAGGGTCGGCGAGCAGGGCAAGCGTCTGTTCTGCGTCGTCGGGGGCCAGAAAGCGGCTGTGAGCACCGATGATGCGATAGGCGGGCGCGATGTCGCGGATGGCGAGCGTGTACAGCCCCTGCTGCTCGGTCAGCGCCGCCACCGTTCCCGCGCTGCGCAGCGACACCGCAGCAATGCCCCAACCCGGCTCGCCGTCGAGCAGCGTATCGATATAGGCCGCCTGGTGCGCGCGGTGGAAGGCTCCGGGGCCGAAATGGACGATCCCGGTGGTCGGCGGTGCGGTGCGGTTGGGGCGGGCCACCTGTGCTGGCACAGTATCGAGCGTGCCATATCCCAAACGCGTCATAAGGTTACGCCCCGCTTCCAGATTGCGATTTCGCGTTCGCCATTACGCTCGGCGGCGGTCGCCGCGCCAGACGCAATCGCGCAGACTTGCGTGGCCAGCGCCTGCGCCACCGTGTCGAAGCCGTGACCGAGAACTTCGCCTGCGTCGAAGTCGATCCAGCCTGGTTTGCGCGTGGCGAGTGCGCTGTTCGAGGCGATCTTGATCGTCGGCACCGGGAAGCCGAGCGGCGTTCCGCGCCCAGTGGTGAACAGAATGGCGGTCGCCCCCGCTGCGGCCAGCGCGGTGCAGGACACGGCATCGTTGCCCGGTGCCTCGAGCAAAGTCAGCCCGGCTCCGCCGACGCGCGCGCCATAGGGGATGACGTGGGATACCGGTGCGCGTCCGGCTTTCTGCACGGCCCCCAGCGATTTTTCCTCCAGTGTGGTGATGCCGCCCGCGACATTGCCGGGCGAGGGATTCTCCGACACCGGCTCGCCATGGTCGAGGAAATAGCGTTTGAAAGCATTGACCATCGTGACGATGCCGTCGAACACGCTTTCGTCGACCGCGCGGTCCATGAGCAGGCGTTCCGCGCCGAACATTTCCGGGATTTCGGTTAGCAACACGCTTCCGCCTGCCGCGACCACGCGCTCGCTGATGCGGCCGACGAGCGGGTTGGCGGTGAGCCCCGACAAGCCATCGGACCCGCCACATTTCACCCCAAGCACCAGCCGGTCGAGCGCGACGGTGCTGCGTTTGCTGCGTGCGAGCGCGACCAGTTCGGCGACCTTGGCCACGCCCTCGTCAATCTCGTCCCCGGCCAATTGCGTGACGAGCGTGCGGATGGCGGAACGCCGTCCCTCCGGGATTTCGCGCAGCAAGGCGTCGATCTGGTTCGATTCGCACCCCAGCCCGACGATCAGCACGCCGCCGGCATTGGGGTGGCACGCGAGCGCAGCCAGGATGCTGCGCGTACCGTCAAGGTCGTCGCCAAGCTGCGAACAGCCAAAGGGATGGGTGAAGGCGTGGACTCCGTCGACGGCACCGTCGGCGCTCTCGTTCACCAATGCGGCATCGGCCTGCGCGGCGATACGGGTCGCGGTGCGCGCGACGCAGCCGACGGTCGGGAGTATCCAGATTTCATTGCGCGTGGCCACGCGCCCGTCGGCGCGGACATAGCCTTGGAAGCTCGCCGCTTCTTGCGCGTCGCTCGTCGGTGCGGGGGGCTTGGGGGTGAAGTGATAGTCGAGCGTCCCGTCGAGCGCGGTCGCCAGATTGTGCGAATGGACGTGCATGCCGGGCGCGATGGCGACGGTGGCCGTGCCGATCGGAAAACCGAATTTCAGCACGGGCGCGCCCGCGGCGATCGGCGCGATCGCCACCTTGTGTCCGCTCGGTATGGCGACAAGCGCGATGACCTCGTGACCGTCGTAAGTGACGGCATCGCCCGCCGACGCAGGTTCGACCAAGGTCGCGACGCTGTCGTCGGGATGCACCAGAAGGGCTTTTGCCACGCCTCGCTCGCTTATTTTGGGTAACCGGTATCAGCCTCTGCCTCAGGCGCGTATCGCTTGGCAAGGGCACCAATGCTCGCCGTAGCGCGCCGTCGGACTAGCCAAGCCGGTCATCCTGGGTTTAAGCCGATGGCATGAAAAGCACCGGACAACCGACGATCAACGATGTTGCGCGGATCGCGGGCGTTTCCAAAAAGACCGTCAGCCGCGTTATAAACCGCTCGCCCTTGCTCAACGACGATACGCGGCGGCGCGTCGAGGATGTGATCGGTGAACTGGGCTATATTCCCAATCCGCAGGCGCGCGCGCTCGCGCTGCGCCGCAATTTCCTGATCGGGCTCGTCCACGACAACCCCAATGCGCAAATGGTGATGAATGTGCAGCAGGGGATTTTGGAGGCGCTGCACGGCACCGAATTCGAACTGGTGGTGCGCCCGGTCGATCGCGGATCGGCGACGATGCTGGTCGATCTGCGGCATTTCCTCGAACGTCAGCGCCTGTTCGGGCTCGTCCTGCTCCCGCCGATCAGCGAGAATGACACGATTGCCAAATTGTGTGCCGAAATCGGGTGTCGCTATGTCCGCATGGGGTCTGCTCCGCTGGACGATAACGATCATATGGTTGCCTCCAACGATTGCGAGGCGGTGCGAGCCGCGACCGAATATCTGATCGAGCAGGGGCATCGCCGGATTGGCCTGATCGCTGGGCCGCATGGCTTCCGCTCGGCGCGCGAGCGACGTCTGGGCTTCGAAGAAGCGCTGAGCAAAGCGGGCATCGCGCTCCCGCGGAGCATGATCGCCGACGGCAATTACACCTTCGAATCCGGGCTGACCGCAGCAGAGCGCCTGCTCGATCTGATGCCGCGTCCAACCGCGATCTTCGCCAGCAACGATGAAATGGCGGCGGGCGTGATGCATGCGGCACGACAGCGCGGTCTCGACATCCCCAAGGATTTGTCGATCGTCGGCTTCGACGATACGCCCGTTGCTGCACACGTCTGGCCGCCGCTGACCACGGTGCGATGGCCGATTGCATCGATGGCGCGCTCGGCGGCGCTGAAGCTCACGGCGGGGTTGGACGGGGAACAGATTGTCGAGGAACCCTCGCTGTTCCTGTCGACCTTGATTCGGCGTGGCTCGGTGGCGGCACCGAGCATATAGATCATCCACTAACGGGGTTGCGACCCAACCTGACACCGGTTACCAGAGCCCGCATAAAACAGTGCGGGGAGGGAGAATGACAATGGCACGGCCGCTCGACCTGAATCCCGATCGCCTGTTTCCGAGCGATCCAACGACGCGGGCCATTGCGCGCACGCTTTACGCGGAGATCGCGGCGCTGCCGATCGTCAGCCCGCATGGCCACACCGATGCCGGGTGGTTTGCCGACGACACCGCCTGGACCGACGCGACCGCGTTGCTGCTTGCGCCCGATCATTACATTTTCCGGATGCTCTACAGCCAGGGCATCGACCTGGACGCGCTCGCCATTCCGCGTCGCAGCGGCACGCCCGCGACCGATCCGCGCGCCGCATGGCGGTTGTTCGCGCAGAACCTGCATCTGTTTCGCGGCACGCCCTCGCGCATGTGGCTCGACCATGTCTTTGCCGAGGTGTTCAGGTTCGAGGTGGCGCTCGCGGCAGACACCGCCGATCTGTATTTCGATACGATCGCCGAGACGCTGGCCAGTCCGGCTTTCCGCCCGCGCGCGCTGTTCGATCGCTTCAAGATCGACTTTTTGGCGACCACAGAGGGGCCGCAGGACGATCTGGGCGCACATCACCGCATTCGCGCCTCGGGTTGGAGCGGGCGCGTCGTGACGACCTATCGGCCGGACGGCGTCATCGATGTCGAGCATGAGCAGTTCGCCGGCGCAATGGCGCGCTTTGCCGAACTGACCGGCGAAGATGTCTATGGCTGGAAGGGCTATCTTGCCGCGCACCGCAAACGGCGGGCGGATTTCCGCGCGGCGGGGGCGACCGCGACCGATCACGGTCACCCGACCGCCGCGACCGCCAACCTCTCGAACGCCGAGGCCGAGGCGTTGTTCGGCAAGATTGTCGGCGGCACCTGGACCCCCGCGGATGCGGAACTGTTCCGCGCGCAGATGCTGACCGAAATGGCGGCGATGTCGGTTGAGGACGGGATGGTGATGCAGATCCATCCCGGCTCTTTCCGCAACCATAATGCCGGGCTGCTGGCCAGCCACGGACGCGACAAGGGTGCCGACATTCCGATGCGCACCGATTACGTTCACGCGTTGAAACCCTTGCTCGATCGCTTCGGCACCTCGACCGAGCTCTCGATCATCCTCTTCACGCTCGACGAGAGCGTCTACGCGCGCGAACTGGCACCGCTGGCCGGGCATTACCCCTGCCTCAAGCTCGGGCCCGCATGGTGGTTCCATGACAGTCCGGAGGGGATGCGCCGTTTTCGCGAGATGACCACCGAGACGGCGGGTTTCTACAACACGGTTGGTTTTAACGACGATACCCGCGCCTTCCTGTCGATCCCGGCGCGGCACGATGTCGCGCGTCGGATCGATTGCGGTTTTCTCGCGCGCCTCGTGGCCGAGCATCGGCTCGAAGATTGGGAGGCCGCCGAGCTCGCGCACGAGCTGACCAGCGGCCTCGTCCGCCGCGCCTATCGTATCGATTCACCCGAAATCGCCGCCAAAGCGGCCTGACCCCCGGAGAGCCCCCGATGTTCGACCGCACCTATTACGCCACCCATCCCGACATGATGGAATGCGTCTCCAATGACGAGCTGCGCGATCGCTATTTGATCCAGGACCTGTTCCGCGCGGGCGAATGCGTGCTGAACTATACCCATGCCGATCGCTTCGTGATCGGGGGCGTGCTGGTGGCGGATGCCGCGGTGAAATTGCCCGACCAGACCGAGCCGGCCTCGGCGGAGGGGCACCCGTTCCTCGAACGGCGTGAGTTGGCGGTGGTCAATGTCGGCAGCGCAGACGGCACCGTCACGGTCGATGGCGAGGTGTTCACGCTGGGCAATAAGGATTGCCTGTATGTGACGATGGGCGCCAAGGACGTGGTGTTTTCCGGCGAAGGCGCGCGCTTCTATCTGGCGTCGTGCCCGGCGCACAAGGCGTTCGCCACGCGCGTGATTTCGGTAGGCGACGCGACCAAGCTGGAGCGCGGCAGCCTCGAGGAATCGAACGAGCGCACGATCTACCAGATGGTCATCCCCGGCATTTGCGACAGCGCGCAATTGGTGATGGGGCTGACGGTGCTGAAGCCGGGTTCGGTGTGGAACACGATGCCGCCGCACATTCACGAGCGGCGCAGCGAAATCTATTTCTACTTCGAACTGGATGGGCCGAACGACCGCGTGTTCCATTATATGGGCGAGGGGGAAGCGCTGCGGCACATCGTGATGGCCAATGAAGAGGCGGTGATCTCGCCGCCCTGGTCGGTGCATATGGGCTCGGGCACCAAGGCCTATGCTTTCATCTGGGCGATGGCGGGCGAGAATCAGGATTATACCGATATGAGCGTGCTGGATATTTGCCAGCTGGCGTGAAGCTCCCCTCCCGCGCGCGGGAGGGGCTGGGGGAGGGCAGCGCGCAGGTCCTCTCCATTCCCTCCCCTAACCCCTCCCGCAAGCGGGAGGGGAGAAGGACCGAGATATGAACAATCCCTTCGATCTCTCCGGCAAGGTCGCCGTCGTCACCGGGGCCAATACCGGCATCGGTCAGGCGATCGCGCTGGCGCTTGCTGCGGCGGGGGCGGACATCGCCTGCGTCGGCCGAACCCCGGCGGACGACACCGTGCAACAGATCCGCGCGCTGGGTCGTCGCGCCGAGATCATCTCGGCCAATCTTTCCACGATCGAGCCTGTGCAGAGGGTTGTGGATGAAGCTGTGGATAAGCTGGGCGGGCTCGACATCCTCATCAACAATGCCGGGATCATCCGCCGCGCCGACGCGGTCGATTTCAGCGAGGACGATTGGGATGCGGTGATCGACACCAATCTCAAATCGGTGTTTTTCCTGTGCCAGGCGGCCGGGCGGCACATGATCGCGCGCCATGAGAAAGATGGGGGATCTGGCAAGATCGTCAACATCGCGTCGATGCTGACCTTTCAGGGCGGCATTCGCGTGCCGAGCTATACCGCGTCGAAGAGCGGCATTGGCGGGCTGACCAAGCTGCTTGCCAATGAATGGGCGGGCAAAGGCATCAACGTCAACGCGATTGCGCCGGGTTATATCGCGACCAACAATACCGCCGCGCTGCAAGCCGATGAGAACCGCAACCGTTCGATCCTGGAGCGCATTCCGGCGGGCAAATGGGGCGATCCCTCCGACCTTGGTGGTGCGGCAGTGTTCCTGTGCAGCCGCGCGGCGGATTATGTGCAAGGGCATATTCTGGCGGTCGATGGCGGTTGGCTGGCGCGATAAGGGAAGAACGGACCCTCACCCTTCCCACCCGGCGGTGCCGGGCGGGCCCCTTCCCTCTCCCGGTGGGAGAGGGAGGGAGGCGCGAAGCGCCGGAAGGGTGAGGGTGACGTTGAGGGGATTTGCATGAGTACGTTTCTGGCTTTCGGGGAAATCATGCTGCGCCTCTCGCCGCCGGGGCGCGAGTTGCTGTTGCAGACGCCCAGGCTCGACGTGTGGGTTGCCGGGGCCGAGGCCAATGTTGCGGGGGCGCTGGCGCGGCTCGGACACGATGTCGCCTTTGCCAGCGTGGTACCCGACAACGATCTGGGGCGGGCGGCGCTGACCTATTTGCGCGGTGCCGGTGTCGCGACCGCCGGTATCCAGCTCCGCGGGGACCGCATGGGGCTGTATTTCGTGACCTCGGGGGCAGGGCTGCGCGCGACCGAGGTGATTTACGATCGCGCCGGGTCGTCCTTCGCCGAGATGCCGAGCGACGCCTGGGATTGGGACACGCTGCTGCATGGCGTCGATCGGCTGCATCTGTCGGGCATTACCCCGGCACTAGGGCCGGTGCCCGCCGCGAGCGCGATTGCGGCGGCGCAAGCCGCGGCGGCGCGCGGCATTGCGGTGTCGTTCGACGGCAATTGGCGCGGCAAATTGTGGGAGCGCTGGGACAGCGATCCGCGCGGCATCCTCACGCAACTCGTCGCGGAAGCCGATTTGCTGTTCGGCAACCACCGCGACATTGGCTTGCTGCTAGGGCGCGATTTTGGCGGCGAAGGCGAGTCGCGGCGGCGCGAGGCGGTCGAAGCGGCGTTTGCTGCCTTCCCCAAACTCCAGACGATCGCCTCGACTGCGCGGCATGTCGAACATGTCGATCTCCACCGGCTGTCGGCGCGCATCGATACCCGTTCGGGATCGGCGCAGACCGAAGAGGTCGTGCTGGCCGGAATCGTCGACCGGATTGGTGGTGGCGATGCCTTTGCCGCGGGTGTGTTGCATGCGTTGCGGCGCGGTGGCGACAGTGCGGAGGCGGCGCGCACCGGGCTCGCGCTGGCGGCGCTGAAACATTCCCTTCCGGGAGATGCGAGTCTGTTCCGCCAGGCCGATATCGATGCCTATCTCGCGGGCGGGCTGGATGTCCGGCGCTGATCTAACCCGCCGCACACTGATCGGCAACGGCGTGGCGGCAGCGCTGGCCGCTGCCGCCACGCCGTTGCGCGCGGCGCGGGCCCCGCACGTTGCGTGCGCTGCGGGGCGATTTGTTGGCACAAAGGAGCTGAACGGCGTCCGCAGCTATCGCGGCATCCGCTACGGGCGCGCCGAGCGTTTTCGTGCGCCGACACCCTTCGCTTATGGGCCCTCGCCGCATCCGGCCGACACGTTCGGCCCGGTCGCGCCGCAAGCGGGCACCACCTATGGTCCCCAAAGCGAGGATTGCCTGTTCCTCAACATCTGGACGGCGCGACCCGATCGCGCGGCCCGGCTGCCGGTGATGCTCTACATTCATGGCGGCGCCTATTCGGGCGGCAGCGTGACCGATCCGCTGAACGACGGCGCGGCGCTGGCGGCGCGTGGCGATGTCGTGGTGGTGACGGTCAACCACCGGCTCAACGCGCTGGGCTATCTCTATCTCGCGCGGCTCGACTCGCGTTTCCCCGATAGCGGCAATGCCGGGCAGCTCGACCTGATCCTCGCGCTCAAATGGGTGCGTGACAATATCGCGGCGTTCGGCGGTGATCCGGCGCGGGTGATGGTGTTCGGCCAGTCGGGCGGAGGCGCGAAGATCGCGACCATGCTGGGGATGCCCGCCGCGCGCGGGCTGTTCCACCGCGCCGCCACGATGAGCGGGCAGCAAGTGACCGCTTCGGGGCCGCTCAACGCCACTGCGCGGACGCGGGCGTATCTCGCGCGGCTCGGGGTGGACACGCGCGAGCTGTCGCCGCTGCTGGCGATGCCGCAGGACCGCCTCGTCGCCGCACTCGACACGGCCGACCCGATCCTTGGCGGCGGCGTTTATTTCGGGCCGGTGCTCGATATGAAGTGGCTCGCGCGGCATCCGTTCTGGCCCGATGCCAACCCGCAAGGCCTCGATATTCCGCTGATCCTGGGCAATGTCCGAGACGAGACCCGTGGCTTTCTCTCACCCGATTCGGACAAGGTGCGCGGGCTCAACTGGGATAATGTCGCCGCGCGAATCGCACCGGAATTGCGGATCGACATTCTGCCCGAATGGGTGGTCGAACAGTATCGCGCGCACTTCCCGGCATGGTCGCCGACCGAGGTATTTTACGGCGCGACCACCGCTGGGCGGAGTTGGCGCGGACAAGTGATCGAGGCCGAGGCACGCGCAAGCGCCGGGGCTCCGGCCTTTGTCTATCAAGTCGATTTCACGTCGCGCCTCGACCCCCGACGCGGGGCCTTTCACACCATCGACATTCCGCTGGTCTTCGGCACGATCAGCGCGAAGGGCTCGCAAACCGGGACGGGGGCGGATGCGCAGGCGGCGTCGCGGGCGATGCAGGACAGCTTCGTCGCCTTCGCCCAAGCCGGGGACCCCAATCATGCCGGGCTTCCGCAATGGGCCCGCTACGATCTTTCGCGACGCGCGACGATGGTGTTCGATTCAATACCCCATAGCGAGGACGATCCCCGCCGCTGGCAGCGCGAACTGTTCGCCCGCATTCCCTATATTCAGCCGGGTACTTAAGCCAAAAAGCCGATTGACACCGGTTACCAAACGCGACATTTAGGCGTCAGGATGAGTTGCCGAAGAGCGACCATCGGGCAGGAGAGGAGCGATGCGCCGCAATAGTGCACCTTTCCCTTCCTCTGCTCGCCATTCCGCCGCCAATTTGCAGGCGCGGCATGGCTACCGGTGTCAATCGGCGTCGCGGGACAGCGACGCCCAGGGGGGATGAAGAATGCGCAAGATTTCTGCGGCAGCGACGGTGCAGCACGGTGTCTCGGTAGGCGCGCTTGCGCTCGCACTGTTCTTGCCAAGCGTTGCCTTGGCGCAGACCGAGCCGACGCCGTCCGCGCCTCCGGCCAGCGAGGATACGGGGCAGGACATCGTGGTGACCGGCTTCCGCCAGTCGCTCCAGGCGGCGCTCAACGTAAAGAAAAACTCGGTCGCAGCGGTCGATTCGATCGTCGCCGAGGACATCGCCAAATTCCCCGACCAGAACCTTGCCGAATCGCTGCAGCGCATCCCGGGCATTTCGATCCAGCGCGATGGTGGCGAAGGGCGTGCGATCACCGTGCGTGGGCTTGGCGCGCAATTCACCCGCGTCCGCGTGAACGGTATGGAAACCGTCGCGACCTCGACCGACGGTGCCAGCGCCAACCGCGACCGCGCGTTCGACTTCAACGTGTTCGCGTCCGAACTGTTCAGCTCGCTGGTGGTCCATAAGACCGCCGAAGCGTCGCTCGACGAAGGGTCGTTGGGCGCGGTCGTCGATCTCAACACGGGCAACCCGCTTGGCGGCAAAAAGGCGGGTTTCTCGGGCGCGCTGTCGGTGCAGGGGTCGTATAACGACCTCGCCAAGACGCTCGGGCCGCGCGTCGCCGGGCTGCTGTCCTGGCGGAACGAGGCGGGCACCTTCGGCGCGTCGGTTTCCGCCGCATATTCGAAGGTCAACACGCTCGAACTCGGCAACAACACGACACGCTGGGCGCAGGCCCAGTTCGACTCGGTTGACGGTACGCCGTGTTATTACAACACCACCGGTTCGGGAGCGGCGCAGGCCTTTACCACGCCTGCGGCCAATAGCGGCGGCGTCTATCGGCAAAGCGCGGCGTGCGACAAGGCAGCGCAGGCCTTCCATCCGCGAATTCCGCGCTACGGTGTGATCAAGCATGATCGCGAGCGCCTGGGCATCACTGCCAGCGTGCAGTTCGCGCCGACCGACAAGACCAAGATCTCGATCGATGGCCTCTACTCCAAGTTCAAGGAAACCCGCGAGGAGGAATGGCTGGAGGTGCTGGCGCGCAGCAACGAGCGCTCGATCGACCTCGTCAATCCGGTCTACGATGCGAACAATAACATCGTCTCGGCGACGCTGAACGATGCATATAATCGCAACGAGCATTATCTGCGCAAATCGAGCACCGAATTCTATCAGATCGGCGGCACCTGGGATCAGGACGTAACCGACAAGTTCCGCTTCACTTTGTTGGGCGGGCTGTCGAAATCGGATGCGAATATCCCGGTCGAGACGACCATCCTGCTGGACAACAAGGCGGCGCAGGGCTTCAAATACGACTATACCAACATGTCGAGCCCGACGCTGAGCTATGGCAGCAGCGTGACCGACCCGAGCGCCTACCAGCTTTCCGAAATTCGCGATCGTCCGTCGGAGACCGTCAACAAATTCCGTACCGTGCAATTGCGCACCGAATGGGACGTGGCCGATGGCTTCCAGATCGAGGCGGGGGGCGTCTACCGCAAGTTCACCTTCGACACCGTGGGCTTCACCCGCGATACCGTGGTGTGCGGCAATGGCGGCAAGGATCTGGTGCTCGGCACGCTGACCTGTTCGCCATCCTCGCAATTCGGGTCGGGCGCGGTTTACGGTTTCCCGGTGACGGCGGCGCTGACCGATCTGGTCAATCTGGGTTCGGCCGGGCAGCCGTCCGGCGCGACCTCGCAATATGTCGTTGCCAACATCCCGGCGGCGGCGACCCTGACCAACCTGTATAATCGCGCGCTGGTCGTCGATGCCGGCAATACCCGCAGCGTTTCGGAAAAGGTGACGGGCGGGTATCTGGAATTCGATACCAAGGGCGCGCTCTTCGGGCTGAACTATGCGTTCAATGCCGGGGTGCGGTATGTCCATACCGACCAGAGCTCGACCGGTCTTGTCAGCGGCACCGCCGCCACGGTCCAGCGCTCGTACGACGATTGGCTGCCGGCGCTCAACGTGGCCTTCTATCCGACCGACAAGATCATCGTGCGCGGCGCGGTCGCCAAGGTGATGACGCGGCCGACGCTGGGCAACCTTACGCCGGGCGGTACGGTGGACGGGTTCAACTACAAGATCAGCAACGGCAACCCGTTCCTCGATCCGTTCCGCGCGACGGCGTATGATATCGCGCTGGAATGGTATTTCGCACCCCAGTCGATCGCGTCGATCGCCGTGTTCAAGAAATCGATCGACAGCTTCCCGGTGTCGAACACGCTGACCCAGACCTTCGCCTCGACCGGATTGCCGAAATCGGTCTTGCCGCCCAGCTCGCCGGCCTACATCAATTTCGATCCCAACCAGCTCTACACGGTCAGCACGACGGTGAACGGCACCGGTGCGTCGCTGAAGGGCATCGAGCTGTCGGTGCAGGCACCGTTCAAGTTCCTGCCCGGCTTCCTCAAGAATTTCGGCGGCATTGCGAACGCGACGTTCATCGACAGCAGCGCGACCTACGGCGTGGTTGGGCCATCCAGCCTGGTCTGCGCGACGCAGTTCACCTGCAAGCTCGTTGCGCCGACTGCGGTGCAGCGGACCTCGACGCTGTTCGGCCTGTCGAAGAAAGCGTTCAATGGCACGCTCTATTATGAGGACGCCAAGTTCAGTGCGCGCGGTTCGATCAGCTATCGCGGGCCCTATGTCGACCAGAATAGCGGCACCGGCAACGTGTTCGAAGGCTATGCCGCGACCACCAATTTCGACGCCTCGGTGCGCTATCGCCTGACCAAATGGCTTGAGGTTTCGGTCGAGGGCACCAACCTGACCGACACTTATCGCTATCGCTACACCGATGTCGATGCGAACCGGAATTATGAGAACAACCATTTCGGCCGCACCATTCTGTTCGGCGCGCGTGTGAAGATGTAAGCTTGGAAGACCCTTCCTCCCCGTTCGGGCGTTGCCAAAGCTATGGCGACGCCCGTTCGTTTTTCCGGAGAATGCCCGTGATCGACCGTCGCAGCGCCATCCTCGGGACACTGGCGAGCGGGTGGGCGGCGCGCGGGCTTGCGCAGACGCCGCCGCCACGGGTTGGCGGTGCCGCACCGGCGACGGCGCTGCCCGAACCCGACGAAACGTTGGACCTGTGGCCCAAGGGCGCGCCGGGCGCGCCGCCAACACTCCCGCTGGAGACCGTCGACGAGCGCAGCAAGGATCGCACGCTGAACGACCGTGCGGTGCAGGGCATCAGCCGCCCGCGCCTGGTCGTGTTCCGCCCGGCGACCCCCAATGGCGCGGCGCTACTGGTGACGCCGGGCGGGGGCTATCGCCTGGTGGTGATCGACAAGGAAGGCTATGAGATCGCGCGCTGGCTCGCGGCGCGCGGCTTCACCGTGTTCGTGCTGTTCTATCGGCTGCCGGGGGATGGCTGGGCGGCCGGACCGGACGTGGCGCTGGCCGACGCGCAGCGCGCGCTGCGGCTGATCCGCGCGCGGGCGGCGGACTATGGCATCGTGCCCGAGCGCGTCGGCGCGATGGGCTTTTCGGCGGGCGGGCATGTCTGCGGCGATCTGGCGACGCGCTTTGACACGCCGGTCTATGCGCCGGTCGATGCCGCCGACCGCCTGAGCGCGCGTCCGTGCCTCGCCGCGCCGATCTACGCCGTGCAGGCGATGACGGCGGACCTCGCCCATGCTGGCTCCCGCGCGCTGCTGCTGGGGCCATCGCCGAGCGCGGCGCTGGAACGGGCGCACTCGACCGCCGCCAACGTGTCGCCACGCACGCCGCCCTGCTTCCTGCTCCATGCCGAGGATGATGGGGTGGTGAAGGTGGAGAACACGCTGGCGTTTCGCGCGGCGTGCGTGCGCGCGGGCGTGCCGGTGGAGATGCATCTGTTCGCCCAGGGCGGGCACGGCTTTGGCCTGCGCGGCACGGTGGGCAAGCCGGTGGCGGCGTGGCCGGAGTTGTTCTTGAGCTGGGCGCGGACGCAGGGGTTTGGGTGACGCCTCCTCATAGGAATTTCGCGCGAGGGTTGGGTGGCTCGGCTGCCGCTTCTCAAACCCTTCCCGAGAAACAAGACTTGCCCCGGTGCCGATGGACCTGCCCTGCGCTGGCCGAGCGGTGTCGCTCGGCGAGGCGGGGGGATCATGCGAGATAGGTTCGCACGGCGTTTCTTTGAACTATCCCCTTCCGTTCGTTTCGAGCATCGTCGAGAAACCCGGCACAGCGCATGTGGCTGTTTCTCGACTTCGCTCGAAACGAACGGGTTACGGTAGTGTGATCGCGCCCTTGAGCGTCACCCCGCCAAAAGCCCATGCTCGATCTTCGGCAGCACATGCCGTGCGAACAGATCGGCTTCGGCTGCGTGGGGGTAGCCCGAGAGGATGAACGCTTCGATGCCCATGGCGCGGTACGCGTCGAGCTTGGCGAGCACTTGATCGGGATCGCCGACGATCGCAGCGCCACAGCCCGAGCGGGCGCGGCCGATGCCGGTCCATAGGTTGGCTTCGGCATAGCCGTCATCGCCCGCATTTTCGCGCAGGGCGGCTTGCGCGGCGACGCCAGCCGACTGCGAATCGAGCGATTTGGCGCGGATCGCGGCACCTTCGGCTGCGTCGAGCTTGGAGAGCAGGCGGTCGGCGGCGGTGCGCGCTTCGGCTTCGGTCTCGCGCACCACGACATGCGCGCGGTAGCCGAATTTCAGCGTTCGCCCATAAGCGGCGGCGCGCGCGGTCATGTCGGCGATGATCGCGGCGACGGCCTCCTGCCGGTCGGGCCACATCAGGAACACGTCGGCACCCTTGGCGGCGGCGTCGCGCGCATCGGGCGAGAGGCCGCCGAAATAGAGCAAGGGCACCTTGCCCGAGACGGTACGCAAGCGCGGCGGATCGACCTTCAGTTTCCAGAACTCACCATCATGGTCGAGCGGCTGGCCGTTGAGCAATGTGCGCAGGATGTGCATCGCCTCGACCGTGCGGGCGTAGCGCGGCGCGGAGCCGAGCGTCTCGCCGGGCATCTCCGACGAGATGATATTCACGCGCAAGCGACCGCCCAGCATCTGGTCGATCGTCGCGATCTGGCGGGCGAGTTGCGGCGGCCAGCTTTCGCCGACGCGCACCGCCATCAGTAGTGCGATGCGGCGCAGGAGCGGCGCGATGCCGGCGGCAAAGGCGGTGGTGTCGATGCCCAGCGCATAGCCCGAGGGCAGCAGGATATTGTCGAAGCCGCCGGTCTCCGCCTGCAGCACGATGTCGCGGCAATGCGCCCAGCTCGATTGCAAATGCGCATCGGGGACGCCGAGAAACTCGTAATCGTCATCGCACAAAGCGGAAAACCAGCTGATTTCGCAAGGCGGCAGCGCGGTCATGGCAGGCGCTCCCCGCGCGACGCGACCAGCACGTCATACCAGCTCTGGCGGGTGAAGCGGACCTTATAGACCTCGGCGATCTCGGCGATGCGCGCGAGATTCTGCGTGCCGACGATCGGGATCGGGCGCGCGGGGTGCGCCATGATCCAGGCATAGGCCGCCGCGGCGCGGGAAACGCCGGCCTCCTGGGCTGCGACATCGAGCGCGACCGCGACGGCTTTCGACCGGTCGTCCTCGGGCGCGCCGATCCGTCCGCCGCCGAGCGGCGACCAGGCGAGCACGGCGATATCGCGCTCCATCGCCAGATCGAGCAAGCCGTTTTCGATTGGCCCGAGTTCGAGCGGCGACAGTTCGGGCTGGAGGCTGGCGAGCGGGATCGTCAGGAAGGATTCGAGCGCGCGCGTTTGCGCCAGCGTGAAGTTCGAGACGCCGACCGCGCGGACCTTGCCGGCGCGGACCATGTCTTCCAGCGTGCGCGCGACTTCCTGCGGGTGGGCGAGGATGTCGGGGCGGTGGATCTGGTAGAGATCGACCTGATCGACCCCGAGCCGGGTGAGCGAGGCGTCGAGCGCTTGGCCGAGATACGCGGCGCTTTGGTCATAGGGGAATGGCGGGCGGATGCCGCCCTTGGTCGCCAGCACCATCTGCGCGGCGAGGCCGGGGGCTTCGGCAAGCACTTGCCCCAGCAGCAGTTCGGCATCGCCAAAGCCGTCGGCACCATCGAAGCCGTAAATGTCGGCGGTGTCGAACAGCGTCACCCCGGCGGCGAGCGCCGCCTCGATCCGTGCGCGCGCTTCCGCTACCGTCGCATTGGCGAAACGCCACATGCCCCAGGCGATCGGGCTGACCTGCACTCCGCTCTTGCCGAGGGCGCGCAATTCGGGTGTAAGTATGATTTCAGACATCGTTGTCATATAGAGGCGAAGACCTTAATGGAGCAAGTGCGTTACGGTCTGGTCGGCACCGGCATGATGGGGGTCGAGCATATCACCAACCTGGCGATTACGCCGGGGGCGGTGGTGACCGCGATTGCCGATCCGGTGGCGGAATCGATCGGTTGGGCGACGGCGGCGCTGGGCGATCGTGCGGGCGCGGCGGCGGTGTTCGACTCGGTCGAGGCGCTGGCGGCGAGCGGGCTGTGCGACGCGGTGATCGTGGCGAGCCCCAATTATACGCACCGCCGCGTGCTCGAGCCGTTGTTCGATGCCGGGCTCCACATCCTGTGCGAAAAACCGCTGGCGACGACGCTCGACGATTGCCGCTGGGTGGTGGCGCGCGCCGCGCAGAGCGACCGCGTGTTCTGGACGGCGATGGAATATCGCTACATGCCGCCTGCCGCCGCCTTTATCGAGGAGATCAAAGGTGGCGCGATCGGGCGGTTGCAGATGCTGTCGATCCGCGAGCATCGCTTCCCGTTTCTGGTCAAGGTGGCCGACTGGAACCGCTTCAGCCGCAACACTGGCGGCACGATGGTCGAGAAATGCTGCCATTTCTTCGACCTGATGCGGCTGATCACCGGCAGCGAGGCGGTGCGCGTCTATTGTTCGGGCGCGATGGACGTGAACCATGTCGATGAGCGTTATGGCGGCGAGACGCCCGACATTATCGACAACAGCTATACGACTGTGGATTTCGCGAACGGCGTGCGTGCGTTGCTCGACCTGTCGATGTTTGCCGATGGCGCGGAGAATCAGGAAGAGATTACCGCCGTGGGGGACGCAGCCCGGCTCGACGTGCTGATCCCGGAAGGCGCTTTGGTGCATTCCCCGCGCGTCGGCTTCCGCAACGCCAAGCAGGTGACGCGGCGCGTGATCGAGGTCGACCAGGCCGCGCTGGATGCGGGGAGCCATCACGGTTCGACCTTCTACCAGCATCAGCGCTTCAACGCTGCGGTGCGCGGGGCGGGGCCGGTCGAGGTCACTGCGCGCGATGGCATGATGGCGGTCGCGATCGGCACCGCCGCCGAGATCAGCGCACGCGAACATCGCGTGGTGGAGATGGCCGAACTGGGGTTCTGACGCCAAGCCGAGCTTTACGGCGGACAAGTATGACAGCGATGTCCGATCCGCGAAAAGAATAATACCCATCGCCAAGATGGGATTTCGAAGGAGGGATAGGATGAAAGCACTTTACCTGACGGGTGCGGCTGCGCTCGCGCTGGTGGCGGCCTCGCCGGGTTCCGCACAGACTGCGCCCGCGGCTGCGTCAGCGAACCAGCAAGCAGAGGGCGACCCCGGCGACATCATCGTTACCGCGCAGAAGCGCTCCGAGCGTTTGCAGGACGTGCCCCTCGCGGTCACCGTTATCTCGGGTGATGCGATCGCCGCGCAGGGCAAGACCAGCCTGGAGGGCGCGCAATATCTGGTGCCGTCGCTCAATTTCCTGAAATCGGGCACGACGCTCAACCAGTCGCTGTTCCTGCGCGGGGTCGGCACCTCGACCTTCTCGATCGCGGGCGAGCCGTCGATTTCGACGGTGGTCGATGGCGTGGTGTATAGCCGCGCGGGCGAAGCGTTTGGCGACCTGGTCGATGTCGACCAGATCGAAGTGCTGCGCGGGCCGCAAGGCACGCTGTTTGGCAAGAATGCGAGCGTCGGCGTCATCAACATCATCTCGAAAAAGCCGACCGCCAGCTTTGGCGGCTATGCCGAGGCGGGGTTCTTCACCGACAGCGAATATCGTGCGCGCGCCGCGATCAACGTGCCGATCGGGCAAAATGTGCGCTCGCGGCTGACCGGCTTCTACACCAATTATGACGGCAATATCCGCAACGTGACGACCGGCAAGCTGGTCAACGGCTTCGAACATTATGGCGGGCGGCTGCAGGTCGATGCCGATGCCGGGCCCAATGTGAAACTCGCCTTCATCGCCGATTATCACCGCAACAATGATGATTGCTGCGGTGAGGTGATCGCAACCGGGCCGATCAACACCGCGACGGGTGCCGTCACCACCAATGCCTCCAGTGCCGCTTTGCCGACGCCGCGTGGCACCGATACCCGCGAACTCGCGCAGAATCTGACGACGCGGACCAAGGAAACCGGCTACGGCTTCTCGCTCCAGGCCGATATTCAGGCGGGGACGCAGACGGTCACTTCCATCACCGCCTATCGCAATTACAAGAATACCGAGATCCGCGACGGCGACTTCCTGCCGGCCGCCTATATCGGCTTCAACCAGCTTCACGATTTCGGGCCACAGACTGGCGACACGTTCAGCCAGGAAATCCGGCTGACCTCGCCGGGGCACCAGTTCCTCACCTATGTGCTGGGCGCATATTATTCGCGTGCGGCGAGCGAGCGCATCTTCACGCGCAACGATCAGGTCTGCACGTCGGCGGTGACGCCCGCGCCGACCGCGCTGACGCCGTGTTCAAGCGCGTCCGCCAACCCCTCGACCTTTCCGACCGGCACCGCCGATTTCGGCTCGGTGTTCAAGAATGTCGCGCTGTTCGGACAGGGGACGCTCAACATCAGCGAGCGCTTCCGCGTGATCGGTGGCTTGCGCTATACGGTCGACCAGCTCGACGTGTTCCATTCGCGTGCCACCACACTGGCGGGGCCGGGGATCAACGCCAATTTCGATCAGGGCGTGTATAACGAATATATCCGGCTGGTCGCGCTGGGGGTTTCGCCGACGACAGCCGCGTCACAGGCGGTGAGCGCTTCTAACGGCGTGCCGTTCCGCGCCAAGGCGACCAATGAGAACCTGTCGGGCAAGGCAGGCGTGCAGTACGATATTTCGCATGGCTCGACGGCGTATGCGACCTATGCGCGCGGCTATAAGGGCCCGGCGTTCAACGTGTTCTACAATCTGACCGCGACCGGCACCAATGTGATCGCGCCGGAAACCTCCGATTCCTATGAGATCGGGCTGAAGAACACGCTGCTCGGCGGCAAGCTGACGCTCAACCTCGCCGCATTCTACGCCAAATATAAGAATTTCCAGGCGAACAATCCGGATCTGGTCGCGGGCGTGGTCGTCACGCGCTTCACCAATGCCGGCGACGTGTCGACGCGCGGGGTGGAACTCGATGCCACGCTGCGGCCGGTGCGCGACCTGAGCATCACCGGCGGTGCTGCCTATACCGACGCGCATGTCGACAAGTTCAACGCCCCCGCTGGTTCGGCGACGATTCCGGCAGGCACGCCGCTTGGCTTTGCGCCAAAGTGGAAGGGCAATGTCAGCGTCGATTATCGGCTGCGCACCGGCGGCTTTGCCGATGTGCTGCTGGGGGCGCAGGGATCGTATCAGAGCAGCGAGCTCGGGCTGTTCTCGGCCGATGCGGTGCAGCGGCAGTTGGGGACGATCGGGGCGTACAGCCTGGTCAACCTCAGTGCCGGTCTGGTCAGCAAGAACGATCGCTACAAATTGACCTTCCAGGTGCGCAATCTGTTCGACAAGAGCTTTGCTGCGGCGATCGCCAATGGTGGACCGGGACAGGCCTATCGCTACCAGATCCCGCGCGATGCCGATCGCTACTTCGGCGTGACCGGGCGGGTGAATTTCTGAGCCTTTGATCCTCCCCGTGCGGGGAGGATCACGGTGTCGGCCTGATCACCGGGATCAGGAGGTGTATCGCGAGCAGCGCGACGAGATACGACCCCGCGCAGATTGCCAGCGCGGGGGCGTAACCCCAGCCGTGCGACAGCGCGTAGACCTGAAACTGGATCATCCCGATCGAGCACAAATTGCCGCAAAAGGCGGCGATGCCGATGCGGGAGCCAACCGCGCGGGCGGGGGTAATGTCGGTCGTTACGCCGAACACGTTGGTCGAAAAGCCCTGATGCGCGAACAGCACCAAGCCGAGGAGCAACGCCGCGACCCATGGATTGTCGACCGACTGGACGAATATCACTGGCAGCACGAGCAGCGCATAGCCGAGCATCGTCAGCTTGCGCGCGCGGTTGACGCTCCACCCGTGCGCGATCAGCCGTGTCGGCAAATAGCCGCCGGTCAGCGCGCCGCACGCCGCCATCCCGTAAACCAAGGCGATCGGCAGTCCGAGCGTGCCCTGTGGCAGGTCGAACAGTCGGTGGAACAGATCGGGCAGCCACAGCAACATGAAGAACCACACCTGATCCGACAGCACCTTGGCGATGGCGATCGCGGCGGTCTCGCGTGAGCGCAGGATGCTGAGCCACGGCACGGGGGCGGGTGCCACTGCGTCGAGCGCGATGGGCTTGATGCGGATCGCGAACCATATCGCCACCCACACGACACCAAGCCCGCCCGCGACCAGGAATGCCGCCTGCCAGCCATAAGCGACGGCAAGCGCGGGGATGAATAGCGGCGTGACGATCGCGCCGATATTGGGTGCGATGTTGCCGATGCCCAAGGCGATCTGCCGGTCCTTATGGTTGAAATAGGTCGCTGCGGTCTTCACCGCGGCCGGCGTGCCCACCGATTCGGCGATGCCGAGCACGATGCGCGCGGCGAAGAAAGCGGGGACGGTCGCGGCAAAGGCATGCGCCATGCCAGCCAGGCTCCAGACCAGCACGCCGAGCGCGAAGCCCAGGCGCAGGCCGACGCGGTCGAGAAACCAGCCGGTGCCGAGAAAGGCAAAGGCGGTCGCCACCTGGAAAGCGGTGCCGAGATTGGCATAATCCTGGTTGGACCAGCGGAATTGCGCTTCCAGGGTGGGTTTGAGCAGCGCCAGGATCTGGCGGTCGACATAATTGAGCATCACCGCGACGAACACCATCGCGACGATGATCCAGCGTGCTGCGCCGCCGCGTAGTGCCATTGATCCGCTCCCGGCTTTATGGAGACAGCGTTGTCACAGAAGGTGGGGTTCGGCTAGGTCCAAAAGGTGCTGGCACCGGGCTTGTCCCAAGCGCGACCGGGCGGCAAGAGGTGCCGTGCGGTGTGCGGCACGGTGGCCCCCGGGACAAGCCCCGGGTGACGGAAGAGGCGGCAAAGACGATGGCGATTTCCCGGCAAACCCGCCCGCTTCCGATGGCTGCCGACCTGTATGGCGATTTGTACGGTGCCATCGAGACCGCGCCCAAGCATGACTGGCGCGGCTATGCCCCCGGGCTGGTGGTGGTGCTGATGGGTACGCTGGCCGCCGGGTTCCTGTCTGATCATTATGGCGTGCCGCTGACGCTGATGGCGTTGCTGATCGGCCTGTCGCTCAATTTCCTCAGCGCCGATGGGCGACTGACGCCGGGGCTGGCCTTTGCCTCGCGCTCGCTGTTGCGCTGGGGGATCGTGCTGGTCGGAGTGCGGGTGACGGCGGGGCAGATCGTCGCGCTTGGGCCGGTTGCCTTGCTGTGCGTCGTGGGCATCGTCGCGGCGACGATGGCAGCGGGGGTGTTTGCGGCGCGGCGCTTCGGCTTCGATACCGCCTTCGGGTTGCTGGCGGGGGGATCGGTGGCGATTTGCGGCGCGTCGGCGGCGATGGCGCTGGCGACGACCCTGGGCGAAAAACGCACCACTCAGGCGCAACTGACGCTGGTGCTGGTCGGCATTTCGGCGATGAGTGCCTCGGCGATGATGCTGTATCCGCTGGTGGCACATGCCTTCCACATGAGCGACCTGAAGGCCGGGTTCCTGCTGGGCGCGTCGATCCACGATGTCGCACAGGCGTTGGGCGCGGGCTATTCCTATTCGGACGGAGCCGGGGCGATCGCGGCAATCGTCAAGCTGACGCGCGTGGCCTTGCTGGCTCCGGTGCTGGCGGTGGTGGCGATGGGCCTGGCGCGCTGGGGTGGCGGCGGCGAGGGACACGCCAAGGGGCCGGGCGTGCCGTGGTTTGTGATTGGGTTCTTCGTGCTGGCCGGAATCAATTCTTTCGGCGTGATCCCGGCGGTGGTGGCGACCGGCGCGGAGCGGGTTGCGGCGGCAATGTTGGCAGCGGCGGTGACGGCGACCGCGATCCGCTCACCTTTGTCGCAATTGTTGGAAGCGGGGCCCAAGCCGTTGCTGGTGATTTTGGCGGCGACCTTGGTGGCGTTCGGCCTGGCGCTGGCGGCGGCGCTACTGTTGATCGGGTGATCGTTTTGCGCTGCCTCCCCTCCTCGGAAGGGAGGAAATGCCGCGCTTATTGTGTTGCCGCGGGCCCGGTCGATTCGCGCACGATCAGCTCATAGCCGACTTCGCGGCGTTCGACCGGTGCATGCGCGGGCGCGAGCAGCAGGTCCGCTGCCTGATACGCCATTTGCCGGGTCGGTTGGCGGATGGTGGTGAGCGGGGGCCAGACGAAACCTGCCAGCGCGGTGTCGTCAAAGCCCGCGATCGAGAGCTGCCCCGGTACGGACAGGCCATAGCGATGCGCCGTCGTCAGCGCCCCCGCCGCCATGTCGTCGCTCGACGCGAACACGGCGCTTGGCGGTTCGGCGAGCGACAGCAGCGCCGCCGCCGCCGCCGCGCCGGAGGCGAAATCATAGCTGCCCTCGCGGACCAGCACGGGATCGAAGGCAATGCCCTGCTGCCCGAGCGCAGACGCATAGCCCTGCAAGCGCTGGCCGCTGGTGGCATAGCTCGGATGCCCGGCGATGAAGCCGATCCGCCGATGTCCGAGCGACAGCAGGTGCGCGGTCATCGCCGCGGCGGCGGCAGCGTTGTCGATGAAGGTCGAGGGGGCGAGATCGAGCGCGCTCCCCGGCGAAACCCGCACGAACCGCACCCCGCGCCGTTGGAGCAAGTCGAGCACGTGCGGATAGTCCGATACGGGCGGGGTCAGAATCAGGCCATCGACATGCGTGGCGTCGACCAGATTCTCGATATCGTCGAGCAAGGTGGTGGAATTGCGATCGTACGGCTGGGCGATCATCCGCACCCCGTCCGCCACACAGCGATCCCGGATGCCCGATTGCATTTCGTAGACATAATAAGGGCTGGGATTGTCGCAGATCAGCGCGATCTGGAAACTGCGCCGCCCGGCAAGCGACCGTGCCGCGACATTCGGGCGGAAGTTCAGTTCGGCTACCGCCGCCTCGACCTTGGCGCGCGTTTCCTCGCCGACATAGCGCTCCTTGTTGAGGACGCGCGACACGGTTTTGATCGAAACCCCCGAAACGCGAGATACGTCCTTGATGGTTACGCGCAAAGTCGCCGCTCCCGAAAGCCCCGCTGGTGTGGCGCACGGGTGTGCCGCACCAGCGGGGCATCGGCAACCGTCATGCCATGATATTGCGACCGCGCTGGACCGTGGCGCTGTGGCCGATGCTGGCGGCGGGAGTATGGGCCTTGATGGTATCGACCATGATCCAGTCGTTGCTCGCGCGGTCGGGCGTGAGCGTCATCGCCATATAGCCACGGCGCGAGGTGTCGCACCATTTCAGCTCCTTATTGGCGCGCACCAGCGTGGCGGCAATCACCTTGGGGTCGGTCTTGCTGGCGGCTTCATAGCCCGGGGACGTCACCGAATGACCTGCGAATTCGACCCCGGCAGGCTTGCCGTCCTGCGCCAGGTCATAGGCCCAGGCGTTGTGGCTGTCGCCCGACAGCACGATCAGATTGGCCCCTTGCGCCTGCGCGCCCTTCAGGAAGCGCGCGCGGGCGGCGGGGTAGCCGCCCCAATTGTCGTAGTTGAACGGCAGTCCCAGCTTGGCCGCAGCAACGCCCGCCAGAATATAGTTTTTGGCGCGCGCGGGGGCATCGGGTGCCACCCAGGCGAGCGCATCCTGCGGCATCACGGTTTCGCCCATGATCGTGCCGAAGCCGACCACTTGCCAGCGCTGGCCCTGGCGGACCGATTGCGCGAGCGCGTGGCCGAGCCAGCTTTCCTGCTGCGACCCCATCATGGTGACGGCCGGGTCCGTCCACGCGCCATCGCGGAAGTTTTTCAGCGCGGCGATCGGGTCGTTCGCCTTGAACAGCGGCGCGACGTCAGGCTGCTTGGTACGCGCGAGCAGGCGGGTCTCGGTGCGGAACAGCGTGGCGAGCGTGCCGATCTCATAGGCCTTCCACGGCTCGTCGGACACCGGCATCCATTCGCGATAGGCCTGGATCGAGGCGGCGCGGCGGGCATTCCAGTCGCCTTCGTCGGGCTGGTGATTCTCGGCCCCGCCTTCCCAGCTATCGTTCGCCGATTCGTGATCGTCCCACTGCACGATCATCGGCAATTTGGCGTGCAGCGCCATCAGATCTGGGTCGCTGCGATAGCTGGCGTAGCGGATGCGGTAGTCGGCGAGGTGGAGCAATTCGGTCGCGGGAAGCGGGGTGCGTCCGGTGACCTGATCCTTCAGCGCGGGATAATCGCCGGTGCGATATTCGTAAAAATAGTCGCCGAGATGGATCGTCAGGTCGAGATCGTCGCGCGCGGCCGCGTGGGCATAAGCGTTGAAATAGCCATAGGGCATGTTCGAGCAGGAGAAGGTCGCGACGCGGAAGCGGTCGACCGGGCCGACCGGCAGCGTTTTGGTGGTGCCAACCGGCGAGAAGCTGCCATCGGGCGCGATGAAGCGGTAATGATAGACGCGGCCCGGAGCGAGGCCATCGACGGTGATCTTCGCCGTGAAATCGCGCCACACACCCGTGATTTGCGATCCCCCCGCCACGACATGCGCGAAATCGGGCGTTTCGGACAGTTCGACGCGGACTTCGGCGGTGTCACCGGTGGCGGGGACATAGCGGGTCCATAGCAGCATCGAATCGCTGGCGGGTTCACCGCTGGCGACCGAGTGGGTGAAGCCCCGCGCACTCGCAACTGTGTTGCTTTGCGCAAAGCCCGGCACCGCGAACGCGCCGAGCCCGAACGAACCGGTGAGCAAGAAGGAGCGGCGATCGATACGAAGGGTCATGGGAACATCTCCAGCTGATGCCGAGCCCCTGCGCCCTCGATATGGCGTCTGCGTGACAGTGCGATCGGCCTTGGCTAAAGCCGCTCGATGGACGAGCGAACGACCGATCCGGTTCTATTTCCCTGGCGTTACGGCGCGGGTGTCTTGGTATTTTTCACGCTCTGCGCGCTGATCCGCTCGGTCGATCATGATGAGAGCCAATATGTCGCGGCAGCCGTGCTCACCGCGCACGGATACCTGCCCTTTCGCGACTTCGCCTATTTGCAGACGCCGTTGCAGCCATTCCTGTTTGCGCCCGTCGCGTGGCTGGCCGGGCCGTGGGTGTGGCCCGCGCTGCGGCTGGTCAATGCTACGCTCGGCGCGGTGCTGGTCGGCTGCGTCTGGCGCGCGGCGCGCGAGGCCGGGGCTTCTGCGCGCGCTGCGGTGATCGCGGCCGGGTTGTTCGCGCTGAGCGATATCCTGCTGTTCAGTGTGGCGACCGCGCGCAACGATGCCTTGCCAGCCGCCCTGCTCGCCGCCGCATTGGTGCCGATCGTGCGCGCACAGCAGGGGCGCGGCAGCGCGGGACAGGCAATGCTGATCGGGCTGTTGCTGGCCGCAGCCGCAGCGGCGAAAGTGTCCTACGCGCTGCCTGCGGCGGCTTATGGGGTGTATACGCTCGTCGATCGGCGGCATCGCCCGCTCGCCGTGCTGGCCGGAGCAATGCCGATGGTGGCGTTTGTCGCCTGGACCTGGGCGATCGCCCCCGCCGCCTTCGTGTTCGGTACGCTGCGCTTCCCGGCGCTGGCTCCGGCGGAATATTACACGCCGGGATCGTGGAAGATGTCCTATCTCGCCAAGGCGGTCGATGCGCTGAAATTCTTCGCGCTCGGCCCGGCCTTGCTGGCGCTGGTGATGGTGCGCCGCCGCTTGGTGCGGCCCGGCGTGATCGAGTGGCTGGTGCTGGCCGGTTTGGTCGCCGCGCTGCTGCCGTTTCCCACCTGGCGGCAATATCTGCTGCCGGTTCTGCCGCCGCTCTTCGTCTTGCTGGCGTTGGTGTGGGACCGGGCACCGCCGGGGCGGGGGCTGCGGATCTTTACCGTGGTGACGATTTTCGCCGGCCTTGCGCCGACGACCGCGGCGGCGGTCCAGGCGCTGGAAGGAGCGTCGATGCCCGTGGCCTTGCGCGAAGGCCGGGCGATCCGCGCCGCGCTCGATTCCGCCGGGGTGCAGGGCGGCGTGGCGACGCTGTCACCGCAGTTTCTCGGCGCGACCGGACGCTTGCCCGACCCGCGTTTTGCGGCCGGTCCGTTTTATTATCGCACCCACCGGCTCGCCGACCCGGCGACCGAGCCGCGCTTCCATGTTGTGTCGGCGGATCGTCCCGCCGACCTTGATCGCAACCCACCGTCCGCCGTGCTGGTCGGTGGCGAGGCTCCATGGACAGCGGGCGACAGCGACACCGACGCCCTGCTCGAACGCTGGGCGATCGCGCGAGGGTATCGGACGGTGCCGATCAACAGTACGCGTTTCCGCGTGTACGTCAGGCGACCTTGAGCAGCGCTCCGTTGCGCTTGGCGTCGACCAACCCCTGATAATAGTCCATCAGTTCCACCGCATGGTCGCGGTCGCTGCGCACCTTGCCCGCCGCTACCAGCACCGCGCGGCGCAGCACGCGCTGGTCGCGTGCGAACAGCCGGTGGATCGCCGCCGCGGCGCTTTGCGCATCGCGCGCGGTGTAGAATTCGGAGGCGTGGCGGTCGGCAACCTCCGCGCAACCGCCCGTGTCGGGCACGATCAGGGGCAGGCCCCCCGCCATTGCCTCGGACGCGACCAAGCCGAACGGTTCCGCCTCCGATCCGTGGATCAGCGCGTCGCAGCTCGCGACGATGCGGGCGAGGCGTTCGCGGTCATAGACCGGGCGGAACATGCGGATGTGCGGGGATCCGGCGATGCGGGCCTCGATCTGGCGGCTTTCGACCCCGGTGCCGAGCAGGATCAGCCCGACCGGCAAATCCGAACCGGCGCGCTCGACCGCGTCGATCACCAGCCGCCAGCGCTTTTCGGGATGATGGCGGCCAAGCCCGAGCAGCAAATGCCCGCTGGGCGGCAAAGCGCATTGCGCGAGCAACGCGGCACGCAAGCGATCGTCGCGCAGATCGGGCGAGAAATGGCCACGCTCGATCCCCAGCGGCATCGCCGCGTCGATCCGCACGCCGCGCGCCTTAAGCCGCTTTTCCAGCGCCGGGCCGTTGGTGACGACCGCATCGAAATGCTGGAGGAAGCCGCTCATATAGCGGCTGTACCAGGAGAAAGCGCGCTCGATCCGCTCCTGCGGGGCGAGGCCCTCGAACCAGCGCAGCGCATAAGCGGCCATATTGTCATTGTGCATGAAGAAGCTCTTCACCGCACCGCCCTCATATTTGGGCTGCCACTTGCCAATCACCCACGGCAAGCGCCACGGCGAGGAGGTTTCGACGACATCGGGCTGCAATTGGTCGAGCAGCTTCACGATCGGGGCCGATTCCCAGAACAGCCCGTAATTCTGGTCGAGCGGCAAATGACCGGTCTGGATCCAGATGACCTTGCCGCCGCCGGGGCGTTCCTCGACCGCATTTTCGCGACCAGGGGCGAGCACGATCAGCTCATGCCCGAGATCGGACATGATGCCCATCTTGCGATCGATATAGGTGCGCACACCCCCACCGGTCGGCGAGTAGAATTCATTGACGTCGACGATCCGCATGGCGTCTATTCGTCCTTGAGCGGCCCGAACCCCCCGAGCCCGCGCAGATATTGCGCCCGAATCTCGGTGGATACCACCCCCTGCGGCACGACGATCCGCGCCATCGCAAGCTTGGGACGCGACCGGCCGAGCCGGGCGTTGGTCGGGAAGCCCGCGCCATCCTGCCACAGGTTGAACTTGTTCTTGCCGTCGCGATTGTGCGTGAACAGCAAGGCATAGGGGCCAGGCGTCGGCACGCGGATGCACAGCACGATCGGGCCGCTGGCCGGGGTAGGCAGGCGCACGCGACGGAAGAACTTGCCTTCCTTGATCAGGTCGCGATCATCCTTCAGGAAATCGGCGTCGTTGGCGGGAAACAGCTCGAGCTTCAGTTCGCCGGTGCGATCCTTCAAGCCATCGACGGTCACGCGAATCGCGGGGCCGCCCGAGGTGCAGGCCGCGGCGTCGCTACCGAGAATCTGCGCCGCGCTTGCCGTGACAGGCAGAAGTGCTGCGCCGGTGATTGCCGCCGCCATCAAAACCTTGCGCACCATTTTCAACTCTTTCTCACCAAGTCGACCAGCCCGAACATCGCGACGAGCACAACATGGACGAGCAACGGCAGCGCCGCGGTGACCGCGATCAGCACCGACAAGGCTGCGTCCTGACCGATCAATAGGGTGGCGAAGGTGGCGAAAAGAAGGTCTTTGTTCGGCACAAGTGGCAGCCGCCCGACGATCAGCCGCGCTGCCGACAGCAGCAGCCACATCCCGAGCGACACACTTGGCAGACCATAATGCCAGGTAAAGGCGATCAGCACCGATCCCGCAATCAACCGCAGACAGTGGATGCCGAAGATCCACCACAAAGTCGCGCGCGGGAGCGAAAAAACGCGTTTCGAGAAGATCAGGAAAGGCAGCGACATGGCGAATACCACGACCACCGACCAGAGTGCATTGTGCAATTGCTGTTCGGTAAGCAGGCCGATGCCCAGCGGCATCGCGATCGCGATCATCGCCAGTGTCACCATATTGCCGGCAATCGCCGACAGGATGCTGACATCCTTCACCGCGCCGAACGGTGCCGCCACCATCGACGACCGTTGCCGCGCCCAGGCGTAGAAATAGGCCTCGCCCGAATAATTGAGCACGTCGTTGGCGATGCGCTTCTTGGTCAATGCCACGTAACCGGCCGCCGGGATCCCCCACAATTTGCGGAAGATGATGAAGTCGCCCGTCACCGGAGAAAGGTAGAAGAGTCCGAAGAACAGATAGAAAAGCGGGCTGCTCGGCAGCGCCGAGACCAGACTGTCGACGCCCAGCGCATGGAGCTTCAAGCCGAGCCACACGATCATTACGAGCGTGACCGCTGCGCCCAGATAGGAGGGCCAGCGTCGCGCCAGCGGTGCCATCGGCTCAAGGCCGGCGAGATCGGGCGTTCCGGGCATCGGCGGCAGCGAAAGGTGCGCGGATGCGCCCTGCGTCGAAACGCCGATCACTGGTCCAGTCGTATAGTTATCCACGTGGCGCGTTTGTCCGCTTCTTGGCCGGTCAGGGCGGCCCCATTGCCGCGCATTAGCGGCATAAGTGTGGCGCGGCAAACGCCAAGAAAAGAGCGGGAACCGTGGTCCATCCAATATGATGAGGCGTTTTGCGGGGGGCCTGACGGGTTTACCGTGACCAGCGCGCGAAGATCGCGGTCGGCAGCAACAGCCCGCGCGCTTCCTCGCGCACCGCCATCTCGCCGACTTCGACCGTGCCGCCGAGGTCGGCCAGCGCTTGACGCACCACCTCGCCGATCGCCAGCGCCGACATGCGCACGGCATAGACGGTCAGCACCAGGAACTTGCTGTCCTGGTCGAGCAAGCGACGGCAATCCGCGATCAGGCCGGGCAGGCCCTCTTCCAGCCGCCACACTTCGCCATCGGGCCCGCGCCCGAATTTTGGCGGATCGAGGAAGATGCCGTCATAGCGTTTCCCGCGCCGCACTTCGCGCGCGGCGAATTTGGCGGCGTCGTCGACCATCCAGCGGATCGGGCGGTCGGCCATGTCGGACAGGAACGCATTGGCCTTGCCCGCCTCGACCGACTTTTTGGAGGCATCGACATGCGTCATCGCCGCGCCCCTGGCGGCGAGCGCCAGCGTGCCGACCCCGGTATAGCCGAACAGGTTGAGCACTTGATCCCCCTCGGCGACGCGCCCGCGCATCCACTGCCATTGCGGTGCCATGTCGGGGAAGAAAGCGAGGTGGCGGAAGGGCGTGTTCTGCGCGAGGAACAGCACTTCCTCCCAGCGCACGTGCCAGCCACCGCGCGGCACATCCCGCGACAGATGCCAGCGCCCGCCGCCCTCTTCATCCGACGCACCGATGAAATCGCCATCGGCTTCCCAGCTTTCCGACGCCGGGGCCCACATCGCCTGCGGTTCGGGGCGGATGAAGCGGAACCGGCCATAGCGTTCGAGCTTGCGGCCGTGGCCGGAGTCGATGAGCCCGTAATCGGGCCAGGGTTCGGTGATGAGGGTTATTAGGTCGTTCATTTTGCTCACCCTCACCCTTCCGTCGCTTCGCTCCTCCCTCCCTCTCCCAACGGGAGAGGGAAGGGGCCCGCTCGGCGCAGCCGAGTGGGAAGGGTGAGGGTGAGTTTGAGATCGCTCACCGCGCGCTCGCGCGTTCGGCGATATAGGCGGTGACCGCGTCGAACGTGCCCGGCAGCGAGGCGTAGCGTTCCTCGCGCTCGAGCAGATCGCCAATCCGTGCGGGCAGCGGCGGCCGTTTGCCGGTCGCGCGCTCGACCGCATCTCCAAACTTGGCAGGGTGGGCGGTTGCCAGCGTCACCACCGGCACATCGGCGGGAAGCCCGGCGCGGCGCGCGGCGGCGAGGCCGATCGCGGTGTGCGGATCGATGATCTCCCCGCTCGATTCGCACGCCCAGCGCATTGCCAGTGCCATGTCGTCGAGGTCGACGCGGTCGCTGCCGAACAGAGCGGCGGCACCTTCGCGCTGCGCGTTGGTCAACCGCATGGCCTTGGTTGTTTCGAAACCGCGCATCTGTTCAGCGAGCGCGGCACCGTCGCGGCCGCCGAGATCGAACAGCAGTCGTTCGAAATTGCTCGACACCTGAATGTCCATCGACGGGCTTGGCGTCGGCACGACGGTGCCTTGCGAATAATCGCCGGCGCTGAGCGCACGGTGGAGGATGTCGTTGACGTTGGTGGCGACGATCAATTTGGCGATGGGCAGGCCCATCTTGGCGGCGACGTAACCGGCGAAGACATCGCCGAAATTGCCGGTCGGCACCGAGAAGGCGACGGGGCGCTCGGGCGCGCCCAGACGGACGGCGGCGTAGAAATAATAGACCACTTGCGCCATCAGCCGCGCCCAGTTGATCGAATTGACCGCCGACAGCGCGAACTTGCCCGAGAAAGCGTCGTCGTTGAACATCGCCTTTACCAGCGCCTGCGCATCGTCGAAGCTGGCATCCTCCAGCGCGATATTGTGGATGTTGGGGGCGATGACGGTGGTCATCTGGCGACGCTGCACTTCGGACACGCGGCCCTTGGGGTGGAGCATGAACACATCGACCCCGGCGCGGCCGGCCAGCGCATCGATCGCAGCCGAGCCGGTATCGCCCGAGGTCGCGCCGATCACGGTGACTTGCTGGCTGCTGCCGGTGAGGAAGCGCTCGAACAGCAGCCCGAGCAATTGCAGCGCGACGTCCTTGAAGGCGAGCGTGGGGCCGTGGAACAGCTCCAGCAGCCAGTTTTGCGGATCGAGCTGGACCAGCGGCACGACGGCGGCATGGGCGAAGCGGCCATAAGCCTGGGTGCAGAGTTGGCGCAGATCGGCCTCGCTGAGCGTGCCCTCGACGAAGGGCAGCATCACCGCGACGGCGGTGTCGACATAAGACAGGCCGCGCAGGGCCGCGATCTGTTCGGTCGAGAAGCGCGGCCAGCTTTCGGGCAGATAGAGGCCGCCGTCTTTGGCCAGGCCCGCGAGCGTGACGTCGCGGAAATCGAGGGTGGGCGCGGAGCCGCGCGTGCTTGTGTAGCGCATGACCCCTGCGGTTAGCGAGGTGGAGCCGCCGGGGCAACCGTCCGCCGCCGCAGCGCCAGCGCATAGATGATCGCAGCGATGGCGGCGAAGACGAACCACTGCACCGCATAAGCGAGGTGATTGTTGGGCACCGCCGACAGATCGGGCGCGGGATTGGGGTCGAGTCCCGCGGCGGGAGGATCCGCGACGAGCATCAGCATCTTGGGTGCGCCGCCGAGCGCGGAGGCGATCAGCGGGGCGTGGCCGGGGACGTGCGAGATATAGCCGCGCACTGGGCCGCCCCTCCAATTGGGCTTGGCATGGGGATCGAGGCCGAAGCCGATCTGCACGGTGAAGCCGGGGCCTTCTGCGCCGGTGCGGCATTCGGCGATCTGCCGCCAGCCGGTGCCGCCGCGCGCATTGCGCCCGCCTTCGATGCGGAAGCTGACCGGTTGCAGGCAGAAGGCGCTGGCACGGCGGAACAGCAGGCTGCCATCCTCATCGACCGGGATGCGCGGGAAGGCGACAGGCGGCAGCGTGACGTTGCGCGCATACTGCACGAGCTGCGCTTCCTTTTCGGCGCGGCGCTGCAATTGCCAGACGCCGAGCGCGATCATCGCGGCGATGGCGATGCCGACGAGTACCGTCGGCAGGACCGGGATGCGGTTCATGGATTGGGGTCGAGCGGGGTTATGCGCCCCTCGCGCGCGGCGGTGCGATATTCGGAACCGAGCAAGGCTGCCTTGGCGACGCGGAGTGCACCGATCACGGCGGCGATGGTCACCGGCACCCAGAGGATGAGTTGCAGCCAGATCGGCGGGGCAAGCGTCAGCTGGATCGTGATCGCCGCGCCCACTACGATCGCGCCGAGCAGCAGGACGAGCAGCGCGGCAGGTCCGTCCCCGACATTGAAGCGGGTGTAATCGAGCCCGCACACGGCGCAGCGATCGGCAAAAGCGAGCCAGCCCTTGAACAAGCTCGGTGCGCCGCAGCGCGGGCACAGGCCCTTGAACGCAGCGGGCAAGGGGGCCGGTTCGGGCGTCGGCGTTACGGCCTCGGCCCGCACCTCGGTCATCGGACGGCGATCAGCCGGCGTGGATGGGCGCGCCCCAGCCACCCCAGACATAGATGGAGACGAACAGGAACAGCCACACCACGTCGACGAAATGCCAATACCACGCCGCCGCTTCGAAGCCGAAATGCTGCTGCGGAGTGAAATCGCCGCGATAGACGCGGATCTGGCAGACGATCAGGAAGATCGTGCCGATCATCACGTGGAAGCCGTGGAACCCGGTCGCCATGAAGAAGGATGCGCCATAGTTCAGGCCCTTAAAGGGGAAGGGGGCGTCGGCATATTCATAGGCCTGGATCGAGCTGAACAGCAGGCCGAGGATGATCGTGACCCACAGGCCCTTCTTCAGGCCGTCACGGTCGCCATGGATCAGCGCGTGGTGCGCCCAGGTGATCGTGGTACCGCTGGTGAGCAGGATCAGCGTGTTGAGCAGCGGGAAGCGGAAGGCGTCGATGACTTCCAGACCCTTGGGCGGCCATTGCGCTGCGACATCGGCGGCGACCGAGACGGTCTTGGTCACCGAATCATAGACGATGTGGGCGGGGAACAGCGAAAAGTCGAAGAACGCCCAGAACCAGCCGACGAAGAACATCACTTCGGAGGCGATGAACAGGATCATGCCGTAGCGCAGGTGCAATTGGACGACAGGGGTATGGTCGCCTGCATGCGCCTCGAGGATGACCTGACGCCACCAGCCATACATCACTGCGAGCACGCCCGCGACGCCGGCGAAGAACACCGCGCCGCCCCCGGCCGCCGAATGCATCCACATGATGCCACCCGATGCCATGGCGAGTGCCGCCATCGCCCCGGCCAACGGCCAGATGCTGGGGGGAAGGATGTGGTAATCGTGGTTCTTGGCGCCGGCCATCTGTCCCTCGTCCTCTTTTGTCGTTCGGTTCTAGCTCTTGGCTTTGGTGGAATCCACCGGGTAAAAAGTGTAACTGAGCGTAATCGTCTGCACGTCACTGGCGTCCGGATCCGCAAGGATCTTCGGGTCGACGAAGAAGATCACCGGCATCCGCGCGGTTTCGCCCGGTTTCAGCGTTTGCTGGGTGAAGCAGAAGCACTGGATCTTGGTGAAATATTTGCCCGCTTGCGCCGGGGTGACGTTGTAGGTCGCGGTGCCCGTGATCGGATGGTCCGATGTGTTGGTCGCGGTGAAGAACGCCATGTCGCGCCCGCCGATATCGACGGTTTCGGATGGATGTTCGGGCGCGAACTTCCACGGCATGTGCGGCGCGACATTGGTGTCGAAATCGATGCGGATCTGCCGGTTGACCGCGCCCGGTGCCACGAGCCCGCGCTGGGTGGTGCCGTTGAGGCCGGTCGCCTGGCAGAACAGGCGGTAGAGCGGGATACTCGCCCAGCCAAGCCCGCTCATGAAGCAAATGCCCGCCACCGCGAACAGCGCCGTGCGCAGTTTGCGGTCGATCGCCATCAGTGCGGCATCCCCGCCTGGATCTTGGCGATGCTGATCGCGAACACCAGCACCACAAAAGCACCGAGGATCAGCGCGAGCGCTGTCGCGCGGCTGCGCTGACGCTTGCGGACGAGGTCGCTGTGCGGGTCGGGGGTCATGCGGTGAGCCGATCGACTGCGAGGGAAATGAAGATCATCAGAATATAGCCGATCGAATAGACGAACAGGAAGCGTTCGGCCTTCATCTCGGCGGGGGTGCCCGCGCGCGCCGCAACGACCCAGAGCGTGAGGCTGAGGAACACCGCCGAGCCGATCGCGGCGACCGCGCCATAGGCGATCCCGGCCAACCCCAGCGCCCACGGCGACACGGCGGCGGCGGCCATCAGCACCGCGTAGAACAGCATTTGCCAGCGCGTCGTCGCCGCGCTCGCCACGACGGGAAGCATCGGCACGCCGCCCTTGGCGTAATCGTCGCGAATCAGCAGCGCCAGCGCCCAGCTGTGCGGCGGGGTCCACAGGAAGATGATCGCGAACATCAACAGCGGCAGCGTCGAAATGCTGCCGGTGGCGGCGACCCAGCCGATCAGCGGCGGGAAGGCCCCGGCGGCCCCGCCGATGACGATGTTCTGCGGGGTCAGCCGCTTGAGACCGACCGTATAGATCAGCACGTAGAACAGGATCGACACCGCCAGCAGCACAGCGGCGAGCAGGCCGATGGCGAGGCCCATCAGCAGCACCGAGAACACGCCGAGCCCGACGCCGAAATGGAGCGCGGTCTCGCGGTCCATCTTGCCGGCCGGGAGCGGGCGCTTGGCGGTGCGCTTCATCAGCGCATCGATATCCGATTCATACCATTGGTTGAGCGCGCCTGCCGCGCCCGCCGCCAGCGCGATGCACAGGATCGCAGTGAAGCCGAGCACGAAAGGCAAATGCACCGGCGCGGCCAACATCCCGCACAGCCCGGTCAGCACGACCGAACGCATCACCCGCGGCTTGGTCAGCGCGAAGAAATCGCGCCAGTCGGCGGGGAGGGTGGTGCTCGGCATGGTGGCAGCGGTCATGGAATTGATCCTCCCCTCCCGCGCGCGGGAGGGGTTGGGGGAGGGCTGTGTCGGGTGGGCGTTCACTGCCCTCCCCTAGCCCCTCCCGCAAGCGGGAGGGGAATAAAGAAGTACCCCCCTCCCGCGAGTGGAAGAGGGGTACTCCATAATCAATCGATCCGGGGCAGCGTTTCGAACTGGTGGTAGGGCGGCGGGCTCGACAGCGTCCATTCGAGCGTGGTCGCACCTTCGCCCCACGGGTTGTCACCGGCCTTCTTGCCCGCGAGCAGCGACCAGATCAGGTTGACGAAGAACACGCCCATGCCGACCGCCATCACCGCATAGCCGATGCTGGCGACCCAGTTCCAATGCGCGAGGCCATCGGTGTAATCGGGCACGCGGCGCTGCATGTTCTGCAGGCCGAGGAAGTGCATCGGGAAGAACAGCAGGTTCACGCCGATGAAGAAGATCCAGTAGTGCAGCTGGCCGAGGAATTCGTTGTACATCCGGCCCGACATTTTCGGGAACCAGTAATAGAAACCCGAGAAGAGCGAGAAGACCGCACCCAGCGACAGCACATAGTGGAAGTGCGCCACCACATAATAGCTGTCCTGCATGTAATCATCGATGCCGCCATTGGCGAGCACGACGCCGGTAACGCCGCCGACGGTGAACATGAAGATGAAGCCGATTGCCCACAGCATCGGGGTCTTGAAGCTCAAGGAACCGCCCCACATTGTCGCGATCCACGAGAAGATCTTGATCCCGGTCGGCACCGCGATCACCATCGTGGCGGCGGTGAAGTACATCTTGGTGTTCACGCTGAGGCCCGTCGTGAACATGTGGTGCGCCCACACGACGAAGCCGACCACGCCGATCGCGACCATGGCATAGGCCATGCCGAGATAGCCGAAGACCGGCTTTTTCGAGAAGGTCGAGATCACCTGGCTGACGATGCCGAAGCCCGGCAGGATCATGATGTAGACTTCGGGGTGGCCGAAGAACCAGAACAGATGCTGGTACAGGATCGGGTCGCCACCACCGGCGGGATCGAAGAAGGTGGTGCCGAAATTGCGATCGGTCAGCAGCATGGTGATGGCAGCCGCCAGCACCGGCAGCGAGAGCAGCAGCAGGAAGGCGGTGACCAGCACCGACCACACGAACAGCGGCATCTTGTGCAGCGTCATGCCCGGCGCGCGCATGTTGAAGATGGTGGTGATGAAGTTGATCGCGCCGAGGATCGACGAGGCACCCGCCAAATGCAGCGCGAGGATCGCCATGTCGGTCGACGGGCCAGGCTCGCCGTACGTCGACAGCGGCGCGTAGAGCGTCCAGCCGTTACCGGCACCGCCGAAGAAGGGCGAGGCGAGCAGCAGCGTGAAGGCGGGGATGAGCAGCCAGAACGAGATGTTGTTCATCCGCGGGAAGGCCATGTCGGGCGCGCCGATCATGATCGGCACGAACCAGTTGCCGAAGCCGCCGATCATTGCGGGCATGACCATGAAGAACACCATGATGATGCCGTGCGCGGTGATCAGCACGTTCCACAGGTGCAGCGAATGGTCGAGGCCCTGTTCGCCACCGGGCAGGAAGCTTGCCCAATAGCCGAGATATTGAATGCCCGGCTGCGCGAGTTCGGCGCGCATCAGGCCCGAAATGCCGCCACCGATGATGCCCGCGACGATCGCGAAGATCAGGTACAGCGTGCCGATGTCCTTGTGGTTGGTCGACATGAACCAGCGCGTGAAGAACGACATTTCGTGCGTGTCATGCGCGTGGGCGTCATCGTGATGCGCCTCGAAGGCGCTCGGGGTGAGGGCGGTGTCGGTCATGGCTTATTGTCCAGCGGTGGCGACGGCGGCGGCGGGAGCCGCTGCGCCTGGGGTGGCAATCGAAGCGGTGGTGGCGGCAGCGGGGGCTGCGGCGGGCGCAGGCGCTGCGCCCGGCATGGTGCCGCCCTTGGCCTTGATCCACTGCGCGAACACCGCCGGGCTGACCGCCTCGACCGTGATCGGCATATAGCCATGCCGTGCGCCGCACAGTTCCGAGCAGACGCCGAAATAGACGCCGGGCTTGTTGATGGTGAAGCTGGTCTCGTTCAGGCGGCCGGGCACCGCATCGAGCTTGATCCAGAAGGCCGGGATCGCCCAGCTGTGGATCACGTCATTGGCGGTGGTGATCAGCCGGATCGGCACGCCGACCGGCAGCACGACGCGATTGTCGGTAGCGAGCAGGCGCGGGCCATCGACGGCAGTGCGGGCGCGTTCGCCCTTGCCGACTTCACCCGCTTCCTTGAGCATGTTCGAGGTGATTTCGAACCCGCCATGATCGGGATATTGATAGGTCCAATACCATTGGTTGCCGATCGCCTTCAGCGTCACCGCATTCTTGGGCGCGGGCTTGTACTGTGCTTGCAGCAGCCCGATCGACGGCAAAGCGAGGCCTAGCAGGATCAGCACCGGAATGCCGGTCCACAACACTTCCAGGATGGTGTTGTGCGAGGTCTTGGACGCAACCGGATTGGCCGCGCGGCGGTAGCGCAGCGCCACCCAGCCGAGCAGCACCAGCACCAGGATACAAATGCCGGTGATGACGGGCATCAGCAGCGTGTTGTGAAACCACAGCGCCTGTTGCCCATTGGGGGTGACCTGCGGCTGGATGGTGATGAGACCATCGACCGGCTGGCCGACCTTGGGGTCGATCGCCATGGCCGGCGCGCCGTCGACCGCGAGCATGGGATCGTGCGACACTGCTGCGGCGGGTGTGGCGGGTGCGGCCGCCACCGGCTTCGCGGCTGGCGCAGCGGGTGCCGCCTGCGCCGCGCCGACGCTCAGCATCGCGAGCCCAGCTGCCAGTACGATCGATTTGATCCCGATCATGTGCATCCCCTGCGTCTACCCCTATCAATCGCCCCGATCGTGCGGGGCCGGACGGGGCAGATATGTGCCCTCTATCTGGTGTCTATACGCAGGGGATGCCGGGGCCTCAAGCCGCGCGGCACCTTTTTTGGCGCAATCGTTGCACCGACGCCCCCCGGACCCTAATCAGGCGTCCCATTCCGCAGGATCAGAAACGATGACCACCACGATGACCGACGATGATGTTCTGGCCGAATTCCGCGCCGCCGAGGCGTTGTTGGAGGGTCATTTCATTCTGTCGTCCGGTCTGCGCTCGCCGCGCTATTTGCAGTGCGCGCGCGTGTTGATGGACCCGGCGCGCGGTAGCCGTCTGGCAACGGCGCTGGCTGCCCGCCTTCCCGTCGAGATTCGCGACAGCATTGCGGCCGTGGTGTCGCCCGCGATGGGCGGTGTGATCGCCGGGCATGAAATGGCGCGCGCGCTGGGGGTGCCTGCGATGTTCCTCGAACGGCCCGAGGGCGTGTTCGAGCTGCGGCGCGGCTTCCGCCTCGCGCCCGGCACCAAGGTGCTGATGATGGAGGATGTCGTGACCACCGGCCTGTCCTCGCGCGAGGCGATCGCGGCGATCGCCCGGGCGGGAGGGGAAACCGTGGCGGCGGCGGCTCTGGTCGATCGTTCGAACGGCACCGCCGAGCTGGGCGTGCCATTCTTCCCGCTGATCCGGCTCGACGTGCCGACCTACGCCGCCGATTCGCTGCCGCCGGAACTGGCGGCGATCCCCGCGATCAAGCCCGGGAGCCGCGCGGCGTGAGCGCCCCGCTCCGCCTCGGCGTCAATATCGATCACGTCGCCACCGTCCGCAATGCGCGTGGGTCGGGCTATCCCGATCCGGTGCGCGCGGCGTTGCTGGCGGCGGAGGCGGGAGCGGATGGCATCACCGCGCATCTGCGCGAGGACCGGCGGCATATTACCGACGACGATATTGCGCGCCTTTCAGTCGAATTGACGATCCCGCTCAACCTGGAAATGGCGGCGACCGACGAGATGCTGGCGATCGCCTTGCGGCATCGCCCCCACGCCGCGTGCATCGTGCCCGAAAAGCGCGAGGAGCGGACCACCGAGGGCGGGCTCGACGCGGCGGGTCAGTTCGACACGCTGGCACCGTTGGTGGCGGCGTTGCGCGACGCGGGGATTCGCGTCTCTCTGTTCATCGAACCCGATGCGCTGCAGATCGACGCGGCGATTCGCCTGGGCGCGCCGGTGGTGGAGCTGCACACCGGGCGCTATGCCGAGCTCGAGGGCGAAGCGCAGGCGGTCGAACTGCGCCGTTTGTCGGATGCGGCGGCTTTGGCGGCGCGCAACGGGATCGAAGTCCATGCCGGGCATGGCCTGACCTATGCCAATGTCGCGCCGATCGCGGCGATCCCGCAAGTGCGCGAGCTCAATATCGGGCATTTCCTGATCGGCGAGGCGCTGTTCGTCGGGTTGGCGACCAGCGTGCAGCAGATGCGCGCGGCGATGGACGCGGCGCGGTGATATCCCTCTCCCATCGGGAGAGGAGTTTCGGGTCGGTCGTGCCCCCGGCACGACCTGAACAGCGCGGGGCACTGTTCACCCGAAACTGGGCCCGCGCCGCAGGCGTGGGAAGGGTGAGGGCGGCCTCGTACCACTCCTGTCACCCTCACCCTTCCGCCGCTTCGCGGCTCCCTCCCTCTCCCGGTGGGAGAGGGATTGTATGATTATCGGGCTCGGCTCCGACCTGTGCAATATCGAGCGGATCCAGGCATCGCTTGACCGCTTCGGCGACCGCTTCGAGCAGCGGGTGTTCACCGATGTGGAGCGCGCCAAGGCGGCGCGACGCCCGTTCACGAAGGCGGGCACGCTGGCCAAACGCTTTGCCGCGAAGGAAGCCTTTTCCAAGGCGGTCGGCACCGGATTCAAGCGCGGTGTCTTCATGAAGGACATTGGCGTGGTCAACGCCCCCTCGGGCGCGCCAACCTTGTTGCTGACCGGTGGGGCCAAGGCGAGGCTTGACGCGTTGACGCCCGACGGCCACGTCGCGGTGGTACATTTGACGATGACCGACGACCATCCCTGGGCACAGGCGCTGGTCGTCCTTGAAGCGCGCGCGGTGGCTGAGCGCCCGAAGGACGAGACATGAAGGACGACTTGGCGCTGAGCACGACCGAAGCCGGGGAGCCCGGCGAAAGCGAGCGCGCCACCGCCTCCGCCGCCAAACCAAGCAAGACCGATTGGGCGTCCGAACTGCGCGGCATCCTGTGGTTGATCCTGGCGGTGCTCGGCTTCCACACCTTCATCGCCAAGCCCTTCTATATCCCGTCGGAATCGATGCTGCCGGGTCTGCTCGTCGGCGATCAGCTGGTGGTGAGCAAATTTCCCTATGGCTGGTCGTTTGTCTCGCCGACCTTCCACGTTTTGCCGTTCCTTCATGGCCGCTTGCTTGGGCAGCTGCCCGAGCGGGGCGATGTCGTGATCGTCACGCCGCCGGGTACCGAGACCGACTATATCAAGCGGCTCATCGCCTTGCCGGGCGACCGCATCGCGGTGCGCGACGGCATCGTCATCCTGAACGGCGTGCCGCTGAAGCGCGGGCCGCTGCATTATGTCGACATTCCCAATTATGGTGGCGCGCCGCTGGTGTCGGAACCCGGCGTGACCTGCGATCCGCTGCAATATCCCGGTGCGCTCCACACCGGGGCAGACGGAAAGAACTATTGCCGTCTGCCGCTCTATACCGAAACGCTGCCGAACGGGCGGCATTATGAGACGGTCGATCTGGGGCCATCGCCGGGCGACAATTATCCCGAAACGCTGATCCCGCCGGGGCATGTTTTCCTGATGGGCGACAATCGCGATCGCAGTGCCGACAGCCGTTTCAGCCTGGCCGAACAAGGGCTGGGTGGGCCGGTGCCGTGGGAATATCTCGGCGGCCGCGCCGAGTTCATCACCTTTTCCAAGACCGGGCTGGGGAGCTGGAATCCGCTGACCTGGGGGCAGTCCTTCCGCGGTGGTCGCGCGGGAACCTCGCTTCATGCCGAGCGCGATAAATGAGCCAGGGCGCAAAGCCTGAGCTGGTCAGCGAACCGGCCCCCAACGAACTGCGCGATCCCTTCGTGCGGCAGGAGCTGAAGCGCGCGACGATCTGGCTCGGGCTTGCGGGGGCGATCGCGCTGGCGGTGCTGCTGGTACAGCCGCTGCTGATCATCTTTGGCGGGCTTGTCTTCGCTTCGATGCTCGACGGCGGGGTGCGGCTGCTGCGCCGCGTGCTGCCGATCGGGCGGCCGTGGCGGTTATTGATCGTGGTGGTTCTGACCGTCGCCTTCATCGTCGGGGTGATGTACCTGACGGGTGCGGGCATCACCGAACAGGTCCAGCAATTGCGCAGCACCTTGATGACGCAAGCGACCAAGCTGATGGACTGGGCGTCGCGCATCGGCATCATGCCAGGCAAGGCCGACCTTAATGGCATCGCGCAACAGGCGCTGGGCTCGTTCGGCAAGCTCACCTCCTATCTCGGTATCGCCTTCGGGGCCCTTGCCAGCCTGGTGATGGTGCTGGTGATCGGCCTGTTCATCGCGATGGAGCCGCGGCTGTATGAAAGCGGGTTGCAATGGCTGATCCCGCGCGACCAGCGCGCGCGCTTCGCCGGCACGATCGAGCAGATGGCGACAACGATGCGGCGGCTGCTGGCCGGGCGCTTGTTCGGCATGGCGCTGGAAGGCGTGATGACGGGCATTGCGCTCGCACTGGCGGGCGTGCCGATGGCGCTGGTGCTCGGCATCATCACCGGGATTTTGGCCTTTGTGCCCAATATCGGCGCGATCACCAGCGGCGTGCTGATGGTCGCGGTCGGGTTCAGTGCGGGGATGCACACCGGCTTCTGGGCGATCGCCATCTATGTCTTCATCCAGACTCTCGATGGCTATGTCGTGATCCCGATGGTGGCACGGCGCACGGTGGATTTGCCGCCCGCGCTGACGCTGTCGATGCAGATTCTGGCGGGGACGCTGTTTGGCGTGCTGGGGCTGACCTTGGCCGATCCGCTGACCGCGATGATCAAGGTCGCGCTGGAGCGCAGCTCGGAGGCGGAAGGCGAGGACGAAGCGGCGGTAAAGGCATGATGCCGGTCCTTTACGATTATTGGCGCTCCTCGGCTTCCTATCGCGTGCGGATCGCGCTTGGCCTGAAACACGTCGCTTATGAACGGGTCGCGGTCGACCTGACGCAGGGTGAGCATCGGTCGGCGGCCTTCCTGGCGCGCAACCCGCAGGGGCTGCTGCCCGCGCTGGACATCGGAACGGTGGTGCTGACGCAGAGCCTGGCGATCATCGACTATCTCGACGCCATCCACAAAGCGCCCCCCATGGTTCCGGCTGACCCGGTCGCGCGGGCGGCGGTGCTGGCACAGGCGCTGGTGATCGCCGCCGACCTTCACCCGATCGACAATTTGCGCGTGCTCAACCGGCTGACCAGCCAGTTCGGGGCAGATCAGGCCGCGCGCGAGGCGTGGTACGTGCACTGGATGGTCGAAGGCCTTGCCGCGCTGGAGGCGATGACCGCCGATGTGCCCGGGCCCTTTTTGGGCGGAGATATGCCGAATCTCGCCGATGTGTGCCTGGTGCCGCAGCTTTATAATGCGCGGCGCTTTTCGGTGTCGCTCGACGCTTTCCCGCGACTGCTCGCTGCCGACACCGCAGCCTCAAACGTCGCCGAGATCGCCGCGGCGCATCCCGATCGCGTCAAGCCGCAAGCTTGACCCGGCGATCCAGCACGACGCGGTCGAACAAATCGAGATAGGCGGCAGCGGCATTTTCGCCCGGCTGGGGCACAGGCGTCGGGCGTGCGCGCCCGGGAACCAACCAATCGTCGAGCGCTGCCACCAACGCCACACCATCGCCCGGCGGAACAATGCTGCCGAGCGACGGGTGGGTCACGATTTCGCGCACGGCGACGCTTGAATCGGTGGTCACCACCGGCGTGCCGACGGCGAGCGCTTCCCGCAACACGCCCGGCACCCCCTCGAAATCCGACACTAGCGCCAGCGCCGCCGCGCGCGCCAGAATCGGTGTCGGATCGGCGACATGGCCGGGCAGCAACACGCGGCCCTCCAAGCCAAGTCGAGCAACTTGCGCTTCGAGCGCGGCGCGCTCGCCGCCTTCGCCGATGATCACCAGCGCCAGATCGCGTTGCGCTACCTGACCAAAAGCGTCGATCAGCCGGTCCCAGCGCTTTTGCGGGGCGAGTCGCCCCACTCCGAGGAGAAAGCGCCCGTTGGGCAAGGCGGGGATGCTCGCGCCAAGCACCGGACGCAGCGGCGGATTGGGGATGACGTGCAGCATCTCCGGTCGCGCACCCATTTCGATCCGTGCCTCGTCGGCCATGGCCGGGCTCATTGCGACCAGTTCGTCGACAAAGTGCGGATGCCAGCGCAGCCAGGTGCGATAGGCGGCGGCAAAGGCTGCGCCGTGATCGCGCCGTACCAGGGCATTGGAGATTTTCGCCACGATCGGCGGACAGCGGTGGCCGAGTCGCATCTTGGTCCACGCGGCCAGTGCCGAATAATGGTTGCCCGGGCAAAACAGGATGTCGGGCGCGATTTCCTCGGTCAACGCGGCAATGGCCCCCATGCCAAGCATAGAGTGCCGTCCGAGGATGCGTGTTTCTATGCCGGTAGGCAGGTCGCGCGAAAGCGGCCCCGTTACGTCCCCGAGGACCAGCGTTACGCGTCGTCCCACTTCGCTCCAGCTACGGACCAGCCGCAGCAGCGCCTTTTCGACCCCGCCCCCATCAAGGGTCTGGGCGTAGGCGAGGATATGCGATGCGGGGGGGCGCGGGCTTAACATCGTTGGGTTTGTGTAACGTTGCTTTGTCGCAAATGTTTCCCGGCCCGTCGCGCATGACAGTTTTTTCAGAATTTTTTTGGGGAAGGGCGCAACCCGGCGCTTCGGGCCGCCGACGGCTCGCTTACTCGAGTGCTCCGCGCATCGCCGCACCCGCGACGAACGGCGCACCGGCCAGCAGCATCAGGCTGACCGCACCGAGCAGTTTGATCGCGCCGACACCGCCCTCCATCGACCCTGCGCCGAAAATCAACAGCGGTACGGCCAGCGGCAGCATTACCAGCCCCGCGACCGAGCCCGCGCCGCGCAGCCCTGTGACCAGCGCGGCGGTCGCAACCGCCAGCGCGGCGAGCCCCGGCGTGCCGATCAGCAGCCCGAGCTCGACCGCACCGAGCGTCTGCGCCGACAAGCCGAGCAACCCCGCCGCAACCACCGTGGCGAGCATCAGCGGCGGGCCGAAGCCGATCCAATGCGCGGCGATTTTTGCGGCCGCCACCGTCGGCATCGAAAAGCCGCGCACGCTCAACTGATCGAGCACGCCGCTTTCGGCATCGGGGCCGACCAGCCGTTCGACCGGCATCAACGCCGCGAGCAACGCCGCCGCCCAGATCACGCCGCCGCCGATCCGCGCCAGCAACGCCGTGTCGGGCCCAACCGCAAAGGGAAACAGGATGGTGACGAGCAGGAAGAAAGCGAGCGCATTGACCACCCCGCCACTGGCCCAGGCGATCCGCACGTCGCGAGTGATGAGCGCGCCGAGCCCGGTCATAAGAGCGAGATCGTCTGTGCGTCGGGCAAGGCGATCGGCAAATGCGTCGCGACCAGCACCGCGCCGCCGCGCCCCCGGTGCGCCGCGATCAAGTGTTCGAGCACCGTCACGCTCGCCACGTCGAGACCGTTGGCGGGTTCGTCGAGCAGCCACACCATCGCACCGCTCGCCACGACGCGGGCGAGCGCGGCACGGCGGCGCTGGCCGGTGGAGAGCAGCCGCACCGGCACGTCGGCGATATGCGACAGGCCGACCGCATGGAGGGCGTGGGCGACGCGTCCGTACGGGTCGTCTGGGTCGGCATCCAGCGCCGCCCAAAAGCCGAGCGCATCGCGCAGAGGGCGCGCGGCATCGAGCGCGGCGGCTTCGGCCATCAGCGTGCGCGTTGCCGCTCCCGCAATCTCGCCGTTGGCGGGCCGCAAAAGCCCGGCGGCGACGCGGATCAAGCTCGATTTGCCGATGCCGTTGGGGCCGGTGACCAGCGCCGCGCCGCCCGGCGGCACCGCAAAGGACAGGCGTTCGAACAACACGCGCCCGCCGCGCACGCAGGTGACGTCGCGGAAGGCCAGAGCGGCGTTCGTGCCTCGCCCGTCGACAACGGCGGCGGAGCCAAAAGACGGGCCCGGAGGTTGATCGGCCTGCACCATCGGCTATGCCTTACGGCGAAGGCGCACGGTGCGCCAGCAGGAGAGCAAGCGGTGCGCGTTGAACCACTGGGCGATGACGAACGGGCCGAGGCGCTCGACACGCTCGACGAATGGGATTTCGACGAAGCACGCGACGCGATCACCCGCACCTTCACCTTCGCCGATTTCAGCGAGGCGTTCGCCTTTATGACGCGCGTCGCCTTGCTGGCGGAAAAGGCCGATCATCACCCCGAATGGTACAATGTGTGGAACCGCGTCGATGTGCTGTTGACCACGCACGATGCAGGTGGGCTGTCGCACAAGGACGTGGCGCTGGCGGAGGCGATCGACAGTTTAGTGGGCTGAGGCCACGAGGCTGCGGCGCATCATCTTGCGCAGGCGGCCGGGGAGCCAGCGGGCGGCAAAGGCCATGCGGTCGGCGGTCTTGCCGACATAGGTGTGGACCTTGTCGCCGTGCACCGCATCCCACGCGGCTTGCGCCACGGCATCGACCCCGGTCAGTTCGAGTCCGGCATTGGTAACGACCTGTTTGATCGAATAATTGGTGCTGCCCGCTGGCGCTGCCAGCAAAGGCGTGTCGATGAAGCTTGGCACCAGATCGCGTACCTTGACGCCCGCCCCATACCATTCGCCGTCGAGCGCCTCGGTTAACGCGCGCACCCCGAATTTGGTCGCCGAATAAACGGGTAGCCCCGACGTGCCATAGATCGCCGAGGCGGAGGCGGTGTTGAGCAGACAGGAACCCTGCGTGCGCGCGAGATAAGCATAGCCGATCTTGGCACCGTTGAGCACGCCGACTAGATTGATCGCCACGACGCGGTCGAGATCGTCGAACGACATGTCGATGATCGCCCCGCCAGTGCCGATTCCGGCATTGTTGAACAGCACGTCGAGCCGCCCGCCGGTGGTCGCGGTAAACGCATCGAGGCTGGCGACCCAGGCGGCGCGGTCGCGCACGTCCATTTGATAGGTTTCGGCCATGCCGGCCGGCAGCATTGCTGCGGTTTCGCGCAAGCCCGTCGTGTTGACGTCGGCGAGGCCAACGCGCCAGCCGCGCTCGGCAAACAGCCGCGCGGTCGCCTGGCCGATGCCCGAGCCGCCGCCGGTGATGAAGATTGCCTTTTGTTGGGTCATGATCCCTCTCCCCTTTGACGCGAACGGTATCCTCCCCCAGTGTCCGCGTCGATGCCGGATTCTCACAGTACAGGCCCAAGCGTTGCCTTCGACGCGGTGACGAAGCGCTACCGTGGCGGCGCGGTCGCGGTGGACGATGTCTCGCTGGAAATTGCGGGCGGCGCTTTCGTCGCGTTGGTCGGGAGTTCGGGCTCCGGCAAATCGACGCTGCTAAAGATGATCAACCGCTTGATCGTGCCGAGCGCGGGGCTTGTGCGGATCGACGGGAAGGATGTTGCCGAGGGTGCGGCACCCGCGCTGCGCCGGCGGATCGGCTATGTCTTCCAGAATATCGGGCTGTTCCCGCATATGACGGTGGGCGAGAATGTCGCGATAGGGCTGCGGCTGGCGGGCGGGCGCGACACTGCCGCGCGCGTGGCGGCATTGCTCGATCTGGTCGATTTGCCGCAGGCTTTCGCCGTGCGGATGCCCGATGCGCTGTCGGGCGGGCAACGGCAGCGCGTCGGCGTGGCGCGCGCGCTTGCGACCGCGCCGGGGCTGTTGTTGCTCGACGAACCGTTCGGCGCGCTCGATCCGGTGACGCGCGACCAACTCGGCACAGCGGTGCGCGCGCTTCACGATCGGTTGGGCCTGACCACGATCATGGTGACGCATGACATGGCCGAGGCGTTGATCCTGGCGGACCGGGTGCTGGTGATGGATGCTGGGCGGATCGTGGCGGACGCCACGCCGCAAGCCTTGCTCGCCGGGCAAGGCGGCGCGGTGGCGGATGCCTTGGTGGCGGTACCGCGTGAACAGGCGCGGCGGTTGCGCGCGCTGGAGGAGGGGGCATGAGCCCGTTCCTCGAGGCGATGACGCGCGTGCCGCCGCTGCTCGCCGCGCATCTGTTGCTGGCGGCGGCGGCATTGGCGCTGGGGCTGGCGATCAGCCTGCCGCTGGCGATCTGGTCGGCGCGGCGGCCGGGTGTTGCGCGGGTCGCGCTGGCCTTTGCGAGTTTGGTGCAGACGATCCCGAGCCTGGCACTGCTCGCGCTCTTCTATCCGCTGTTGCTGTTCGTGTCGGGGCTGGTCGGGGGCGGGATACCGGCCTTGGGCTTCCTGCCTTCGCTGCTGGCGCTGACGCTCTATGCGCTGCTGCCGATCCTGCGCAACGGCGTGACCGGGCTCGCCGGGATCGACCCCGCCGTGATCGAGGCGGCGGACGGCATCGGCATGACGGCGTGGCAGAAGCTGCGGCTGGTCGAGGCCCCGTTGGTGGCACCCGTGCTGATGGCGGGCGTGCGCACGGCTGCCGTGTGGACGATCGGTGCGGCGACGCTGTCGACCACGGTCGGCCAGCCGAGCCTGGGCGATCTGATCTTCGCCGGGTTGCAGACGCAGAATTGGGCGTTGGTACTGGCCGGGTGCGTCAGCGCGGCGGGGCTGGCGCTGGCGGTGGATGCGCTGCTCGGTCTGATCGAGCGCGGCATTGCGACGCGCAGGCGCGGGCGGGTTTACGGCGCGGGCGCGGTGCTGCTGCTCGGCGTGCTGGCCGCGCTCGCGCCGCTGGCGGTGCCGCGTTCGCCGACGATCGTGATCGGCGCCAAGAATTTCTCCGAGCAATATATTCTCGCGCGCGTGATCGGGCATCGGCTGGAACGCGCGGGCTACCGCGTCGAATATCGCGAGGGGCTGGGCTCAGCGGTGATCTATGGCGCGCTCAGCTCAGGCGCGATCGATGTCTATGTCGATTATGCGGGGACGCTCTGGACCAATGCGATGCGGCGCAGCGACACGCCCGCGCGGCCCGCGATGGTGGCGGCGATCGGTGCGTGGAGCGCGCAGACGTCGGGCGTGCGGCTGCTCGGGGCCTTGGGGTTCGAGAATGCCTATGCCTTTGCGATGCGCGGCGATGCGGCGCGGGCTAAGGGGATCGTCTCGCTCGACGATCTGGTGCGCGCGGCGCCGGGGCTGACGCTCGGCTCCGACCTCGAATTTCTGGAGCGGCCCGAATGGGCGGCGGTGCAGCGCGCTTATCCAATCCGCTTTGCCGCCACGCACGCCTATAGCCCGACCTTCATGTACCGCGCGCTGGAGAGCGGTCAGGCCGATGTCATCTCGGCCTTCTCGTCGGACGGGCGGATCGCGGCGGAGCATTTGACCGTGCTCACCGACCCGCGCCGCGCGATTCCGGGCTATGACGCGATTCTGCTGCTGGCACCCAAGCGGGCGAAGGACGCTAGGCTGGTGGCGGCGCTCAAGCCGCTGGTCGGGCGCATCCCGGTCGCTTCGATGCGCGAGGCGAATTATCTGGTCGACCGCGACCGGGGCAAAGTGTCGCCCGAGGATGCGGCGCGCTGGCTGGAGCGTCGGCTGGGGTTGTAGTGAGCGGCGCTCCCCTCCCTGGAAGGAAGGGGGCGGGGGTGGGTCGGCCCGTTGGTCGCGCTGTCGCCCAGCACGGAGAGCCACCCACCCCCAGCCCCTCCCTTCCAGGGAGGGGGGAAGAATGGCGCGCGTGTTGGCGTTATGCCCGCACCGCCGTCACGAAATAATCGAGCTTGGTGTCGTCGCTCAGTACGAAGCCCTTGGCGACCGAGAAGCCGAGCCCGCGCACATCGACGACGCGCAAGCCCGCCGCCTCGACCAATTCGGTCAGGGCATCCGGCGTCAGGAACTTGTCCCAGTCATGCGTGCCGCGCGGGATTTGCCCGAGCCCTTCCCCCACGGTAATCAACGCAAGCCGCGACAGCGCGGTGCGGTTGGGGGTGGAGAGGATCAGCAGGCCATCCTTCGCCAAAGCACCCGCCAGCCCGGCAATGAAGGCGGCAGGGTCGGTAACGTGCTCGATCACCTCCATGCTGGTGACGAGATCGAAGGTTGCGCCGTCCAGATCCTCGACACTGCCGGTACGATAGTTGATCGCGAGGCCCGATTGCGCAGCATGCGCGCTTGCCACCGCAATATTCTCGGCCGCCGCGTCGAGCCCGGTGACGCTCGCTCCCAAGCGCGCCAGCGGCTCGCACAGCAGCCCGGCACCGCAGCCGACATCGAGCGCGCTTTTGCCCGCGAGCGGGGTGAAGCCGCTCTCATCGCCATGCCACTGCGCGTCGATCCGTTCGCGCAGATAGCGCAAGCGCACCGGGTTCAAGCGGTGCAGCATCGCCGAGGAGCCCTTCGGATCCCACCATTCCGCCGCCATCGCGCCGAAATGGGCGGCTTCGGCGGGGTTGATAGTGGTTACAGACGTTACGGTTGCGCTCTTCATGCGTGCTTCCTATCAGGACGCCCCCAATAGCCCAAGCCCCAGCTCAAGGATGTCTGCTGCGCATGGCCCGTATCGTGATGAAATTCGGCGGCACCTCGATGGCCGGGATCGAACGGATCCGTAGCGTGGCCGCGCGCGTCAAACGCGAAGTCGCGGCGGGCAATCAGGTTGCGGTGGTCGTCTCGGCAATGGCCGGCGAGACCGACCGGCTGGTCGGCTTCTGCCGCGAAGCCTCGTCGCTGTACGACCCCAAAGAATATGACGTGGTCGTTTCGGCAGGCGAACAGATCACCAGCGGCTTGCTGGCGATTGCGCTGCAGGCGGCGGGCGTGCCCGCGCGCAGCTGGCTCGGCTGGCAATTGCCGATCGCCACGTCGGACGCGCACGCCTCGGCCCGGATCGAGGGAATCGACATGGCAGCGCTGGAGACCAGCCTTGCGGCGGGCGAAGTGGCGGTGATCCCCGGTTTCCAGGGCATCGATGCGGAAGGCCGCGTCACCACGCTTGGCCGTGGCGGCTCCGATACCTCGGCCGTGGCGATGGCCGCCGCGATGAAGGCCGATCGCTGCGACATCTACACCGATGTCGACGGGGTCTACACCACCGACCCGCGCATCGTCCCGCGCGCGCGCAAATTGAAGAAGGTCACCTACGAAGAGATGCTGGAGCTTGCCAGCGTCGGCGCGAAGGTGTTGCAGACGCGCTCGGTCGGGCTCGCGATGAAGGAAGGCGTGCGCGTGCAAGTGCTGTCGTCCTTCACGGGCGAGGATGCACCGATGGCGGATACATTGCCCGGCACGATGATCGTGGGCGAAGAGGAGATTGCAGACATGGAAAGCCAGCTCATCACCGGCATCGCGCATGATAAGAACGAAGCCAAGATCACGCTGACGGCGGTGCCGGACAAGCCAGGCGCGGTCGCGTCGATCTTCGAGCCGCTCGCGGCGGCGAACATCAACGTCGACATGATTATCCAGAATATCGCCCATGCGGCAGGCTCGACCGACGTGACCTTCACCGTGCCGGCCGCCGATCTGGCGCGCTCGATCGAGGCGCTGAACGCCGCGCGCGAGAAGATCGGTTTCGTGTCGCTGGTGCACGACACGCGCGTGGCCAAGATTTCGGTGGTGGGCGTGGGCATGCGCAGCCACGCCGGTGTCGCCAGCACGATGTTTTCCACGCTGGGCGAGCGCGGCATCAACATCCAGGCGATCTCGACCAGCGAGATCAAGGTCTCGGTGCTGATCGAGGAGGATTATACCGAACTCGCGGTGCGCGTGCTGCACACGGCTTACGGCCTCGATGCGGAGGATGCCGCCTGAACGGCGAAAACGGCCCGCTCAGCGCGTGCTGAGCGTGCCGTTGCCGGAGGCATCGAAGGTCAGGATATATTGCCCGCCGATCGGCATCGACCAGGCTTCCTCCGCCACCGAGATGACGTCGCCGATCTCCTGCCCGCCCGCATTGCGGACGAGTTGAAATCCCCCCGCTGCCACCACTGCGGTGCTGACGGGCGAGACTTGCAACGCATAGGCACAGAAGATCGGATCGCTGCCGAGGCCAAAGCCGACGGTCACTTTGTAGAGCGTGGCATCATAGCTCGGGATGTGCCACCCGGCCGAATCATGGGTGAGCGTGACCGCTTTGTTGAGCGGCAGTATGAAGCTGTCGGCATCGCTGGAATAGGGAAACGCCGCCGCATTGGGGCTGATCTCGCCAGCCTTATAAATCGATGCGAACCAGGACACCGGCAGATCGCGGTTGAAGGCGATGTACACGTTGGTGTCGACGGTCTGCAGTCCGGCGACGATGCGTTCCCCGCCAAGTTGCGCGATGTTTAGGGGGAAGAAGGTCGCCACCAGTGCGATCGCGTAATCCTGTGCAGGTTTGATGGTGACGGTCGTGGTGGGCGGGTATGCGGTGGCTGCATACAGCGTGTCTGCAGCCACCGGGGTGAAGCGCGGGTTTGCCTGTGCGATCTCGGCGGGCGTCGGTGAGAAGGGGGTGGTTTTCACCGGGATGTCGCCTTTGCCGAGCCGCACGGGCGGTTGCGCCCTTCAGGGCCTGTTGCCGCCAAAGATGGCCTGGGCACCCGCGACCAGGAGGTTTTGGATGGTGGCGGCCGACTGCGCGCCGCTATAGCTGAAGTTCACGGTGGTCGCGCCGTTGACGCTGGTGATCGAGAATTGCACCCCGCTCACCACGAAGTAAGCAAATCCTGCCGTCAACGCTGTCGCCACGGTGATCGTCCCGGTGAGGAACGTGTTCGCGACATAGCCCTCCGCTTCTTCTTCTGCGGAAAGCTTTGCCACAGACGACGTGTCCCAGTGAACCTGCGTCACGGTATCCTGTTGGATCGTGGCATCTTCCAGATACGCCATCGCCATCAACTGCGAATGCTCATCGGATTTCAGGAAAGCGAGATTTTCCAGCAACGCGAACTGTGCTGGCTTGCCCGGCGCGATCTTCCACTTTCCGTTGTTCAGTAGGGTCACGGTGCAGGCCCCGCCGGTGAAGGAGCCGGGGACCGAGACTTGGGCGGAGTCGTTGCTCACCTGCGTCCAGTCGGCGAGGGTCGACGATCCGAACGATCCGACGCTGATATAGAAGCTCAGCTTCGGCGTCAGTGTCCGGCTTTGGTTGGGCGAGGGAGACCAGGTCATCCCCATGAAGCCGCTGGCCGTCTGGATGCCGAACGACTGGTTGCTATACCAGCCCAGCGATTCGTTATCTTCCTGGTTGAAGGAGTTGGTGACGAGTTTGATGCTGTTCGGGCCGGTCGACGTGCTCGCCAAGTTCAGTTTTGGCCCCTTTTTAGGCGGAGCGTTGGCATAATCGGCGTTCCACACCTGCGCGAGATCACTGTTTTGCGAGATCGTCGAAGTGACTTGAACGTCGAGGCCGACGGCGTTGTTGCTGGCACCCGCGCCGACCGAATATTGCACGGGAATGACAAAGTAATTCGTGCTCGGATCGTTCGAATCGATCGCGATTGAGGCGCTCGAATTGGCAAAGACATTGGGATCGCTGGCGATTTCCGCAGGCCGGGTGAGGAAGCACCAGAATGTCTGAGTCGAGGAAGACTGGTTGACCAGATAGATGGTATATTGGCTAGGCATGATCATCTCCATTGCGAGAAGGATACGCTGCACATCACTAACTTGCGACAAGAGGTATCAGATCAGCCAGTCTAGGCGGTAGATCGCTATCCAGATGAAAGACGATCAATAGATATGATGCGTAGAAGGCGTCGGTGATAGTGTCATCGCAACATCCTATAAGCGACACGGCGGTCATACTATGGATGGATATTATTGCACCGTATTGCTGAACCAATTTGACGGTTTGTAGAGAGGATTGAGCGAGGTCGATCCGATCTGGAGCGAATGGCGCGCGGAAAGGACGAGCGTCCGCTTCGCCGATGCGAACCGCTTTTCGGGGAATGTCGGAGGGGGCTAGATGGTCTTGCCCGTAGCGGCTAGGCACGATGGCATGACCCAAGCGACCTCCATTGTATCTCCGCTTTCCGGCGCGGAGCGTCTTCAGCGCCGCATGGCGCGCGGCACCGCCTTTCTCGGCAGCCAGACCGCGATCATCTGTGGCGCGATGTCGTGGGTGTCCGAGCGGCACCTCGTCTCGGCGATTTCCAATGCGGGTGGGTTCGGCCTGATCGCCTGTGGCGCGATGACGCCGGAATTGCTCGATGCCGAAATCGCCGCGACCAAGGCGATGACCGACAAGCCGTTCGGGGTGAACCTTATCACCATGCACCCGGCGCTGTTCGATCTGATCGAAGTGTGCAGCCGCCACGGCGTCGGCCATGTCGTGCTGGCCGGCGGCTTGCCCCCGGCGGGATCGATCGACGCGATCAAGGCCAAGGGTGCCAAGCTGATCTGCTTCGCGCCGGCGCTCAGCCTGGCCAAGAAACTGATCCGCTCGGGCGTCGATGCGCTGGTCGTCGAGGGTATGGAAGCGGGCGGGCATATCGGACCGGTGTCGACCAGCGTGCTCGCGCAGGAAATCCTGCCCGAAGTCGCCGACAAGGTGCCGGTGTTCGTGGCGGGGGGCATCGGGCGCGGCGAGGCGATCGCGGCTTATCTCGACATGGGCGCGGCGGGCGTGCAGCTCGGCACGCGCTTTGCTTGCGCGACCGAGAGCATTGCGCATCCGAACTTCAAGAAGGCCTTTCTGCGCGCATCGGCGCGTGATGCGGTGGCAAGCGTACAGATCGATCCGCGCTTGCCCGTCATCCCGGTGCGCGCGCTGAAGAATGCGGGCGCTGATCTGTTTACCGCCAAGCAGCGCGAAGTCGCGCAGGCGCTGGACGAGGGCACGATCGCGATGGCCGAGGCGCAATTGCAGATCGAGCACTATTGGGCGGGCGCCTTGCGGCGCGCGGTGATCGAGGGCGATGTCGAGCATGGCAGCCTGATGGCGGGCCAGTCGGTCGGCATGGTGACCAAGGAAGAACCCGTCGCCGACATCATCGCCAGCCTGATGGAGGAAGCCGCCGCCGCGCTGGCACAGCGCGCGGCCTGAGCCTCAGCCGAGCTGCGCCAGCCCTCCGCCGAGCATAAACACCGCCAGCGCCGCGCCGCCGCCGAAGATGAAGGCGATCAGCAGCGACAAAATGCCCGCGACCACGCCGCCCTGACGGCGGCGCACGAAGGTGCTGCGCTGGCCGGGTTTGCCGAGCTTGAGTTCGACATAGCCGGCCGCCGCGCCGCCAAAGGCGGTCATCACCAGCGTGATCGCGGCACCCAGCACCGTCTGGGTGGCGATGGCGATCGGCAGCAGCAGCGCGAACGGCGCGGCCATCGCGAAGGCGGCGAGCAGCTTTGCGAGATCGACTTCGTCCTTGCCGACGGGCGCGACCGCCAGCAGATCGGGCGAATCCTCAGCCGATACCGTCAGCCAGGCAAAGCTGCCGACGAGCTGGCTCGCGATGAACACGCTGCCAAACGCCAGGGTCGCCGGGAGCGGGAGTGTGTGCCCCTTGCCAAAGGCGACGAACAATAAGGGGGCCATGTAGATCAGCCGCACCACGATCTGGAAGGCGAGCGCCGGGTCGCGCGCGAGCAGCCGCCACTCCTTGGCGAAAATCGTGCGCGTCAGCCCGGCGTGAAACAGGCGTCCGCTGGCGCGGCCGGTCGGCTTGCTGCGCGACAGGCGCATACCGCCATCCTGATAGCCGGACAGGAACAGCCGCTGCAGCGCCGATCCGGCGGCGACGAACAGCAGCAGCGCACCGCCCAGCAGGATGAAGATGGCGAGCGGATCGCCCAGGGCCGCGCGACCGGGCAAAGCGGAGAGCCCGTGCGATCCAACGCCGTTTGCGCGCAGACGCTCGAACAGCGCGACCAAAGCGCCTGCGCGCCGGTCGCTATGCGACACCAATTGCGTGCCGAGGAAGATCGCGCCGCCGAGCACTGCCGCGACGATCTGGCCGACGGTGCGCGCGGCCCGCGGGCCGACCAGAGTGGCGATCGTCAGCGTCAGCGCGAGGCCAAGAGCGGCGGCGGCGAAGGCGAGCGCGGCGAGCAACGCAACCAGCCCGAACAGCTGCGGATGGCCGAGAATCGCAACCGGTACGACCATCGGCAACAGCAACGTCGCGTAGGTCAGCGCAATCGCGCCGGCGATCCCCAGCAATTTGGCCAGCAAGACCGTTCGCTCGGGCACGGGCGCGGTAAACAGCAGCGACAGGTCGCCGCTCTCATAGAGCGTGCGCTGGCTGCCGATCATCGCCTGCGCGGTCATGAAGGTCAGCGCGAGCAGGCTCGCCCCAAGCACGGCGATCAACATCTCGGGCAAGACCGGAATCGGGGTATCCCGCAGCGCCCAGCCGGTCGCACACCCGATCAACAGCCACAGCCCGAGCAGACCATAGCCAATCCAGCGCGACGCACCTTTGCTGGGGCGGGCGCGGAACGTCAGGCGCAATTCGTGCAGCGCCAGCCAGACGAAGCTTCCCGGCCGCGCCCGGCGCATCGCCCAGTTCATGCGGCCACGGGCTCCGCGCTGGTCAGGCGGATGAAGGTGTCTTCCAGCGTCATGCCCTCGGTGCCGGCACGGTCGCGCAGTTCATCGAGCGTGCCCTCGGCGAGCAAGCGCCCGCCGCCGATGATGCCAATGCGATCGGCCATGCGTTCCGCCACTTCGAGGATATGGGTGGTGACGATCACGGTCTTGCCCGCTTCCACCTGCGCGCGCAGCGCATCCTTGACCGAACGCGCCATGTTCGCATCGAGCCCGGTCAGCGGTTCGTCGAGGATCAGGAGCTTGGGATCGTGGATCAACGCACCCGCCAGCGCGACCTTCTGCTTCATGCCGCGTGAAAAGCCCTCGCAGCGCGTGTCGCGTTGCTCCCACAAATCGAGCCAGTGCAGCAGGCGATCGGCCTCGCGCGCCGCGAAGCCGGGGTCCATCCGCCACAGCCCGGCGACAAAGGCGAGATATTCGAGCGGCGACAATTTGTCATAGAGCATCGGCTCATCGGGCAGCCAGGCGGTGATCGCCTTGGCCCCGAGCGGATCGCGCCGCGTGTTGATACCGAAAATTTCGATCGACCCGGCGTCGGGCTTGGCGAGCCCGGCGACCATGCGCAGCGTGGTGGTCTTGCCCGCGCCGTTCGGGCCGAGCAGCGCGTAAAGCTGACCCCCGGCAATATCGAGATCGAGCCCGGTGATGACAGGCTTGTCGAAGCTCTTGGCCAGGCCTCGGATGCGCAAGGCGGGCGCGTGCGGGGAATCGATCATGTGTTCTGTTTAAGCGATACACCATGGCCGTCCAGAGGGTACGGATGGCGTATGCGGGGTTTTCGGATCGCGCGCGTGCCGTTACAGGGCGACGTCATGCCGCACGCCGACCTCGATTTGCCGACGCAAGGCCGTATCGTCGCGGGCGAGCATCGCTTCGCGCTGCGCGTTTATTTCGAGGACACCGACCTTTCGGGGATCGTCTATCACGCCAATTACCTGCGCTATATGGAGCGGGCGCGTTCGGACATGCTGCGCCAGGCCGGCATCGACCAGCGTGCGCATCAGGAAAGCGGCGGCGGGGCGTATGCGGTGACCGCGCTCAACATCCGCTATCGCGCGCCGGCGAAACTCGATGACGCGCTGCTCGTTGTGACCCGACTGGCAAAAGTTCGCGCGGCATCGGTCGATATTCATCAGCGAGTCATGCGCGGCGGCGAGATACTGACCGAGGCCGAGGTAACGGCGGCGCTGGTCGGTGCAGCAGGGCGCGCGGTGCGCCAGCCCAGGGATTGGATTGCCGCTTTCGCCCAAGTGATGGGCGAAGGCGTTACGACATCAGGAGATCAGCTTTCGTGAACGGATTCATGCTCAATACCGATGCGACGACCCTGTCGCCGATCGCGCTGTTCCTTCAGGCGGACTGGGTGGTGAAGACGGTGATGATCGGACTGATGCTGGCGAGCGTCGCGACCTGGGCGGTGATCCTTGGTTTCCTGTTCAAGCTGGGCAGCACGCGTCGCCAGATCACGCGGTTCGAGCGGGATTTCTGGAAGGCCGAGGATATCGATGCGTTCCACCGCGTGGAGAGCGAGAACACATTGCCGATCGCGCGCGTGTTTACGGCGGGGGTCGCGGAATGGCGGCGCTCGACCGCAGGCGGCCATGTCGACCGTGAAGGCACGCGGGAGCGGCTGGCGACGGCGATGGGCTCGGCGGTGGCAAGCGAGATCGATACGCTGTCGGACCGGTTGAATATACTGGCGACGGTCGGCGCGGTCGCGCCGTTCGTTGGCTTGTTCGGCACGGTATGGGGCATCATGCGCAGCTTCACCGGCATTGCGGCGGCGCAGAACACGTCGCTCGCGGTGGTGGCACCGGGCATTGCCGAGGCGCTGTTCGCCACAGCGCTTGGCCTTTTTGCCGCCATTCCGGCGGTGATCGCCTACAATCGCTTCAGCCACAGCATCAACCGGATCGAGGCGCGGCTCAACCGCTTTGCCGATGCGTTCCACGCAACCCTCAGCCGCCAGCTCGAAGTCGAGGTCCGGCGGTGAGCGTGTTGTCGGTGGCGTCCCTCCGGATCGCGGGCAGGGCGTAAAGCGCGATGGCGATGAACCTTCCCTCCCAACGCGGCCGCGGGCGGCGCGCACCGATGGCCGACATCAACGTCACGCCGATGGTCGACGTGATGCTGGTGTTGCTCATCATCTTCATGGTCACCGCGCCGTTGCTGACGGCGGGCGTGCCGGTGAATTTGCCCGACAGCCGCGCCAAACCGCTCGACCAGGACCAGAAGCCGGTACAGATTTCGATCGACGCGGCCGGCAAGCTGTTCGTCGACAAGGAAGCGGTGAATGAAGCGTTGCTGCCCGACATCCTGTCGCAGATCGCCGCCAAGGCCGATCCCGCCAAGCCGCCGCAAGTGTTCCTGCGCGCCGATCGCAAGCTCGATTATGGGCGGGTAATGCGCGTGATGGGCGAACTCAACCGCGCCGGGCTCAACCGCGTCGCGCTGGTTACGGTCGGCCAGGACGGCAAATGACGCAGCGTGACGGACTGGGGCTTGGGCTGGCCGTGGTCGGCCATGTCGCGGTGTTCGCGCTGCTCTCGCTTGCCTGGACGAGCGCCCCACCCCCGCCGCCGCAGAACAAGCCAATCGAAGTGTCGCTCGCCGACGATGTCGCGCTCGATCAGCACGCCCCGGCGGCACCCGAGCCGCCCGCACAGTCCGCCGCCCCCGAAGCGGGCCCGCCCGAGGAGGCTCCGCCTCCGGCCAAGGTTGAAAAGGTAACGCCCGAACCCGCTCCGCCCAAGCCGCAGCCGGAGGCCGCCCCGCCGCCGAAGCCAGCGCCCAAGCCCGTCCCTGCGCCCAAAAAGCCGGTGGCGGAAAAGCCCGATAAGCTGGTCAACACCAAGACTCCGCCGGCGAAGGCGGCGGCTCCGGCAGCCAAGCCCGAGGCCAAGGCTTCAGTGGCCAAGGCCGCCGGTACCAACCCGAAAGCGACCAAACCGCGCCCGACCGGATCGCTGCTCGACGATGATTTTCGCAAAGGGCTGACCCAGTCGCCGTCGCGCGCCAAGGTGTCGCAAGCTGCCCCCGGCGCGACGATGGATGCCAAAGCAACGGCGGACATCGGCTCGGCGATTCAGCGGCAAGTGCAGCCCTGCGCGAACCGTCAGGTGATTCCGGGCCCCGGTGCGTCGAAAATCGTCGCTTATGTGCGGTTGCAATTTAATCGAGACGGGTCGCTGGCGGCGCGCCCGGCGATTTTGCCCACCCACCGCGGCGTCGACGACGACAACCGCATCTATGTCGATGCGGTGGACCGTGCCGCGATTGCGACCTTCATGGGCTGCACGCCGCTACGCGGTCTGCCGCTCGAGCTTTATGACGTGCCACGCGGGTGGAAGGTGTTTACCCTGACCTACCACATGCCGGGCTGAGAAGGACGATGATGCTCCACAAGATGATCTTCGCGCTTGCGCTCGCCGGTGTCGCGGCGGGGGTGGCCGAGGCGCAGACCGCACCGGCTCCTTTGCCAGTGCCGTTCCCAAACGCGCCGCAGACCGGCGCACCTGCGCCGCAGGCTCCGGGCCAGCCCGGCGGCTCCAACCCGCAGCAGCAAGGGGAATTGGTGGTCGATGTCGTGGGTGGCGTGTCGGCCCCGCTCGGCATCGCCATTCCAGTGATGCCGACCTCCGATGTGGTCAATACGCCCGCCGGGCGCACCGACCAGCTCGGGCAGCAGCTCGCGCAGATCGTCACCACCGACTTGCGCAACTCGGGCCTGTTCAAGCCGCTCGATTCGGGCGTGAAACCGGTGCTCTTCCCCGAAGTGACCGCGCCGACCTTTGATTATTGGGGCGGGGCCGGGGCGTCGGCGCTGGTACAGGGGTTCATCCGCGCCAATGGCGATGGCACGCTGACGGTCGGCTGCTATCTCTATGACGTGTTTTCGCGCGCGGAGCTGGCGCGGCAGGGCTTTGTCGTGCCGCCGAGCGAATGGCGGCGCGCCGGACACAAATGCGCCGACATGGTCTATTCGAAGCTGACCGGCGAAGGCCCGTATTTCGACAGCCGCGTCGTCTACGTCTCTGAGACGGGCCCCAAGGGCAAGCGGATCAAGCGGCTGGCAATCATGGATCAGGATGGTGGCAACCACCGCTTCCTGACCAACGGCCAGGCGATCGCGCTGACGCCGCGCCTTTCGCCCGACCAGCGCTCGATCGTTTATATGAGCTATGTCGACGATCGCCCGGCCATCTATGTTTATGATCTGGCGAGCGGGCGGCAGCGGCTGCTGGTGCCCAACACCAATTTGACCTTTGCGCCGCGCGTCTCGCCCGATGGCAAATGGGTGCTGTTCTCGATGGCGGTCGGCGGCAATACCGACATTTACCGCGTGCCGCTGAGCGGTGGCACGCCGCAGCGGCTGACCGATTCCCCCGCGATCGACACCGGCGGCACTTATTCGCCCGACGGTTCGCGCATCGTGTTCGAGAGCGATCGTTCGGGCACGCAGCAATTGTACGTGATGAACGCCGACGGATCGCAGCAGCAGCGCATCAGCTTCGGCAGCGGCCGCTATGCGACTCCGGTGTGGAGCCCGCGCGGCAATCTGATCGCCTTCACCAAGATTGGCGGATCCTTCCGCATCGGCATCATGAGCCCGGCCGGGGGCAATGAGCAGTTGTTGACCGATGGTGCACAGGACGAAGGGCCGAGCTGGTCGCCCAACGGTCGCGTGCTGATGTTCTTCCGCTCGAGCGGTGGCGGGAACGGGCGCGCCGATTTGTGGTCGGTCGATCTCACGGGCGTGAACGTTCGCCGCGTTCCGACGGTGCTCGATGGATCCGATCCCGCGTGGGGACCGTTACGCCCCTGACGCAAATTGTGTGTACGCTTGTATCACCACCTTTCCCCTAAGGAGACGCTGACATGGCTAAATTGACGACCTCGCTGCTGATCGGGACCGCATTGTTCACTGCGGCTTGCGCGAAGAAGCCGCCTGCGGTCATTCCGCCTGCGCCCGGCCCGTCGGTCGTCGATCCCAATGCCGGCCAGGGCAGCATCGCGCCAGGTTCGCGCGCCGACTTCGAGCGTTCGGTCACCAGCAACACCGTCAATTTCGCGCTCGACAGCTTCTCGCTGGATGACCGGGCACGTTCGATCCTCGACAGCCAGGCGCAGTGGCTGACACGTTACCCCAACGTGCCGGTCAGCCTGGAAGGCCATTGCGACGAGCGCGGTACGCGCGAATATAACCTCGCGCTGGGGGATCGTCGTGCGCTCGCCGCCAAGAATTATCTGGCTGCGCGCGGCGTTGCGCCGGGTCGCATCTCGACGATCAGCTACGGCAAGGAACGCCCGATCGCACTGGGTTCGGACGAAGCTGCCTGGGCACAGAACCGCCGCGCGGTTACCATCGTTCTCAATTGAGATCGCCTGCTCCGCCTTGGCGGGGTTGAGACAAAGGGCGGCGTCGGCTTTGCCGGCGTCGCCCTTTTGCTGTCTGTCACCCGTTCGCCTCCGTCCTTTCGCCCTCTTGCGGCGCACCTGACTTCGATATAAATATGATATCATATTTAACGGGAGGAACAGATGGTCGAGTCGGGTACACGCAACACCGCGCTGACGCTGTCGCGCGAGCATGGCGCATCGACGTCGAGCGGCTATGCGATGCTGCTGGTGATGCTGGCGTCGCTGGCGCTGGGAATTTTCGGTGTGACGTTGCTCAAGCACCAAGCCGATCTGGGCGGGCCGATCGTGGCGGTGGCGAGCATCGTGTTCGTTTTCGTGTCCGGCGGTTTCTATATGCAGCAGCCCAATCAGGCGACGGCGATCACGCTGTTCGGCGCGTATAAGGGCACCGATCGCAATACCGGCCTGCGCTGGCTGTTGCCGTGGCTGGGGCGCAAGAAGGTGTCGCTGCGCGCCAACAACATGATTTCGGAACGGCTGAAGGTGAACGACCTGCGCGGCAACCCGATCGAGATCGCGGCGCAAGTCGTGTGGCGCGTGACCGATACCGCGCAGGCGCTGTTCGATATCGACGATTACAAGGCATTCGTGATCGTCCAGATCGAGGCGGCGGTGCGCACGATCGGCGCGCGCTACCCCTATGACGATTATGAGCATCAGGAAGTGACACTGCGCGGCAATCACGACCAGGTCGGGGCGGAGTTGCGCCAGGAATTGATCGCGCGGTTGGTGACGGCGGGCATCACCGTTGACGAATGCGGCTTTACACACCTTGCTTATGCCCCGGAAATCGCGGGCGCGATGTTGCGGCGGCAACAGGCGCAGGCGGTGGTCGCGGCGCGCAAGACGCTGGTGGAGGGCGCGGTCGGCATGGTCGAGATGGCGCTGGATCTGCTCTCCGCCAAGGGGGTGGTCGAACTGGACGACGAACGCCGCGCGGCGATGGTCTCCAATCTGATGGTCGTGTTGTGCGGCGAGCGCGATACCCAGCCGGTCGTCAACGCCGGTTCGCTTTACCAATAGGACGCGCACCTTGGCGGCTCCCCCCAAAAAGGCGTTTCCTTTGCGTCTCGACCCCGCTTTGTACGCGGCGGTCGAGCGGATGGCGGCGGCCGATTTGCGGAGCGTCAATGCCGAGTTCGAATGCCTCCTGCGCGAGGCGCTGGCCAAGCGCGGCGTGAAACTCGCTGCCCCCAATCCGCCCCGGCGCGGGCGCCCACCCAAGGGAGAAGACCATGAAGACGCGTGATCTGGTCGACCATTACCGGGTCGAAAAGGGCTATTGGTTCGTGCCGCACATGTTTGGCTTCGGCGTGACGCCGGTGACGTGGCAGGGCTGGTTGGTGACGATCGGCTTTGCCGCGCTATTGGCCGTCGATGTGCGATTCCTGCAGGACCAGATCGGGCAAATCGGCATCGGCGTGGCATTGGTCGGGCTGTTCACGATGATCGCGATCCGCAAGACGCAGGGCGGGCTGGGCTGGCATTGGGGAACGCGCAAATGATCCGCGCCACGCTTCTCGCCGCGGCGGCGCTGATCGCCTCTCCCGCTGTCGCCACGACCCCGGTGCCGACTGACCTCACCGCACCGGGCCCAGAAGGGCCGCTCGCGGGGACGCTGCTCGATCCCGACGGCAGGGCCCCGCTGGTGCTGCTGATCCCGGGGTCAGGGCCGACCGACCGCGACGGCAACAATCCGCTGGGCGTGGCGGGCGGCCCCTATCGCCAGCTCGCCGAGGCGCTCGCCGCCAAGGGCATCGCCACGCTGCGCATCGACAAGCGCGGGCTGTTCGGCAGCAAGGCGGCGCAGGCCGACCCCAATGCCGTAACCACCGCCGATTATGCCGCCGACGTACAGGCGTGGAGCAAGGTCGCACGCGCCCGGACCGGGCGCGCGTGCATCTGGCTGCTCGGCCATAGCGAGGGCGGGTTGGTCGCGTTGCAGGCGGCGCAGAGCCCCGTCGGGATCTGCGGGTTGATCCTGGTGTCGAGCGTCGGCCGCCCGATGGGGGCGGTACTGCGCGAGCAATTGCGGGCGAACCCGGCCAATGCGCCGCTGCTGCCCGCCGCCGATGCGGCGATTGCGTCGCTGGAGGCGGGCAAACGAATCGACGCGACGCAATTGCCCGTGCCGCTGCAGACGCTGTTTCCTGACCGTTTGCAGGGCTATTGGATCGACTTGCTGTCGCACGATCCCGCACGGCTTGTTGCTGCGGTAAAACTGCCGGTGCTGATTCTGCAGGGCACGCGCGACATACAGGTGAGCGTCGCCGATGCCGAGGCGCTGCATCGCGCCCAGCCCAAGGCGACGCTGACGCTACTGCCCGGCATCAACCACGTGCTGCGGCCCGTTGCGAGCGACGATCGCGCGGCCAACCTTGCCACCTATCGCGACGCGGCGCTGGCTATTTCACCGAGCGTGGCGGAAGCGGTCGCGGGGTTCGTACGGCGGTAGCGGAGGTGCGAGCCGCGCCATACCGTTCGGGCTGAGCCTGTCGAAGCCCACCCCTCCGCCGCACGCGCCGTTGCGTGGGCGAGGGGTGCCCTTCGACAAGCTCAGGGCGAACGGAAGGCGGGGTCGAGTGCTCTCACCCCAGCGCGGCGTCGAGCAATTTGGCGAGGCGCAGGCCGCCGCGTTCGACTTCGAGCCGGGCGACGGGCACGAGCTTCTCGATCGTCGCTTCGTCGAGTGTCACGCGGGCCGGGGTCGGCGCGCACGGGTCGGCCATCGCGCTGCCATAGGCTGCGTCATGCGCGACGTGCCAGCTTTCGCGGCTCCAGTCGGTGACATCCCCCGCGGCGACTTTCGCGCGCACGGCGGCCGGATAGCGGTGCACCAGTGACGGGCCGGTGGTGATGGCGCGTTCGGCGAGATAGCCGTCCCAGATGCTGTGCAGGTTGAGCCGCGGCGGGCTGTAACTGCCATAAACCGCCTTCACGTCATTGCCGCCCTTGTCGTCCTTCTCGCCGGCATGAAGTGGCTGGTGGAGATCGCCGACGAAGTGGATCAGGAAAGCGAGTGCCTCGACGCGATCCTTTTCGGGTGCGTGACGGTTCTTGAGCAAGGCGACGTCGCGCGTGATTTGCGCAGAGACGCAATTGCCGTCCTTGCACGGCACCACCAGATCGAACGGGTGGCAGATGTTCACGTCCTGAAAATGCCAAGTATAGGCATAGCCGAAGCGCGATTTGCCGTTCGCATCCTTGAGCGGCTTGACGCAATCGGCCCAGACGCTGGCTTCGGCAATGGTCGCGGCCTTGCACTCGGGCGTACCGAGCAGGTCGGAATGGCGGAGCAGGTCGCGAATCGCGGCACGCGTCTTGGGGCGGACATTGGCTTCGGCGATGCGGGCAACGGTCTGATGGCCATATTCCCAATAGGCCGAAGCGGGCGCGGCGACGGTGGCGGCCAGCAGGGTGGCGAGAACGGCAAAGCCGGGGCGAACGCGACGGATACAGGTCATGGGATGGCTTTAGTCGTGTGGCGGGCATCGCGAAAGGCGTGATCGTCCCTCACCCTCCCGCCGCCTTGCGGCTCCCTCCCTCTCCCGATGGGAGAGGGAATTTCAGTCGTCGCCGAAGATGGCGACGTCGCGCTGGCCGTCGGAGCCGAGGCGCGCGCGGTACATGCCGGGGGTGGTGAAGTGCCACAGCGCCTCCCCGTTGGGGCCGGTGACGATCACCCCACCGGTGCCGCCGAGCGCGGCGACCTCTGACAGCACGGCCTGAGCCGCAACCTCGAGCGATTCGCCTGCCAGGCGCGCCCGCGCGCAAATTTCATGCGCGACGTTCACACGGATGAAGAACTCGCCCGCGCCAGTGCACGACACCGCGCCCGCGCGGTCATCGGCATAGGTGCCAGCCCCGATCAAAGGCGAATCGCCGATGCGGCCCCAATTCTTGCCGGTCACGCCACCGGTCGAGGTTGCCGCCGCAACATGGCCCGCCGCATCGCAGGCTACCGCGCCGACCGTGCCATATTTCATGTCGACGTCGAACGCGCCGCCGCCGCCGAGCATCTCGTCCAATTGCGCGCGGCGTTCGGGCAGGATCAGCCAGTCCTGCGTTGCGGGCTCGCAGCCCTGTTCGCGGGCGAAGGTTTCGGCACCCGCGCCGCTGAGCAACACGTGCGGGCTGTGCACCATCACCGCGCGGGCGAGCGACACCGGGTGGCGCGCGGTCGTAACGCCCGCCACAGCACCCGCCGCCCGGTCGCGCCCGTCCATGATCGCGGCGTCAAGCTCGGCCACGCCTGCGCGAGTCAGCGCAGCCCCGCGCCCGGCGTTGAAGTGCGGGTCGTCTTCCAGCACGCGCACCGCCGCCTCGACCGCGTCGAGCGCCGCTCCGCCATCTGCGAGGATCGCGGCCCCGGCATCGAGCGCGCGGCCGAGACCCGCGCGCGCGCCCTCGGCTTGCGCAGGGGTGATCGTGTCGCGCGTCATTTGCCCCGCGCCGCCGTGCAGCACCAACGTCCAGCTCATCGCATCCCTTTCTTACGAGCGCGCGGTCGCAGGCCGATCAGCGGCCGCAACCAGCCGATTTCGCGCCCCACCGCATAAAAGATCCAGCAGCCGCCGAGCGTCGCCACCAGCAGGATAGCGAATTCCGCAGCGCGCGGCAGGCCGAAGTGGAGCAGCCAGCCCTCGACCCCGACGATGATCGTCTGGTGGATCAGGTAGAAGGGAAACACCGCTTCGGTCAGCACGCGTCGCCACGGGTGATCGCGATTGAGATAGGAATCGGCGAGGCCGATCAGTGCGACGATCATGCTCCAGCCCTGTACCGCGCGGGCGCTGGCGAACAGGAGGCCCCACGGCCAGGCCGGGCTGGCGCTGTTCGGCCAGCGCAGCTCGATTGCCGCGACCAGCGCGTAGCAAACCAATGCGGTGACGAGCGCCCACGGCCACCACCGCCGCATCGCTGCAAGCCCGCTCGCGGAGCCAGCAAGCGCGAAGCCGAACAAGAAGGCTGGCAGATATTGCGCGTGCGACACCAGATCGCCGACCAGATCGTTGGTCGGCGCGACGCCGGGGAACAGCCACGCGCTGACCACCACCAGCCACACCGCCGGGATCAACCACACCAGCACGCCGCCAAACATGCGGTCGAACACAGGCTGGAGGCTCCGTTGCCCGACCAATGCGACCGCCAGCGCCAGCAGCATCGTATAGATCCACAGATAGCCGACGAACCACAGATGCTGCCAAGTCGGCAGCGCGATGCCGCTGATGGTGACAAAGCGGAAATAATCGTGCCCGAGGAAATAGGGAAAGCCATGCGGATAGCCGTGCTGGGTGACCAGTTCGACCCACGGCTGCACCGGCACGATCACCACCACCCCGAACAGCAAGGGCAGGATCAGCCGCAGCGTGCGATTGGCGACGAAATCCTTGGTGCCATCCCCGCGCACCAGCAACGCGCGGCTGGCATAGCCCGACACCACGAACAGCAGCAGCAGGCGCCAGCTGTTGATCGCCAGCATCGGCACCACCACCCATGGTAGCGGCTGCGCGGTCTTGGCATGGAAGCCCCAGGGGACGAAGACCATGCCGATATGATAGAGGATGAGCAGGCCGAATGCGCCGATGCGCAACCAGTCCAGTCCGTAATGCCGTTCCATCCGGGGGCCCTAGGGTGTTGTCTTTGCGGGCGCAAACTCTAGCGGTTTCGGTTGGCGCAGGACGGCGCTATAGGGGCACCGCAACCCAGAGGAATTTCTCCATGTCCGTTCGCCCGTGGCGCGACATTACCCGCCGCAAGAGCCGCCAGATCATGGTCGGCAACGTCCCCGTCGGCGGCGACGCGCCGGTCACCGTCCAGACGATGACCAACACCCCGACCAGCGATGCCAAGGCGACGATCGACCAGATCCGCCGCTGCGAAGATGCCGGCGTCGACATCATCCGCGTGTCGTGCCCCGATGTGGAGAGCACCGCCGCGCTGAAGCAGATCGTCCGCGCGAGTCGCGTGCCGATCGTCGCCGACATCCATTTCCACTATAAGCGGGCGCTGGAAGCCGCCGATGCGGGTGCTGCTTGCCTGCGCATCAACCCCGGCAACATCGGCTCGGCCGAGCGCGTCAACGAAGTCGTCAACGCTGCCAAGGCCAATGGCTGTGCGATTCGCATCGGCGTGAATGCTGGCAGCCTCGAAAAAGACTTGCTCGAAAAGTACGGCGAGCCGTGCCCCGAGGCGCTGGTCGAATCCGCGCTCGACCATATCAAGCTGCTGCAGGACCGCGACTTTCACGAATTCAAGGTGGCGGTAAAGGCGTCCGACCTGTTCCTGGCGGTGGCGGCGTACCAGCAACTGGCCGAGACGGTCGATTGCCCGCTGCATCTGGGCATTACCGAGGCGGGCGGCTTCGTCGGCGGCACGGTGAAGTCGGCGATCGGGATCGGCTCGCTCTTGTGGTACGGCATTGGCGACACGCTGCGCGTCTCGCTTTCGGCCGAGCCCGAGGAGGAAGTGCGCGTCGGCTTCGAGATCCTGAAGGCGCTTGGCATCCGCAATCGCGGGGTGCGCGTGGTGTCGTGCCCCTCATGCGCGCGGCAGGGCTTCGACGTGATCCGCACGGTGCAGGCGCTGGAGGAACGGCTCCAGCACATCCGCACGCCGATGTCGCTGAGCGTGCTCGGCTGCGTCGTCAACGGCCCCGGCGAAGCGCGCGAGACCGATATCGGCCTCACCGGCGGCGGCAATGGCAAGCACATGGTGTATCTGTCAGGCGTGACCGACCACACCGTGAACAGCGAGGACATGCTGGAGCATATCGTCAAGCTGGTCGAGGAAAAGGCCGCGGCGATCGAGGCGCATGAAGCAGCCATCGCGGTGGCGGCGGAATAGGAACGCGCGCCGGGCCTTGCGCGCCCGGGATTCTGGGTATGGGGCAAGCCCCCGTTCCGCCCGCGTTGACGGCTCCTTAGGCACAAGGCTTAGCCCGACCCTAAGGAGCCACGCGCTATCAAGCCGTCATGAAAATCGCGCTTGGCCTTGTCGTTCTTGCAGGCATTGGCATTGGCCTTGCGCTTCCTGCTGCGCGGCCTGCCCCGATCGCTGTCGTGGCAGCGACGCCCCCCGCCGAGATGCCCGTCGCGACCCGGATCGCACGCAGTCCCAGCGGGCACTTCCTCGCCGTCGCCAATGTCAATGACGAGCCGGTTTGCTTCCTCGTCGATACCGGTGCCGATACCGTCGCGCTGACGCTGGACGATGCACGACGCGCGCATGTCGCGTTCGATCCCGCCCAATTCACCGTGATCGGCAAAGGCGCTGCGGGCGATGTTCGCGGGCAGGAAGTGCGAATCGCCTCCATCGTGCTGGACGGCAAGCGCGCGAGTGACGTGCGCGCGGTCGTGCTTCAGGACAGCGAGATGTCGCTGCTCGGCCAGAATTACCTGCGGCACATTGGCTCGGTGAAAATAGCCGACGACACCATGACGCTGGAATGAGCGAGCCGGCGCAAGGGTGACGCTGAGGGTGCAGGCCGCTATGCCCAGCGCCATGAAGCCCGTTTCCGCCACCTTCGCCTTCACCGTCGCCGCGATCGGCATCGCCACCTATTCGACGATGGACGTGCTGATGAAGGGGCTGTCGATCGCCAGCGGGGCCTATTCGGCGGTGCTGTGGCGATCGGTGGTGGGCGTCGCGCTGCTCGGTACGGTGTTCGTCTTGCGGCGGCGGCCGTGGCCGGGGCGGGCGGCGTTGCGCCTGCATGTGCTGCGCGGCGCGACCGCGGGGGTATCGGTGCTGCTGTTCTTCTGGGGCCTCGCGCGGGTGCCGATGGCGCAGGGTGTGGCGCTGACCTTTCTGGCACCGCTGATCGCGTTGTATTTCGCGGCAGCGCTGCTGGGGGAGACGATCCGGCGCGGGGCGATCCTCGGCTCGATCGTGGCCAGCGCGGGTGTACTGGTGATCGCGGCGGGCGAGGTGCAGGCGCACGCCTCGACCGCGCATGTGCTGGGATCGATCTCCATTTTCGCGGCCTCGATCTTCTACGCTTATAGCCTGATCCTGCTGCGGCAGCAGGCGCAGGTGGCCGACCCGCTGGAGGTCGCCTTGTTCACCAGCATCGTGCTCGGGGGATTGCTGCTGGTCGGCGCGCCGTGGTTTTCGGGGCTGCCGACGGTGGCGCAATGGCCGCAGATCGGCGCGGCGGCGGTGCTGGGCTCAGTCTCGGCGATGGCGCTCGCCTGGGCTTATGGCCGGGCTGAGGCGCAGGTGCTGGCCCCGGTCGAATATACTGCCTTTCTGTGGTCGGCGTTGCTCGGTTGGTGGGTGTTCGGCGAGACGGTGTCGCTCTACACGACGCTCGGGGCGGCGCTGATTATCGCGGGGTGCGTCGCCGCGGTGCGCGGCCATGCTGCGCCCGCCCCGCAAACCGAGGCTGCCGCATGACCCATATCCGTCCCGCTACCCCGGCCGACGTGCCGTTGATCCTGCATCTGGTGCGCGAACTCGCCGCCTTCGAACGCGAATCCGACAAGGTGGTGGCGACCGAGCCGTTATTGCAGGACGCGCTGTTCGGCGCGCATCCCGCAGCCGAGGCGGTGATTGCCGAACTCGACGGCAAGCCCGTCGGCATGGCGTTGTTCTTCCACAATTTCTCGACCTGGACCGGCTGGCGTGGGCTGTATCTGGAGGATCTCTACGTCACGCCTGAAGCGCGCGGGGCGGGCGTCGGCAAGGCGTTGCTCAAGCATCTCGCGGCGCTGGCGGTGGCACGCGGGTGCACGCGCTTCGAATGGTCGGTGCTCGACTGGAACGAGAAGGCGATCGCCTTTTATCGCTCGATGGGCGCACTGCCGATGAAGGAATGGACGGTGTACCGCGTCACCGGGGAGGCGCTGGCGACGCTGGCGGAGCCTGGCTGAGGGGCGAAGGTCTGTTCTCCCGCGAAAGCGGGAGCCCAGGATTGCAAGCGGATCGCGCGTTGCCCTGGGCTCCTGCTTGCACAGGAGCACGATCGTCTTGCGATCAGACCGCGATCTGTACGATCGCGTCGACCTCGACTGCGGCACCGAGCGGCAGCGACGCGACGCCGACGGCGCTGCGGGCATGCTTGCCGGCTTCGCCGAACAAGGCGACCATCAGGTCCGACGCGCCATTGGCGACCTTTGGCTGGTCGGTGAAATCGGCGGTCGAATTGACGAACACGCCGAGCTTCACGATCCGCTCGACGCGGTGAAGCCCGCCAAGGGCCGCCTTGATCTGTGCGACCAACATCAGCGCGCACGCCTGGGCGGCGGCGGCACCGGCTGCGAGATCGACCGACTCGCCCAGCCGCCCGGTGATGACAGCGCCATCCTTGAACGGCAATTGGCCGGAAATGTGGAGCAGGCCGTGCGCATCGACCGTCGGCACATAGGATGCGACCGGGGCGGCGGCGGCAGGCAAAGCAAGGCCGAGTTCTGCGAGCTTGCGGTCGATACGGTCAGTCATGCTGGGTCCTTTCGGGGGATAAGGCGGCAGGCACTCCGGCCGCAAAACGATCGGCGATCCATGCTTGCGCCGCCTGCCAATCATCGATGCGGACATGCGCGTCGGGCGCGGGGGGCACGTTAGGGGCGAGCGAGGGCTCGGAAATCATGTGCAGGCGGTGCACCTGCGGCGCGTGCTTGGCGACCGAGGCGTGGTGCACCGCGAGATCATCGACGAACACCGTGACCGGGTTGCCATGTTCGGCGACCAGCCGCGCGACGGGATCGCCCTTGCCGCCCTGGTTGGTCTCGACGCGGTACGCCATGTCGTGACCGAGCAATTGCGCGACGCGCGGTTCGCGATTGTGGTCGGCGAGGTTGGTCAGGATGACGACATCGGCGACTTGCGACAGCGCGGCTAGCGCCTCGCGCGCGTGGGGGACGAGCGTCTGGCGGCTCATCTCGGCGGGAAAGAAACCCTCGAGCAGGCCCCACATCTCCTCGCGCGTCGGGGCGGAGCCACCCGAGATGCGCGTCATACTGGTGGCGAAATCGCCGCCATTGGCGGTAAAATCGATGTCATGATGCTCGCGCAGCCACACGCCGAAATGCCGCACCATGTGCAGCAGCACTTCGTCGCAATCGCAGATCAGCAGGCCCTTCATGCGGCAGTCTCCAGCGCGGCGCGCGCCGCGACGATCGCTTCGGGGCGCTCGCCAATCCCGTCTGCGCAGGCGATCAGATCGGGTTCATACGATTCCAGGAAGCCGAGCACCGCAGACAGCACTGCGGGTTCGCCCGCACGCGTGCGCAAATCGGCGGGGGTCATGCCCGTCACATCGAGCAGGCGCAGCGCCCGGTCCGGCTCACCCAGCGTCCACACCAGCGCGCGCAGCGCCAGTTCGGCCGGTTCGGGGTTTGTTTCTCGGGCGCGCATTGCTTAGGGAAATTCCATGGACCAGGACGATTTGGGCGTGGCAAAAAGGGTGCTCGTTGTCGAGGACAACGAACTCAACCTCAAACTTTTCTGCGATCTGCTGCGCGCGCACGAATATGTGACCGAGGGCGTGCGCGACGGCCGCGAGGCGGTGGCGCGCGCGCGCGCGTTCGCGCCCAACCTGATCGTGACCGATATCCAATTGCCGCATCTGAGCGGCTATGATTTGATCCTGCAGTTCAAGGCCGATGAGGCTTTACGCGACATCCCGATCATGGCGGTGACGGCCTATGCCGGGCGCGAGGATGAGGAGCGGATTCGCGCAGCGGGCGCCGATGCCTATGTGTCCAAGCCGATTTCGCTGATGCGCTTTGTGGATGCAGTGGCGGCGTTGGTCTAAGTCGTTCCAAACTCCGGGGAGATGAGCATTGACCGATTCGGATATCGCAGCGCCGGCGTATCGCAGAATCGGTGTTCCGTTGATGCTGGGCCTGATCCTGCTACCGATCGTGTTTTACTGGTTCCTATGGCGGCAGGGCTATTCGACGGCGGCCCGTATCGGGGCGGGGGTGTATCTGGTTCTTGGCTTGGCGTTATGGCTGGTGCGCATCATCCAACCGTAATCGATCGACGGTGCACAGCGCAGAAAAGCCGCAAGGTTGCCCTTGCGGCTCAAGCTCGCGACCTCCGCGCAGTGCGGCGCGGGTGTGAAAGACGGGCGGGCTATGCCGCCCGCGCGATCACTTGATCTTGGCTTCCTTGAACTCGACATGCTTGCGCACGACGGGATCATATTTGCTGAAGCTCAGCTTCTCGGTCTTGGTGCGCGGGTTCTTCTTGGTGGTGTAGAAGAAACCAGTGTCCGCCGTGCTGACGAGCTTGATCTTGACCGTGGTCGGCTTTGCCATGACCTGAATTCCTGTGATCTGAAAATGCAAAAGCGGCGAACCGGTCGCCGCTCTTAAGCGTCGCCCGATGAAGGAAGCAGCGCGTGATGTCAAGCACGACGGGACGATTCGGCAGGGCTTAAGCGCGTGTTTACCACCGCGCGCGCAAGATGCACGTCAGAGGGGACGAAATATGGCGGCACCTGACAGCGCAATCGCAATAGCCCAGGCCGAACTCGCCGCGCGAGTCGCGATGGTCGGGATGCGCGCGAGCGCCGCCTCAACCGCCGCGCTGGCGGCGGAGGTCGATTCGATTCGCGCGGCAGCGCAGGCCTATGGCCTGTATCCTGCGGTCGCAGTGACCCATGCCATCGATGCAGCGCTGGCGCGGGGCGAGCGCGGCGCGCTAGTGCTCGGCTGGATCGCGATCCTGCGCGACGCGGTATCGTCCGATCGCCACGATTCCCACGCTTGCGAAACCTTTGCCGCGGCCTGCTCGGTTCGCCTGGCCGGTTGAAGCGGAAGCAATGGACGTTCTGATGGCCGCCATCGTCGCGGCGCTGTTGGCGCAAGTAAGCGATCGCACGCCGTGGGCTGTTGCGGCGCTGGGCGACCGGTATGACGAAAAGGGCGCGGTGATCGCGGGCGTTGCGCTGGCGCTGGCGTTCGGCAATGCGGTGGGGGTCGTGGGCGGGATCCTGGTGGCACCGATGCTGTCGCCCAATGCGCAGGGGCTGTTGCTGGCACTGGCCATGCTGTCGGGCGGCGTCGCCGGCTTCTGGCCTAGCAAGCCCGCTAAAGCACGCCGCTGGCGGCTGGGGCCGTTTGGGTCGAGCCTTGTGGCTGTGGGCGTGCTCGGCTTTGGCGATCGCACACAATTCATCACGGCCGCTTTTGCGACGCAGGCCACCACTCCGGCCTTCGCCGGGATCGGCGCGACGATCGGCAGCCTGGCGGTGACTGTGCCCGCGACACTGCTGGGCGAACGGGGCCTGCGCAAACTGCCGACCACTGCGCTGCGCCTGGGCGCGGCGACGGTGTTGACGCTGGCGGGGGCGGTGCAGGCGTTGTCGGCGCTACGGCTCATCTAGCGATCCGATCGCTGAGATCGTAATTTTATCCAAGCCGACCGGGAGCCAATCGGCTATCGCTTCGTTGCAGCACCGAACCAAATATTCTGCCTGCGAATGGAGTAGATCATGGCCGCCGACGCACTCAAGACCCCCACCGATTTGAAGACCAATGCCGTCAAGACGGTGTCGCAGGCGCTTAACGGCATTCTCGCGGATTCGTTCGCGCTCTACCTCAAGACCAAGAATTTTCACTGGCACGTGTCGGGTCCGCATTTTCGCGACTATCACCTGATGCTGGACGAACAGGCCACCCAGATTTTTGCCGCGACCGACGATATTGCCGAGCGCGTACGCAAGATCGGCCAGACCACGCTACGCTCGATCGGCGACATTGCGCGCCACCAGACGATCAAGGACAATGACGCCGATTTCGTCGCGCCCGAAGCGATGCTGAGCGAATTGCGCGACGACAATCTCAAGCTGGTCGAAGCGCTGCGCGAAGCCAAGGACCTGGCCGATGCGGCCAAGGACAATGCGACCAGCGCCGTCATCGACGACTGGACCGATCAGGCCGAGCGCCGCGCCTGGTTCCTGTTCGAGGCTAGCCGCAAGGGCTAACGCCTTAACGCTTCGCCGGACCGACGGTGACGAGCCACAGGTCCGGCGGCGCGTGGACACGTAGCGGCGCGTTGCTGGTGCCGAGGCCACCCGACACCACCACCGTCCGGTTGCCGTCGTGGACGACGCCGCACAGATAGCGCCGCCGCGCCACCGGCACGCTGACGGGGCCAAGCAGCGGGAGTACAATCTGTCCGCAGTGCAGATGCCCCGCGAGTAGCAGCCGGAACGTCCCGGGAAACGGAGTTGGGGCGTCTGGGCTGTGGGTCAACACGACATGTGCTCCGTGCAGTTTCGCCATCGCTGCGATCGTTGTCGGAACGTTCGCATGATCGGTATCAAAATCCCCGAGCCCGCCGATCACGATCGGTCCGCGCTGAGTCGCGGTATTTTGCAAAACGGGAATGCCGATCCGTGCCAGTGCGTTGGTGACGGCTTGCGGATCTGTGTTGTAATCGTGATTGCCAAGCACCGCTACCGTGCCGAGCGGTGCCTTTAACCGCACAAGCGATTCGGCGATGAGCCGAGATCGCACCTTTGCCTGCGGCTTGTCATAGTCCGCGAGAAAGTCGCCGCCGATCAGAACCAGATCGGGCTTCAGCGCGTTGACCTGATCGACGATGCGATCGAGCCGCGCGCGGTCCATGCTGGCATTGCCGAGATGGATGTCGGTCAACAGCGCCAGCGTGATCGGCGGCGCACCCTTTGGCCAATCCGGCAACGTGACGGTTGTGCGGCGGACGATCGGATCGGCGCGGGAGGCGACATAGGCACCAAGCAGCAGAGCGAGCCCGATCAGGACCAGGCCCGCGACGAATCGAAGGATACGCGACATGGCGGGACTGCTAGCCGGACAGGGCGCGATGCGCCATGGTGCTGCGACGATGCGTGCTTTTGCCGATCTCCTGGACGGGCTGATCTACACCCGCTCGCGCAATGCGAAGCTGAAGCTGATCGTCGATTATCTGCGCGCGGTGCCCGATCCCGATCGCGGCTGGGCGATGGCGGCGCTGACCGGGGAACTCGACCTTCCCGGTGTGAAACCGGCGGTGATTCGGGCATTGATCGAGGAACGCGTGGATCCCGTGCTGTTCCGGATGAGCCGCGACTATGTCGGCGATACCGCCGAAACCGTCGCCTTGTTGTGGCCAAAGCCCTTGGTCGTGCCGGACGCGGAGCCTCTCGGCATCGCGCAGGCAGTCGATCGGCTGGCGGCATTGTCGCGATCGGATACCCCCGCCGTGTTGGCCGCGATGCTCGACCGGCTCGACGCCGACGAACGCTTTGCCCTGCTCAAGATGGCAACGGGGGCGTTGCGGATCGGGGTTTCCGCGCGGCTCGCCAAAACGGCGCTGGCGCAGGCGTTCGCGCTCGATGTCGAGGCGGTGGAGGAAGTGTGGCACGGGATCGCGCCGCCTTATACCGCGCTGTTCGACTGGGCGGAGGGGCGCGGCGACCAGCCGACCAGCGCCGACGTGCCGGTGTTCCGCCCGTTCATGCTGGCGCATCCGCTGGAGGATTTGCGCGTCGATCTCGCCGATTATGCCGCCGAATGGAAATGGGACGGCATCCGCGTGCAATTGGTGCATGTCGCCGGGCAAACGCGGCTGTACAGCCGGACCGGCGACGACATCACCGCCAGCTTCCCGGAAGTGGCGCGCGATTTCGCGACGGCGGGCGTGCTCGACGGCGAATTGATGGTGAAGGGCGACGCCCAAGGGGCGGCAACCGAAGAAGGGGGTGCCGCGAGCTTCAACGCCTTGCAGCAGCGTTTGGGGCGCAAGGTGGTTTCGGCGAAGATGCTGGCCGAGGCCCCGGCGTTCGTGCGGCTCTACGACATTCTTTACGATGGCGAGGAGGATCTGCGGGGCCTTCCGTGGAGCGAGCGCCGCGCGCGGCTGGAGGCGTTCGTCCCGCAGCTCGATGCTGGACGGTTCGATCTCAGCACCGTCATTGCCGCTGAACATTTTTCCGCGCTCGAAGGCATACGCGCGGGCGCGCGCGATGCCGCGATCGAGGGGGTGATGCTCAAGCGGCGCGATTCGCCTTATGTCGGCGGGCGCAAGACCGGGCTGTGGTACAAATGGAAGCGCGACCCGCTGACCGCCGATTGCGTGATGCTCTATGCCCAGCGCGGGAGCGGGCGGCGATCGTCTTTCTACAGCGACTACACTTTTGGCTGCTGGACCGAACAGGGCGAGCTGCTGCCGGTGGGAAAGGCCTATTCGGGCATCACCGACGACGAATTGAAGATGCTCGATCAGTTCGTGCGCAACCATACCACGGCGCGCTTCGGCCCGGTGCGCGAGGTGGAAAAGACGCTGGTTCTCGAAATCGCGTTCGATTCGATCCACGCCTCCAAACGCCACAAATCGGGCGTAGCGATGCGCTTCCCTCGCATCGCACGCATCCGCACCGACAAGCCCGCCGCCGAGGCTGATACCGTGGCGGCGCTCAAGCGGATGATCACCTGAGGCGGCGTGACACGGCCGGGGTGCGGCCTTATCATTCCCGCGATGACCGACTTGCGCACTTTATACCCCGAGCTCGAACCCTATGTGACCGGCATGCTCGACGTCGGCGATGGGCACAGCGTCTATTACGAACGCTGCGGCACCCCGGGGGCGACGCCGGCAGTGTTCCTGCATGGCGGGCCGGGTGGCGGCATTTCGCCAAGCCATCGTCGGCTGTTCGATCCGGCACGCTATGACGTGCTGCTGTTCGACCAGCGGGGTTGCGGGAAATCGACGCCGCATGCCTGTCTAGACGCCAACACGACCTGGCATCTGGTCGCCGATATCGAGCGGTTGCGTGCGTTGGTCGGGGTCGAGCAGTGGGTGGTGTTCGGCGGATCGTGGGGATCGACGCTGGGGCTGGCTTATGCCGAAACGCATCCCGAACGGGTACGCGCGCTGATCCTGCGCGGCATTTACACCGTCACCCGGGCCGAGCGAGACTGGTATTATCAATTCGGCGTGTCCGAGATGTTCCCGGACAAATGGGCGGGCTTCCTCGCGCCGATCCCCGAAGATCAGCGCGGCGACATGGTGCAGGCCTATCGCCGCATCCTGACTGGCGATGATGCGCAAGCGCGGCTGGAAGCGGCCAAGGCATGGACGATCTGGGAAGGCGAGACGATTACTTTGCTACCCGACCCCGCGTTGAGCGAGGCGTTTCAGGACGGGCATTTCGCACTGGCCTTCGCGCGGATCGAAAATCACTTCTTCGCGCATGATGCCTGGCTGAAAGAGGGCCAGCTGCTGCGCAATGCCGGGCGGCTGGCGGGCATTCCGGGCACGATCGTGCACGGTCGCTACGACATGCCGTGCCCGGCGCGGTACGCCTTCGCGTTGCACCAGGCCTGGCCCGAAGCCGAGTTCCATCTGATCGAGGGTGCGGGGCATGCCTATAACGAGCCCGGCATCCTCGACCAGTTGATCCGCGCGACCGACCGGTTTGCGGACGGTTAGATCGGAATTGTCTCTTCTTATGCGGCTTCAACCGCAACCGTAATAGATGGTCTCGTCATATAAAGTGGGCGTGCCGACCCGGACACTACCACCATCGCAAAAGACGACCCGTTGACCCGAAATGGTCGTCTCATTCTCGTCCGTGTACCAAATGACGACATAGTCTTGACGTCGATACTGTGCAGCTGCGGGTGCGATCGTGGCACCGACAATAACCGATCCCAAAGACACTATCTTTACGAGCTTCGACAGCATGGCTCATCTCCCGTTCGAGAAGAGCCCGATAGTGCTCTTTTGATATTCAGAGTCAAGTCTCTGATAAATAAACAGGAGTGATAGCTGTATTCGGTGCGACATATCTGAGCCTGTGTATTTTGGCTTCTTTGTAGAAGACCAGGTGAGCAGCGCAAAGAGACATCTACTTCAGCCAATCGAGTGATTGGCTGAACTCGCAATCGGTGCGGACAGCGGCGCTTATTTCGTCCAGCTTGCCAGCCAGTCGGCAAGGGCTTGCGGGCTGAGGCTGCGGGCATCGGCGAGGGCGGCGGTACGGCCCGCATTCTTGAGCGAATCGGTTTTGGGGTCGACGATCAGTACGCTCGGCACGCCGCCACCGAAGTGACCGTTCAGGCCATATTTCGCAGCAATGTCGAGATTCTTGTCGAAGCGGCCGACATCGACGGTGACGATTTCATAGTGTTTGGCCAGGAAGCCGCGCAGCTCAGGCAATTCCATCGTGCCCGCGAGGAGACGGCAATCGAGGCACCAATTGCCGCCAAGGTCGATCAGCAGCAATTTGTGCTGCGCCTTGGCGCGTGCGCGGGCGGCGGCGACCTGGGCCTTTGCGTCGGCGGTTTCGTCATAGGGAAGCGGGAGCGGGGTCTTGAGCTGCGTGAAGCTGGTCGCGGCGACCTTTGGGGCAGGGGCGGCGAGGGCCGGGGCAGCAAGAGTCAGGGCGATCGCGGCGAGAACGAGGCGCATAGAGGGTCCTTCTACAGTCCTTCCGGCCAGTGCCGGGGTCGCCCGACTCGTAGGGTGGGGCGTTGAAATCGCACACAAAGAAAAACCCGGCAGGCCTAAAGGCCCACCGGGTTCAATCTTTTCGCCAGTGGCGCGAACGCTTACGCGATCGAGGTCAAATTGACCGCTGCCATCTTGCCGCGACGATCGACTTCGAGTTCGAATTCGAGCCGGTCGCCTTCGTTGAGCGAGGTCATGCCACCACGCTCGACCGCCGAGATGTGCACGAACGCGTCGGGCTGCCCGTCGTCGCGCTGAATGAAGCCGAAGCCCTTCATCGCGTTGAAGAACTTGACCGTACCGGTCGCCTTCTCGCCCGTCAGCTGACGCTGCTGCGCACCACCGGGGGCGGCACCGCGCGGTGCGCCGGGGCCTGCGTCACGGTCGCGCGGCGGGCCGCGGTCGGTGACGGGGAGAGGCTCGCCCTCGATCTTGAGGTCGGTCGCCGAAATGCGGCCGCCGCGATCGACGAGAGTGAAGCCGAGCGGCTGGCCTTCGGCGAGACCCGTCAAGCCGGCCTGCTCGACTGCGGAAATGTGCACGAACACATCTTCGCCGCCATCGTCGCGAACGACGAAGCCAAAGCCCTTCTGGCCATTGAAAAATTTGACGACGCCGGTGCCTTCGCCAACGACCTGCGGGGGCATGCCGCGGCCACCGCCGCCTGCGCCACCGCCGCCGAAGCCGCCACCACCGCCGCTGCGGAAGCCGCCGCCACCGCCGCCACCGCCGAAGCGATCGCCACCGCCGCCGAACCGGTCACCGCCACCGCCGAAGCGATCGCCGCCACCGAACCGGTCACCGCCGCCGAAACCGCCGTCGAAGCCGCCGCTGTCGCCGAAACCGTCGCGCTTGTCGCGCCCACGCCCGCCACGATCGCCGCGGCGTCCTTTATCGAAACTCATGCCCTGTTCGTCTTCCCGGTTCGTCCGACATCGTTATAGCAACCGTTGCGTCGGACGAAAGACGCAGGGCTTCGTGCACCAAACCAAATGTGCCACCGACTCGTGTTAGCCTAAAATTTAAGGCGCTGCGAACAAATTCGTCGAAAATGCGGCGCGTCCTGTGTTGATCTTGCGCGACCGTGGCAATCCCGGCACAGGATGGTGCCATGTCGATCCTCCATTTGCTCGCCGATCCCGCCGCCTGGGCGGCGCTCGCCACATTGATCGTGATGGAGATTGTGCTCGGCATCGACAATCTCGTCTTCATTTCGCTGCTCTCGAACAAGCTGCCCGAAGGCCAGCGGGTGAAAGTGCGGCGCGTCGGCATCGGGCTGGCCTTGGGGCTGCGGCTGGTGCTGTTGTCGGCGATCGCCTGGATCGCCGGGCTGGTCGAGCCGGTGTTCGATCTCGGGATTGCCGGCGCGGTCGATGCGCACGGCGTTCCTTCCTTCGAAACCGCTTTTTCGGTGCGCGACCTGATCCTGATCGCGGGCGGGCTGTTTCTGCTGTGGAAGGCGACGACCGAAATCCATCACACGATCGACCCCGACGATTCGGGCGAGGTGCTCGACAAGAAGAGTTCGGTGGCAATGTCGTTCGGCGCGGCGATCGTGCAGATCCTGCTGCTCGACATGGTGTTCTCGATCGATTCGATCCTGACCGCGATCGGCATGACCGACGATTTGCCGGTGATGATCGTCGCCGTCATCGTCGCGGTCGGCGTGATGCTGATCGCGGCGACGCCGCTTGCCAATTTCATCGATCGCAACCCGACCGTGGTGATGCTGGCGCTCGGCTTTCTGTTGATGATCGGCGCGGTATTGATCGCAGACGGCTTCGGCGTGCATGTGCCCAAGGGGTATATCTACGCCGCGATGGCGTTTTCGGGGCTGGTCGAAACGCTCAACATCGCCGCGCGCAAGGCCCGCGCGCGCCAGCGGTAGCGGCGGACCCCCATTGAGCGCGCATCGATTCGCCGCTAGGGCCGGGCGATGACAGTGCATCTCCACGAAGAAGACATCCCCGCAAATCTGTTCGTCCCCGGCGTCGACATCGCGGTCGACACCGAGACGATGGGCCTGATCACGCCGCGCGACCGGCTGTGCCTGGTGCAGCTTTCCGATGGCGGGCCGGACGAGCATCTCGTGCGCTTCGCCCCCGACAGCGATTATGCCGCGCCCAATTTGCGCGCGCTGCTGGCCGATCCGGCGCGGGTGAAGCTGTTCCACTTCGCGCGCTTCGATCTGGCGGCGATCAGCCATTATCTCGAAGTGACCGCAGCCCCGGTCTATTGCACCAAGATCGCCTCGCGCCTCGTGCGCACCTATACCGATCGCCACGGGCTGAAGGAACTGGTGCGCGAATTGCTGGGGCAGGACATTTCCAAGGCGCAGCAATCGTCCGATTGGGGCGGCCCGGTGCTGAGCGAAGCGCAAAAGGATTATGCCGCGTCGGACGTGCGCTATCTCCACGCGATGCGCAACGAGCTCGACTTGCGGCTGGCGCGCGAAGGCCGCACCGAACTGGCGCAGGCGTGTTTCCAGTTCCTGCCGTGGCGCGCGGAACTCGATCTGGCCGGCTGGCCGGAGGTCGATATTTTCGCGCATGCCTGATTCGGGTGCCATCCGCAGCCAGCGCCTGATCTGGGCCGCGCCGGGCAGCAGCCACGATCGCACGATCGGCGTGCTGCGCGTGGTGCTGCCGATTCTGATCGGCGTACTGGCGGCGTTTGTGGTGGTGCTGCCGCTGTATTCGGGGGGCGATGTCAGTTTCCTGCTCGACAAGAATAAGGTCGAAGTCGCCAAGGAGCGGCTGCGCGTGCAGTCGGCCACCTATCGCGGCAATGACGACAAGGGCCAGCCCTTCGCTTTGGTGGCGGGGTCGGCGATCCAGAAGAGTTCGGCCGAGCCGATCGTCTGGCTGCAGCAATTGTCGGCGCAAATCGGGCTGTCCGACGGGCCGGCCGATGTCGTCGGCGATCGCGGCCATTATAATATGGATCGCCAGCAAGTGACGATCGATGGGCCGTTGCAGGTGAAAAGCAGCGGCGGCTACCGGCTCGAGACTCAGAATTCGACCCTCGATCTCAAGTCCAAGACGCTGAAAAGCGGGGGCGCGGTCACGGGAACGGTGCCGCAGGGCACGTTCAGCGGAGACCAGATGAACGCGGATCTCGAAAACCATGTTGTTCGGCTGGACGGCAATGCCCGCTTGCGGATCGTTCCGCGAAAGACGAGATAGCGCTGATGCGTCGCACCCTTGCCCTTATCGCCCTCTCCTTTGTCCTTGCCGGGGCAGCGGATGCACAGAGCGCGCACAATTCGAACGCGCCGATCGATTTTTCGTCGGACCATCTCGATCTGCAGGACAAGGCCAATCGCGCGGTGCTGGCCGGCAATGTCGTGGTCAAGCAAGCTGAGATGACGCTGAAGTCGGCGCGGATGACAGTCGCCTATACCGGCCAGATCGTCGATGGCAGCCCGCAAGTGTCGCGCCTCGACGCTTCGGGTGGCGTGACCGTGATTCGGCCCGACCAGACCGCGCGCAGCAATTTTGCGGTTTACGATCTCAACAAGCGCGTGGTGACGATGCTCGGCGCGGTAACGCTGATCCAGGGCGGTAACACGGTCAATGGCGGTCGGCTGACGATCAACCTCGATACCGGGCGCGCGGTGATCGACGGCAATTCGGTGGGCGGCGGCGCGACCGGAACCAAGAGCAGTGGCGGCCGGGTCAGCGGCACGTTCTCGGTGCCCAAGCGCGACAACTGAGGCAACCGCGCGCACGAGAGTCGTCGGCGGTATCTTCCCAGCCGAACGGGTTTCGCCTAGGCTGCGCCCGCGACCATGCACAAAGCCTGCCAAATGTGGCGCGGTAACCTTCCGTTCACTCTAAAGTGCGAGCACGGGACCTGTAATGACCGAGACCCTCACCCTCGAAAACGCCCCGCCGATCGCCGAAGTGCCGGTGCTGGACGGCTTGTCGGTCGTGTCGATCGCCAAATCCTATGACAAGCGCGCGGTGCTGACCGATGTGTCGCTGTCGGTCGGCAAGGGCGAGGTGATCGGTCTGCTCGGGCCCAACGGCGCGGGCAAGACGACGTGTTTCTATTCGGTCATGGGGCTGGTGAAGCCCGATTCGGGCCGGATCATGCTCGACGGACAGGATATCACCGGCCTGCCCATGTATCGCCGCGCGATCCTGGGGCTGGGCTATTTGCCGCAGGAAACTTCGATCTTCCGCGGCATGACGGTCGAACAGAATATCCTGAGCGTGCTCGAACTGGCGGTGCCCGACAAAGAGCAGCGCATGGCGCGGCTGAACACGCTGCTCGACGAATTCGGGCTGACGCGGTTGCGCGATTCCCCGTCGATGGCGCTGTCGGGCGGTGAACGCCGCCGCGCGGAAATCGCGCGCGCGCTCGCCGCCGATCCGTCGATCATGCTGCTCGATGAGCCGTTTGCGGGGATCGATCCGCTGTCGATCGCCGATATTCGCGACCTGATCTGCGAGCTCAAAAAGCGTGGCATCGGCGTGCTCATCACCGATCATAACGTGCGCGAGACGCTCGAAATCGTCGACCGTGCCTATATCATCTATGATGGCCGCGTGCTGTTCACCGGATCTCCTGCCGAACTGGTGGCGGATGCCAATGTCCGGCGGCTGTATCTGGGCGAGGGCTTCTCGCTTTAGGCTATGCGGACTGCTCTTAATCCGTTCGTGCTGAGCTTGTCGAAGCACTGCTCGCCGCAGATGGGACCTTGCTCGCTGCGCGGGCCCTTCGACAGGCTCAGGGCGAACGGTATTTGGGTGGCCAGCCGATGAGCCTCGCGCCGCGCCTCGACCTGCGCCAGTCGCAATCGCTGGTGATGACGCCGCAATTGCAGCAGGCGATTCGCTTGCTGGCATTGTCGAACCTCGAGGTTGAGGGGTTTCTGGCTGAAGAGATCGAGCGCAACCCGCTGCTCGAAGCAAGCGCACCCGATGATGACGGCCCGACGCAGGAACGCGAAGCCGATGCGCCGATCCGCGACGAACCCGCCACCGCCGACCAATTGCTGATCAGCGGGGGCGATGCCGGGGAGGCCTCGCTCGATGTCGATTTCACCGCCGAGAGCTTCCACCACGACAGCGCATCGGATTCGATCGGTGATCAGCCGGGCGCGGCGGGCATGGACGGCGCGCTTGGCCTCAACGGGGCCAGCAGTGGTGGCGGGATGGGGGAGGATGGCCCCGATTTCGACAGCTTCGCCGATACCGCGCTGACGCTGCAGGACCATCTGCTCGCCCAGGCGGGGACGGCGGTGGACGGGCCGGACCTGTTCATCGCCGCGCATCTGATCGATCAGATCGACGAATGCGGCTATCTCACCGCCTCACTGCTCGATGTCGCGACAAGGCTCGGCGTGCCGCTGGCACGAATCGAGGCGGTGCTTGGCATCATCCAGACCTTCGATCCGACCGGGGTTGGCGCGCGCGACCTCGCCGAATGTCTCGCACTGCAGGCCAAGGAGGCGGACCGCTACGATCCGTGCATGGCGCGGCTGATCGACAATCTCGATCTGGTCGCGCGCGGCGATCTCGCACGGCTCAGGCGGCTGTGCGACGTCGATGACGAGGATCTGGCCGACATGATCCGCGAATTGCGCGGCTATGATCCCAAGCCCGGCTGCCGTTATGGCGGGGAGCCGACCCAGGCGGTGGTGCCCGATCTGTTCGTGGCGAAGCGCAAGGATGGCTGGGGGATCGAGATCAACGCCGCCACGCTGCCGCGCGTGCTGGTCAACCGCAGCTATTACAGCGAATTGTCGACCGCGCGCGGCGACAAGGCAAGCAAGGCGTGGCTGGGCGAGATGCTCGCCAGCGCCAATTGGCTGGTGAAGGCGCTCGACCAGCGCCAGCGCACGATCATCAAGGTGGCGACCGAGATCGTTAAGCAGCAGGAGGCGTTCTTCCTGCACGGTGTTGCGCATCTGAAGCCGATGACGCTGCGTCAGGTGGCGGATGCGATCGAGATGCACGAATCGACGGTCAGCCGTGTCACCAGCAACAAATATCTCTCGTGCGCGCGCGGGCTGTATGAGCTGAAATACTTCTTCACCTCGGCGATCCAGTCGTCCGATGGCGGCGATGCGGTGTCGGCGCAGGCGGTGAAATCGGCGATCAAGGCGCTCGTCGCGGGCGAGGGCGACAAGATCCTGTCGGACGATACGTTGGTCGAACTGCTCAACGCCAAGGGCTTTGACATCGCGCGGCGCACCGTTGCCAAATATCGCGAGGCGCTGGGCATCGGGTCATCAGTGCAACGGCGCCGTGCGCGGGCGCTGGGCGCGGGGTGATTGGCCCCGGATCGGGGCGACCGGCCGCCTCTTGATCTGCCGACGCTGAGCGGATACGCACGCGCCAGCATCAAGAGTCGGGACGACGCCCGACACCAACCTGCTTCCCAGCAAGGTGGTGCCTCCGTGCAAGCGGGGGGATGTGGCCGGACCGGCAACAAACGGGACTAAGCCACCTGTCGTACTGTTTCCTGGTGCAGAACCGGAAAAAGGACAGCGTGACGATGCCAAAAGCCCAGCAATTTGCCAGCGACAACTATGCCGGCATCTGCCCCGAAGCGTGGCGAGCGATGGAGCTTGCGAATGCGGGGTCGGCCAATGCCTATGGCGATGACGACTGGACGCAACAGGCATCCGATGCCTTTCGCAAACTGTTCGACACGCAATGCGAGGTGTTCTTTGCTTTCAACGGCACGGCGGCGAATTCCTTGGCGCTGGCGTCGCTCTGCCAATCCTATCATAGCGTGATCTGCTCGGCGCAGGCGCATGTCGAGACCGACGAGTGCGGCGCGCCGGAGTTCTTTTCCAACGGTTCCAAACTGTTGGTGGCACCGACGACAAGCGGCAAGCTTGACCCGCACGCGATTCGCAAGCTCGCCACCAGCCGCGCCGATATTCATTTTCCAAAGCCCCGCGTGGTGACCATTACGCAACCCACGGAAACCGGGCAGGTCTACACGATCGAGGAGATCGAGGCGCTGTCGGCGGTGTGCCGCGAACTCGGGTTGAGACTCCATATGGATGGTGCCCGGTTTGCGCACGCGTGCGCTACGCTTGATTGTGCCCCGGCCGACATCACCTGGCGTGCCGGCGTGGACGTTTTGTGTTTCGGCGGCACCAAGAACGGCATGGCGGTTGGCGAAGCGGTGTTGTTCTTCGATCCCGCGCTGGCGCAGGATTTCGATTATCGCTGCAAGCAGGCAGGGCAGCTTGCCTCCAAAATGCGCTTCCTGTCGGCCCCTTGGGTGGGGTTGCTGGAGAGCGGCGCGTGGTTGACCAACGCGCAACATGGCAACGCCTGCGCGAAGGCCCTGGCAGCGGCGGTCGGAGACATGCCCGGCGTTGCGTTGATGTTCCCGGTCGAGGCGAATGCGGTGTTTCTGACCGCACCCGACATCGTGCTCGATCGCCTGCGGGAGCGCGGCTGGCGTTTTTACACTTTCATCGGCGGCGGCGCGCGCTTCATGTTCGCGTGGGACGCAGACCTGGCACGTGTGAACGCGCTGGCCCAGGATCTGCGCGAGATCAGTGGTCTCGTGTCGACCGAGGCTGCGGTGATGTTGGAGGATGCCTGACGCGTGTTGCGGACAAGATCCTGTTCGATCGAGCATTCTTTCAAGAACGCGTAGGATCTTGCCCGTCCTGCCCCTGCTTTTCTGTGCGATGGACCATTTCTGCGCGCTTGGCGTTATGATGGGAAGGATGATCCTTCGCTGCCGAGTACTTCGTGACGACTCCAGAAAAGCTACCTGTGCCTGACACTGTCGAACGCCCGACCGATCGGGCACCGCGGTTGACCGCCGATGCCGAGCGCATCGCGGCGGAGTTGATCGGGCAGGATCTGGGGACCGACCCGTTCGTGGCGGCGGTGCGCGCGACGCGGATGCCGATGATCATCACCAATCCGCGCTTGCCCGACAACCCGGTGGTGTTTGCCAACAACGCCTTTTGCCGGTTGAGCGGATATCCGCGCGACGAAATTCTCGGCCGGAACTGCCGTTTCCTGCAGGGGCCGGAGAGCGACCCCGCAACCGTGCAGCGCATTCGCGAGGCGGTCGAGCGGGTCGAGCCGCTCGAGATCGACATTCTCAACCACCGCAAGGACGGCGAGACCTTCTGGAACCGGCTGCTGATGGCCCCGGTGTTCGATACCGAGGGCGTGCTGGCCTATTTCTTCGCCAGCCAGGTCGATGTGACGATCGAGCGCGAGCGCCTGAAGGGGCTGGAAGACGATAACGCCTCGTTGATGGCGGAATTGACCGATCGGTTGCGGTTGCAGGAAGAACATGAGCGCGAACTCGCCTTCACCCTCAGGGCGGCACGGTTTGGCACATGGAGCCTGGATATTGCCAGCAAGCGCCTGACCGCGTCGGAAACGTGCAAGGAGATTTTCGGCCTGCGCGCCGATCAGCCGTTCACCTACCAGGATCGGCTGCAGGCGATCCATCCCGACGACCGCGGCAGGAGCGTGGCGGAGGTCGAGCGCTGCATCGCAGAGGGAAATGACTACGATATCGTCTACCGCATTTACCGCCCCGATGGCGAATTGCGCTGGCTGGCGTCGCGCGGACAGCCGTTCTTCGATGCGCAGGGCCGCGCGCTGCGCATCGCCGGGGTTTCGACCGACATCACCGACCAGCGCCGCGCCGAGCGGATGCGGTCCGCGCTGGTCGATTTGTCCGACGTTTTTCGCGATACCGAGGACCCCGACGATATCTCCTTTGCGGCGGCGGAGATCATTGCGCGGACGCTCGGGGTCAGCCGCGCCGGTTATGGCGAGGTCGACACGCGGGCCGAAACGATCACGATCGCGCGCGACTGGAATGCGCCGGGGGTGAACACGCTCGCCGGGGTGCTGCAGTTCCGCGACTATGGCAGCTATATCGACGATCTGAAACGCGGCGAAACCGTGATCGTCGAGGATGCCCGCACCGACCCGCGCACCGCCGAAACCGCCGCAGTGCTGGAGGAGATTTCGGCACGCGCCTTTGTCAACATGCCGCTCACCGAACATGGCGGGCTGGTCGCCTTGCTATACCTCAACCACGTCACACGGCGGACGTGGCACGAGGACGAGATCGCCTTCATGCGCGAAGTGGCGGAGCGAACGCGCATCGCGACCGAGCGTCGGCGCGCCGAACAGGAACTGGCGTTGCTTGCCGCCTCGCTCGAACAGCAAGTCGCCGAGCGGACCAGCGCGCTCCAAACTGCCGAGGATGCGCTGCGCCAATCGCAGAAAATGGAGGCGGTCGGGCAACTGACCGGTGGCGTTGCGCATGATTTCAACAATCTGTTGACCGTCATCCAATCGGCGACGGACTTGCTGAAGCGACCGGGACTGAGCGACGAACGGCGGGAACGGTATATCGATGCGATTTCCGACACTGCCGATCGCGCCGCCAAGTTGACGGGGCAATTGCTGGCCTTTGCGAGGCGGCAGGCGTTGAAGCCGGAAGTGATCGATGTCGGGCAAAGCCTGCACGTTATTTCCGACATGTTGCGCACGCTGACGGGCTCGCGCATCGTCATCGCGATCGACGTGCCCGACAAGCCGTGTTTCACCAATGTCGATCCCAGCCAGCTCGATACGGCCTTGGTCAACATGGCGGTCAATGCGCGCGACGCGATGAACGGCGCCGGGAATATCGCCATAGCGGTACGCGCGGTTCCCGCCATTCCGGCGGTTCGCGCGCACCCGGCGGTTGCGGGCCGCTATGTCGCGATATCGATCCGCGACACTGGAATCGGCATCGATCCCGATCAGATCGAGCGCATTTTTGAGCCTTTCTTCACCACCAAGGGGGTTGGGCAAGGCACTGGGCTCGGGCTTAGCCAGGTGTTCGGCTTCGCCAAGCAGTCCGGCGGCGATATCACGGTCGAGAGCAGCCCTGGCCAGGGTGCCACCTTCACCCTCTACTTGCCTCAGGTCGATCCGCCGACGGTACAGGCGACCGAGCCGCCGGTCGAAGGCGTTGCCGATGGGCACGGTGCCTGCGTGCTCGTGGTGGAGGACAATATCGAAGTCGGGACGTTCACCACCCAGTCGCTTGCCGAGCTTGGCTATGTAACGGTGTGGGCAGCCAATGCGCAGGATGCGCTGGCCGAACTCGCGCACGATGCCGCGCGCTTCGACGTGGTTTTTTCGGATGTGGTGATGCCCGGGATGAACGGCGTGGCCTTGGCCAAGACGATCCGGCGCGACTATCCCGATCTGCCCGTGGTGCTGACATCGGGGTATAGCAGCGTGCTGGTCGAAAGCGTGCCCGATGGCTTCGAGCTGCTGCACAAGCCGTATTCCGTCGAGCAACTTTCGCGCGTGTTGCGCAAGACGGTGCGGTGAGCCGGGCTGCAAGCGGCGCTGGCGCAATCGCAGGGGCTAGTCGTCTTCATCCTCAAAGCCGAGCAACGCCAGCGCGCGCGCCTTGATCTGGTGCGTCTGGCACCAATGCACCAGCGCATCCTCGCGCCCATGCGTGACCCACACTTCGCGCGGGGCGATTTTGGTGAGCGTCGCAGTCAGTTCGTCCCAATCGGCATGGTCGGACAGGATCAGCGGCAGTTCGACGCCGCGCTGCACCGCGCGCTGGCGCACGCGCATCCAGCCGCTGGCCATAGCGGTGATCGGATCGGGCAGGCGGCGCGACCACCGATCGGCGAGTGCCCCCGGTGGGGCAAGCACGATATGGCCCATCATTTCGGCCTTGCTCGCGCTGGTGGCGGGGCGCAGTTCGCCCAGCGCCACGCCGTGTTCCTCATACAGTGCGCAGAGCCGTTCTAGCGCGCCGTGGATGTAGATCGGCGCATCATGCCCGCGCGCGCGCAATTCGGCGATGACGCGCTGCGCCTTGCCCAGCGCATAGGCCCCGACCAGCACGCAGCGCGCCGGGTTGGCGTGGAGCGCGTTGGTCAATTTGTCGATCTCGTCGCCGGTATCGGGATGGCGGAAGACCGGCAGGCCGAAGGTCGCCTCGGTGATGAACACGTCGCATTGGACCGGCTCGAACGGCGCGCAGGTCGGGTCGGCGCGGCGCTTGTAATCGCCCGAAACGACGATGCGCTCGCCACGATATTCGAGCAGGATCTGCGCCGATCCCAGCACATGCCCGGCGGGGACGAAGGTGGCGGTGACGTCGCCGAAGCTTTGGCTTTGCCCATAAGCGATCGGATGCCCGGCTTGCGGACCATAGCGCGTTTCCATGATCGCCAGCGTCTCGGGCGTCGCCCATACCGCCTCGTGCCCGCCGCGCGCATGGTCGGCATGGCCGTGCGTCACCAGCGCCACCGGCGACGGGCGCGCCGGATCGACCCACAGATTGGCGGGTTTCACATAGAGGCCGTGCGGGTGCGGTTCGACCCAGTCGCCGAGCTTTGCCATCGTGCCTATATGGGCGGGATGGCCGATGGTTCCCAGTTTGGAGATTCTGTTCCGATCTCCCTCTCCCTTATCTCCCTCTCCCATCGGGAGAGGAGTTTCGGGTCGGTCGTGCCCCCGGCACGACCTGAACAGCGCGGGGCGCTGTTCACCCGAAACTGGGCCCGCGCCGCAGGCGTGGGAAGGGTGAGGGTGACAGGTTTTGCCGTTGCGCGACCTGTCACCCTCACCCTTCCGCCGCTTTGCGGCTCCCTCCCTCTCCCAAGGGGAGAGGGACTGTGGGGCGCGGTTTGACCGCTCCGCTCCCCCCCGCGATCATCGAATGGTTCGCCGCCAAGGGCTGGGTGCCGCGCGCGCATCAGCTGGCGATGCTGGATGTCGCGCGCACGGGCGATCATGGCTTGCTCGTCGCCACCACTGGTGCGGGGAAGACGCTGGCGGGGTTTCTGCCGACGCTCGCCGATCTGATCGAGCATCCGAGCGAGGGACTGCACACGCTTTATGTCTCGCCGCTAAAGGCGCTGGCGGTGGATGTGCAGCGCAACCTGCTCACCCCGATCGCCGAGATGGGGCTCGACATCCGCGTCGAGACGCGCACTGGCGACACGCCCTCTGACCGCAAGGCGCGGCAGCGCATTCGCCCGCCGCAGATCCTGCTGACCACGCCCGAATCGCTCAGCCTGTTGCTCAGCTATCCCGATAGCAGCCTGATGTTCGAAGGGCTGAAGACGATCGTGGTCGATGAGGTCCACGCCTTCGCCACCGGCAAGCGCGGCGATTTGCTGAGCCTGTGCATGGCGCGGCTGCAACGACTCGCCCCCGGTCTGCGGCGTGTGGCGCTGTCGGCGACGGTGGCCGATCCCGATGCCTATCGCGCGTGGCTCGCGCCCGATGGCGATATCGATGCGGTGCGGCTGGTGCGCGGGGCGGCGGGCGCGCCGCCCAATGTCACGATCCTGCTGCCGCAGGGGCGCGTGCCATGGTCGGGCCATTCGGGGCGCTATGCCGCCGAACAGGTGATCGCCGAGATCGAGACGCACAAGACGACGATCGTGTTCTGCAACACCCGCGCGCTGGCCGAATTGATCTTCCAGGATCTGTGGAAGGTCAACGCGATGAACTTGCCGCTGGGGGTGCATCACGGCTCACTCAGCCTAGAGGCGCGGCGCAAGGTCGAAGGCGCGATGGCCGATGGGCGGTTGCGCGGGCTGGTGGCGACCTCCTCGCTCGATCTTGGGGTCGATTGGGGCGATGTCGATTGCGTGATCCAGATGGGCGCGCCCAAGGGATCGTCGCGGTTGCTGCAGCGCATCGGGCGCTCCAACCACCGGCTCGATGAACCCTCCGAGGCGATCGTCGTGCCCGGCAATCGCTTCGAATATCTCGAGGCGCGTGCGGCGCTCGACGCAATCGAGGCGGGCGAACTGGATGCCGATGTGTTCCGCATGGGCGCGCTCGACGTGCTGGCGCAGCATGTGATGGCGTGTGCCTGTGCCGCGCCCTTCCGCGAAGAGGCACTGCTCGACGAAGTGCGGTCGGCCCTGCCTTACTCCGCGCTGACGGCGGACACCTTCGCGCAAGTGCTCGGCTTCGTGCGCGATGGCGGCTACGCGCTGAAGGCCTATGACAAGTTCAAGCGGCTGACGCAGGAGCCGGACGGAAGCTGGCGCGTCAGCCATCCGCGTTTCATCGCGCAGCACCGGCTGAACGCCGGGATCATCGTCGAGGCGACGATGCTGAGCGTGCGCTTCGGCAATGGCCGCACATTGGGGCGCGTCGAGGAGGGGTTCGCCGCGACGCTGTCGCCGCGCGATACCTTCTTCTTTGCCGGGCTGAGCCTGGAGGTCGAGCGGATCGATACCGAGGCGGTGGTGGTGCGCGCGACCTCGCGCCCCGCGCGCATCCCAAGCTATGGCGGCGCGCGGATGCCGCTGTCGACCAATCTCGCCGAGCGCGTGCGCGGCTTTCTGGCGAGCCCCACGGGGTGGCACCGCTTCCCCGACGATGTGCGCGAATGGCTGGAGGTGCAGCAGCAGCGATCGGTGCTGCCGCGACCGGGGCAATTGCTGGTCGAGACCTTCCCGCGCGAGGGGCGGCATTATCTGGTCGCGTACAGCTTCGAGGGTTGGAACGCGCATCAGTCGCTAGGCATGCTCATCACGCGGCGGATGGAGACGCAGGGGCTGAAGCCGATCGGCTTCGTCGCCAATGATTATGCGCTGGCGTGTTTCGGGCTTGAGTCCGTAACCGACCCGGCAGCGTTGTTCTCGCGCGATATCCTGGAGGATGAATTCGTCGATTGGGTGCAGCAATCCTCGCTCCTGAAGCGCGCGTTTCGCGAAGTGGCGGTGATTGGCGGGCTGGTCGAGCGGCAGATTCCGGGCAAGCGCAAGACCGGCAAGCAAGTCAGCTTCTCGACTGACCTGATCTATGACGTGCTGCGCAAATATGAGCCCGGCCATTTGTTGCTGCAGGCCGCCTGGGCCGATGCGCGCGCGCGGATGACCGATGTCGGGCGCTTGGCGGATCTGCTCGACCGCGCGGCGGACACGATGCTGCATGTGCCATTGGAGCGGATTTCGCCGCTGGCGGTGCCGGTGCTGACGTTGATCGGGCGCGAGCATATCGCGCAGGGGCTGGCCGACGATGCGTTGCTGCTGGAGGCCGAAGTGCTGGCGGCGGAAGCGATGCGGCTCGATTGACCGGGCTTGTTACAGACCCGGCGCGGGCGTAGCTTCGCGGATATGGCCCCGGCGCTCGTCTTGATCGTGCCGTTGGCAACGGCGCTCGCCGCCGCGCCGCTCCAGACCCGCGGGCCACCCCCGCCGTCCGCTGCGACGCAGCAGGAAGAGTCCGAAACGCCCGCCGATGCGCTTGGCTTTACCGATGACGGGCTGCGCATGTCGGTGCCGGTGATGATCGGCCAGAACGGCCCCTATCGCTTCATCGTCGACACCGGTGCCGAACGCACCGTCATCGCACGCGACCTCGCGACTGCACTCGGGCTGGCACCGGGTAAACGGGTTCGTATCAGCGCGATGGCTGGCTCGACCGGGGCGGGTACCTTCGTCTTGCCCGAGATCAGCATCGGTGCGGAGACGTTGGTCGAGGGCGCTCGGCTGCGCGGATCGGGGATCGAGGCACCCGCATTGCTCGCGGGTAATCTGGGCGGGCAGGGGTTGGTCGGCATTGATACGCTGCAAGGCCGCGCAGTGACGATCGATTTCGCCGCGCGTACGATGACGGTGGTGCCGGCGACCAAGCGCACCAAGCGCGAAGTGTTCGGCCCGGGCGACATCGTGGTCCGTGCGCGCAATCGCGCGGGCCAGCTCGTCGTCACCGATGCCAGCTATGAAGGGCATAAGGTGCGCGTGGTGATCGATACCGGCGCAGTCGTCAGCATGGGCAATCTCGCCTTGAGGCGATTGGTCGGGGATGATCTGGCGCAAGCGCAACCGATGACCTTGCTCAGCGTAACCGGCGGCAAGCTCGAGACGCAATTCGGGTTGGTGCCGCGTTTCGCGATCGGCGACACCGGCTTTGCCAATTTGCCGGTGGCGTTTTCGGATGCCGCACCCTTTGCCCGGCTTGGGCTGACCGCACGCCCGGCACTGTTTCTCGGCATGGATGCGCTGCGCCTGTTCGGGCAGGTGCGGATCGATTTCGCCAATCACGAATTGCGCTTCGCCAAACCAAAGCGTGCCGCGACGCGCTAACGGTTGCGTTACGCCCAAGCCGCGTTAGCCTCCTCCCGACATAATTTTGGGGGCTTTACCATGCGCGCGATCAGCACATTTTTGGGGGCGACGATTTTGGGAGTGGCGGGGCTTGCCAGCGCGGCCTTGGCGCAGGACCGCCCCGACCAGAAGGCCTATCTCGGCCTCTACAAGCAACTGGTCGAAACCAACACGACGCTGTCGAGCGGAAGCTGCACGACGGCGGCGGCGCAGATTGGCGCGCGGTTGAAGGCGGCGGGCTATGCCGACCAGGACATTACCTATTTTGCGGTGCCCGATCATCCCAAGGATGGCGGGCTGGTCGCGGTGCTCAAGGGGAGCGATGCCACGGCCAAGCCGATCCTGTTGCTCGCGCATCTCGACGTGGTCGAGGCCAAGCGCGCAGACTGGGTGCGCGATCCGTTCACGCTGATCGACGAGGGCGGCTATTATTACGGGCGCGGCACCGTCGACGACAAGGCGATGGCGGCGGTGTGGGCCGACAGCATGATCCGCTTCAAGGCCGAAGGCTATCGGCCAAAGCGCACGATCAAGCTGGCGCTGACGTGCGGCGAGGAAACCACCTTCGCCTTTAACGGCGCGGAATGGCTGTCCAAGAACAAGCGTGAGCTGATCGATGCCGAGTTCGCGCTCAACGAAGGCGGGGGCGGGCGCTACGGCCCCGATGGCAAGCCGCAATTGCTGGCGCTGCAGGTGGGCGAGAAGGCCGCGCAAAACTATACGTTCGAGACGACTAACCCTGGCGGGCACAGCTCGCAACCGGTGCCGGACAATGCCATCTATCAGCTCGCGGACGCGTTGAAGGCGGTGCAGGGCTATGAGTTTCCGGTAAAGTTTACCGAGACGACGCGGGCGTTCTTCGGCATGGCCGCGCTTGGCTCGCCCGCGCCGCTGCGCACGGCGATCACGGCCTTGCTGGCCAATCCGCAAGATACGGCGGCCGACAAGATCGTCAGCAGTGACAAGATGATGCATTCGACGCTGCGCACGACCTGCGTCGCGACCATCGTGAATGCGGGCCATGCCGAAAATGCGTTGCCGCAGCGCGCCACCGCCAATGTGAATTGCCGCATCTTCCCCGGCGAGACAGTGGAGGGCACACTGGCCAAATTGCAGGAACTCGCTGGCCCTGCGGTAAAGGTGACCGCCAACGCGCCGATCCGCCCGACCGCCGTCCCGCCCGCGCTCGATCCCAAGGTCGTCGGTCCGGTCAAGGCGGTCGCGGCGAAGCATTTTCCGGGCCTGCCGCTTCTGCCGCTGATGTCGACGGGCGCAACCGACGGTGTATTTCTCGAGGCGGTCGGCATCCCGGTGTACGGCGTGCCGGGCTTCTTCCTGGATAAGGATGGCAACGGGATGCACGGGTTGAACGAGCGGATGCGCGAGGATTCGCTGTATCAGGGCCGCGACTATCTGTTTGATTTGGTGAAGGCCTTCGCGGGATGATCGCAAGCGGTGGTGGCGGGCCGGTCCCGCCGCCACCGCCGACGGCCATTCGCGCCGGACCATTTTTCGAATAATTGCTATTGATAATCGATCTCAAAAAGGACATTGCGCGGCCCTCGATAAAAGAGGGATTCGCAGTGAAACAGCATTTCGTATCGGCGCTCCTGCTTGGCACCGTCGTGATCGGCAGCCCGGCTTTGGCGCAAAGCCAGAGCGATCTGGAGGACGGCACGATCGTCGTAAACGGTCAGCGTCCGCGCAACGAAGCGTCCGCAGGCACCAAGAGCGCCGTGCCGATCGCCGAGACGCCACAGTCGATCAGCGTGATCAGCGCGGCGGACATTGCCGACCTCGGGCTGCAGAACCTCAACCAGGCGCTGCGCTTTGTGGCGGGTGCGACGACCGAGCAGCGCGGGTCGAGCGCCGAAGTGTATGACCAGTTCAAGCTGCGCGGCTTCGACGCGCCGCAATTTCTCGATGGACTGAAGTTGATCGACGGTGCGGGCTACCTGTCGCCGCAGATCGACGTCTCACGGCTCGACCGGATCGAGGTGGTGAAAGGGCCGGCATCGGTGCTCTATGGCCAATCGGGTCCGGGCGGCCTGATCGCGATGTCGAGCAAACTGCCGCTCGACCGTGACTTTTACGGCGCGGTGTCGGGCACTTATGGCACCTATAATTTGTACCGCGCCGATGCCGATGTCGGCGGGCGTGCCGGATCGTCGATCCTTTGGCGCGTGAACGGCACCGTCAATGGCGCGCATACGCAGCAGGATTTCGGCAAGCGCGAGCGCGAGGCAATTTCGGGCGCGGTGACGATCGGCGCGGGCCACGCGACCAGCCTGACGCTGCTCGGTGCCTATTCGCATGATCCGTATAACGGCACGTACGGCGTGTTCCCGGCATCGGGCACCCTGCTGGCCAATCCCAATGGCCAGATCCCGACCACGCGCGATTTCGGCGAGCCGGGCAATGTCTTCAAGCGCGAGCAGGTGGCGGGCACCTATATCCTCAACCATGATTTCGGATCTGGCTGGAGCTTCCGCGCGTCGGGGCGGTATCAGCACGCCACCTCCAATCTCGGCATCGTTTACGCCAGCGGATCGCTGACCAACAGCGCGACGCTGTATGACCGCGCTTCCTATGCGACGCGCGAACGGAGCGATTCCTGGGTGTTCGACAACCAGCTTCGCGGCAGTTTCTCGACCGGGCCGCTGACGCATGCGGTGCTGCTGGGGGTCGACCATCAGGCCGGTCACGCGCGCGAAGTCTATGCCTTTGGCACCGCCACGCCGCTTGACGGCTATCATCCCATTTACGGCACGATGGCGGTGCCGCTGACGCCCGAGACGGTGCCCGGCGGCACGGTCGGGGTGCTCGCGCCGCGCAAGACGCAGACCGGCCTCTACGCGCAGGACGAGATTTCGACGGGCGGGCTGCGGGTGGTGCTGAGCGGTCGGCAGGATTGGGCGCGGACGACTTCGGGCACCGCCGCACCGGAAACGTCGCAGAAATTCACCTATCGCACGGGCGTCCTGTACACGACCGCGTTCGGGCTTGCGCCTTATGCCAGCTATTCGACCTCGTTCGAGCCGCAGAGCGGAACGGTGCAGAATGCCGATGGCACGCTCCGCCAGGCCAAGCCCTCGCTCGGCAAGCAGATCGAACTTGGCGCGAAATACACCGTGCCGGGCAGCAAGATCCTCGTCACGGCGGCATGGTTCCAGATCGACCAGACCAATTTGCTGACGGCGATCCCCAATTCGTTGTTCGCGCTGCAAAGCGGGAAGGTGCGCTCCACCGGCTTCGAAGTCGAGGCCAATGCACCGCTGCCCTACGATTTCAACGCCAAGCTGGCGTATAGTCGGCAGAAGGTGCGCACCATCGCCGATGCCGATCCGGCCAATATCGGTAACGGTATTCTCGGCGTCGGGCGCGGCGGGGTTTCCGCCAATCTCGAATGGGCACCGCGTCAGGGAGCCTGGCAAGGCTTCGCCATTGGCGGGGCGGTGCGGCATGTCGACAGCATTTATGCGGGGACCACCGCGCGGGTCAGCACGCCGGGCTTCACGCTGTTCGACGGGCAGATGCGGTACGACCTCGGTCGGCTTGCGCCACGACTCGAGGGTTTGACCTTGGGGGTGAATGCCGCCAACATCTTCGACAAGAAATATGTAACGACGTGCTATCTCGATTACGCCTGGTGCTGGTATGGCAACCGCCGCACCGTGCAGGGCACGATCGCCTATCGTTGGTGAGGGCGGCAGTGTCGCAACGCCCCACTTTTCCGAAACGAGATGCCGCCCGCGCCTGGCGACGGCGCGGCGATACCGCGCTGCGCGTCGTTGCGGCGATCCCGGGCGGCTATGCCGTCGCGAGTCTGTGGGCGATGGCGCTGGCGCGGGTGCTGCCGTTCGGACCGGCGCAGGCGACCTTTGCCGCCACGATCTTGGCCTTCGCGATCTGTGCCGTGACTGCAATGTGGGCGTTTGCCGCGCGCAGCGGCTGGCGCGCGCTGTGGACGATCGTCCTGGCGGGAATCGTTGCCGCCGGGATCACCGCTGTGTCGATCCACGCATGGGGCCGGGTATGAAGACCGGGTTCCGCCAGAGCCAGGCGACGCTGCACACCTGGTCCGGCTTGCTGGTCGGCTGGGTGTTGTTCGTCGTGTTCCTCACCGGCACCACGGCCTATTGGCGCGAGGCGCTGAACCGTTGGGCGCAACCCGAGCTGCCCGCGATCGCCGATCCGTTGACGGTCGTGCGGGGCGCGCAAGCGTTTCTCACGCGAGAAGCGCCCGGTGCCGACTCCTGGTTCATCACCGTGCCGACCACGCGCTCGGCGAGCGGAAGCGTTTACTGGGTGCCGGGGCCGGGCACGCCGCCCAAGCGCGACAGTGGCGAGACCTCCGCGACGATTGACGGTGCTGGCCACCCGGTGGTCGCGCGCGCGACACGCGGCGGGGACTTTTTCTACCGCTTCCATTTCGACCTCTTCTATTTGCCGGTGCTGTGGTCGCGCTGGATCGTCGGCACGTGCGCGATGTTCATGCTGGTCGCGATTTTGACGGGGATCGTCACGCACAAGAAAATTTTCCGTGATTTCTTCACGTTGCGGCGGGGCAAGGGCCAGCGATCGTGGCTGGATGGGCACAATGCCGCTGCCGTGCTTGGCCTGCCATTCCATGTGATGATTACCTATACCGGGCTGGTCACGTTGGCGACGATGCTGATGCCATGGGCGGTGGTCGCCAATTACAGCGATACCGGGACATTTGCCGGGATTCTGTACCCGCAGGCTCCGGTGGAGGCGCGGACCGGGCGGGCCGCGCCGTTGGTCGATCTGGCGCGGGTGGTGCGCGATGGACAAGCCCGGTTGGGCGGGCCCGTCGACGCGATTCTGGTGTCCTTTCCGGGGGACGCAGCGGCGCGGATCACGCTGGCGAGAAGCAGCCAGGCATCACTGTCCAACTTCACCCCAAAGCTTGGCTATGATGGCGTGAGTGGCCGCTTGCTTTGGGCGTCGCCGCCGCCGGGCGGAGCACAGGTCACGGCGGGTGCGATGATCGGCCTGCATGCCGGACGCTTCGCCGATACCGCGATCCGCTGGGTGTATTTCCTGTGCGGCATCGGTGGCACGCTGATGGTGGCGAGTGGGCTGGTGCTGTGGACGGTCAAGCGGCGCGAAAAGCTGCCGGATCCGGCGCGGCCGCATTTCGGTTTCCGCTTGGTCGAGCGGTTGAATGTCGGGTTCATCGCGGGGTTTCCGGCGGCGATGGTCGGTTTTCTCTGGGCCAATCGCCTGTTGCCGCCGCTGTTGCCGCGACGCGCCGATGCCGAAGTCAATGTGATGTTCGCTTTGTGGAGCGTGCTGCTGCTTTACGCCTTTCTGCGCAAACCGACGCGGGCGTGGGTTGAACTGCTGGGATTGACGGCGGGCTTGCTGGTCGCGCTTCCTGTCTTCGACATACTGGCGACCGACAGAGGTTTGCCTCGGACGATTGCCAGCGGCGACTGGACCCTAGCGGGGGTCGATCTGACCTTCCTTGCCGTGGGCGCTGGCTTCGGCTGGGCGGCGCGCGCCATCGCGCGGCACCGCGCGCACCCGCGCCGCGTACGATCGCGCGCCGCCCCCACGGTGCTCGCAGGATGAAGGCCGTGACGTTCCTGCTCGGGCTCATCGCCTCCATGCTGTTTGCGCTCTCGACCAATCGCCATCACGAGCGCGGCTGGGGCCGACGGTGTTCGCCGCGCGCCGCGACCGGCTTGCGCATCGCCGCGTGGGTCTGCGTCGGGGTCGATTTCGTGATGGCGATCGTGGCGTGGGGCACCGTGTTCGGGCCGATCGGCTGGGTAGCAAGCTGCATGGTCGGCGCGGCCGCGACCTTTCTGTTGCTCAACCTGCTGCCTGCGCCGCCCCCGCACCGCAAAGCCCGGCCTTAGCCCTTATGCGGCGGGGCGTTCGCCCGCTTCGATCCGACGGGCGATGGTTTCGAGCACGGGCCACAGATCGGCCACGCTGTCGATGACATAATCCGCGCCTGCTGCGTGCAGATCGGCGGCAGCCGCAGCGATGCGGCGGGCGCGGTCTTCGGGTTCGAGCGCGAGCAAAGCGTCATGGCTGAGGCCGACGCCATTGCCGGACGCGGCGAGCCCGACCGTCCAGGCTCCGGCTGCCTTGCCCTCGCCAATGCCGACCGTGGCGTCATCGACCTTCACGCAAGCTGTGGCGGGCCATACGCCGAGTTCGACCAGGCCCTTCCACAGCATCAGCGGGGAGGGGCGGCCCTCCAGCGTTTCGCCCGAGCAGACCACGACATCGGGTGCATAGCCCTGCTCGGCTGCGAGCGGCAGGATGTCGGCCATCATCGGGCGGGTGTAACCGGTGCAGGACGCGATCTTCACACCGTGCGCGCGCAGCGTCGCGGTGAGCTCGGCCGCGCCCGGGATCAGGGCCGCGCAATCCTTGGCCGCGCCGCGCATCATCGGTTCGACCGCATCGTGCAACGCGGTCACGTCGCTTTCGGCAGGCTGCGCCGCGTGCGCCGCCTGCCACGCCTCAGCCACGCGCGGCTTGGCCAGAATCGCACGGATATGGTCGCGCTTGGCACGGCCCATATCGGCGCGGGCTTCGTCTTCGGAGATGGCCATGCCCGCATCGGCGAAGACGCGCTGGAGCGCGATGACGGGCGCGCAGCAGCCATGATCGATCATCGTGCCCGCCCAATCGAGCACCACGGCCTTGATCGGAAAACTCATGCAACGGCTCCTTGGGGTTGCGCCGCAAGCGCCGCGATCGTTTCCTCGGCGAGGGCAAAGGCGGTCGAGGCACCGGTGCCGCTGGTTACCGTCACCACCTGCACGCCGGGCAGCGGGCGCGTGACGCGACTGTGGCTGGCGGCGGAGGCATAGGTGCCGGTCCAGCGTTCGAGCACGGGCGGGACGTGGCCGAACACAGCACGGAATTCGTCGAGGATCAGAGCGTCGACCGCGTCCTTGCTGAACGGATCGGGCGTGGTGGCATAATGATGGCTGTCGCCGACGACCAGGCTGCCATCGGCGCTTTGCACCACAATCAGATGGATGCCGTTGGCGAGATGATCGGCCTGTTCGGCCTCCAGCCGCTGCAGCAGCGCCGCCGCCTCGGGCAAGGCCGCAAAGCCGAGATAGCGCACCATGCCGAGGTCGGACATGATCGCCCCCGGCAGGCGGTAGCCCGGGTCGGCGAGCCGCAGCATCTGCAGCTTGCAGCGCGTGATTCCGGCGAGGGAGTCGGGGAAGAGCGTGGCGAGATCGTCGCCGGGGCAGACGATGATCGCGCGCGCGGGGATCGTGCCGACCGAAGTATCGAGCTGCCCGGTCTCGACGCCGTGCACCGCGACGCCGCGCCAGAATTCGACGCCGTGATGCGCGGCAAGCCATGCCGCCAGCTTGGGGATGGCGGTGCGCGATTCGACGCGGATGTCGATCGCGCTGGTCAGCACGCCTTCCAGCGCGGCCGGGCGGATCGGGCCGAGCAGCGATTGCGCCGCCTCGGCGTCATGCCAGGCGCACCCTTCCGCCATATCGGTCTGCAGGAAGGCCGCGCATACGGCGCGCGCCTCGGGCCGTTGCGCGACCATTGTCAGGCCGTGATGCTCGACCGCTATCCCGGCCGGACCGGCCACCTCCATCCACACATCGCGCGAGCGGCGGGCGCGGTGCCAGACCGTGCCGTGTTCCTGGCCGGTGACGGTGACGAAGCCGAAATTGCGGATCGACGCGCCATTGGCCTGCGCATCGCGGTCGATCACCAGCACGCGGCGTCCGTCGCGCGCGGCGGCGAGCGCATGGGCAAGGCCGACGATCCCGGCACCGACGATGGCGACGTCGTAGAAGTCGAGCTCGCTCATGCCGGCACCGTTGCCAGGGTCTCAGCGGCCCGCTGCTCGGGCGCGCGGCGGAAGAAATATAGCGCGGCGAACAGCGTCAGCACCGTGCCGACCACGCTGGTGACATAGGCCCCGCCCATGAAGAAGCTCAGCCAGTCGAGCGAGCGCTGCCCGAAATTGCGCCACAGCAGCAAGGCGACGCTGCCTAGATAGCCGAACGAATCGGCGACATAGATCAGGAAACCGGCATTCGCGATCCGGCCGCTTGCCGCCACCATGCGGTCGAACAGCACCGCATTGATCGGGCTATAGGCGATGTACAGCCCCGACCCCGACAGCACCACCCACACAAAGGGCGAGATCAAATGCGCCTGAAACGCAAGCGTCGATATGCCGAGCAACGCGAAACCGCTCGCAATCATGATATGGATGACGAGCAAGGCACGGCGGTTGTCGCGCACCAGGATGACCAGCGCCATGCCCGCGAGCGCGATCAGCGCGACGGGAAGCTCGCTTGCCGAGAAGATTGCCGCCTTTCCGCCATAGCCGAGCGCTGCCCAGATTTCGGCGGCGAAATTGTCGCGGAAATCGCGAAAGGCGGTGAGCAGGACATAGGCGACGACGATCGCGATCAGCCCGGGCGCATAGGCCTTGAGGAAGCTCCGGCGCTCGGCCCCGGTCATCGGCGCGCGCTTGACGCGTTCGGCCTCGTCGCGCGCGCTCGGCGGCGGCAACATGCTCAGTACCCAGACCGACACCAGCAACAGCGGCATGAACAGCAGGCCGGTCGCGGCAGGCATCCAGAAGCGGTCGACATGTTCGCTTTGCATCAGCCAGGTGCCGACCGATTTGACCACACCCGAAGACAGGATGAAGCTCGCGCACAACATCGAGGCGAGGACCTCGGACACGCGCCGCCCCTCCATGAAACCAAAGACCAGCCCCCAGATCATGCCAAGCGGCACACCGTTGAGGAACAGGGCCGCGACGTTCCACGGTGCCGGGATGACCGCAAAGGCGACCAGCGCGAGCCAAGACAGACCGATCAACCCCAGGATGGCGGCGGCGCGGTGGCGCGGCGCGATTTCCGACACGACCTTGATGCCGATGAACTTCGATAGCGCATAGCCCGCCACCTGTGCGACGATCAGCGCGATCTTGTAATCGAGCATCCAATGCCAGCCCGGCACCAGCTCGAAGGTCGCCGCCGTGAAGGGCTTGCGAAAGGCGTACATCGCGAAATAGGCGCAGAAACCCGCAGTTCCGGCGACCGCCGTGAACACCGCAGGATGGGCCTGCCCCAGAGCGCGTCGAAAACGACTTTCCACCTGTGTACCCCGGCCCGATCCCACTGCGACTGGCCCTAAGCGCGCTGTATGACAGTCTCGCGTCGGCTGCTCGGCTCAGGCCGATCGACCAGCCAGCGCGTCGAGCACCGCCGCCGGGGTAATCGGCAAATGCCGCACGCGCGCACCCACAGCGGCGAAGATCGCATTGCCGATCGCGGGCGCGACCACCGTCGTCGCGGGTTCGCCAAGGCCAACGGGAACTTGCTCGCTTTCGACAAAGGCAATGTCCAGTTCGGGCACATCGGCCATGCGCAGCGGCTGATAGGTGTCGAGATTGGTATCCTTGACCAGTCCGTTGACGAATTCGGTGCCCTCATGAAGCGCCATGCTGAGGCCCCACAAAGCGGCACCCTGCGTTTGGGCAAGGGCACCGTCAGGATCGACGATCGTCCCGGCATCGGTGACCAAGGTCAGCTTCTCGACGCGCACCACACCGGTCTTGCGATCGACATGAACGCGCGCGACGCAGGCGACCCAGGTCGGCATGTCGCGCTCCTGCCCGAAGCTGGTGGCGATGCCGAGCGCAGTGTCGGGCGGCAATTTCTCGCCCCAGCCCGCGCGGGCGGCGGCGCGGCGCACCACTTCCTCCTGGCGCAGCGCCCCGCCAATGGCGCTGGGGGCCGAACCGGCATTGCGACCGGCCCCGGTCAGCAATTTCAGGCGGAAGGCGACCGGATCGCTTTTTACCTGCAGCGCCGCTTCATCGATAAAGCTTTCCACCGCCCAGTTGGTCCAGCCCGGCCCGACCGAGCGCAGCCAGCCCGAGCGGATGGTGGTGTTGGCGAGATCGTTGGGAATGGCATGGACGGTCTGGTGGCCGACTTCGTACCAATGGTCCGCGCCCGATATGGCGAACGGGTCATAGGCCCCGCCGCTCTTAGTCTTGGCGAGCAGGGCGGGCGCGTTCATCTGCGTCGGCCAGCCGGCGGCGGCGTGATGCTCCATCGCGATCACCGCATTGTTCTTGTCGAAGCTCATGCGCACGCGCTGCACCGAGGGCGAGCGCACCGAATCGAACAGCGCGTCATCCTGCCGCGTCAGCACCATCTTGACCGGACGCCCCAGCGCCTTGGCCGCCAGCGCGGCGGGGACGGTGTAATCGCCGTTGAGCCGCCGCCCAAAGCCGCCGCCCAGCATATAGGTGCGCAGGACGATCTTGGTTTCGGGCACGCCGAGCGCCTTGGCGAGTGTCGGCAGAATCAGGCTTTGCCACTGGTTGCCGGTATGGATTTCGAAGCGGCCATCTTTCTCAAAGGCGAGCGCGTTGAGCGGCTCCAGCTGGAAGTGCAGCACGGTGCCCGTGGTATAGACGCGCTCCAGCGTGCTGGCGGCATCGGTAGGCTTTGGCCCCGTGTTGACGATGTCGAGCGCGACGCCGCTATCCGCCTTGCCCGCCAGGTCGGCGGCATGGGCTTGCAGGTCCTTTTCGGACGTGGTCGCGCCTGGGCCTGCGGTCCACGTCACCTGGAGCAGATCGGCGGCGCGGATCGCGGCGGGGTAATTTTGCGCGATCACCATCACCCAGCCGGGCACGGTGTCCGACGGGTCTTCGATGACGAGGTAGCGCAAATAGCCGCGCACCGTCTTGGCCTTGCTGTCATCGACCGAAACGACCTTGGAGCCGAAGCGCGTTGGCGGCAGCTTGGGCCGGGCATAGACCATGTTCGGCACCTTGGCATCGATGCCATAGAGCGCGGTGCCGTCGGTCTTGGCGGCGATGTCGAGCGCCGCAACCTGCTTGCCGATCAGGCGACGGTCCTTGACCGGCTTGATCGGCAGCGCCTTCAGTTCGTCGGGGGTGAATTGGCGGGCGACGCCGCCGCGCTTGGCGATGTCGCCATAGGAAATCGAGCGACCACCCGCATGGACCGCGCCGCCACGCGCGGTGCAATTGGCGGCACTGGTGCCGAGCAGCTTCGCGCCTGCTTCGATCAGGGCGATGCGACCGGCGGCACCCGCCTGGCTGAACACGGGGAAGGTCTGCCACACCGACCAGCTCCCGCCGGTGACCATCAGGCCCCATTTGGGATCGGTATCGACATGGACGATGCGGACCTTGTCCCAGTCGGCCTCCAGTTCATCGGCGAGAATGCGCGCGAGTGCGGTGCCGACATGCTGGCCCATTTCGGCGCGGATGATGTTGACGGTGACGATCCCGGCGGCGTCGATCCCGAACCAGATCGACGGTTCGAATTGCGGGCCGGTCGGGGCGGCGGGGGTGCCGCCGGGCACGGCGGGATCGATCGCGGCCAGCACTTGCGAAAAGCCGAAGGCGATCCCGGCGGCACCACTGGCGACAAGGAAGCCGCGGCGCGACAGCGGGTTGCGGGCGGCTTCGGCGGTCGAGGCGAGGCGGCTCATGCCTTGGGTCCTTCCGCGAGCGTGCCTGCCGCCTGCCGGATCGCGGCGCGGATGCGGACATAGGTCATGCAGCGGCACAGATTGCCCGTCATCACCGCGTCAATGTCTTCATCGGTGGGTGCCGGGAAATCCTTGAGCATGGCGGCGGCCTGCATGATCTGGCCCGACTGGCAGTAACCGCATTGCGGCACCTGAATCTCACGCCACGCTTGTTGCAGCGGATGCTCGCCCTTCGGGTCGAGCCCTTCGATTGTGGTGATATCGGCACCATCGACTGCGGAGACCGGGGTGATGCACGACCGCGTCGCCCGCCCGCCGACGTGCACCGTGCACGCCCCGCACATGCCGATGCCGCAGCCGAATTTGGTGCCGGTCAGGCCGATCTCGTCGCGGATCACCCACAAGAGCGGGGTGTCGTCCTCGATCGTGGTGGAAACGGGGCGACCGTTGATCGTGAAACTGGTCATCACTCCTGGCCCTTGCCCTGCGCGCGGATCGTCGCGACTTTCTGTTCGAGATCGGGCCATGCCGCCTTGGTCGTCCGCGTTGCGCGCAGATAGGCGGCGATGCGCGCGACATCGGCATTGGTGAACCCGGTGCCAAAGGCCGGCATCACCACGCCCGGCGCACCGTCCTTCGCGTCGATGCCGTAGAGGATGACGCGGATCAAATTGGTCGGATCGTCGAGATGCACGGTGCTGTTGAGCGCCAGATCGGGGCGCAACGGGTTGAGGCCCTTGCCGCCATTATAATGGCACGATGCGCAGGCAGCGGTGAACAGCCGTGTCCCCGCATCATACTGCAAACCGGTGCCGACGCGGTCGGTGGCGAGCGCCTTCTGGATGAGCGCGGCATCCTGACCGGCGCGCGCCGCCGAGCCGTTGAAGCTGGTGAAATAGGTGGCGATTGCTGCCACGTCGGAGCCGGGCAGATGCGCGAGACCGCGCGGCACCGCCGCCATCGGACCCGCCGCCGTGCCATGATACAGGCTGACCCCGGTGCCGAGATAGGCAACCAGTTCGGCCTGGTTCCACGCAATCGGTGCGGGGTTGGTCTTGTCGAGCGGCGGCGCGATCCAGTTGTCGATCGCGGCCCCGGCATAGGCCTTGTCCTTACGCTCGGCACCCAGCGCGCCGCGCGGCGTGTGGCACGCGCCGCAATGGCTGATCCCTTCGGCGAGATAAGCCCCGCGATTCCACGCCGCATCCCTGGTGGCGACGGGCACATAGCGCCCGGGCTTGAAGAACAGCAGTTTCCAACCCGCCTGCAGCATCCGAATGTTGAGCGGGAAGGGTAGGCCATTGGCCTTGTCTTCGGCGTGCACCGTCGGCTGCGTCATCAAATAGGCATAGAGCGCCGAGACGTCGGCATCGGTCAGCTTGGTGAAATGATCGTAGGGGAAAGCGGGGAAGAGATGCGCACCGTCACGCCGCACGCCTTCGTGCATCGCGCGGCGGAAGGCGGCTTCGGACCAGCCGCCAATGCCGGTGTCAACATCGGGGGTAATGTTGGTCGAATAGATCGTGCCGAAGGTGGTTGCCATCGCATAACCGCCCGCCAACGCCGCGCCGCCCTTGGCAGTGTGGCACGACGCGCAATAGCCGGCGCTGGCCAGCACTGCGCCCTTGGCAACGAGCGCGGGCGCGAAGGATGCCGCCGCCGGGCGCGCGATCGGGGCAATGGCAGGCCGCCAGGCAAAACCCGCAAAGATCGCCAGGCCAACCAGAAGGGCGAGGACGCCACCGAGGAAAATGCGCTTCAACACGCTGTGCCCGCCGCCATCATATTCACCCTGTGCTTCGCGTGCTTCTGACAGGGCAATCGCGCTTTCCGCGTCCGACGTCCAGAAACAAATCGCTTTTATACCCGTGACAGGAGCGCGCGGCGCTTGCGTCGGGTAAATGTTAGCGCTACCTCTATTGTCATAGCGCGGCTACGCGCATCGGGAGAGGAATGATGGCGTATCGCGTGATTGGGGCAGTGATGATGTGTGGCGTGGCCACGCTGGCGCTTGCCCAGGATCGAGCCCCGGATGGCCGGAAATATCTGTCGCAGCCGCTGGTGACATCGATCTACACAGCAGACCCGTCGGCGCATGTCTTTGCGGGCAAGATTTACGTCTACCCAAGCCACGACGTGCCGACCGCAATCCCCGACGATGATCTGGGCAACGAATATGCGATGCACGATTACCGTGTGCTGCGGATGGATCGCATTGGCGGCCCCGTCACGGTGGGCCCGGTCGCGCTCGATGTGAAGCAGGTGCCGTGGGCGTCGCAGCAGATGTGGGCACCCGATGCCGCTTATAAGAACGGCACCTATTATCTGTATTTCCCAGCGCGCGACAAAGCCCGTGACAAGAACGGGCTGGGCACGTTCCGCATCGGTGTGGCCACCTCGAAGAACCCGATGGGCCCGTTCAAGGCCGAGCCCAAGCCGATCGCGGGCAGCTTCTCGATGGATCCGGCGGTGTTCACCGACAGCGATGGCAAAAGTTACATGTATTTCGGCGGCATCTGGGGCGGGCAGCTCCAGCGCTGGAAGAATGGCAGCTTCGATCCCAACGGCAGCGATACCGATTTGCATCAGGACGATCAGCCAGCGTTGACCGGCAAGGTCGTCCGCATGAACGCCGATATGAAGAGCTTCGCCGAGAAGCCGCGCGACGCGGTGATCCTCGACGAAAAGGGCAAACCGATCCTGGGGGGCGATCATGACCGGCGCTTCTTCGAAGCATCGTGGGTGTTCAAGCGCGGTGGCCAATATTATTACACCTACTCGACCGGCGACACGCATTTCCTGAACTATGCGACCGGCACCAATCCTTACGGGCCCTTCACCTATCGCGGGCATTTCCTGCTGCCGGTGCAGGGGTGGACGACGCATCACTCGATCATCCAGACCGGCGGCAAATGGTGGCTGTTCTATGCGGACACGCAGCTCAGCAACAAGAACCACCTGCGCAACGTCAAGGTGACCGAGCTTTCCTTCAACGCCGACGGGACGATCAAGCCGATCGATCCGTTCGTTCGATAAGGCCGCCGATGTTTCTGGGAATCGATATCGGCACGTCCGGGGTCAAGGCCGTGGTGCTCGACACGCACGGCGCGGTCGTCGGGCAGGGCGTCGCCGCGCTGAGCGTCCAGCGGCCTTATCCTTTGTGGTCCGAACAGGACCCGGAAGATTGGTGGAAGGCGACCAGCGCGGCGGTGCTGGCGATCGATCCGCAGGTCCGGCGTGCGGTGCGCGGCATCGGGCTCGCCGGGCAAATGCACGGCGCGACCTTGCTTGGTGCCGACGATCGGCCGTTGCGCCCGGCAATCCTGTGGAATGATGGGCGTTCCTTTGCCGAATGCGCCGCACTCGAAGCAACCACGCCCGAGTTTCGCACGCTCGGCGGCAATATCGTGATGCCGGGCTTTACCGCGCCCAAGCTCGAATGGGTGCGCCGACACGAACCCGAGATTTTCGCACAGGTCGCGACGGTGCTGTTGCCCAAGGATTATGTCCGGCTGCGCATGACTGGCGAGAAGGCATCCGACATGTCGGATTCCGCGGGGACCTTGTGGCTCGACGTTGGGGGGCGGCGCTGGAGTGACACGTTGCTCGCGGCGTGCGGGCTGACGCAAGCGCAGATGCCGCGCCTGGTCGAGGGTACCGATGTCGCCGGGGTGCTCCGGGCGGACATCGCCGAGGCCTGGGGCATTGCCCAGGTTCCCGTCGCGGGCGGTGCGGGCGACAATGCCGGTGGGGCTGCGGGCGTGGGCGTCGTGACCGATGGCAAGGCGTTGCTGTCGCTCGGTACGTCGGGCGTCATCTTCGTCGCCAATGATCAGTTCCGGCCCAACCCCGCGCGCGCGGTCCATGCCTTCTGCCATTGCCTGCCCGAGATGTGGCACCAGATGTCCGTGCACCTCAGCGCCGCCTCGTGCATCGATTGGGTCGCGCGCCTGACCGGGGCGAGCGGTGCCGCCGAAGTGTTCCAGCGCGCCGAAGCGGCGGGCGTGGCGAGCGGGCCTGAGATTTTCCTCCCCTATCTCTCGGGCGAGCGCACCCCGCATAACGACGCGCAAGTGCGTGGTGCCTTTGTCGGGCTCGACAACGATACCGATCCCAACCGGCTCGCGCAGGCGGTGCTGGAAGGCGTGGCGTTCGCGCTCGCCGACGGGCTCGACGTCCTGCGCGAGGCCGGGACCGAGGTCGCCGAACTCGCGGTGATCGGCGGGGGCGCGCGCTCGCGCTATTGGGGCGAGACGCTCGCCGCCGCGATGGAGGTGCCGTTGGTGTATCTCCAGGGTGGCGAAGTCGGCCCCGCGCTCGGGGCCGCGCGGCTGGCGCAGATTGCAGTCGATGGCGGCACCCCCGCCGAGGTGTGCGTCGCCCCGCCGGTGTCGCACCGTATCGCGCCCGACGCTGAACTGACGGCGCGGCTCGCGCCTAAGAAAGCGGTGTTCCGCGCCGCTTACGCTCAGATTTCTCCCCTTACTCACTCCAATTGACCCCCAAGGAGCGCCCGATGGCCACCGATTTCTTCGCCGATATTCCCCAGATCACCTTCAAGGGGCCGGACAGCGACGACGACCTTGCATACCGATTCTATGACAAGGACCGGGTCGTGCTGGGCAAGCGGATGGAAGACCATCTGCGCTTCGCCGCCTGTTTCTGGCACACCTTCTGCTGGCCGGGTTCGGACGTGTTTGGCGGGGGCACCTTCAATCGCCCGTGGCATGCCGGCGCGAACGACGCCGCTGCCGCTGCGCAGAAGCGCGAAGTCGCGTTCGACTTCTTCACCAAGCTCGACATCCCCTTTTATGCCTTCCACGATGTCGACGTGATGGCCGATGCGAGCACGGTCGCCGAGCATCGCCGCAATTTCGCCGAGGCGGTCGATCATCTCGAGCGGCTCCAGGCGGCGTCGGGCCGCAAGCTGTTGTGGGGCACCGCCAATTTGTTCAGCCATCCGCGTTTTGCCGCTGGTGGCGCGACCAACCCCAATCCGGAAGTGTTCGCGTTCGGGGCGATGCAGGTGCGCGATGCGCTCGAAGCCACGCACCGTCTGGGCGGCGCGAACTACGTGCTGTGGGGCGGTCGCGAAGGCTATGAGACGCTGCTCAACACCGATCTCAAGCGTGAACTCGACAATCTCGGCCGCTTCCTGTCGCTCGTCGTCGAGCACAAGCACAAGATCGGCTTCACCGGCACGATCCTGATCGAGCCCAAGCCGTTCGAGCCGACCAAGCACCAATATGATTTCGACACCGCGACGGTGTACGGCTTCCTCAAGCGCTATGGCCTTGAGAATGAAGTGAAGGTCAATATCGAGGCGAACCACGCGACGCTCGCCAGCCACACCTTCGAGCATGAAATTGCGACGGCGGCGGCGCTCGGTATCTTCGGGTCGATCGATGCCAATCGCGGCGATCCGCAGAATGGCTGGGATACCGACCAATTCCCCAATTCGGTCGAGGAACTGACGCTCGCCAATCTCGAAATCCTGCGCGCGGGCGGTTTCACCACCGGCGGCTTCAATTTCGATGCCAAGGTGCGGCGCCAGTCGGTGGACGCGATCGACCTGTTCTACGGTCATGTCGGCGCGATCGACGTGGTGGCGAAGGGCCTGCTCAACGCCGCCGCGCTGATCGAGGACGGCCGTCTCGACGCGATCAAGGCCGAGCGTTATGCCGGCTGGGAGGGCGACTTTGGCCAGCAGATCGGCGCGCTCGATCTGGCCGCCATCGCCGATTTGGCGGTCGAACGGGCGATCGACCCCAAGCCGCGCTCGGGTCGACAGGAGCGGATCGAGAACCTGATCAACCGCTTCATTTAACAGCGGATAGGGTAAGGAGTATATGCGTCCCCTGACGACCGCCCCAGCGCTTGACAGCACGGGAGCGGTCGTCAAGGTAACGCTATCAAGGATGAGGGTCGCGTGGAGGGGTTAATGGCGAGCGGGAACGACGCGAGCGCGTCGGCGCTACCGGCGGATTGGCAGGACGGCGTGTTCGTCGGTCGTATCGCGACCGATGCCGGGCCGAGCCCGATTTTGGTCGTGCGGGGCGAAGCGTTCGACATGTCCGCGCGCGCGCCGACGGTCGCCGATTTGGTCGAATCGGGGGATTTCAGCGCATCGGGCGGAGTGTCGCTTGGCGCGTTCGGAGGAGATTTGTCGCGGCTGTTGGCCCCGGTCGATTTGCAGTGCGTAAAAGCGTGCGGTGTGACCTTCGCGCTTTCGGCGATCGAGCGCGTGATCGAGGAGCGCGCACGGGGGGATTCCTCCGCCGCCGCCGATATCCGGGCGCGGCTGGAATCGCGCGTTGGCGGGTCGATCCGCGCGGTCGTTCCCGGCACGCCGGAAGCGGCTGAGCTCAAACGGGCGCTGATCGAGGACGGCCTGTGGTCGCAATATCTGGAGGTCGCGATCGGCCCCGATGCCGAAGTGTTCACCAAGGCCCCGGTGCTCTCCAGCGTCGGGCCCGATGCCGAGATCGGTATCCGGTCGGACTCGACCTGGAACAATCCCGAGCCGGAAATCGCGCTGCTGGTGGACAGCCGTGGAAACGCCGTCGGCGCGACGCTTGGCAATGACGTCAATTTGCGCGATTTCGAAGGCCGCTCGGCGCTGCTGCTGGGCAAGGCCAAGGACAATAATGCGTCGTGCGCGCTCGGGCCGCTGGTGCGGCTGTTCGACGATGGCTTCACCATCGACGATGTGCGCCGCGCCGAGGTACAGCTGCGGATCGAAGGCGAGGATGGCTATGTGCTGGAAGGCACCAGCAGCATGAGCCAGATCAGCCGCGATCCGCTCGATCTGGTGCGCCAGACGCTGAGTGAACACCAATATCCCGACGGTTTTGCGCTGTTCCTCGGCACGCTGTTTGCGCCGGTGCAGGATCGCGACGAGCCGGGCCGGGGCTTCACCCACAAGATTGGCGACCGCGTGACGATCGCGAGTGACCGGCTTGGGCGGCTGACCAACCGCGTGGTCACGTCGCGCGATGCGGCACCGTGGGATTTCGGGATTCGCGCGCTGATCGCAAACCTGGCCGGGCGCGGCCTGTTGGAGACGAGCAAGTGACCGGCACGCGCGCGATTTACCCGAGCCTTGTCGGCAAGCGGGTGCTGGTGACGGGCGGCGCGAGCGGCATTGGCGCATGCTTGGTCCAGGCCTTTGCCGAGCAACAGGCGCACGTTGCCTTTATCGATGTCGACAAGGCTGCGGGCGGGGACATTGCCGAGCGCTTTGCCCCGGGTCGCTTCCATTTGTGTGACCTGCGCGATCCGGCGGCGTTGGGTGCGGCGATCGCGGCGATTGTCGAGGATCTTGGCGGCATCGACATTCTCATCAACAATGCCGCGAGCGACGATCGCCATAGCGTTGACGAAGTGACCCCCGCTTATTGGGACGAGCGAATGGCGACCAATTTGCGCCATCTGTTCTTCGCGGCACAAGCCGTGGTGCCGGGGATGCGCGCGGCGGGCGGCGGTGTGATCATCAATTTCGGGTCGATCAGCTGGCATTTGGGGCTGCCCGATCTCGTGCTGTATCAGACCGCCAAGGCCGCGATCGAAGGCATGACGCGCGGTCTCGCGCGTGATCTCGGGCGCGACGGCATCCGCGTCACCACGATCGTGCCCGGCAATGTGCAGACGCCGCGCCAGCAGCGCTGGTACACGCCCGAAGGCGAGGCCGAGATCGTCGCGGCGCAATGCCTGTCGGGGCGGATCCAGCCGGTCGACGTCGCTGCGCTTGCCTTGTTCCTGGCCTCGGACGATGCGCATATGTGCACGGGCCACGATTATTTCGTGGACGCGGGCTGGCGCTGATGGCGAGCGCACCCGTCTCGATCGCGCCGCTCGGCGCAACGCTCGGCGAAGGGCCGATGTGGGACGTCGCCACGCAGACATTGTGGTGCGTCGATATCAAGCGGCATCTCGTGTTTCGGTTCGATCCCGCGACTGAAGCGCTGTCATCCTGGACCGCGCCGGGCGAAGTCGGCTGGGTGCTGCCGCGCGCGGGCGGCGGGATGGTCGTCGGGGTGCAATCGGGCCTGTATGGGTTCGGTCCGGCTGAAGGCCGCTTTACGCCGCTGATCGATCCCGAGCCGCATATGCCGGGCAATCGCCTGAACGATGCGACGACCGACGCGGCGGGACGGATCTGGTTCGGCAGCATGGACAATGGCGAGCAAGCGGAGAGCGGTCGGCTGTACCGGCACGATCACCGTGGCTGCGCCGATGCCGGTCTCGCGCCGGTTGCGATTACCAACGGTCCGGCGATCTCGCCCGATGGCACCACGCTTTATCACACCGATACGTTGGGGCGGACGGTGTGGCAGGTGCCGATCCGGGACGACGGCACGCTGGGCGATCCCACGCCGTTCGTCGAGATTGCGGCGGGCGAAGGCCATCCCGATGGATCGACCACCGATGCCGAGGGTGGCGTGTGGGTCGCGCTGTTCGGCGGCTGGGGTGTGCGGCATTATGATCCGGCCGGCACGCTGATCGAGACCGTGCGCTTTCCGGTCGCCAACATCACCAAGATCGCCTTTGGCGGCGCGGATTTGCGCACGGCTTATGCGACCACGGCGCGCAAGGGGCTCAGCGCTGCCCAACTGGCGGAACAGCCCGAGGCTGGCAATCTGTTCGCCTTCGACCCCGGCGTGACCGGCATGGCGACGCATTCGGCAAAAATATAACAATCGATAGGGAGCGGAAGACGGACAATGGCAACGCTGGCGCAACCCGACATGCAACGGGTCAATATAGGTTTTATCGCTTCGATCGTCGTGGTGGCGACGATCGGCGGCTTTATGTTCGGCTATGATTCGGGCGTTATCAACGGCACCCAAAAGGGGCTGGAGGCGGCGTTCGAGCTGGGCAAGCTCGGCATCGGCATCAATGTGGGCGCGATCCTGGTCGGCTCGTCGATCGGTGCGTTCGGCGCGGGGCGTTTGTCGGACGCCTATGGCCGCCGCACGGTGATGATGGGGGCCGCCGTGCTGTTCCTGGTCAGCGCGCTGCTCGCGGGCGGTGCCAGCAGCTCGATCCTGTTCATCGTCGCGCGCATCATCGGCGGCTTGGGCGTCGGCGCCGCCAGCGTGATTTCGCCAGTGTACATTTCCGAGGTGACCCCGGCGTCGATCCGCGGGCGGTTGTCGAGCGTGCAGCAAGTGATGATCATCACCGGCCTGACCGGCGCGTTCGTCGCCAACTTCGCGCTCGCACGCTATGCCGGCGGCTCGACCGCGCACTTCTGGCTCGGCTTTCCGGCATGGCGCTGGATGTTCTGGCTGCAGGCGCTGCCGGCCGCGATCTATTTTCTGGCTCTTCTCACCATCCCGGAAAGCCCGCGCTACCTTGTCGTCAAAGGCCATACCGAGCGCGCCCGCGCGGTGCTGACCAAGTTGTTCGGATCCGACGAGGCCGATCGCAAGGTCGCCGAGATCGCCGCGAGCCTGGCCGCCGACCATCACAAGCCGCGCCTGTCCGACCTGATCGACAAGACCACCGGCAAGATCCGCCCGATTCTGTGGGCGGGCATCGGGCTCGCGGTGTTCCAGCAGCTCGTCGGCATCAATGTCGTCTTCTATTATGGCGCAACCTTGTGGGAAGCGGTCGGCTTCTCCGAGGATTATGCCTTGCAGACCAACATCCTGTCGGGCGTGCTGTCGATTGGCGCGTGTGTCTTCACGATCGCGTTCGTTGACAAGATCGGGCGCAAGCCGCTGCTGCTGATCGGCTCGGCCGGCATGGCGGTAACGCTGGCGACGGTGGCCTATGCCTTCTCGACCGCCGTGACCGCGCCTGATGGCGGAGTGTCGCTGCCCGGTAATAACGGCGTGATCGCGCTGGTCGCGGCCAATCTGTACGTCGTCTTCTTCAACTTCAGCTGGGGCCCGATCATGTGGGTCATGCTGGGCGAAATGTTCCCGAACCAGATCCGCGGGTCGGGGCTGGCGGTGTCGGGCTTTGCACAGTGGATCGCCAATGCGGCGATCTCGGTCAGCTTCCCGGCGCTGGCGGTGTCGCCCGGCTTGGCGGTCACCTATACGGGCTATGCCGTGTTCGCAGGCATCTCGTTCTTCTTCGTCCAGGCGATGGTCAAGGAAACGCGCGGCCGCGAACTGGAAGCGATGGAGGGATAAGAGCCCTCGGATAGCAGGAAAGGCGAGGGCGCTGATTTCGGTCAGCGCCCTTCTTTTTTATTTTGGCGGCGCATCCGATTGGCGCCGGATCAACGCATAGTCCGCCAGCACGTGCGGATGATCGACGCTGCTGTCATTGGCATTGCGCATGCGGATTTCGCGCACCAGCAGCTCGATCGCGGTGCGCGACATTTCGGTCACCGGCTGGCGGATGGTGGTGAGTTCGGGCCAGATCGTCGTCGCCAGCACGGTGTCGTCGAACCCGCACACGGTCAGGTCGCCCGGTACGTCGAGCCCTTTGCGGTGGGCGATTGCCACGGCGGCCGCGGCCATATCGTCGTTCGAGGCAAAGATGGCGGTTGGCGGCTCGTGCAGGCCAAGCAGCCGTTCCGCCGCCTCCAGCCCGGAACGATAGGTAAACAGCCCGGCACCGACACGTTCGGGCAAAAACGCCAGCCCCATATCGGCAAGGGCCGCGCGATACCCGGCCAGCCGCTCGCCACTGGCGGTTTGTTTCGGGTCGCCGGTAATGAAGCCGATCCGCGTGTGCCCCAGTGCCCCCAGATGCCGCGTCATGTCATAGGCGGCGCGACGGTCATCAATGCTGACGGACAAGGCCCAATCGGGCGCGCGTCCGGTTGCCACCGCGACCACCGGGATGCCGTGGCCTTCGAGGGCGGCCAGCACCACGGGCGAATCGCTCAGCGGCGGAGGCAGGGCGATGCCGTCGATCCGCCCCTGTAACAGGCGTTCGATCGTCGCCGCCTCATGGCCATCCTCTTCGCATTTCTCGATCACGAGCTGGACGTTGCTGCGGCTGGCCTGATCGAGCCCGCCGACCAGGAAGTCGCTGAAATAGGTCAGCGAGGGATTGGTATGCAGCAGGCAAATGCGGATCTCCTCGCCGCCCGCCAGCGCCCGCGCTGCGGCGTTCGGCGCATAGCCCAGCGCCGCGATCGCGGATTCGACGCTGGCGCGGGTCGCGGGGCGAACACTGCCCTTGCCATTCACCACCCGCGACACCGTCATCGGCGAGACCCCGGCATGGGCCGCGACATCGGTGATGGTGGGAACATTATGTTGACGACGCGAGCTGCGAATTTCCTTCATGCACGTCCTTTCTATGCCACTTCTATGGCGGAGTGGTGCGCTACGGCAAGCCGGTGTCGCGATGGTGCTTGCCCATGCCCCCCCGCATCGGCCATGTGGCCGCGATGACGTTTCAAGTCGACATGGGCCTCGACGCGGGCGGCGCGCCCGTCCCGATCGATCTCGAAGAATTGCTGGCGACGCGGCTGCTCGTGCAAGGCAATTCGGGCTCGGGAAAATCGCATCTGCTGCGCCGCTTGCTCGAACGCAGTGCAGGGCAGGTGCAGCAGATCATCATCGATCCCGAGGGCGATTTCGTTACGCTCGGCGAACGCTATGGCCATGTCGCCATTGCGGCTGCGGAGTATTCGGTGGCGGAGATCGCCCGCTTTGCCGCGCGCATCCGCGAACATCGCACGTCGGTGGTGCTCGATCTCGAAGGTCTCGAGATGGAAGGGCAGATGCGCTGTGCCGCCGCCTTTCTGTCGGCCTTGTTCGATGCGCCGCGCGACCATTGGTTTCCGGCGCTGGTGGTGGTCGACGAAGCGCAGGTGTTCGCGCCCTCAATGGGGGCGGAAGTGACCGAGGAAGTCCGCCGCGCCTCGCTTGGCGCGATGACCAATTTGATGTGTCGTGGCCGCAAGCGCGGGCTCGCCGGGATCATCGCGACGCAGCGCCTCGCCAAACTCGCCAAGAACGTCGCCGCCGAAGCCTCCAACTTCCTGATGGGGCGCACCTTCCTCGACATCGACATGGCGCGCGCGGCCGATTTGCTGGGGATGGAGCGGCGGCAGGCCGAGCAGATCCGGGATCTTGCGCGCGGTACCTTCCTCGCGCTGGGGCCGGCGGTATCGCGCCGACCCGTGGCGATTCGCATCGGCACGGTCGAAACCGGCTCGCGGGGTGGTGGTCCTGCGCTGATCCCGCTGCCCGATGCGCAGGCGGGCGACATGCGGCAATTCCTGTTTGCGGAAATGGAGGAGCCGGTGCGGCCCGCCCCGCCGCCGCCACGCGCGGTCCCCGCCGAATCTGTGTTCGCGCAGATCGAAACCGTCGTCGCGCCCGATCCCGTTCAGATGCTGCCGCAACGCGACCCCGAGGAGCTTGCCCAGATCGTCACCGACGTGCTGCGCGCGATCGTCGCGGACGCGGATTCGACCGCGCGGCCGGCGGCAGTGTTGTACCAGGATTTTCAGGTACGCTGCCGTATGGTCGGGGTGCATCCTGCGCCGCTTGATCCGTCCGGCTTTTCGCGGCGGCTGGCGGCCGGGCGCGCGGGAATTTTCGAGGGGCTCGACGGTGATTGGGGCGAGGCGCTGGCGCTGGCGCGCGATCTGCCGGACGAAATGCTCGGCTGCTTCCTGTTGGTGGCGAAGGCCGCGCGCGAGGGGCTCCCATGTCCGAGCGATGAGGCGGTGGCGCAAACCTATGGCACCAGTTCGCTCGGCCGGGCGCGGCGCGTGATCGGCTATATCGAGGGCCGCAATCTGCTGGTGACGCGGACCGATCTGTCGGGCAAGCGATCGATGACGATCCCCGCTTTGGGATGGACCACCGCGCCCGCCGACGCCGGATGACAAAGCGTTCAGGTTACGCCGAACTGGTTGCAGTGCGGCACGGCGCACTCTAGGCGCGGCACGATGTCTGCCATGTCCTATCGATCCGAGTCAGGCAAAGGTCGATTCCGCGGCATCGCGCTTGCACTGGTCGTCGAGGCGCTGGTCGCGTTGCTGCTCCTGCAGCTGGGCACGGGCATCTTCCATAAGACCGAGAAGCAGAAGCCGCTCGTCACGTTTGACGTGAAGCCGATCGGGCCGGTGGTTTCCAAACAGGCGCAAAAGACCCAGGTCGCGCACAAGCAGAAGCAGACGACCACTGCCTCGGCCGCACCGCCGCCACCGGTCGCGCCGCCACCTGTGAAAAGTCCGGTGCCCTCAAAGCTGATCCAGTTGAGCTCCGAGGAATTCGCCGCCTCGGACATTGGCAAGATCCCGGCGCATCAGGGTGAGGGCGACGATTCGGGCAGCGGCAAGGACAGCGTGGCCGCCTATGGCCCGGGCCAGGGGCCGGGGGGTGCTGCGCTCTACAATGCCGAATGGTATCGCGAGCCGCGCGATGCCGAGTTGAAGCCTTATCTCCAGGATTACGCCAAATCGGGGTCGGGCTGGGCGCTGATCGCGTGCAAGACCGCGCCGGATTATCGCGTCGAGAATTGTCGGTCGCTTGATGAATCGCCGCCGGGCGGCGGGCTGGCGCGCGCGCTGCGGCTGGCGGCATGGCAGTTCCGGGTTCGCCCGCCGCGGATCGGCGGCAAGCCGATGATCGGCGCGTGGGTGCGGATCCGCTTCGATTTGACGGTCGGCTTTCAAAAGTAGCGCAGGCTTACGCCGTCGGCAGCGTGTCCAGATAGGCGCGGATGTCATCACTGATCGGAAGCGGCTTGCCGGTGGGCAAGTGGACGTTGACGATCACCATGTCGATCACGGTGTGCAACGCGCCCGTCTCCGCATGACATAGCTCGAAGCGCTGCGTCAGGCTCGACCCGCCGACCCGCGCGATGCGGACGAACGCCTCGATCGTATCGCCCCACACGAAGGGCTTCAGATAGTCGATCTCGGTGCGGCGGACATGGAATTCGGTGTGCGTCCACGCGTCGCCGAGCGCGGCACCGATACCGGTCCATTCCCAGAATTCGCTCACCGCAACATCGGCATATTCGAGATAGCGCGAGTTGAAGACCACCTTCTGCCCGTCAATTTCGGCGTAGCGGACCTTGAAACGAGTCGAAAAAGCGAAACCGGGACGCGTCATCAAAACAAGAGCCTTAAACCGACGATGGCAAGCACCGCTGCGAGAATCGGGCGCAAGACGCGGTCGGATATGCGGGATGCGACCAAACTGCCAACGATGATTCCAGGAATAGACCCGAGCAGCAGCGAAAACAGCAACGTCCCATCGACCGACCCGAGCAGCCAGTGGCCAAAGCCCCCGAGCAGCGTCAGCGGCACCGCATGGGCAATATCGGACCCGACCAGCCGGTTGATCGGCAAGGTCGGATAGAGGATCAGCAATGCGGTCATGCCAAGTGCCCCCGCGCCGACCGAGGTAACCGACACCAGCACCCCCAGCACCGCACCGAGCAGCACCGTCAGCCATTTAAGCCGCGCAGTCCCGATCGTGCCGAACAGGCGCGTCAGCGAGCCCACGATGCGCGCCCGGAAGATCGTCGCCACCGCCGACAGCACCAGCGTGACGCCCAGCGCCGCCGAGATCGCATGGCCGGTATCCTGCTTTTCCGATGCGTAATGCAGCACGATGATCGTCAGGATCGTCGCGGGCACGCTGCCGGCGGCGAGTCGCGCCACCACGTGCCAGTCGACCGTCCCGCGCCAGCCATGCACCGTCGTCCCCACGCTCTTGGTGGCGGACGCATAGAGCAGGTCGGTGCCGACGGCGGTCGCCGGATGAAAACCGAAGGCGAGCACCAGCAGCGGCGTCATCAACGATCCCCCGCCGACTCCGGTCAGCCCGACGAGTAGCCCGACGAGGACGCCGGCCAGCGAATACAGCGGGGTGATGATCATCCGGGGCGGCGGTCAGCCGGCCTTTGCGCTGGGAATATTAACCCCCATCGACACCAGATATTTCTTCACGTTGCGCGCCGCCTGGCGGAGCCTTTGTTCGTTTTCGACCATCGCGATGCGCACAAAGCCTTCCCCGTTTTCACCGTATCCCACCCCTGGCGCAACCGCGACCTTGGCGTGAGTCAGTAATTGTTTGGAGAACTCAAGGCTGCCTAGGTGCGCGAGCGCGGGCGGTAGCGGGGCCCAGGCGAACATCGATGCGGGCGGGGCGGGAATGTCCCACCCGGCGCGGCCGAAACTCTCGACCAGCACGTCGCGGCGCTTGTGGTAGAGTTGGCGATTGGTCTCGACGATGTCCTGCGGGCCGTTGAGCGCCGCGCACGCCGCCGCCTGGATCGGCGTGAACGCGCCATAATCGAGATAGGATTTCACCCGGCTCATCGCCGCGATCAACGTCTTGTTGCCGACCGCGAAGCCGATCCGCCAGCCCGCCATCGAATAGGTTTTGCTGAGCGAGGTGAACTCGATTGCGATGTCCTTCGCGCCCGGCACCTGCAGGATCGATGGCGTCGGCTTGCCGTCGAAATAGAGCTCCGAATAAGCGAGGTCGGAGATGATCCAGACCTTATTCTCCTTCGCCCAGGCGACAAGCCGCTCGTAAAAAGCCAGGTCGACCGCTTCGGCGGTGGGGTTGGAGGGATAGTTGACCACCAGGATCGAGGGGCGCGGGACGGTGAAGGCCATCGCGCGTTCCAGCGACTCGAAATAGGCGTCGTCGGGCGTCGTCGGCACTGCGCGGATCGTCGCGCCGGCGATGATGAAGCCGAAGGTGTGGATCGGGTAAGACGGGTTGGGCGCGAGCACGACGTCGCCCGGCGCGGTGATCGCGGTGGCGAGGCTGGCGAGCCCTTCCTTTGACCCCATCGTCACCACGACTTCGGTCTCTGGGTCGACATCGACGCCGAAGCGGCGGCCGTAATAATTGGCCTGCGCGCGGCGCAGCCCCGGAATGCCCTTGGACTGCGAATAGCCATGCGCGTCGGGCTTGCGCACCACTTCGATCAATTTCTCGATGACATGCGGTGGCGGCGGAAGATCGGGGTTGCCCATGCCGAGATCGATGATGTCCTCGCCGGTCGCCCGCGCTTCCGCTCGCATCGCGTTCACTTCGGCGATGACATAGGGCGGCAGGCGCTTGATGCGATAGAATTCGTCGGACATTGCAGGGATTCCGGCTGGAGGGAGTCCTTCCTTACGCCATTATGTGTCGCGCCGTCACCCCGCCGCACACCAATATAACGAAGCGCGCGGGTTTCGCCGCACGCGTGGTGATCCGCGCTTTCGCGCAAGGGCGAGATCGGGGTATGCTCGCCCGCACCAGAAGAGGATGTCATGGCCGAATCCACGAATGCTAGCGCTGCCGCCATGCCCAGCCTCGCCGAGTTGCAGCATTGGACCTGGGTCCTCGGTCGCGCGCAGCAGATGTTGCTGGAACAGGGCCTGTCGACACTCGGCGCGGCGGAATCGGCGTTGCCGCCGATTCCGGGGCTGACCGATCCCGCCACGATGGGCCGCGTGCGCGATTTTTGGGCCGACAGCGTCTCTCTGTGGCAGCGGATGCTCGCCCCCGGCGAGGCAGTGCCCGCTGCGGAAGAATCGGTCGAGCGCACCCGTGACAAGCGCTTCAAGGATCCGCGCTGGCGTGCCGATCCGCTGTTCGACTGGATCCGCCAGAGCTATTTCCTCTTTTCCGACCAGCTTCTCGCCCAGGTCGACGCGCTCCAGGGCGTTGATGACAAGCAGCGCGAACAGATGCGCTTTGCTACGCGCGGTTTTCTGGATGCGATCAGCCCGTCCAACTTCCCCGCGACCAACCCGGAAGTGCTTGAAAAGACGATCGAGACCGGTGGCGAAAATCTGCTCAAGGGCCTGCAGAACATGTTGGCCGATCTCGCCAAGGGGCAGGTGACGCACACCGACCAGACCGCGTTCGAACTCGGCCGCAACCTGGCGACCACGCCGGGCAAGGTGATCCATCGCACCGATCTGTACGAACTGATCCAATATGCCCCGGCCACGCCCAACGTGCTGGCGGTGCCGCTGGTGATCTTCCCACCATGGATCAACCGTTTCTACATTCTCGACCTGACCGCGGAGAAAAGCTTCATTCGCTGGGCGGTCGAACAGGGCATCACCGTCTTCATGGTTTCCTGGCGATCGGCCGATGCCAGCATGAAGGACGTGGTTTGGGACGATTATATCGCCGCCCAAATCGATGCGATCGACACGGTGCGGCGCGTGCTGAAGGTGCCCGCGGTCCACACCATCGGCTATTGCGTGGCGGGCACGACGCTCGCCGCGACGCTCGCGGTGCTGGCGACGCGAGGGGAAGGCGACACGGTCAAGAGCGCGACCTTTTTTACGGCCCAGGTCGATTTCGAGAAAGCCGGGGAATTGCTGTATTTCGTCGCCGACGATCAGCTTGAGTTGCTCAAGACGCTCACCCCGGATGGCTTTCTCGATGGGCGCTACATGGCGGCGGTGTTCAACCAGTTGCGCGGGCGCGACCTGATCTGGAACTATGTCACCAACAATTATCTGCTGGGCAAGGATTATGCCCCGTTCGACCTGCTCCACTGGAATGGCGACACCACCAACCTGCCCGCGCAGTGGCACATGCGCTATCTGACCGACCTGTATCGCGACAATCTGCTGAGTAAGGCCGGGGCGCTCAGCGCGCTGGGCACGCCGATCGATCTCGGGCTGGTGAAGACGCCGAGCTACATCCAGGCCGGGCGCGAGGACCATATCGCACCGGCCGAAAGCGTGTGGGCGCTGATGCGGCTGTTCTCTGGCGAGCGCCGGTTCGTGCTGGCGGGATCCGGGCATATTGCCGGCGTGGTCAATCCGCCGAGCGCGAACAAATATCAATATTGGCTCAATCCCGAGCCGGTCGAGACGCTCGAGGCGTTTGTCGCCGGGGCACAGGAGACCAAGGGGAGCTGGTGGCCCGACTGGGTCGCTTGGCTGCGTGATCAGGACGCGGCGACGGTCCCCGCCAAGGGCCCACGCCAACCGGGCAAGGGTTTGCTCGAGGCACTCGAGGACGCGCCCGGACGTTACGTAAAGCAGCGTTAAAGATCGAAGGGGAGGGCCGAAACTACGGAGTTTCACTTATGTTGCAGTGCAACATTTCGCTTGCATTTGGCACCAATGCTGCTATATTGCAGTGCAGCATTGGTGTAGGAGAGATCCGATCATGGCAAGCAAGGGCCCAAAGTCAGACGCGGCACCGAAAGCCTCAAAACCGGCCGCGAAGGTGGCCGGACCATCGGCCGTGGCCGAGGCTGGCGTCGCTCCCGCAAAACCCGCTGCTCCCAAGACACGGACCGCCGCCGCTGCGGTGAAAACCCCACCGGTTCCTGCAGTGCTTCCGGCCCCGGTCCCGGAAGTGCCCGAACCGGTCGTCGTGGCCCCTGCCGTCGACGAGGTCGCACCGGCACCGATTGCAGCAGCACCCCAAGTGCCCGCTCTAGCGGTGTCCGCGCCCGAGCCTGTTCGTATCCCTGACCCGGTTCTTACCGTCGAAGCCCCCAAACCCGTCGCCGCCGCCGCGCCGACCGTTACGCAGAAGGAAATCTTCACCATGGAAAACACCATCAAAGCCGCTACCGACAAGGTCCAGGAACAGGCCAAGGCCCTGTTCGCCGATGTCAACGATCGCACCAAGACCGCCGTTGAAAAGGGCACCAAGCTGGTCGAGGAATTCAACGAATTCTCGAAGGGCAATGTCGAGGCGATCGTCGAATCGTCGAAGATCGCCGCCAAGGGCATCGAAACGTTTGGCCAGGACGCTGCCGAATATAGCCGCAAGCATTTCGAAGGCGCGACCGCCGCGCTGAAGAGCCTGTCGAGCGTCAAGACCCCGTCGGACTTCTTCAAGCTGCAGAGCGATTATGTCCGCAGCGCGTTCGACTCGATCGTCGCCGAAACCTCGAAGAACACCGAGTCGCTGGTGAAGCTCGCCGGTGAGGTCGCGCAGCCGATCTCGAACCGCGTCGCGCTTGCCGCCGAGAAGATCAAGATCAGCGCATAAGCCGATCTTCGTCCGCATCGGACAGGAGAGGGCGGTCCCGGCTGGGGCCGCCCTTTTCGTTTGCCCCCTTGCCCTCACCCCCGGCAATGCCATATTTTAGGCAACAGATGATCGACCGTAGCGCAATCTCGATGGCGGAACGCCGTGATGACGGAACCGGGGACGGGCCGGACGACGGCACTGGCCTGGGCGTCGCGACGCGCACCCGCGCCAAGACCAAGCAGCCGACGCCTTATCGCGTGCTGCTGCTCAATGACGATTACACCCCGATGGAGTTCGTCGTGCTCGTGCTGCAGCGCTTCTTCCGCATGGATATGGAGGCGGCGACCCGGGTGATGCTCCATGTCCACCAGAAGGGCGTCGGGGTGTGCGGCATCTTCAGCTACGAAGTCGCCGAGACCAAGGTCAGCCAGGTCATCGATTTCGCGCGGCAGAACCAGCATCCGCTGCAATGCATGTTGGAAAAGGCCTGATTTAGCCGGACGTTTCTGCGCGCCTCGTCGCAATTCGCCTATCGTGCTTGCGCGGGCGGTGCGAGGCGATAAACGAGATCCATGGATCGTATTCTCATTCGCGGCGGCAATCGCCTGTCGGGCCGTCTTCCCATTTCCGGTGCAAAGAACGCCGCGCTCACGCTGATGCCGTGCGCCTTGCTGACCGAGGAGCCGGTGACGCTGCGCAATCTGCCGCGACTCGCCGATGTCGACAGCTTCGGGCATTTGCTCAACCAGCTTGGCTGCTCGACTCGAATCGAGGGCGCGCGGCCCGAGGATTTCGGTCGCGTGATGACGATCCGCGCCGGTAAGCTCACCGCGACCGAAGCCCCGTATGACATCGTGCGGAAAATGCGCGCTTCGATCCTGGTGCTCGGCCCGCTGATCGGGCGCGCGGGCGAAGCGACGGTGTCGCTGCCCGGCGGCTGCGCGATCGGCAATCGCCCGATCGATCTGCATCTGAAGGCGCTGGAGGCGATCGGCGCTCAGCTTGAGATGGCGGCAGGCTATGTGAAGGCTGTCGCGCCGGGCGGGCGTCTGTCGGGCGGCAAATACACCTTCCCGATCGTGTCGGTCGGGGCGACCGAGAATGTCGTGATGGCGGCGGTGCTGGCCAAGGGTGGCAGCCGGATCGAGAATGCCGCGCGCGAGCCCGAGATCGTCGACCTGTGCAATCTGCTGGTGGCGATGGGTGCCAAGATTTCGGGGATCGGCACCGAAACGCTCGAGATCGAAGGTGTCGACCGGCTGCACGGCGCAACCTATCGCGTGATGCCCGACCGGATCGAAGCGGGCAGCTATGCCTGCGCCGCCGCCATTACGGGCGGTTCGGTCGAACTGGTCGGCGTGAAGATGGACGATATGCGTGCAACCACCGCCGCCTTGATCGCGGCCGGGGTGACGCTGGAGGAGCGCGGTGAGAATCTGCTGGTTTCCGCGACCAACGGCATCAAGCCGCTGACGCTGTCGACCGCGCCGTTCCCCGGCTTCGCGACCGATATGCAGGCGCAGTTCATGGCGATGCTGTGCCTGGCCGACGGTGCCAGCGTACTGACCGAGACGATCTTCGAGAACCGTTACATGCACGTGCCCGAACTGGCGCGGATGGGCGCGGACATCCTCGTGCAGGGCCGCACCGCCGTGGTGCGCGGCGTGCCCAAATTGGTCGGCGCGCCGGTGATGGCGACCGATCTGCGCGCCTCGATGAGCCTGATCATCGCCGGGCTCGTCGCCGAGGGCGAGACGCAAGTCAGCCGCGTCTATCACCTCGATCGCGGTTATGAGCGGCTCGAGGAAAAGCTGAGCGCGGTCGGGGCCGATATCGAGCGCGTCGGCGACGGTTAAGGGCGGACGCCACCGCTCCCGTTCGTTTCGAGCGAAGTCGAGAAACCTGGCACAGCGCGTGTTGCTGTTTCTCGACTACGCTCGAAACGAACGGGGCGCGGGCAAGTCGGCGACGGTTAAGCCGTCCGCTCCGGCACCGCGGCGGCATCGGCCTGGATCGCGAGGTCGGGCGCGACCGCTTCCCACGGGAAGACGAACCAGTCCTTGGTCACCGCGCGGTCGATTTCGCGGGCATGATATTCGACGCGCTCGCCCGAGCGGATATTGTCGAGCAGCGTCGCGAAGCGCACGCTGCCCGGCACCGCGCCCGCCGCCGCCAGCATCGCCCGCAACCGCGCGATCGTGCGGCCCGTATCGTTGATGTCGTCGAGGAACAGGAAACGCTCGCCCGCCTTGGTCCGCGCCGCCAGCCGCGCGATCGGGTCGAGCGCGAAATCCTCGACCTGCGCCGAGAAATCGACCGAAAGCATCGGCAGGCCGCTTGCGTGACTCAGGAACACCGCCGGAACCAGCCCGCCGCGCCCAATGCCGATCAGGAAGGTCGGCACCCAGGCCGCATCTTCGCTCAACCGCGCCGCCAACAGGCGGATATCGGCGACGAAGCGGTCCTGCGGGATCGGGGTGTAGATCGTCATGCCGCCGCCTCCACATAGGCATCCAGCCGCGCCAGATGCTCCGCCACGGCGGCATCGGGCAGGAACGAGCCCAGGAAACTGTTGCGCGCCAGCGTGACGAGATCGGCGCGGCCCAGCCCGCGCGCCGCCGCCACAGCGCGGTAATTGTCGGCGACATAGCCACCGAAATAGGCCGGGTCGTCCGAATTGACCGTCGCGCGCAGCCCCGCGCGCAGCATCCGGTCGATCGGGTGTGCGGCCATATCGTCCACCACGCACAGCTTGAGGTTGGAGAGCGGACACACCGTCAGCGTCATGCCCATGCGCGCGAGCCGCGTGACGAGCAGCGGGTCCTCCAGACTGCGATTGCCATGGTCGAGCCGGTCGACGCCGATCACGTCCAGCGCCTGCAGCACATAGTCGGGCGGCCCCTCCTCCCCGGCATGCGCGACCAGCTTCAAGCCCTTCGCCCGGGCCGCGGCGAAGACGCGCGCGAACTTCTCCGGCGGGTGGCCGAGTTCGGACGAGTCGAGCCCGACCGCCGCAATCCGGTCGAGCCAGGGCTCGGCGGCCTCCAACGTGGCAAAGGCATCGGCTTCGTCGAGGTGGCGCAGGAAACTCATGATCAGCAGCACCGTCATGCCGTGCTTCGCCTCCGCGTCGGCAATGGCGGAGAGCAGCCCGGTGATGACCGTGTCGAAGGCAATACCGCGCGCGGTGTGCGTCTGCGGATCGAACATGATTTCGGCATGGACGACGCCATCGGCGGCCGCGCGAGCGAAATAGGCGGCGGCGAGATCGTGGAAATCCTGCGCTGTCCGCAGCACGTCCGCCCCGGCATAATAAATGTCCAGAAAATCCTGTAGCCGCGAGAAGTTATAGGCGGCGCGGACATCCTCGACGCTGGCGAAAGGAATGCTGACCTGGTTGCGCTGCGCGAGCGCGAACATCAGTTCGGGCTCAAGGCTGCCCTCGATATGGAGGTGGAGTTCGGCCTTGGGCAGGCCTGCGATGAAGTCGGGCTCGGTCATTCGCGCACCATTGCCAGGTTGCTGGCCGTGGGCAAGCGGCGAACCACCACCCACGGCACCCGCTTCACCCGTTAAGCGCACTTTCCAGCGTCGTGCGCCACGGCGTGGTTGGTCGGCCGATCAAGGCGCTCAACGCATGGCGATCGTCGAACAGCGCGCCGTTGGCCGCCTTGGTGTCGCTTTCGGCCAGCATCGCCGCAATCGGTGCGGGCAGGCCGACCCCCTCCAGCGCAACGCGATAGTCGGCTTCGGGAAGGTCCTGATAGACGACGGCCTTGCCCGAAAGATCGCTCAGCGCCCCCGCCAGATCGGCCAGCGTAAAGGCATCGTCGCCCGCCAGTTCATAGGTCGCGGGCTTGGCTTCCAGTGCGGTCAGCACGGCCACGGCCGCCGCCGCGTAATCGGCGCGCGCCGCCCCCGAAATGCGGCCCGCGCCCGCGCTCCCCAACACCGCCCCATGCGCGACCGCCATCGGGGCGCTTTGCGCATAGTTTTCAGTGTACCAGCCATTGCGGAGCAGCGCGTGCGGCACGCCGCTGTCGGCCAGGGCCAGTTCGGTCGCACGATGTTCGATCGCGAGGTTGAGCGGGTTGGTGTCGGCATGGAGGAGGCTGGTATAGGCGATGAAGCCGACCCCGGCGGCCTTGGCGGCGGCGATCACGGCCTGATGCTGCGCCACGCGCTGGCCGATCTCGCTCGACGAGATCAGCAGCAGGCGATCGACCCCGGCGAGCGCGCCGACAAGGGTTTCGGCGTGATTATAGTCAAACGCTCGGACAACCACCCCCTGTGCGGCCAAATCGGCCAGCTTGGCAGGGTCACGCACCAGCGCAACGATCGTCTCGGGGGCAACTTTCTCGAGCAGGCCAGCGATAACAAGGCGGCCGAGTTGGCCCGACGCTCCGGTAACAGCAATCATGATAGCACTCCCAAAACCATTGAGACGCACCATCTAGGCGTGTAGCTTATGAAAAATAGGTACGCACAAAAAGGTAAGTGATGAAATGGTAGAGTGGAGCGCCACCCCGCTTTCGGACGCTTTGGAACGCGGCGATGTGCTGAGCCCGGATTGCCCGTCCCGTCTCATCCTCAACCATGTCACCAGCAAATGGGGGGTGCTGACCCTGCTCTCGTTGCGATCAGGCACGCTGCGCTTCAGTGCGCTGCGTCGCAAGGTCAGCGGCGTGAGCGAGCGGATGCTGGCGCAGACGTTGCAGCAATTGGAAGGATGTCGCCTGGTCGATCGGCGGAGCTATGCCGAGGTGCCACCGCGCGTCGACTATACGCTGACCCCGTTGGGGCGTGAGGCGGCGGACCGAGTCGCCGCGCTGGCGGACTGGATCGAATCGTCGCTGCCGTTGCTGCTGGAGCCAGCACCGGTCGCGGCATGATGGTCAGCCCGGGCGACACTTTGCGCCACCCGGGCCACGCTTGTCAGATCGCCGCGAGGGCCTGGTCGAAATCGGCAATCAGATCATCCGCATCCTCGACCCCGATCGAGATGCGCACGAGATTGTCGGTGATGCCGAGCGCCTGCTTGCGCGCATCGGGCACCGACAGATGCGTCATCGCCGCCGGGTGCGAGGCGAGCGTTTCGGTGCCGCCCAGCGACACCGCCAGTTTGGCGATTTTCAGCGCGTCGAGGAACGCAAAGGCTTCTTTCTCGCCACCCTTCAGGATCAACGAAAAAGTCGATCCCGCGCCGGTGCAATGGCGCGCATAGATATCCGCCTGGCGCTCCATCCCCGGCGTATCGGCTAGGAAGCCAAGATAGCCGACTCGCTCGACCTTGGGGTGGCTGCGCAGGAAGCCACACACCTTGACCGCATTCTCGCCCGCACGGCTCATCCGCAATTCCAGCGTTTCGAGGCTGCGCATCAGCATCCAGGCGGTGTTGGGGTCACAGATCGTGCCGATCGTGTTGCGCATCAGCCGGATGGTGTTGATATGCTCCTTGGACCCGAGCACACCGCCCGCGACCAGATCGCTATGCCCGCCGGCATATTTGGTCAGCGAATAGACGACGATGTCCGCGCCATGCTCAAGCGGTTTGAGCCAGAGCGGGCCGAGGAAGGTATTGTCGATTGCGATCGGCGGCTTCGCGCCCTTGAAGATCGCGTCGCGGCTCGCCGCCACTGCCTGGATATCGACCAGCGCGTTGGTCGGGTTGGCGGGGCTTTCGAGATAGATCAAAGCGACATTGCCGGTCGCCGCCTTGCTCATCACCGCATCGATCTCTTCCCGCGTCGCGCCCGCCGGGAAATCGAGCCAATGCACGCCGAAGCGACCGAGAATGCGCGCGATCAGCGTCTCGGTCGCGGCATAAAGCGGGCCCGAATGGACGATGGTATCGCCGGGTTTGACCATCGACAGGAACAGCGTCGCGATCGCCGACATGCCGCTGGAGAACACCAATGCGTCCTCGGCCTCTTCCCACACGCCCAGGCGATCCTCAAGGATTTCCTGATTCGGGCCGTTGAACCGCGAATAGACCAGCCCTTCGGAGCCGCCGGGGCGCTTGCCGGTAACACCCTCGAAATGGCGCTTGCCTGCGGCTGCATTGGGGAAAACATAGGTCGAGGTGGCGAAGATCGGCGGTTTGAGCGAGCCTTCCGACAGCATCGGATCATAGCCGTGGCCCATCATCAGCGTGGAGGCCTTCAGCTTGCGATCGCCGATCTTCTCGATCGAGGGCTTGGGCTTGGTGCGCGGGGCGACGCCGGTCAGATCGGCTTCGGTCTGGGGGTCGGTCTGGTCGGTCGGCTTCGCCATGAGGGTGCATCCTGCGTCGAAAAATGATAGGAAGCCTTACCGCGAGATAGTCTCGAATGATACTATTTCGCGGCAGATCCTTGGGGGGACAGGATATGCCGATCGCAATCGTTTCGGTGCCCGTGACCGATGTGGCACGGGCGCGGCGCTTTTATGTGGAAACACTTGGGCTGGTGGTGTTGCGCGACGAGGCGATGGGGCCCGACATGCGCTGGGTTCAGTTGCAGCCCAAGGATGGTGGCGCGACGGTTGCGCTGGTGACGTGGTTCGACGCGATGCCGCCCGGATCGGTGCAGGGGCTGATGTTGGCGGTGGACGATATCGACGCCGAACATGCCCGGCTGGCGGCGGCAGGGGCGACGGTGTCACCGGTCGACGAACAGCCATGGGGACGCTTCACCATGCTGCAGGACCCTGACGGCAATGGCTGGATCGTCGCGCAATTGACCAATCCCGACGAAGTGAAGACCCGGTAAAGGGCTTTTGGTCGCCCGCTTGGCGAGGCGTCAGAGGCCGATGATCGAAATCTGACGCCCATAGCCAGGCTCACCGCGATGCGTCGCGCGGCGGAAGCTGAAGAAGCGCGCTTCATCGGCATAAGTGTCGAGCCCGAGCATCGCGACCCGCGTCACCCCGGCGGTGGCGAGGCGGTGCGCGACATAGGCTTCCAGGTCGAACTGGAAATGGCCCGCGCGGCCTTCGGCGAAGAAGCGTTCATTGGCCGGGTCGTTGGCCTCGAAGCGGCGCGCAAAGGCTTCGTCCACTTCGTAACTGGCGCGCGCGATGCACGGGCCGATCGCGGCGGCGATGCGGTCGCGCTGTGCGCCGAGCGCTTCCATCGCCTGAATGGTGGCATCGGTGACGCCGCCGAGCGCCCCTTTCCATCCCGCGTGCGCCGCTCCGATGATTCCGGCCTGCACATCCGCCAGCAACACCGGCGCGCAATCGGCGGTGACGATGCCGAGCGCCAGGCCCGGGCGATCGGTCACCAGCGCATCGGCATGCGGGCGTGCAGTGTCTTCAAACGGCGTGGCCACGGTGACGCACTCGGCGGAATGCACTTGATAGGGCGACAGCAATCGCGCGCCCGGCAGCACCGCCGCGACGGCCCGCGCGCGATTTTCGGCGACGGCGGCGGCATCGTCGTCGGAGCCGATGCCGACGTTCAGCCCGGCATGGATACCCTTTGATATGCCGCCGATCCGCCCGAGAAAGCCATGCTGGGTCCCCGCCAGCATGGGTGCGCGGATCACCTCGACCGCTGCCAGCGCGCTCACAGCACCAGCCGCATCAGATTGTCGTCATCGACGGTCGCGCCGACGCGGAACGCGATCCGCCCAATGTCGCGGAAACCGTATTTTTCATAGAAACGATGCGCCCTGTGATTGTCGACATAGACGCTCAGGATCACTTCGCGCGCGCCGTGGCTGCGCGCATGGTCGAGCGACCACGCCATCAGTTCCTGCGCCACGCCCTGGCCGTGCCATCCGCTGAGCACATAGAATTGGTACAGCTCGATCGCATCGGGACGCCATTCGCCGGGGAAGGTGACCGGCCCCATTTTGACGAACCCGATGATCTGCCCATCGTCGAGCGCCAGCCGGATCGCGAAATCGGGATCGGAGAGTTGGGCGGGCAAGCCATTGGGGCCGAACGCCTCGTCGAGAAAGGCGTTCAGATCGGATTCGGGATAGAGCATCCCGAAGGTCTCGGTGAAGGACTGGCGCGCCATTGCGGCAAGCGGAGGCCCGTCGATCGTCCGGGCGTCACGGTAGTGGATCATGCAAACCCCGCTGGGAGTGGCCAGTCGGGGGAGGAAACCGCCAGAACCTGGAATAAAGTGCCCATCGCCTGGGTGAGGCGCTGGTGATCGGCGGCAATGCCTTCGGCGCGATCGGGCGCGGCAGTGGCAAGCGCAGCAGCGCGGGCGGCGATGCCGAGCGCGCCGAGGAACGCGCCTTGCCCGACCGGACCCGCGACCTGCGCGCCCTCGACCGTCGCGGCGGCGGCGAGCGTGCCGAAATCGACATGTGCGGTCAGATCCTGCTCGCCCGGCATGTCGAACGGGTTGGCGTAAGCATGGCCGCGCACCGCTTGCAGCGTGTCGCCGATCGCGGGGCCGTGATAGCCATAATCGATCACCAGCAGCGCCCCGCCTTGTATGACGATCCGCTGGGCAAGGCCGCGCAGGATCGCCACGCTGGCGGGAGACGTCTCGATCACCGAGCCTGCCTGCGCGGCGCGCAACGCCTCGGGGATAACGCCGTCGGGCACTTGCTTGCCCGCGATCGGAAGGAACAACGTGTCCTGACACGCGACCACCCGCTCGAACCAGCCGCCCGCGCCTTTGACGAGTTGGCGGATCGGCAGCGCGTCGAAGAATTCATTGGCGACCACTATCAGCGGGCGATCGGTTGGCAGTGTATCGATCGCGTCGTGCCAGGTCGCATCGGCCAAGCGGTCGGCTTGCGCCGCGCGCAGCACCGGGCTGGTCTCCACCAGATGCACCGGCGGGGTGAAACCGGCCTTGCCCGCCGCGCGCAGCGCATCGGTCGAGAGCGTCCCCCGACCGGGGCCGAGTTCGACCCATGCCGCTGGCGGTCGCCCGGCGCGGTCCCACAGATCGGCACCCCACAGCCCGATCAGTTCGCCGAACATCTGGCTGATTTCGGGCGCGGTGGTGAAATCGCCGCCGCTGCCCAGCGGATCGCGCGTCGCATAATAATGCTGGTTGGCCGCCGCCATGAACTGCGCGAGCGAAATCGGACCGGCCAGCGTGATCGCACGGGCGAGGCGGTCGGCCAAATCTCCCCTCGCGCTTGCGAGAGGGGCTGGGGGAGAGGAGTCCGTCAGCATATCGAAAGTGCCATGCCCTCCCCCGTCCCCTCCCGCAAGCGGGAGGGGAGAAGGTTAGGCCACGCTCGCGTCGCCCGCGATCGGTACGACGCGGTGGCGGCGGCCCTTAGCGGTGACGATCAGATAAAGCCCACCGATAATCATCGGCAGCGTCAGCACCTGTCCCATATGGATTGTGTGCGCGAAGAAGCCGCCCCACCAATCGTTGAATTGCGCATCGGGCTCGCGGAAGAACTCGACGGTGAAGCGTGCGAGACCATAGCCAAGCAGGAACAGCCCGACCAATTTGCCCGGCTCATAGCGCGCCTTGGTCTTCCAGAAGGCGAACCACAGCACCGCGAACAAGGCGACGCCCTCCAGCCCGGCTTCGTACAATTGGCTCGGGTGGCGCGCGGGTTCGATCATGCCGCTTTGTACGGTGTCGTTGAACACGATTGCCCACGGCACGTCGGACGGCTTGCCCCACAATTCGCCGTTCACGAAATTCGCGATCCGCCCAAAGAACAGACCGAACGGCACCGCGCAGGCGAGATAATCGTGGACGCGGAGCCAATCGAGCTTTTGCGAGCGCGCAAACAGGATGATGCCGATCGAGGTGCCGATCATCCCGCCGTGGAAGGACATGCCACCATCCCACAGCTTGAACAGGCCCCATTTGGTCAGCAATTGCGGCGCGTAGAACAGCGCATAGCCCAGCCGCCCGCCAAGGATGATGCCGAGCGTGGCGTAGAACACCAGATCGTCGGCATGGCGGCGTGCCATCGGCGCGCCCGGCTGGCGCAGCAGCTTCAGCAAATACCACCAGCCGACCAGAATGCCGGTGATATAGGCGATCGAATACCATTTGATCTGGAAGAAACGCAGGTCGATCGCCACCGGATTGAGGTGGAGATCGGCGAAATGGAGGTGGCCCTGCGCGGCCGAGGCGGCATTGGCGAGCACGGGCAGGGCGGCAGTCAGGATCAAGGCTTTTCCCCGAGGATTTGCGCCTCCATAATGGCGGAAGGCGATAAGACCAAGTGGAGAGCGAGATGCCGAGCAAACTGGACCTGCGAATGGATGCCGCCCTGGCGGGGCTGACCGGGCCCGGGGCACCGTTCGGGCTGGGATCCGTAGCGGCAGGTGGCGTCGATCTGCCGTTTATCACTGGCGTACCGCAGACCTTGCCGCCCTATTTCGCGCACTATTGCGCGACTCACGCCGACCTGCCTTTCCTGGTGGCGGGGCCCGAGCGGCTGACCTTTGCGGAGGTTTATGCGGTCGCGCAGGGCGTCGCAAAGGGCCTGATTGCGCAACACCAAGTTGCTCGCGGCGACCGAGTCGGCATCGCGATGCGCAATTCGCCGTCGTGGATCGCGCTGTACATGGGCATCGTGATGGCGGGCGGTGTCGCGACGCTGCTGAACGGCTGGTGGCAGTCCGAGGAACTGGCGACCGCGGTGGCCGAGGTCGAGTGCCGCCTGGTCTTTGCCGATCCCCCGCGCGCGAAGCGGCTGGCCGAGATTGACGGGCTCGATGTCGCGGTGGTGACGATCGACGATGTGCAGCCGCTTGGTAGCGCGCTCGCGGCGCTCGCCGGGCCAGCCGACGTCGCTCTGCCGACCATCGCGCCCGAAGACCCCGCCACGATCCTGTTCACCTCGGGCTCGACGGGCCAATCGAAGGGTGCGATCAGCAATCATCGGGCGGTGACGCAGGGCGTGTTCAACTATCTCGCGCAAGCGCTGGTCATGCTCGGCATTACGACTGCGGACGGCAATCCGCCGGTCGGCCAGCCCGCAACCTTGCTCAACGTGCCGCTCTTCCACGTCACCGCCGAAGTGCCGGTGTTCCTGCAAAGCTTTGCCATGGGGCGCAAACTCGTGCTGATGCCCAAATGGGATGCCGAAGAGGCGATGCGGCTGATTCAGGCCGAGAAGGTCAGTTATTTCGTCGGCGTGCCGCTGATGAGTTTCGAGATTCTGACTCACCCGAAGCGTGGCGACTATGATCTGTCGTCGGTTACCGATTTCGCCGCAGGCGGGGCACCGCGTCCGGTCGAGCATGTCCGGCGCATCGCCGACGAAATGGGCGGCCCCAAGCCGCTGCTCGGCTACGGCTTGACCGAAACCAACGGCGTGGGCTGCGGGAATTTCCGGGACAATTACCTCGCCAAGCCCAATTCAACCGGGCGCGCTTCGGCACCGTTGGTCGATCTCGCGATCCTTGATGGCGCGGGCAAGCCGGTCGCGCAGGGCGAGCGCGGCGAGGTCGGCATTCGCTCGATCTGCAACTTCACCGAATATTACGGGCGGCCCGACGCCACCGCCGCCGCCTTCACCGCCGATCGTTACTTTCTGACCGGCGATATCGGCTATCTCGACGAGGACGGCTATCTGTTCATCGTCGATCGCAAGAAGGACATTATCATCCGCGGTGGCGAGAATATCTCGTGTCAGGAAGTCGAGGCCGCGATTTACGAACATCCGGCGGTGGCCGAGGCGGCGGTGTTCGGCCTTCCCGACGAGCGCTTTGGCGAAGTGCCGGGCGCGGTCGTGCTGCCACGCGAGGGCGAGACGCTGACGACCGAGGCGTTGTGCGCATTCCTGTTTGCCCATGTCGCGGCGTTCAAGGTGCCGCAGCGCATCTGGATCGTCGACAGCCCGTTGCCGCGATTGGGCACGGAGAAGATCGACAAGGTCTCGATCCGCACCAGATATCGCACGCTGGCGGCGGCGGAGACCGTGACGGCATAGCCACACCGAACTGGCGGTGCGGCGCTTGGCGCGATAGAGCAAGGCGATGGCTTCCCCCGCACCCCCGAAGATCGATCGTCGCACGCTGCTGATCGGTGGTGGGGCGGGGATCGGGCTGGTCGTGGCATGGGGGCTGTGGCCGCGGCGCTATTCCGGCAATCTCACCGCCGATAAGGGCGAAAGCGTGTTCGGCGCATGGCTCAAGATCGGCGATGACGGCCATGTCACCGTCGCGGTGCCGCAAGCCGAGCATGGTCAGGGCGTCTATACCACCCTGCCGCAAATCATCGCCGATGAATTGGGCGCGGACTGGCGCACGGTTTCTGTGGAGCCAGCCCCGTTCAACCCGCTTTATGCCAATACGCTTGGCGCGCACGAGTTGTTCGAGCCGCCGGGCGACGGGCTGGTCACGGCGTGGCGCGATGCCCATGCCGGGCGAATGGGGCTGATGCTGACTGCGGGATCGACCTCGGTCCGCGCGTTCGAGAACCCTTTGCGCGCGGCGGGGGCGGCGGCGCGCATATTGTTGTGCAAGGCTGCGGCCAAACGGTGGAAGGTCGAGTGGCAGGGGTGCACTACCGCCGAGGGCTTCGTCGTCCACGGCAACAACCGGTTGCGCTTCGCCGAACTGGCGGCCGAGGCGGTTGGTGGCGCGCTGCCCGATCCGCTGCCGCTGCGCGGTGATGGCGGGGAACGGGGCGGGGACCGTTTGTCGGGCCAGTCGCTGCCCCGGCTCGATGGCCCGTCCAAGATCGATGGGTCCGCCAATTTCGCAGGCGACGTGCGCTTGCCCGACATGGTCTATGCCAGCATCCGCCAGGGGCCGGTCGGCGACAGCAAGCTGGTGCGGGTCGATCGCACGGCGGCGGAGCGCGTTCGCGGCGTGTTGCAGGTTGTCACCAACGATCGCTGGGTTGCGGCGATCGCCAATAACTGGTGGGCGGCGAACAAGGCGCTGGATGTGCTTGCCCCCCGGTTCGAGACCAAAAGCGGCGCGATCACCACCGCCAGCATCAACGCTGCGCTGAAGGCCGCGCTCGACGGACCCGGTGCCCGCATCGCACGGCAAGGCGATTTGTCGGCGGTGTTCAAGGGCGCGCGGGTGGTGACCGCCGATTATCATGTTGGCCTTGCCGCGCATGCTGCGATCGAGACGATGACCGCGACCGCGCACTATCGGGATGGGCGGCTTGAGCTATGGTTGCCGACCCAGGCACCGGGATTGGCGCGCAGCGCGGCGGCGGCGGCGATCGGCCTGGCGGAGGATGCGGTGCTGGTGCATCCCATGCTGATCGGCGGCTCGTTCGGCGCGAATCTGGAAACGCAATGTGCGGCACAGGCGGCGGTGCTGGCGCACAGTCTAAAGCGCCCGGTGCAATTGGTGTGGAGCCGATCCGAAGATCTGCTGCACGATCGCTATCGCCCCCCGGCGGCGGCAAGAATGGCGGCTCGGCTCGGCGGCAATGGGCAGATCCTCGGCTGGCTTGCCAAGATCGCCGCCCCGGCGACCGGCCAGGAGCTGGCCGGGCGCTTGCTGGCGCACGATACCGGGTTCCGCGCGGCGCAAGCTGTTGCGCCCTTCGGCGATGGCTATGCGGTGGCCGGGGCCGCGCCGTTCTACCGTATTCCAGCTTATGCGATCGACCATCACCCGGCCGATATCGGTGTGCCAACCGGACATTGGCGCTCCGGCGCGCATAGCTACACGACGTTTTTCACCGAGTGTTTTCTGGATGAACTGGCGCATGTCGCGGGGACCGAGCCGCTGTCCTTCCGCATCGGCATGCTGGGCGGGGATGCGCGGCTGGCGCGGTGCTTGTCGACCGCCGCGTCGCTTGGCGGTTGGGAAGGCGGCATTGCGGGAAGCGGGCAGGGCATTGCTTGTCACAGCTTTCGCGGCAGCCATATCGCGGTGCTGGTCGAGGCGCATGTCGGCGAGGGCCAGGCGGTCAGCGTCGATCGCATCGTCGCGGCGGTCGATTGCGGGCGGCAGATCAACCCCGACATCGTTCGCCAGCAGATCGAAGGCGGTTTGCTGTTCGGCATGGCGGCGGCGACGGGCAGCGCGACCGGATTCAAGGCCAATCTGGCCGAGGCGCGGGGCTTTGGCGATCTCGGTCTGCCACGGCTGGCCGACACGCCCGACATTACCGTCGAACTGATTTCGAGCGAGGCGGAGCCCGGCGGAGTGAGCGAACTCGCCGTGCCGCCGGTTGCGCCCGCAATTGCCAATGCGCTGCAAGCCGCTACGGGCTATCGCTTGCGCCGCCTGCCGCTCACTCCGGGAACCGTTTGATGCCAGCCATCCTTCCTGCCGGGCACCCGGCCGTGCCCAAGCCAAAGATTGGCGTTCTGCTCACCAATCTCGGCACGCCGGACGGGCCCGATACCAAGTCGGTCAAACGCTATCTCGCCGAATTTCTCTCGGACCGGCGCGTCGTGGAGATTCCGCCGCTGATTTGGCAGCCGATCCTGCGCGGCATCATCCTCAATACCCGTCCGCAAAAATCAGCCGAGGCTTATGCTCAGGTGTGGAGCGCCGATGGCTCGCCTTTGGCCGCGATCACCAAGGCGCAGAGTGCGGCGCTGCAAGGCGCGTTCGGCGTGGACGTGCTGGTCGATTGGGCGATGCGCTATGGCAATCCGTCCATCCCCGCTCGCCTGCAGGCGATGAAGGATGCTGGCTGCGAACGGATCCTGGTAGCGCCGCTCTATCCGCAATATTGCGGGGCGACGACCGCGACCGCCAATGACAAGGCCTTTGCCGCTTTGGCCAAGATGCGCTGGCAACCGGCCTTGCGCACCTTGCCGCCTTATTATGATGATCCCGCTTATATCGAGGCGCTGGCGCAATCGCTGACGGCGGGGCTGGCCGCGCTCGATTTCGAGCCGCAGGCGATCGTCGCCAGCTTCCACGGCATGCCGCAGCGCACGCTCGAACTGGGCGATCCCTATCACTGCCATTGCCAGAAGACCGCGCGGTTGCTGGGCGAGCGGCTGGGACGGCCGATGACGGTCACCTTCCAATCGCGCTTCGGGCGCGCCAAGTGGCTCGAACCGGCGACCGACGCGACGCTCGATGCGCTGCCGGCCAAGGGCATTACCAAGGTCGCGATCTTCGCCCCCGGCTTTTCGGCCGACTGCCTTGAAACGCTGGAGGAACTGGCGATTCGGGGACGCGAGAGCTTCGAGGAAAATGGCGGCACCCATTTCGCCTATATCCCCTGCCTCAATGCCGGAGAGATCGGCATCGGAATGCTGCGGGTTTTACTTGCGCGTCAACTTGAAGGGTGGACGCCATCCGCCTAGCGTGGGTTGGGCGATAGATCCTGGGAGGAGAGTTTGATGGCACGCGTCGCGATCGTAACCGGCGGCACTCGCGGGATTGGGGAGGCAATCAGCCTCGCGCTGAAGGATCATGGCATGACGGTCGCAGCGACCTATGCCGGTAATGATGACCGTGCGCGCGAATTTACCGAGCGCACCGGAATTGCTGCATTCAAATGGGACGTCGCCGATTACGACGCGTGTCAGGAAGGCACGGCGAAGGTGGTCGAGGCGCTGGGGCCGGTGGACGTGCTGGTCAACAATGCCGGCATCACGCGCGACGGCACCATCCTGAAGCTCACCTATCAGGCGTGGAAAGAAGTGATCGACACCAATCTGGGCGGTTGCTTCAACATGGCCAAGGCGGTGTTTCCGGGCATGCGCGACCGCAAATGGGGCCGCATCGTCAATATCGGGTCGATCAACGGCCAGGCCGGCCAATATGGCCAGGTCAACTATGCCGCCGCCAAATCGGGCATTCACGGTTTCACCAAGGCGCTGGCGCAAGAGGGCGCGCGGGCCGGCGTAACGGTCAACGCGATCGCGCCCGGCTATATCGATACCGACATGGTCGCGGCGGTCCCGGCGGATGTGCTGGAGAAGATTGTTGCCAAGATTCCGGTCGGTCGGTTGGGTCAGGCGAGCGAGATCGCGCGCGGCGTTGCCTTCCTGTGTTCGGACGAGGGCGGGTTCGTCACCGGCTCCACGCTCAGCATCAATGGCGGGCAACATATGTATTGATCGCCGGGCGCATCGCGCCCGGACATAAAGGAGGCCGGCCTCTAGGGAAGCCGGCCTCCGCCCCCTGTTACGCAACGCGGGGGTAACTCTGAAAGGCGTCGCGGTCGCGTTAGCGGCAATAGCCCGGCTGACCGTCCTTCTGGATCGCACGACCGGCCAGGGCACCACCGCCTGCACCCAGGACGGTGCCCAGCGTGCGGTCGCCGCCGCCTGCGATCACATTGCCGAGCAAACCGCCCGCAATCGCGCCGATAATGGTGCCGCGGTCGTTGTTGCAGCGGTTGCGGGCGCGGCTGTAGTAGCGGCGGTCCTGATAATAGCCGTCGTCGCGATAGCCGCGCCGATCATCCCGGTACCCGCGATATCCGTCATCGCGATTGTAGCCGTCGCGATACGCCTGATCGTAAGCATAGCCTTGGCCGCCATCATAGCGTTGGGCGGCGGCAGGGGTCGCGGCCAGACCGGCAGCGGTCATGACCATCGCGGTGGCTGCGAGCGTGAGTTTCTTGAACATGATGCGTCTCCCGGTTGGTGTTTCCGATGATGCGGTTATGGCCGAGTCGGGCTGAGGTAAGCCTGAATGGCTCTGTTAGCCGTCGTTCATCGGCGCAGCGCCCGACGAATCGCGGTTGCGTGTCGCTGCTGGCTCCCGCAGGGGCGGGGGATGCGCATTTTATGGTCGGTTTTGTTTGCCTTGCTGTTCGTGCCGGATTCGACGGTGCCAGGGCGTCGCGTGCGGCTCGGCATCGATCCGCATTTTCGCGCCGTGCAGGTGATGCTTGATCCGGCCCGACCCGACCTCACGCGCGTGGGGGATCTGGTGTGTCTGGGCGGTGTGCAGTTGCGCAGCCGCGATCCGCAATTCGGCGGCTTCTCCTCGCTCAGTGTCAAGGGCGACCGCTTCACCTTGCTCAGCGACAGCAGTGACATCGTGCGCTTCACAATGGGCTCGGATTGGAAGGTCCGCGACCCCAGTTTTGCGGAACTGCCCGCAGGTCCCGGAACGGGGTGGTTCAAGCGCGACCGCGACAGCGAATCGATGAGCATCGACCGTAAGACGGGCGCGGTCTGGGTCGGTTTCGAGAGTTACAACGAGTTCTGGCGTTACGATTCGGGGTTCCGTCGAGCGGAAGAGCATGGGGCTCCGCCGGTTATGTCGAAATGGCCCGAAAATGAGGGGCCAGAGGCGATGACGCTGCTTCCGACAGGAGGGATGGTCACGATTGCCGAAACCAAGCCCTGGCCCAAAGCGAGCGGGCGTGGTGGGATCGTTTTCCTCGGCGACCCGGTGCAGCGGCCGCGTTGGGGCTTTCGCTTCACTTATCTGCCGCCGCGCGGCTATGATCCCAGCGACATGACGGTGCTGCCCGACGGGCGCTGGCTGATCCTCAACCGTCGCTTTGCCGGGGCACGCTTTTCCAATGTGCTGACCGTGGTCGATCCAGCGCAGGTCAAACCGGGGGCGACGGTGCGTGGGCGCGACATCGCGACGCTGGCCGCCCCGCTGATCCACGACAATTTCGAGGGAGTCGCGGTGACGCGCGAAGGCGCTGCAACGATCATTTGGCTCGTCTCGGACGATAACCAATTGTCGCTACAGCGCAGCCTGTTGCTGAAGTTCAGGCTCGATCCGGTCGCGCCGAAGCGCAACCGGAACTGAGAGGTTTTACGCGGCAGCCTGCGGTGCGGCGGTCAGCTTCTTGGCGACGTCGCGCTTCAGGCGACGGGCGCGCAGCGACAGCTTGTCGTCGGTCGTCTTGACCAGCCAGTTGTCGAGGCCGCCGACATGCTCCACCGAACGCAGGCCGTGCGCCGAGACACGCAGCTTGACGCTGGTGCCGAGCGCGTCGGAGATCAGCGTGACGTTCTGCAGGTTCGGCAAGAACGTGCGCTTGGTCTTGTTGTTCGCGTGGGAAACGTTGTTACCCACCATCCGGCCCTTGCCGGTCAGTTCGCAGATCCGCGACATCGTAAATTCCTGAATGTCCGTGAGCCCATGAAGAGGCTCGTGAAGGCGGGGCGCATACCGAATGCAGCACGGTCGGTCAACCGTCCGAGGCGATTCGATGTCGCGATGCAACCATAAGGGCTGACGCCGGTTTGGTTACGGTAACGATTCGATGTTGCGAACACGGGAGAAGATCCATGCGCTTTCTTTTAGCTTTAGTCGGCCTTGCCGCGCTTGTCGTCGTTGCGCTTGTCTCGCTCGGAATGCTCAAGATCGATACCAAGGCGGGTTCGTTGCCGACGCTCAGCGTGAACGGCGGCAAGGCTCCGGAGGTCAGCGCCAATATGGCGACCGTCGAACTCGGCACCGAAAACAAGACGATCGAAGTGCCCACAGTCGGCACGACTACCAAGACCATCTCGGTACCGACGCTCAAGGTGAAGAAGCCGGTCAGCGCCGACGGCAATGCCGTTACGACCCAATAACCGGCGACGTTCCGCCACGATTTGCCGATTCGGCAGCAAGTGGGGCATGGCGGCACGATGTTCCCGCTTCCTCTCCCGATGCGTGCCGCGCTAGCGGCCGCTGCCGATGCCGCAGCGGCGGGAGAGGTTCCGGTTGGCGCGGTGGTGGTGCTCGACGGGCGCATCATCGCCACCGCCGCCAACGCACCCCGCGCGCGGCATGATCCGACCGCGCATGCCGAAATGCTGGCGATTCGTGCGGCGGCTGCGGCGATCGGGTCCGATCGATTGAGCGATTGCGATTTGTGGGTGACGCTGGAGCCGTGCGCGATGTGTGCAGGTGCCATCGCCCATGCCCGAATCGCGCGCCTTTATTATGGCGCGAGCGATCCCAAAGGGGGAGCGGTCGAATATGGGCCGCGCCTGTTTTCCCAGCCGACGATTCACCATCGACCTGAAGTGTTTCCGGGAATCGGTGACCGCGAGGCGAGCGCGCTGCTGCGGGATTTTTTCGGCGGCCTTCGCTGATTTTGTCCGCCTTCGCCAAATAACGGCAAGGCGATAGCGCTCGCGCGGTTGTGAAATGGTGCGATTCGCGCAAAGGAGGGGCTGCGCCATGGCACCGCTCCCCCCCTTTCCCTGGATCGACGTCGCGATCATCTTCGCGCTCATCGTGTTGAACGGCGTTTTCGCCATGTCCGAACTGGCGATCGTCTCGGCGCGCAAGGCGCGGCTGGAGGCGATGGCGCGCACTGGCTATCGTGGTGCGCGCACCGCGCTGACGCTGGCGGCGGACCCGGGCAAGATCCTGTCGACCACGCAGATTGGCATTACGCTGATCGGGATCCTGGCGGGTGCCTATTCGGGCGCGAGTCTCGGCGGCCCGGTTGCGGCGCGGTTGCATTTTCTGGGGCTGAGCGCGGAAACGACCGAGAGCGTCGGCTTTGCCATCGTCATCGGCATCACGACCTATGCCTCACTCGTCATCGGCGAACTGGTGCCCAAGCAAATCGCGCTGCGCGCGCCCGAGCCGCTGGCGGCGGCGATGGCGGGCCCGGTGCTGGCGCTGGCCTGGGGCACGGCACCGGTGGTGTGGCTGCTCGATTCGTCATCGGGACTGCTGTTTCGCCTGATGGGGCTGAAGCGCGAGAGCGAGGAGCATGTCACCGCCGAAGAACTGCACCTGATCGTCGCCGAGGCGAGCAAGTCGGGCGTGATCGAGGAGCATGAGCGTTCGATCATCTCGGGCGTGGTGCGGCTGGCGGATCGGCCGGTGCGCGAAGTGATGACGCCGCGCACCGACATTGAATGGATCGACGCGACGCTCGATGATGCCGGGCTGCGCGCGGCATTGGTCGCCGCCTCGCACAGTCGGCTGCCGGTAACCGAAGGTTCGGTCGATACGGTGATCGGCGTGGTGCAAGCGCGCGACATTGCCGTCGCTTTGTTCAAGGGCGAGCCGCTCGATCTGCGCGCGCTGATGCGGCAGGCACCGATTGTGCTCGACCAGATTGACGCGATGGACGCGCTCGACGCGCTGCGCCAGGCCGAAGTGCCGATGGCGCTGATCCACGACGAATATGGCCATTTCGAAGGCATCGTCACCCCGGCGGACTTGCTCGCCGCGATTGCGGGCGAATTCGCGTCGGACACCGACCCGGATGATGCGCCCTCGGTGGTGACGCGCGACGATGGCTCGCTGCTGGTTGCCGGGCAAATGGCGGTCGACATGCTGGCCGAACGGCTCGGCATCGATTTACCCGAGGACCGTGATTATGCGACCGTCGCGGGCCTCGCGCTCGCGGTGTTCCGCCATTTGCCGGGCGAAGGCGAAAGCTTCATCGAACAGGGCTGGAAGTTCGAAGTGGTCGATCTCGACGGGCGGCGAATCGACAAATTGCTGGTCAGTCGGGCGCGCACCGCGGGTTATCGACCGACCTAGCCACTGGCGGTTCGCACTGCGAACCAAGTGCGGCGGACCTTATCGTCGCAACACGATCCGCCCGACTCGCCGCCCGCCTTCGCCGCGCACCAATTGCACCGATACGTCGATCACGCTTTCGACATAGCGAACGATCTCGCCGCGGCCGAGGCTGGTGCCCGCCTGCATCACCATCAATGCGATCTGGTCGATCGCGGCGGCGGGGCTGTCGGCGTGGACGGTGGTGATCGAACCGGGATGCCCAGAATTGACCGCGCGCAGGAAGCTGAACGCTTCGCTGCCGCGCAATTCGCCCAGGATGATGCGGTCGGGGCGCAGGCGGAGCGAGGCCTTGAGCAAATCCTCCGCCTCGACCTGTGCTTCGCCCTGGCCGCCGCGCACCGCGATCAGGCCGATGCTGTTAGGGTGGGTCATCTCCACTTCGGGCGTGTCCTCGATCAGCACCAGCCGTTCGCGCTCGGGGACCGCTTTCAGCAGGGCGTTGAGGAAGGTGGTCTTGCCGGTGGAGGTGCCGCCCGAAATCAGGACGTTCTTGCGCGCTCGCACAGCCTGGCGGAGGAAGTCGCCGATTTGGCGTGCCTCCAGCAGCGCCGCCAATGCCGCGTCCTCGGCACTTTCATGCTGGGTATCGCCAATCGCGGTGGCGGCGAAGGCATCACTCGCCTCGTAATCGGCGAGGGATAGCGCCCGTACCACTTGCCGGCGGATCGCCATGACCAGAGCGCCGCGCGTCGCGGGCGGGGCGACGATTTGCACCCGCGCGCCGCCCGGTAGCGTCGCCGACACCAGCGGATGCTCCCGGCTGATGCCTTGATGCGTGATCGCAGCGATCTGGGTGGCGAGTCGCCACAGATTGGACTCGGTCAAATCGGGCGCGGGGTGGCGCGTGCTTTGGCCATCGAGCGTCTCGACCCAGATTTCGCCGGGCGCATTGATATAGATGTCGGTGACATCGCCGCGCTCCAGCCACGGCGAAAGCGGGCGCAGATAGGCGTCGAGATAGGTGCCGGGCGGTGACAGTGCGTTCATTCCGCCGCCCCGCCGACCGCCGTGAAATCGAGATCGCGCGCCACGAACACGCGCACCGGCGTGCCTTGTGCGACCTTGATCGTCGGCGGGACGATCTGTGTCGGCAGCAAGGCAGCGGCGAGCCCGGTTGCCTCCTGGCTCGACCCGATCAGGATTTGCGTGTTCGATCCGCGCGACACCGCTGCCACGGCGGCATTGACCACCGACAGCAGCACCGAATTGGTGAAGCGCTGGAAGAAATGGCGGTTGACGCTGCCCGCCAGCCCGGCGCGGCCCAGCGTATCGGCGGCGGGCGAGCCGATCTGGATCGAGGCACCATCGGGCCGGATCACCCGCGTCCAGATCACGAATGCGCGCGACTGCCCCTGCGCGACCGCGCTTTTATATTGCCCGACCAACCGACTGCCGCGCGGGATCAGCACCGTGCTGCCGTCAAAGCTGCGCACGTCACGGCTGACCACCGCGCGCGCCAAACCGGGCAAATCCGAATTGAGCGCGGTTTCCAGCACGGCGGGGATGATCGCGCCCTGCGGCACCACCGTTGCCAGATTATGCAATTGCGAGGCGCGTGCGCGCTCGGGTTCGGCGGACGAGACCCGCTCGGCAAATTGTTCGTCGCCGTCCAGATGCGAGGCACCGCCGCTTTTGCCGTCGGCGGCTTTGGCGGCATCGGTTGCGCCCGCTTTGCCGGGTTCGGTAGCGGGGGCGGGCGGCGCGACCGACAGATCGACGATCAGCGCGGGCGCTTTCAGCCGCTGCGCCTCGTTCAGTGCCGCCACCGACGGACCGGTAAAGCCGGGCGTGCCAGCGGTCACGGGCGGCAACGGCGTGGCGACGGGCGAGGGGGTGGGTGTGGCGGTTGGCACCGGCACGACGCCGTGTGCCGCCGCCTCGACCGCCGCGATTTCCGCAGGCGGGGCGAGTGGGGCGACCAGATCGGCAGGGCGACCGCCGCGCGTGACGATGCCATCGCTGACCGGTGCCCGCGCGGCGTACAACAAGGTGAAACACAGCAGCCCGAGCGAGATCGCCCCGGCACCAATCAACCAGCCACCTCGCTGTGGCCTGGGGGAGGCGACGGCGGGCCGGGGTGGGCCAGCGGCGCTGGGGGAAAGCGGATCGGTCATGGCTTGGCTCGCTCGGCGGATTTGGCGGCTTTCGCCGTCTTGGCATCGAACGGCGGCGGTGCGTCGGGGCCAGGGTCGGGCTCGCGCCAACCTTCGTTGATCAGCGTGGTCGTCTCGCTGCCGTTGCGCAGCAGGAAACGCGGCGCGATCTGCTCGACGATGGTGTAGCCTTGGCGCACGCCATAATTGACCAGGCTTTCCTCGCCCTTGCCGGTCACGGCGAAAATCGCCGGGGTGGGGGTCTGTTCGGCCCATTTGAAATAGGTGAAATGGCCATCGTCGAACACCAGGGTCGGCAACAGCGACCGTGCGCCGGTATAGCTGTAGCGCGTGTTGCTGCGCACCGGTGGCGGCGGCGCGGTCGGTGCGGCGGCGACTTCGACCGGGGCGGCGGGATAGACGAAGCGCACGACATAGGTGCGTGCGCCGCCATGCGCGGTCTTGCCCCGGCTGGCGTCGAGATCGAAGATATAGCGGCGCTGGTCGGTCACCACCGACATGTTGGTCAGGATGTTGGCATCGAGCGGCTTCAGGAACAGGATATTGGCGCGCTTGTTGGGCACCACTTGCCAGGCCAGCGCATCGCCGATCGAGACGTTTTCGATATGCTCATCGGGCGCGAACTCGATCATGACCTGGAAACCGAGCTGCCCGTGCAGCGTCACCAGATGATCGGGATCATAAGCGATGTTGCGGATGTGCGGATCGACCCAGGCGGGCCGGTCGGGCGCGGTCGTCGCTGCGACGCACGCCGTCCAGGTCGCGGCCAGCGCGATCAGCCAGGGGGCGGTATTGCGGTTCATCGCGTCGGCACCCCGAGCGCGCTGTCGAACTGGATTGGGGTGGGGGCGGTGTCCTCGGCATCGCGGCGATAATGCGTCACTTGGAAGCCGAGCGGATTGACGAAGCGATCCTCCATCCGCATCGGCGCGCCCGAAAAGCGATAGTCGATCACCGCCGTCCAGCTCCGCCGTTCGCCGCCCGCAGTACCCTGATCGTGGCGGATCGTGTCGAAGCGCACCGTCGCGCTGCCCGCGCGCGGCATCGTTACGCTTTTCACCGTGGTTGAGACGACGGTGGTCGCGGGATAGCGGGTGAGCGGGCTGTCGGGATTGCCCTTCTGGAACAGGTGGCGATAGGCGGCGCGCGTCGGGCCATCGGACCACAAGGCGGTCTTTTCGTAATTGGCGCGCAGGTCGCTTGCGTCGAAGGTCTCGCGGGCGATGACATATTGGACGATCGCGGCTTGCGCGATGGCGCTGTCCTGGGTGAGCGCTCCGGGGGCGAGGCCCTTGATCGTCTCGGCATAGCCGCTCTGTCGATCGACCAGGATGGTATAGGGCACCACGGTCTTAAGCGGGGCGAGTGCCGCGAGCGCGACCGCCTCCAGGACCGCGATCAGCGCGGCGACACCCGCCAGCATCAGTGCGCGCCGCCGCGCGGCCTCCGCGCGCGCGATGAGATCGTCGCCCCAATTCTCGGGGCGTTGCTGCAGGATTCGCGCGAAGGCGGGTTCGGGGTTGGGCTGGTGCATGGTCAATCGGGCCTTCTTGAGGCGGTGCCGGAAACGGTGCGCGTGGGGGTGATGCGTCGCGCGCCGTCGCCGAGGCGGGTCTGGTCGCGCGTCGGAGTCCAGGGGTCACGACTGGCGGCGGCGCTCGCCCCGGTGCTGCCGAGGATGCGGACGCTGGTCTCGCCGCCATCCGCGCGAACCAGCCGCTCTTCGCGCCGTGCCAGCGCGGCGACAGCGGCACTGGTGCGCGCGGCGGGGGAGGCGAGCGCTTCCGGAGCTGGTGTGGACCGGGCCTGTGCGGGAGATGGCACCTGCGGCGCGGCAGGGGCCTTGCGCTCGGGCAGGCGAAAGCCGCGGAACACGGTGGCCGAGGCAATCAGCAAACCCGTGGCCACTGCAGTGAACACCAGCACCAGCAGCAGGACGCTATAGGCGGTGTCGGCGCGCACGGCTCCGGTCGCGCGCTGCTCGACCATCGCCGCCAGCGACGGCTCGAGTATCTCCAGCATCACCGCCAGCAAAAAGATCGTCGTCATCGGGGCAAAGGCAAAGGCGAGCGTCGCGCGCAGCCACCCCTCGAACAGCCCGCGCGTCACATCGAACAGCAACAGCGCGATGAAGATCGGGCCGATCGCCAGCAACACCCCCAGCACGACCTTGGTGGCGAGCAACAGGCCGAGGCTGAAAAACAGCAGCATGGCGGCGGCCGCCTTCAGCGCCAGCACCTTCACCCCGCCACCGAGCAGCGGCAACGCTTGAAGTGCGGCGATCTGCGGCACGGCGGCGAGCGGACCGGTTGGCTTGGCGGGCACCGGCGGGGTAGGCGCGGCGCTCAAAATATCGAAGGCGCGCTGCAGCCGGTCGAAAATGTCGCCGCCGCTTGCGGTCGCCGAATCGAGGTGCAGCATGGCGGTCGCAATCTGCGCGGTGCCGTCGAACAGCACGCGCACCACGATCGCCTGATAGGTGTCCCATTGCGTGGCAAAGGACAGGATCGCGGCGAGCTTCACCACCGACAGCGTCACGTCGCCAATGCGCAAACCGCCCCGACCCAGCATCAATTGATAGCCGATCAGTGCGACATACAGCGTCATCAGCGTGGTGAGCACCGCAGCGAAGTTGCCCCCGCTCTGGAACAGCCCATCATAGCCAGTGTGGACCAGCGTGCGCACCTGACAATCGGTCCCGCGCAGCAGCGCATGGACCAGATGGACATCGGGCGGGGCGGCGGGACAGGCGTTCGACATGGCGGTCAGGCCAGCAGCCGTGGCAGCCACTGCGCCGGATCGTCGCCAACCTCGGCGCGGATCGCATCGAGGCGGCGCACGCTGCTTTCGCGGCCCGACAGGATCGTCAGCAAATCAGGCATACCGCCCAGATTGAGGCGGGCGATCACACTGTCATTGCCATGCTTTATCAGGAAGCAACGCGCCGTGTCGGGCAGCGTGCGGATCAAGTCGAATTCATGCGCGGTCAGGCCGAAGCCGTCGCAATAATCGACCGCCTGCGCCTTGGGGTTGACCATGAAGATCTGCGTCGCGGCCTGTTCGATGATCGCACTGGAAATCTGGCTCGCCAGCGCGTCCGATGCGCTTTGGGTGCAGAAACCGACGATGCCGTTGCGCTTGCGGATCGTCTTTTCCCAATCCTTGATGCGCAGCACGAACGCGGGATCGTCGAGCGCTTTCCAGCCTTCATCGATCACGATGATGCTCGGCGTGCCGTCCAGCCGCTGTTCGACGCGGTGGAACAGGTACATCATCACCGGCGTGCGCGCAGCGGGATCGTCGAGGATCTGCGTCATGTCGAAGCCGAGCGTCGCTACGTCGAGATCGAGCGCGTCTTCCTCATTGTCGAACAGCCACGCATAATCGCCCTTGCCGCACCACGCCGCCAGCCGCGCGGCGAGATCGAGCGTGGTCGGGCGTCCGCGCCCGCGGAACAGCTCGACGAAATAGCGCAGCCGCCGGAGCGCGCGCGGCTGGCTGAAATTGGCGTCGACTGCATCGGCGATGCGCGCCAGATCCTCCGCGTCGAGCGCGGGGCCAGTGCCCGACACGAGCTTCGCCACCCAATCACACAGAAAGCGCCGGTTGGCAGGGTTGTCCTCCAGCAACAGCGGGTTGAGCCCGGTCGGCTGGCCGGGGCGCAGCAAATCATAGCGCCCGCCAATCGCGCGCAGGAAAATCTCCGCGCCGCGATCCTTGTCGAAATAGACCGTGCGCGGCGACAGCTTCTGCGCCTGGGCGAGCAGGAAGCCCATCACCACGGTCTTGCCCGCGCCCGACGGGCCAATCACGGTGAAATTGCCAAGATCGCCCTTGTGGAAATTGAAATAATAGGGGCCAGCCGATGTCGTTTCCAACACCGTGATGGCAGGCCCCCAATGGTTGCCCTGCGCCGAGCCGGACGGGAAACAATGGCCGCTGGCAAGGCTGGCGAAATTGCCGCTCGATACCAGGGCGCGCCTGGCGATGAATTTGAAATTGCCGGGGAACTGCGCCCAGTACGCCGCTTCGAGATTGACGTCCTCGCGCACCGCGATCACGCCCAACTCGCTAAAGGCGGTCTGCACATCGGCGGCGGCGAAATTGAGCGCGTCGAGCGTGTCGGCCTTGACCATCACGGTCAGGTGATGCTCGCCAAAGCCCGATCGGCCCGCTGCGACATCGTCCTTGGCCGATGCCAGCTCGTAACGCTGGCTCAGCGCCTCATCATCGGCGGCCTTCATCCGGCGCAAAGCGAGGTTCATGCGGTCCAGCGTCGCTTGTCGATCGACAAAGGCGAAGCTCTCGCTCAGCACCATTTCGGCGGGCAAGCGCAGCAAATCGTCGAACATGCCGGGCACGGTCTGCGCCGGATAATCCTTGATCGAAACCATCGCCGCGAAGCGACGCGGCGCATCGCCAGTGGCCGCGAGTTCGAGCGCGTCGGCACCGAAGCTGATCCGGCGATCGGGCAGATAATGGCCGAAATCGCCGCCCGGCTCGATCACCCGGCGAAGATCGCCGCCATAGAGCAAGGCGAGAAATTCGAGCGGTTCCGAACAGCGTCCGGCAGGCCCGGCATAGCTGGTGAGCAAGCGCGCGCCATAGGGTTCGAGCGAGGCGAGCAGAATGTCGCGCGCGGCGTTGAGCGCGACCAGATCGCGCATCCGCCGGGCATCGCTCTCCGCGCGCCCACTCCCCCGCACCAGATTTTGCAGCACCCCGATCCGCCCCGGCAGCGGACGCCGCACCAGCGTGATAAACAGGTCGTTGACGTAGAGTTTCCGGCTGGACAGCTTGGTGCGCCACGCGGTGTCGAGCGACTGGCTGAAGGGATCGTCAAACGTTCCCTCGAACACCGGCTGCACTTCGCGGCGGACGACATGATGATAGAGCGCGAAGCGCGCATCGGCGATGCCGCGCAGCATCGTGTCACGCAGCGTCTTGCGGTAATTCAGTTCCTCCGAATCCGCCGTCTCGAAGGGAAAGCCGGTCAGCCGGATGACTTGCATCATCCGCCCATCGCGCAGTTCGATCGTCGCATCGTCGAGCGCGCGGGCATAGGGCAAATACGCGCCGGCCGAGCGTTCGCGCGCGAAGCTCGGGGCCTGTTCGGCTGGGGAAGTGCGCGCCAGCATCGTTCAGGGACAGTAAGAGTTGCAGCGCCAATAGGCGTGGTTGCGCCCGCGCGGACATTGCGCGAGCTTGGTCATCCACAAATCGAAGAAGCGCGGCTCGCGCAGGCATGCGAGATAGCCGCCCAGATGGATGACGAGCGAGAGCAGCAGCACCAGAAACGATTTGGTGAGGAGAAACGCTTCCATCGTAATGACCGCGTTGAGCACGAAGAAACTGTAGGTAACGCCCGCGAACATTTGCGGGCGGGTCAGCGCGCCGAACACCGGATCGCGGGCGAGCGGCGCGTTCACAGCCCTGGCCCTGTTGCGGCAGATTTGATTCCGGCGACGATCGCGGCGGCCCCGAACACAATGAAGCAGCCGAGGATGACGGTTGCGCCGCGCCGCCAGTCGATGCGGCCGGTGAGCATCCCCAGCCCGGTCGCGCCGACCGCGATCACCGCTAGCGAGGTCGCCACCGCACCGAGCAGCGTGCCCTGCACCCAATCGACCGCCGAGACGATCACACCCGACCCCGACGGATCGAGCGAGGCCGATTGGGCGTGCGCCATCGTGCTCCACTGCAGGCCAAGGCCCGCCGCGACGGTCCGCGCGAGAATAGCAGTACGCCGAAGCGATATCATCGATCATTCCTCTGCTTGAACTTGGGGGCGACGCCCTCGACCGTGTTGCCGAGCCGCCCGAGCACCGCCCCGACATACGCGCGCGTTTCACGATACGGCGGCACGCCGCGCCAGCGATCGACCGCGCCGGGACCGGCATTATAAGCGGCGAGGCTGAGCACGAGATCGCCGCGATAGCGCCGCATTAACCGCGCGAGATACAGCGCGCCGCCCTGATAATTCTGTTCCGAATCATACGGATCAACCCCCAGCGCGCGGGCGGTGGCGGGCATCAACTGCATCTCGCCAATCGCACCGGCGCGCGACACCACGCCCGCACGAAAGCGTGATTCCTGCCACGCCACGGCTTCGATCAACGCGGGGCTGACCCCGGTCGCCAGCCCGGCGCGCGCGGCGGCTCGCGCGGTCGGGTTGATGGCGACGCGGCGCTCTCGCACCGGAGCTGGCGGCACGATGGCGCGGCTGCCCTCGGCGGTGAATTGCGTCGGCCCGGTATAGACGTTGGTCTGCCCATCGCTGCCGATTTCGATCACTTGCGCCGCTACGGGCACAGCGAGGCCAAGCACGGTCGTTGCCGCCGCTCTTATGCTCCACACGCCGATCCGCGCCATCATCTCGCGATCCTTCGATGCGGGGGCGATTGCGTCGCCGACCGCGGTTGACAGCGCCCGGATGCCAGCCGCCGCCTTACGGCGCGCGGCGCGACATTGGGGGCCGGGGATAGCCGAAGGTCAGGCTCGAAAACGTCGTTTCGAAATCCGCTTTGGGATTGCCCTTGATCGGCTTTGTCCAGATTACGTTGAGCTGCCAATTTCCGATGCGCGGCACGCGAAATAAAGCGCGCCCGGCGGCGTCGGTCACATGCGTGGCGAGCGGACGTTCGTCGAAATCGAGATTGTTCAGCTTGACCGTGCCGCCCGCCAGCGGCTTGCCTTCGTAAAACACGCGCACCGGTAAATCGGCCCCCGGCGGCAAGGTGTAGGGATCGCGCTCCAGCACCAGTTCCAGGCTGAGGCCGATGCGCCGGGTCGCCACGTCGGTGGCGGGCGCGTTGCCCACCTGGATCAACGCCTTGGCGCGACGCGAATACAGCTCGCGTCCGGGGGCATCGGTCATGCCGGTGCGTTGGCGCAGTGCGAGCGCGGGGGTTAATCCCTCCACCTTCAGATAATCGGTAAAGCGGATGCCGGGCAGTTCGCTCGGCGTCGCATTGGTCGCCAGCGCGTACAGATATTCGCCGGGTTGCGCGAAATGGAGCGTGGTGTCGGTCGTGGCCGACCCCAGCTTCAGCTCGGGGCGCCGGTCGCTGTGGCCGTCGGGGCCATACCGGTCGAACCGGGTGATGCGGTTCGCCTCGATCAGCGATTTCGAACGATAGCTGCCGTGCCCGACCAAAATCGACATGGTGGTGGTGCCGCCGGTCGGAACCCAGAAGGCGTTGGGCTGGATCCAGAAATCATGCGCCAGCGCCAGGCCGGGCACCGCCAAAACAGTGAACGCCCCTAACCGCCACATCGTCCCGCAGCGCAGCTTCATCCGGCGCAAAGGCATCGATTTGGCGCGCTGGCCCGTAAGCCTGGCACATTCCCGGGCGACAAGGTTGGATAATGACACGGTCTCGAAATCTCCCAAGCGACGCTGTCTTTACGGAGCACGACCGGATTTCGGTGCAGGGACGGGCAAACAATCCGGTCGCTCCCACACGCCCGTCGCCGCTTGTGCCGCTGGCCTGTGCGGTCACCCTGGCGAGCGTGCTCGCCTCGCCCGCCAGCGCGCATACCGGTACGGGCCTCGCCGGCGGGTTCGTTTCGGGGATGCTCCATCCGCTCAGCGGAATGGATCATTTGCTGGCGATGGTGTCGGTAGGGTTGTGGGGCGCGATTCTGGGGCGGCCGTTGCTGGTCGCCTTGCCGGTGATCTTCCCTGCGATGATGGCGGGCGGGGCGATCCTTGGGATGGTCGGCGCGCCGGTGCCGCCGGTCGAACTCGGCATCGCGCTGTCGGTGCTGATGCTGGGCATGGCGATTGCGTTCGGCCTGCGCCCGCCGGTGTGGCTGGCGTGCGGGATGGTGGGCGTGTTCGCGCTGTTTCACGGCTATGCGCATGGCCGGGAACTGCCGTCCGCCGCCGATCCGATCGGCTATAGCGCGGGCTTCGTGCTCAGCACCGGGTTGCTGCATATCGCCGGTATCGCAGTCGGAACCGTGAACGATACGCGGCGCGGCGCGTTGTTCGTCAAAGGTCTGGGCGCGGGCATTGGCGTGACGGGGTTGTATTTCCTGGCCCGCGTGTTGCTGTGATGCGCGACGGTCTGCTTCCATCGGCGATGCTGTGCGTCGCGCTGGCGCTGGCGCTGGGGTTCGTGCCGACCCGCATCTGGGGGATCGCTGTAGCGGCCTTGCTGTTCGGATGTGCCGCCGCCTTGCTCCTGCCGGTCTCGCCCGATCATGCCGATGCGATTTTCTTAGGCTGCTGGGTCAGCACGGTGGTGCTGGCGGGCTGCGTCCATCTGCCCCGCGGCATGAACCGCGCCACCGCTTTGGTGCTGGGCCTTAATGCAGGCGTGTGGGCCTGTCTGGTGGCGCGCGTCGGAGGGGGCGCGTCGAACCTGCTGATCGCGCTCCCGCTTGTGCTGCTGTGCGTTCCGGCGCGCTGGCTGGTGCTGACCGGGCGCGGGATCGCGCTGAAAGTGGCGGCAAGCTGGCTGCTGGCGATCGGCGTGATGGAGATGGTCCTGATGCTGACGCCGACGCCGGGGTACAAGCCCGATCACATGGAGTGAGCCCGACCGTGGCGTCAGGAGGACAGCGCCACCGCCTGATCGAAAAACACCCGCAATTGTTGCACCCCGCGCCGCATTCTCGCTTTGGCGGTGCCGACGGGGACGCAAAGCACCGTAGCCAGTTCCTCATGCGTGTAGCCATAGACCAAGGCGAGCGTCAGAACCTCGCGTTGCTTGTCGGCCAGTTTCGAAAAGCCGCTGAACATGTCGAGCCGCTCGATCACCGGGTCCGCAAGTGAGGCGATGTGGTCGACATGATCGGCAATGTCTTCCAACTGTGTGCGGTTGCGGCGGACATGGTCGATCGCGGCATTGCGGGCGATGCGCGATATCCATGCCATTGCCGGGCCTTTGGCCGGATCGAACTGCTTGGCCTGCGACCAGACGCGGACGAAGGTGTCCTGCGTCACGTCCTCCGCGATCGACGGTTGACCGACGATCCGTAACGCAATGTTGAACAGGCGGCGGTTGGTTGCTTGATAGAGTGCGCGAAACGCGCGGTGGTCACCCGCGGCAGTGGCGCCGAGCAGTCGCGAAAGAGCGAGGTCGAACCTGTCGATGGCGGCGGTCTGTTCCGCAGTTTGCAGTGCACTCGACATGATACCCCCACCCGTCCCAAGATCGTGTCGGGCTGCCTGAAGGCACCGACATCCCCAATACGGGCGGGCAATCCGAAAGGATGCGGGGCGGGTGAGGCCGGTTGGGATAACCCCGGGGATTATAGGTCGAACGGGTCGCCGGGCGTGTCTTCGTCAAGCGGAGCGAGCGGGCCACGAATATAGAGCAGCGCACCGTCGCGGCTGGTCAGCGTCCCGTGATCGTGCCCGGTAAAGGCGATATGGAGATCGCCCTCGCGCGCGATGTCGCCATCGACCTCGATCTCGCCGGACAGGACCAGGCACTCCTCTACGGAGGCGTGCGAGTGCGGTGGCACCTCGGCACCGGGTTCAAGCTTCAGATAATAGGACTCCCATCCGGCATTGGCATCGACATAGAGTTGGCGCTTCAGCACCTTCGGGCCGATGCTCAGCCACACAGCCGAGTCCTTGGTAATCGTTAAGCGCGGACGCGCCGCCACCAACGCGGCAATGCGCGCTTCGATTTGTTGCCAGCGGGGATCGCCACCGGAATCGACGGAAGCGGATGTATCCGATCTCCCGTGTTCGGGGCCCGCGTCTTCAGCCATCGTCATATTGAACCGGTGCCCTTCACCCACTATTCCAAGGCTCTTACGCAAAATTTCCCAATTGCGATGCGCTACCATAGCCATGTCGCGCGATCCACATTCCGGTACGCCGTAACCCAGGGCCGCGCGGCTTCGGTGTGGCCATGGGCAAAGCATCCATTTGGTCGATCGCTTCGTAAACGCAGCATGATCTCATTCGGTCCCGCGAAGTGACGCGACAAGCATGTGGCGATCGACATTGTCATGGCCTGTGCAGGCGATAACGCGCCGTCGCCTGGCGGCGATCGGCATGTCGCTCTGCGTCATATCGTTCGAGCTGATCCTGGTCCTATGGGGATTTCCCGTTGGCACGTCGGTACTCCGTGCCGGAACCAGCGGCGCGAACGGCACGTCGGCGCAGCTCTCGGTTTTCGAGCTCCCGGCAATCGCGACAGCACGCCCGGCAAAACGCACCACAAAGACGACGATACCGGAGCACAAGCCGGTCGAGCCCGCGCCGCATGCTGTGGCGCATATCGCGACCGATCCCGATCTCGCGGCGATGCAGGAACAGGATGAAGCCAGCCTCGCGGCTTTCGAACCGCTATCGGGGCAACACGGTTCGGAAGCGCCGTGTAGCCTGGCGCAGGATCTCGCGAGCGACCTCCAGGCCAACCCGCTTGCGCAGCGCGCGCTGGAGCGCATTCCGATCCAATCGACGTCGGTCGCTGGCGCATTGCTGCTGTGGGACGGTCGCTGGATCGTCGCCGAGGCAGATCCCGGCTCGGCGATGCTGCGGGAGATCGTGCTGCGCGAAGTGCTGGCTGCCAAGCCGGATTGCCTCGCCGCGTTGAACGTTGGCCCGCAGTTTCTGTTTATCAGAAGCGCCAGCAAAACGATCACGATCGTGATCGGCTCCGGCCAATGGCGCTGGGGCGACCTCACGACCAGCTCGTAATTTTTGCCACAATATTTTTAGCGGGGTGATCCGGATTTCGCACGGCTGCGTAACGAAGGTGCGGTCCCAATCGGGGATCGATCCATATCCCCGGAGATAGCAGTGAAAGCACGCACACGTAAACTCGTCGGGCTCATGTTGGCGACCACGGTCCTGGTGACCGATGCCTCCGCCAGCTTTGCCTCCAGCCACCGTGAAGCCCCCGGCATCACCAAGTCGCCGAAGACCGATTCGACCGACTTCTACATGTTCCGCAGCTACGAGCCCGGCCGCGATCAATATGTCACGCTGATCGCCAACTATCAGCCGCTGCAGGATCCGGGCGGCGGCCCCAACTATTTCACGATGGATCCCGATGCGGTTTATGAAATCCACATCGACAATGTCGGCGATGCCAAGGAACATCTGACCTATCAGTTCAAGTTCAGCAACACGCTGCAAAATGGCGGCCTGATGCTCAACATCGGCGGCACCAATGTGGCGACCGCGCTGCGCCAGAGCGGCCCGGTGACCAAGACCACCGACCCGAATACCGCCGAAGTCGAGTCCTATACCGTTACGCTGATCACGGGCGATCGCCACACCGGCACCCGCGCTGCGATCACCAACGCCGCAGGTGGCGGGACGACCTTCACCAAGCCGCTCGACAATACCGGCGTGAAGACGTTCCCCGATTATAACAGCTATGCCAAGCAGTTCGTTTACAACGTAAACATTCCCGGTTGCGGCATGCCGGGTCGTGTGTTCGTGGGTCAGCGCGCCGAAGCGTTCGCGGTCAATCTCGGCGGCATCTTCGACATGGTCAACTTCGTGCCGATCGAGGGCGATTCGGCACCGGGCGCGGGCGACAAGGGCGGTTTTCCGCTGGGCATCACCCAGAACCGCGCGAATGACGAACTGGTCGGTAAGAAGAACGTCACCAGCATCGCAATGGAAGTTCCGATCAGCTGCCTGACGCCCCAGGGCAGCAACGGCGTGATCGGCGGATGGCAGACGGCCAGCCTGCCGCAGGCGCGTCTGGTCGATCCCAAGGCAAGCTATGCCGCACCGACGCTGTCAGGTGGTGCGTACACCCAGGTGTCGCGCCTGGCGATGCCGCTGGTGAACGAGCTTGTCATCGGCTTGCCCGACAAGGACAAGTTTAACGCATCGGACCCCAAGGATGATGCGCAGTTCGGCACCTATGTCACCAATCCGACCTATCCCGAGGTGCTCAACCAGCTCTTCGTCGCGCCGGTGAACCAGTTGGCCAAGGCGAACTTCAAGACGCTCGCTCCGACCAACTTCCCGCGTGCCGATCTTGTGGCCACCTTCCTCACCGGCTTCAAGAATTTGAACCAGCTCGGCACGGTCACGGCGTCGGAAATGATGCGCCTGAACACCAATGTTCCGGTCACGCCGCAGGCGAAGCAAGCCAATCTCGGCGTCGCAGCCGGCGATCTGGCCGGCTACCCGAACGGTCGCCGTCCGGGCGATGACACGGTCGATATCACGCTGCGCGTGGCGATGGGGGCCTTGTGCTACCCCGTGCCGATCGGCGCGAACGGTGCTCCGACGGATCTTGGCCTGTGCAAGCCCGGCGATGCCCCGACCGGACAGGTGCCGTATACCGACGGTGCGCCGATCAGCGCCAATGATGTGCAGGGAACCTTCCCCTATCTGAACGCCCCGCTGCCTGGGACGCCGCTCTCCGCGCACCGGGTTGGCCAGTGATCGCCGTCTCCGAAAGGAATGGAAGCATGAGAAAAATCGCGCTCATCCTGTCGGTCTCCGGACTGGCGCTCGGACTGGCCGGTTGTTCTGGGTATAACGCCCCGACGCCGACGCCAACCCCCACGCCGACGCCAAGCCCGGCATTCCAGGAGCAATTCGGGACCGGATTCAACAGCGCCTTCCAGGCGTCGCCCAACGCGACCCCGGCGGCGGTTAAGCCCGGCGATGTCATCCCGGTCGATCCGGCGGCGACACCACAAACCCTGCCGAAATGAACGGTTGGGTCGGGCCTTTGTGGCCCGGCCCGATTGTCCAAGGCGACGGCCGCTGCGGTTCAACCGCAGCGGCCGTTTTGTTATCTTCGGTTCGGGCCGAGCCTGTCGAAGCCCCATCCCCCTCTGGCAAATCTCATGCGGAGCCGGCCCTTCGACAGGCTCAGGGCGAACGGGGACGCTAAAGTCCGTAGCGCAAGCTGACGCGCACCTGGCGCGGTTCGACCGGGTGCAGGTGGTAATCGTCGACGCCGCCGCTCGCTTCGCCCTGCAGGCGCGAGGTGTAAAAGTAAGTGATGTCGGCGTCTTTCGCGTCGAACACGTTCAGCACATCGAGGCCAAGTTTCAACCGGCCCAGCGTGTAATATCCCCCGAAATTGATGAGCGTGGTCGGCTGCGAGCGGGCGCTGCCATCTTCGAGCAGCGGCGCGCTGCCAAAGTGGCGCAACCGCACCGACCCGGTGATTCCGTGTCCGAAATCGACCGCCGCGCCGCCGGCCAGGACGTTGCCGACCGAATTGGGAATGCGATCCTGCCCGACCGCCACGTCGTGAAAGCGCGCATGGGTGAAGGCCGCCGATCCGTCGAGCGCGAGCCACGATGTCGGCCGCCAGAACAGCGTGGCCTCGGTTCCATAGCGACGGGTCGCGTCATTGGGTTCGGTCGTCCCGTCATCGCCCGAGAAGACCAGTTCAGACCCCAGCGTCAGATAATAGCCGACGATCGATGCGGTGAAGCGCTTATACTCCACGCGCGCGCCCAGCTCGACGCCGCGCGCCTTCACCAAAACCGGCAGGCGGTCGGCGGGCGCGCCGCTCTTGGGGTCTACCGTGATCGCGGCACCGCGCACGTCATTGGAGTGAAAGCTCTCGCCATAATTGGCATAGAGTTCGAGATGGTCGGTCGCGCGCCACGCAAGAGCAGCCTTTGGCCCGAGGATGGTGTCGGATCCGCTTCCGGAATTGGCGGCCTGCGTTTGTGCGTGCACATCATAGCCGTAAAGGTCGCCGCGCAACCCGAGGACGAGGCGCAGGCGCGGGGTCAGGGCAGCAGTCGCCTCGCCATATAAGGCAGCGCTATATTCCTCCACCCGGTCCTGCCGCACGGTGCCGATCGGCACGCCCTTGACGGTGTGATACAGGCCGATCTTGCCGATATGATCGTAGCGCGTGTCGCCACCGATCACGAATGTCACGGGCAGGCCGGCGATGGTGGTCGGCATGGTGTGGCGGATCGACCCGCCGAAAACGCCGCGCTGGTCGCGCTGTTGAAACTCGTCGCCATTGACCGGATCATCGAGGAAATAGGTGAAGTTGGAGGTCAGGCGGAAGCGGTAATAGAGGCCGAACAGCGAAACCTCGGTATTGTCGAAATGGCCGTTGCCGGTCAGCCCGATCCGCGTGGTTTCGCCGCCAAGAAAGGGATCGATATTGCCAAAGCGGCTGATCAAGCCGCTGTCGATCGCGCGGAGCGGCACTTGATCGGTGGAGTTCCAGGTCGCGTGATAGGCGGTCAAGCCGAGGCTGAAGCCGTCGCGCGTATATTTGGCAAGCGCATTCACCTTACGCAGCCGTTCCTTCAGCACCCACGGCCCATCGGACACCGTGCCATCGAGCCCGAGCAGCAGATCGCCGCCCGCCACCCCGGTGCTGCCCGCCGCCAACGCCCGATAATAGCCGAAACTCCCGGCGGTGACTTGCGCGATCGGCTGCGCCAGATGGTCGGCGGTGGTGAATTTGACCGTGCCTGCGGCCGAAAAATCCCCGACATCGGCAAAATAGGGGCCTTTGCGATAGTCGATCCGTTCGACCAGCTCGGGAATGAGGAAATTGAGATCGAGATAGCCCTGGCCATGGCCATGCGTGCGCATGTTGATCGGCACGCCATCGACGAACCCTGCGAAATCGGTGCCGTGGTCGAGGTTGAAGCCGCGCAGGAAATATTGATTGGCCTTGCCCGTGCCCGAATGCTGGGTCGCGATCACGCCCGGCACATTCTCGACCAACTCGCCAACCCGCGAGAGCGGTTTGTCCGCGAAATCCTTATAGCCGACAACACCCTGCGATCCCGAGGTGGCAATGCCGATCTGGGCGATGGCACGACCGTAGACGATGATGTCGTCGGGGTGCTGGGCGTCGGTCGGCGCCGGAAAATCGGGGGCTTGCGGCATATCTTGCGCGGCGGCGAGGTTCGTGACGACCGATTGCGCGATCAGCAAGGTGGCCGCCCCGCACAGCAGCTCCCGCCATTGTAGCGATCGCCCGGTGCCACGGTCCCGCGCGGCTTGGATCGCGCTTGCGGACGGGGTCTTTTGTGGCACGGGCGTTTCCCTTTTGTATGCAGTTTTTTAAAAAAGTTCACACGTGAAAGGGTACGTTTCGCGCCGTCGATTTGGTTGCCTCCGCTTGCAAAGAAATTCGGGGGAGCTGCGTTGGATAAAAATACCGTGCGGTCTCCCACTGCGATATGTGGGGACAATAGGAGCTCCCCAACGATGCAACGCGTCACCGTTTCGCTAGATCTCAGGATTGCGCCGCTGTTCGATGCGATGCTCAAGGAGCAGGGGTATCAGACGCGCTCGGAGGCAGTTCGCGATCTGGTGCGCGAGGCCGTGGAGACGCATCATCGCAACTCGACGACGGAGGGGGAGTGTGTCGCGAACCTTGCCTATGTCTATAGCCACAGCACGCGCTTGCTCGCGCAACGGTTGCTCGACATCAAGCATCAGCATCATGATCTCATCGTCTCGTCGACGCAGATCATTCTGGATCATACCAGCTTGTTCGAGACGGTTATTTTGAAGGGGCCGACGCTTGCCGTTCGGGCGCTGGCGGATTTGATCCGCGCGGAACGGGGCGTGCGTTTCGGCTCGGTCAATGTGGTGGCGGTCGAACCCAATGGCGATCACCACACCGAAGGCGCGCACCACCACGCCAGCAAAAGCCATTTGTCGCCACTGCACGGCTGAGCGGACCGGCCGCGCGCATAAAATGAGCGGCGCGCCGATGGTCGGCGCGCCGCTCGGCCGTCTTCATCAGAAGGCGTAGCTTACCGTGACCCGGTACGACCGCCCGAAGATCGGGCGCACGTCGGGCAGCGCGGCCCCTGGCCCGGCCAGGAAGCGCGGGTTGCCCTCGGTCAGGCCATGCGAGTTGGTCAGATTGTCGCCTGCTACCTGCAAGGTGTAGCCCTTGATCTTGGCGCGAAGCCCCGCGCTGACCGTCGCATAAGCAGGCAACAACTGGGTGTTGGCGAGATCGCTGTAGCGCTTCCCGATCGCTTCATAGGTGCCATAGAGCGTTAGGTCGCTGTCGTCCGCGATGCGGGTGGTATAGGTCGGCGTCACGCGAACCTGATAAGACGGAATACGTTGCGCATTCTTCCCGTCGATAGCCGGGATGCCTGGCGTGTCGGTCTTCGCATCTTCGAGCACGGCGTTGCCGGTAAAGCCGAGGCCGCTCGTATGATGGTAGGATGCGTCGAGCTCGATGCCCTTGGTCTTCGAACCTGCAATTTGCGGGGGTACGCCAACGTCATTGTACACCGCGCCCACGACCTCGTCATAAAAGCCGGTCAGTGCGGCCTCGAAACCGCCGCCGCGATACTTCACACCGCCTTCATAGGAGCGCACGCTCCAGTTCAGGTCGAGCCGCGGCCCGGTATTGCCGAGCTGTGACCGCACATCGTCGAACGACGGCGAGTGATACCCCTGCGATATCCGGGCATAGACGTCGAGATTGCGCAGCGCACGGTAGTTGACGCCGACGGTCCACGGCGTGGCTTCGCGGTGGATTTTCGCTGCGTTGGGGAGGCCGTTACCGGTGATGGTGAAATCGATATCGGTCCACTGGTGGCGCACCCCTGCGTCGATCCGCAGCGCTTCGGTGATGTTGAACGAATCCGACAGATAGACCGCGTTCACATCGGCGCGGCCGCGATCGGAAATGTCGAAGGCGGACAGGGTTCCATTATTGAGATTGACGAGATCGCCCGACCCGCCAACCTGCGCCCAGCGATTGCCGCCCAGACTCCATGCGTCATCCGAGGTGAAGTGCGAGAAATAATAACCGAGGTTGAGCGTATTGGCACCGCGCTTGAAGTTCAGCACTGCTTCATTCGAAACGTTTTGCAGCTTCTTTTCGACCAACCACGATCCGAATTGCTGGACATAATCGGTCGCGGCAAGCGTTTGCCCGGTATTGAGCGTGCGCACCGTGGTCTGGCCGGGCGTGCCGGCAGTCGCCAGGGCGGTCGCAACCGTTACCGCGCCTGCCCCCGCCGGAACCAGGCCAGCCGTGCGCAGCGTGCCGCTGGTGAAACCAAACCGGTCGGTGACCGACAGGCCGCCGCCGAAATCGTAATCGAGGCTGGCACCGGTTACGACGCCCTTCCAGCCGCGCCCCTGGGCGAGATCGACTCGCTCGGTCGCACCGCTGCCCGCCGCACCGGGCGAAATGATCGTCGCATAGCGGGTATATTGGTTGAGCTGGTTGTAGCGCCCCAGATCGAGACCCGGCACGTTGGCCGCGAACGGCAGGAACCATTCACCGTGATCGTCGGTGTAGCGCGCGAAAATGTTGAATTTGCCGCCCGCGAACTTCTTGGTGATGTTCGCGGTGAATTGCTGGCCCTTTTCGGTGTCGAACCCAGCGCGTCGCACGCTGTCCCCGCGCGAAATATAGCCGCCGACCATGTAATAGAGGTCGTCCGCGACCTTGCCGCTGAGATAGCCGTCGGTTCGCCAGGCGCTATAGTCGGTGATCGACGCGCCGATGCTGCCATGCGTCACTTCGCCGCCTTCACGCAGGCGCAAATTGGTGGTGAGACCGGCCTGGCCGTCCGAATAGAGCGACTGCGGGCCGCCATTGACGCCCTCGATTCCGGCGACGGTCTCGTCGATCCGGACCAACCCCGTCTGGTCCATGAAGGAGAGGCTGCTGACCCCGTAGACCGGGATCCCGTTGAACTGCAGCGTCACGAACGGTGCGTCCCCGGTGCTGGGGATGCCGCGCACGAAGATGTTGGAGGTGCCGACGCCGCCAGAGCTTTCCACCCAGACGCCGGGAATCGATTTGAGCGCGTCGCCCGAACTCTTCGGGGCCTGCAGCTTCAAGTCGTCGGCGGAAAGGGTGGTGATCGAGTAACCGGCCTCGAGCTTGTTGATTCCGCTGCCCGCGGGGCGCCCGGTGACGACAATGTCGGTTTGGTCGGCTGTGTCAGCCGGTGCGCTGACCGCAGGTAGCGCTGTCGGCGAAGGGACGTCCTGGGCGGCAGCGGGGCTGGCCAGTGCGATCGCCAGCGCGACCCCCGAAACGGCGACCAAAGAGCGATTGCGCGAAACTTTCATCTTCCTCTCCCTCACGCCGCATTCCTGCTCGGGAACCGGCTATGACAGGAGGGATACACGTCTATGAATTGCATTTCAATGGTTTGTTACAGTTCGCGGAATGTTGAAAAATATAGCGGAAAAACAATCGCATAAGGCGCTAGTGGTGCCGCTCGACCTGCCGGGACCGGGGTTTGGCGGGGCAAACCCAAACGGCAGCTTGCCCGCTTCGTGAGAAGCACGTGTTGCATCACCTTCCCGTCCATGCGTATTTCATCGCATTCAGGCGGGGTGGGCAGTTTCACCGTCTATCGGGAATCCGTTTCAACGACCGCCTGCCTGCCCGGGAAATGAGGAGCCCTGTCTTGCGTCGACGCGCCATGGATTTGAACATGGGGGACATTGCCCAGCTTGCGAACGTGTCAAAGCCAACGGTGTCGCGCGTTCTCAACAACAGCCCGCTGGTCAATGCGGAAACGCGCGAGCGTGTCCTGCGCGTGGCGCGCGAACATGGCTATGCGATCAATCGCAACGCACAGAAGCTGCGGCAGGCGCGTAACGACACTGTCGCGGTGGTGCTCGATTTCGGATCGCATCGCGCGGGGCGGATTGCCGACCCGTTCATCTTTGAATTGCTGGCAGGCGTTTCGGAGGCATTGTCGGTCCGCAACCAGGACCTGTTGTTGTCGCCCCCCAGCCTCACCGACGTGCAAAGCCATCTCGACCTGATCAGTTCGCGCGTGGCGGACGGCTTCATTTTCCTCGGCCAGGGCGTGCGCGAACCGATGCTGCGCGATCTTGCGCGCGCCGGTGCGGCGTTTGTCGTGTGGGGCGGGGTCGATCCCAAGGAACCCTATTGCTCGGTCGGCAGCGACAATCGGCTTGGCGGGCAGCTTGCCGGTGAGCTGTTCGTCAAACGCCAGGCCAAACGCTGGTTGTATGTCGGCAATATCGCCCATTCCGAAATCCGCATGCGCTATGACGGCCTGTGCGAGGTTGCCGCCAAGCACGGCGATGTCAGCGTGGCGCATCTCGATGTCGAGCAGATGGCCTATGCCTCCACCTATCAAAGCATGGTGGCGTGGCTGCAGAAGAATCCCCCGCCCGACGCCGTTTTCGCCTTTTCGGATACCGCTGCGATCGCGATCGTTGCCGCGTTCCGCGAATTCGGACTGGAAGCGCCGACCGACTACGCATTGTGCGGCTATAACAACATTCCGCCCGCCGCCGATTTCACGCCCGCGCTGACGACGATCGAGCAGGAAACCCATTTGGCGGGCGCAATTCTGGTCGAAAAGCTGATGCAGATCCTCGAAGGCGGCAGGCCCAAATCGAGCCTGTTGCCGACGCGGCTGATCGTCCGTCAGACCTGAGGCGCTCTCGGGGACAGCCGCAAAACGCGGTCGAGATCGACATCGGCGGTTGCCGCGAAGACCAAATCGGCTTTGGCCAAAATCTCGCGGTCGCCAATCCCGATCGCCACCATGTTGGCGGACTTGATCGCGTCTACGCCGGCCGCCGCGTCCTCAAAGCCGACACACTCGGCCGGCCCCACGCCCAAGCCCGTCGCGCAAGCAAGAAAGATGTCCGGCGCAGGTTTCGAGTGCGCGACTTTTGCCGCATCTGCGATAAAATCGACGGCGCGCGAGAGCCCGGCCCGTTCCAGCACGACCGTGGCATTCCGACTGGCGGAGGCGACCCCTAGCAGCAACCCGCGTTCGCGCGCCCGCGCCAGCAATGCCGCAGCACCGGGCAGCACGTCGGCGTCGCTCATCGTCGTCAGGGCATCGAGGTAGAAGCCGTTCTTGCGGGCGGCGAGGTGCTCTTTCGCGGGCAGGTCCAGCGTGCGGCCCCCAAGCCGCAGGATGTGCTCGAGCGACCCCATGCGATCGACGCCCTTCAGCGCTTCATTGTCGTCCGCGTCGAAGGGAATATCGAGCTCATCGGCGATCCGTTTCCAGGCGACGAAATGCAGACGCGCGCTGTCGACCAGCACGCCATCCAGATCGAAAAGTGCGGCGCGGAAGGTCATGATACGGTCGCTCGCGCGTTCTGGATTTCCGAGGACGTCGCCACATCGACGCCCGCGATGCGGATCTGCACGGCGTGGTCGCCCCGCACCGATACGCGCGCGGTGGCACCGGAGACCGTCACTTCGACCGGCACACCGCGATAGGTGATGGAAAAGCGGTATTCGGGCAGGCCGGGAATCTCGACCGGATCGAAACAGAGCGTGTCGCCCTCGACTCGCATCCCGGCAAAGCCCATCGCCAGCGTCGTCCAGCTTCCCGCCAAGGCGGCCATATGCAGCCCGTGATCGGTATTGCCGAACAGATCGGACAAATCGGTCAGCGCGGCGACGCGCCAATAGTGCGCCGCGCGCGCGCCATCGCCCGCACGCGCCGCTGCGGTGGCGAAGGCACTGGCGGACAGGGTCGAATCGTGGGTCGTCGTCGCCTCATAGGTCTCGACCATCCGCTGCCGCATGGTGTCGGCGAAGGCTTCGGGGAGCAGCGCCACTGCCAGCACTGCGTCCGCCTGCTTCGACACCCGCCGCCGATAAATGGCGAGCGGGTGGAAGTGCAGCAGCAGCGGATATTTCTCCGGCGGGGTGTCGGCGAACGGCCATGGATCGAGCGCGAAATAGCCATCGTCCTGCGCATAGACCTGCCGTGCATCGTCAAACGGCAGGAGCATCGCGTCGGCAGCACGCACCATCCGCGCGGCTTCCGCCGCATCCAGTAGCGACAGTGCCAGCCCTTCGCGCGCGGCGAAGCGCAAATGCCGTGCGGCCATCACATTGGTATAGAGGTTGTTGTCGACGATCGCCGAATATTCATCGGGGCCGGTCACGCGGTTGATGACGAAGGCATCGTCGCGATCCCCATCATGGTATCCGATCGCCAGCCAGATGCGCGCGGTCTCCACCAGCATCGCCGCCCCGCCCTGGTTGAGAATCGTGCGGTCGCCGGTCGCCGCAAGATAGGTTTCCAGCGCGTAGGCGATGTCGGCGTTGATGTGATATTGCGCGGGGCCCGCCGGGAAATAGGACGAGCATTCGTGCCCGCCGATCGTCCGCCACGGGTATAGCGCACCCTCGGTCTGGCCCATCGCGCGGGCATTGTCGCGGGCGGCATCCAGACCCGAAATCCGCCATGCCAGCATCGCCCGGGCAATCGCCGGTTGCGTGAAGGCAAATACCGGCAGCACGTAGAGATCGGCATCCCAGAAGACATGGCCTTCATAGCCCTCACCGGTCTGCCCCTTGGCCCCGATCGAGGTCTTGCCGTCGCGCCCGACCGCCATCGTCAATTCCGCAAGCGCATAGCGGATCGCCAGTTCGGTTTCGGGCTGGTCCGGAATGCTGACAGTGCTGCTCGACCAGAAGTCGGCGAACCATGCGGTTTGTTCGGCCAGCAACGCGTCATAGCCCCGCGCTTGCGCCGCGTTGAGCGTGGCAAGCAGCGGCTCCAGTACGGGTTCGTCGCGCGCGGCCTGATAGCCCGACACGAAATCGACCTCGACCAGATTGCCGGCGGTACGGCGTCCGATTTCCTGCATCGCGCTCGCCACCACGAAGCCGCTGCGGTGCAGGCGGTCGGTGCGCGCGGCGATACCGGGACCGGCGCGGAGATCGAGCTTGCGCCACGGGCTGTCCGCAAGCGTGGGCGCGATGCGCGGATCGTAAATCGCGTCGCTTTGCGGCTCGGCAGCGACGGGTGCCTCGCTGCCAGGAGGCGGCGTCACCAAGGGGGTCACCACCACGTCTTTACCTGCGGGAAACCGGACGCGGGTGAGGACGAGAGCGGTTTGCGCCATCGCCACGAATTGTTCGATCGTTAAGTCGATACCACCGGCCAGCACCGTTTCGGCGCGGACGCAGCGCGTGAGATCAAGCGTGACACTGCTCGCCGCCTCGGCGGGCTGGCCCTCGACCAGGATCGCTGGTCGTGTTGCATCCGCCACCGCGAGCCGCAGGTCGGTTTCCCGCGCATAGCCGTGTGCCGCCTCATGATAGGCGATCGGCATGCGTTCATAAACGCCGTTGAGATAGACCCTGGGCGCATCTGCCCCGTCTCCCGGACCGCGCATCCCGATAAAGCCGTTGCCGATCGAAAAGAGCGCGGGAACATGGTGTAGCTGCAGTGTCTGCCCCTCGGCAGCCAGGCACCAGCCATCGCGCGCAAAACGCATGGCAGCAAACGACGCTTCCGGTAATGACCGCCCCACGCAAACTCTCTCCTGACACGGCGCATGCGCGCCCGATTTGCCAATGATATGCATTTCATAATAGGAGGTGGTCAAGACAATAAGCCGGATCGACGCTCCGGCAGGGGAGGACCATGAACCGAACACGACTGATCGTCGGGCTTGCCCTGACCTATGCGGTTTTTGCCGTGCTGCTCAACAGCGTGGGCACCGTGATCCTGCAATCGATCGAATCCTTCCACATCACCAAGGGCGCGGCGAGTTCGCTCGAGGGATTCAAGGACCTGTCGATCGCGGCGACGAGCTTTCTGCTCGCCGCGCAGCTTCCGCGCTTCGGATTGCGCCGCGCGATGGTCGTCGCGCTCGGGGTCGTCGCGCTTGCATGTCTGGCGATGCCGCTGGCACCGGGTTTCTGGACCACCCGACTGATGTTCCTTGCGGTCGGGGTCGGCTTCGGCGTGGCCAAGGTTTCGGTCTATAGTTTCGTTGGCCTGCTGACCAAGGACAGCACGCAGCACGCTTCCCTGCTCAATGTGATCGAGGGCGTGTTCATGCTCGGGGTGCTGAGCGGATACTGGATCTTCGCGGCCTTCATCAACCCGGTCAATCCGGCGGACCCGCAGTGGCTGAACGTCTATTACGGGCTCGCGGCGGCAAGTGGGGTTGCATTGGTGCTGTTGACTCTAACCCCTTTTGACGAGGGCGCAGCGATCGAATCGACGGGCACTTCACCCGAGAGTGCGCGCCAGAAATTCGGCGAAATGCTCGCGCTCGCCTGGCGGCCGCTGACGCTGAGCTTTATCGCGGCGATCTTCTGCTATGTGCTGGTCGAGCAAGGCATCGGGTCGTGGCTTCCGACCTTCAATCGGGAATTGCTCGGTCTGTCGGCGCAAATGAGCGTGCAGGCGGCGTCGATCTTCGCGGTGTGCCTGGCGCTTGGGCGGCTGGGGGCTGGCGTCGTCGTACGGCGGACCGGCTGGTTTCCGCTGGTCTGCGGCTGTCTTGCCGGGATGGCGCTGCTGATGCTGGCGGTGCTGCCGCTCGCCGCCGGGCATCATGGCCGTGTAACCGGCTGGGCGGGAGCGCCGATCGCGGCGTATCTTTTGCCGATGATCGGCTTGTTGATGGCGCCGATCTACCCGGCGCTGAATTCGGCGATCCTGTCGTCGATGCGGCCGCAGGAGCAGCCCGCGATGGTTGGCCTGATCGTCGTCTTTTCCGCGCTGGGCGGCACCACCGGGTCGTTCATCGTCGGGCATCTCCTGGCGGCGTTCAGCGGAACGGTTGGGTTTTATGTCCTGCTTGTGCCGATCGTGCTGCTGATTGGTGCGGCAACGATGATCCAGCGACTGGCGACATACCCCAACACCCCTCGGGCAATCAAGGAAGGATAGGGTTGCCTAGCTGCCAATCCCATTAAGCGTCGCCAGCGCGTCGTCCGGCAGGTTCAGCGAGGCGGCAGCCAGGTTTTCGTGCAAGTGCGCGGTCGACGAGGTCCCGGGGATCAGCAGGATGTTGGGCGAGCGCCGCAACAGCCATGCGAGCGCCACCTGCAGGGGCGTCGCGCGGAGGTCGCGGGCGACCGCGTTCAATCGGGACGATTGCAACGGGTTGAAGCCCCCCAGCGGGAAAAACGGTACGAAAGCGATGCTGTCCTCTGACAGCGCATCGATCAGCGCGTCGTCGCTGCGGTGGGCGATATTGTACTGGTTCTGCACACAGACGATCGGCGCGAGCGCTCTCGCCTCCGCAACCTGTGCTGCGGTCACGTTGCTGAGACCAAGGTGACGGATCAAACCTTCCTCACGCATGCCGACAAGGGCTTGGAAGGGGACGCGGATCGAGCCCTCGGCCGGTCCTGCATTGCCACCGCCCAGCATGGAACGGAAATTGACCACCTCAAGCGTGTCCAGCCCCAGATGGCGCAGGTTGTCTTCAACCGCGCGGCGCAGGTCGTCGGGCGAGTCTGCGAGGTTCCAGGAACCATCGTCCCCGCGTACCGCGCCGACCTTCGTGACGAGAACAAGATCCTCGGCATAGGGCGATAGTGCCTCGCGGATGAGCATATTGACGACGTGCGGGCCATAAAAGTCGCTGGTGTCGATATGGTTCACGCCTGCGTCCACGGCGTCGCGCAGCACTGCAATCGCGGCGTCGCGGTCTTTCGGCGGCCCGAATACGTGCGGCCCGGCGAGTTGCATGGCACCATATCCCATCCGCCTTACCGCGCGGTCGCCAAGGGTGAAGCTGCCTGCCTGATCAATCGGGTGCATGGGATTGTCTCCTTCCTGCTCAAGCTAGGGCATGGCGACTATGGTGATAATCCGGCATGATCAGCACGGGCTGTGCGGAAAGGCAGACAATGAACCAGAGCCTGACCGACCTGAACGCGTTTCTGGCGGTGGCGCGCGCGCGCGGCTTTCGCGAAGCGTCCCGAACTGCGGGTGTCAGCGCCTCGACGTTGAGCGAGGCCGTGCGTCGGCTGGAGGCGTCGCTCGGGGTCCGGCTGCTCCACCGCACGACGCGCAGCGTCGCTCCCACCGAGGCCGGCGCGCGCCTGCTCGAACGGCTCGCGCCTGCTCTGGGCGAGGTGGAAGCGGCGCTTGGCGCGGTGGGAGACTTGCGCGATGGCCTGACCGGCACGCTCAAGCTGAACGTACCGGTTAGCGCGGCGCGGCTGATCTTGTCGGCAATCCTGCCCGGTTTTCTCCAGGCCCATCCCGGCATAAAGGTCGAGATCATCGCCGAAGACGGTTTTGTGGACATGTTGGCGGCGGGTTGCGACGCGGGCATTCGCTACGACGACAAGCTGGAACAGGACATGATCGCGCTGCCGATCGGGCCGCGAGTGCAACGCTTCGCGACCGCTGCCTCCCCGAAGCATCTGGATCGGTATGGTCGGCCTTCGCACCCGCGCGACTTGCTCCGGCATCCGTGCATTCTCGGTCGCTTCGCCAGTGGTCGGTTGACGTCTCCCTGGGAATTCGAGCGCGACGGCGAGATCGTTCGGATCGAGCCGCGGGCCCGGCTGGTCGTTGGCGTTGGGGGAGCTATAGATCTCGGCGTCGAAGCGGCCATCGCCGGCGTTGGCGTGATCCACCTTTTCGAAGACTGGCTTCGGCCGCCTCTGGCGAGCCATGCGCTCGAGCCGGTGTTGGAGGCGTGGTGGCAGCCTTTTCCCGGTCCTTTTCTCTACCATTCCAGTCGCAAGCTCGTGCCACCGCCGCTCCGGGCGTTTATCGATTACGTCGCCCGCCTGGCCCCGTCCGGTTGAACCGCTTGCCGGCACGTCGCGATCAGCATTTGGCGCAGCCAGCGGTGTGCCGGATCGGCGTCGAGGCGCGGATGCCACATCACGCTGATCGAAAGACCCGGCGTCGTCACCGGCAGCTCGAACGCTACGAGGCCTTCCGTTGCCGCCGCTCCGCCTCGCAGGCACGCGTGCGGCACCAGCGCGATAAGGTCCGAACGGCGGGCGATGTCGAGCGCGTCGAGGAAGCTCGATACGATCGCGACGATGTCGCGCCGCAGCCCAAGTGCGTCGAGTGCGTCGTCCACCGGTCCGCTCGACGCGCCGCGCCGCGATGCGATAACGTGGCGGCACGCTGCGTAGCGGTGTGGCGTGATTGCGCCGTCCAATAGCGCGTGCCCGCGCCGTGCCACACCGACGAAGCGATCGCGAAACAGCAATTGGCTGCGCAGCTCGGGAGCCGAGGCTTCCACTGTGCCGATTTCCACGTCGATCGTGCCGTTGCGCAGCGGCACCGCCGCTTTGTCCGGTTTCGGCGCGAAGCGCAGCCGCACGTGCGGTGCCGCCGTGGTGATCGCTGCGACCAAAGCTGCCGCGAACACCGAGACGAACCCTTCATTGGCGCGAATCGTGAAGGTCCGCACGAGTGTCGCCGGATCGATATGTTCGATCGTCGGCGTAAGCACCGACCGCGCTTCCTGCGCGATCCTGTGGACGCGTTCAGCCAATTGTTCCGCATAGGGCGTCGGGACGAGCGCCCGTCCGGCCTGGACCAGCAACGGGTCGCCGGTCGCAACGCGCAGCCGCGCCAGCGTCCGGCTCATCGCCGAAACGCTTAGGCCGAGCTGCCGGGCGGCGGCGGTGACGCTGCATTCGCTGAGCAGCACATCAAGCGCGGTCAGCAGGTTCAGATCGATTGGCGGCATCCCCATCCCCTAGCCGGATCTGCATGCCAGACATGGCGTCAGACGCAATTGTTCTTTGCATTCTATGCGTCTGGCGCGTGCGCTGCGCATCCTCGACATCGGGCCCGGCAGAGCAACAAAGGAAGACCCTCATGACCATTTCAACCGATCGCGGCACGCTCCTTCTGGTGGGCGCATCCCGAGGCCTCGGCCACGCATTGGCGGCGGAGTTCGTCAAAAAGGGCTGGCACGTTATCGGTACGGTGCGAGAGACGGACCGGACCGATTTGCACGATCTTGCCGAGGCCCATCCGGGCCAGGTTGCGATCGAAGCGCTCGACGTCACCGAACCCTCCCAGATCGCGGCGTTGCACGACCGCCTCGCGGATCGCGCCATCGACCTGCTGTTCGTCAACGCGGGCACCGCCAACCGCAACGCGATGGAGACGATCGCGGAGGTCCCCACCGACGAATTTGTGCACGTCATGCTGACCAACACGCTCGGCGTGATGCGGGCGGTGGAAGGCCTTCAGGATCTTGTGCCGCGCACGGGCCTGATCGGCGTGATGTCGTCGGGCCAGGGCAGCATCGCCAACAATACAAACGGTGGCTTTGAGGTCTATCGCGGCAGCAAGGCCGCGCTCAACCAAGCTATGCGCAGCTTTGCCGCCCGCCATGCCGGCGATCCACGTGCGATGGTGCTGATGGCACCAGGCTGGATCCGCACCGCGCTTGGCGGACCGCACGCGCCCTTCAGCATCGCGGAGACCATGCCGCAACTGGCCGACACTTTGCTCGCCCAAAGGGGTACGCCGGGGCTGCGCTTCATCGACCGCTTTGGCGCGTCGGTGCCGTGGTGATCACGGGATCGATCGGGGATTGGGTGATGCTCGCAATGCGCTCTTCCAGACCATGAGGGCGGGGCGCAACGGCCGCGTTATGGTCTTTGCGCCCGCGTGGGAGTCTCGGCCTCGATCTTCCGCGCCCCGTCATAGCGATGGCGGTTTTCGTCGATCAGTTCGAGATGCTTTCCCGCCCAGGCTCCTAGCGCGCGCAGCGGCTCCGACAGCGAATACCCCAAATCCGTCAGGGCATATTCAACTTGTGGCGGCACGGTCGGATGTACCGTCCGGCTGACCATGCCGTCGCGGTCGAGCGCTTTCAGTGTCCGGGTCAGCATTTGCTGCGAGATCCCGCCGATCGTCCGCTTGATGTCGTTGAAGCGGCGCGGTCGTTCGGCAAGCACCATGACGATCATCACCGTCCATTTGTCGCCGACGAGAGACAGCACGCTGCTCATTCTCCGGCAGTCGGCGTTGATGCCTGGAGTGGCGGGCATATCCATGTGACCAGGTCCTAAAAATATGCGTTCTTGGCGGTTCGCCCTCGGTTCCATACCTGCTCCAGGTCACAAATCCAGACCGGAGACAATCAATGAAGCTTCTTCATCTCGATTCCAGCATCATGGGTGAGGGTTCAGCGAGCCGCGCCATTTCCGCCGCCGTGGTGGCGCGTCTTTTGGAAACCGATCCAACCCTTGAGGTCACCTATCGCGACCTTGCCGCCGAGCCGATCGCGCACATGACTCTCGATGCTTTCCTGGCGCTGGAGAGCGGTGAGGACGTGCAGCAATTTCTCGACGCCGACATCGTGGTGATTGGTGCCGGGTTCTACAATTTCTCGATCCCCAGCCAGTTGAAAGCGTGGGTCGATCGCATCGCCGTGAGGGGCAAGACTTTCGCTTATGGTGAGAACGGCCCGGTCGGCCTGGTCACGGGCAAGCGCGTGATCGTCGCGCTCGCGCGCGGCAACGTCTATGGCGAGGGATCCCCCTATTCGGCATATGAGCATGCCGAAACGCTGCTGCGCTCGATTTTCAGTTTTGTCGGTGTCGATGTCGAAGTCATCGTTGCCGAAGGGCTGGGCCGCGGCGAGGAGGCGCGACGCAGCGCGATCGAGAGTGCCCTCGTTCAAGCCCGCCAGATGTCGCTGTCGTCCGACCCGGTGGTCGCGCTCTGAGGGGATGGCCTCGTGCACGACAGGCAAGCCTGACCCGTGCGCGGGGCCACTTATTGCGCCGACTGGATCTAAATCCGACGGCTCTAGGGGCAGCCAACCCTCGATATCCTGGGGAACGACTGGTTTCGGAAGATCGGGGGGTAGCGAACGGGACGACCGCCACTGGCGACGGGCGTCTGCTCTTGTCACGCTCCGCCGAATACCGATTTGCGCGGCGTCGCGCAGTGCCTTCATGCGGGGATAGTCGCTTCAAACTCGGTCTTGCCGACGCGAGACGAGGCCAGGGCAAGGTCGCCTCCGTGGCCGCGCAGGATCTGGCGCGCAAGCGACAGGCCGATTCCGCTGCCCTCTGCCTTGGTAGTGAAGAACGGCCGAAAAATGTCGCTCTCGTCACGCGCAGATATCCCCGGTCCGTTGTCGACGATGCCGATCAGCGTCCGACCGACACGCGCCTTGAATATCAGGTGGATTTTGGCGTCGGGCGCATTGTCCAGCGCCTCGGCGGCGTTCTGCAGAACCGCCCAGAGCGCGGCGGTGAGCTGGTCCGGGTCGATCAGCAGATGCGCGGGGGCCTCGTGCTTTTCCACCGCCAGTTCGATCGCGGGCCAGCGCGACGTGAAGAGCATGGCGAGATCATTTGCAAAACCGGCAAGCGCGGTGCGCCGCAGGGCGGGGGTGGGCAGGCGTGCCAGCGCGCGGTAACTCTCCCCGAAGCGATGCAGGCTCGCCGCTCGCCGTGCGACCGTTTCGATCGCCTCGCGCAACTCGGGCAGCGGTGGCACGGGATCATCGAGCATCGCCACCGCCGTCGCGGCGAGCGACGCGATCGGAGTTAGCGCGTTGACGATCTCGTGGCTCAGCACTTGGACGAGCTCGCGCAAAGCGGCCGCCTCCGCCGCCTTCAACTCGGTATCGATGTCGATCAGCGCGCCGATTCGCAGCATTCGGCCTGACAGCGCCAGGTCCCCCGTGGTGAGCGCGAAGCTCCTGATCTCCCCGGCGTCGTCCAGGTCGATCTTGGCGGTTCGGCCGGGTCGGGTGTCCGACAGCATCCCCAGGAGAGCGGGTGGAGGTTCGGCTACCAGGTCGTTCGTTCCCAGCAAGCGCCGCGCCGCGCGGTTCACCGCGCGAAGGCGGTCACCATCTAGCGAGACCAAGGGGGCCGGCGAGAGGTCCAGATAGGCGGTGAGGCGCTGGAGTGCTTCAGGGTCGGACTTTACTGGCAACGGAGCCGGTGGTGCGAGGGCGGGCGAGGGCGCGCCCTGCTCAACCGCATTGCGCACCGCGGTCCAGGCTGCGACCACAATCGCGAGCAGCGCGGTCGCGTACAGGCCGTGGGTGGCTGCCAGTGCGATGATCCCACCCGCCAGCGCGAGGACCAGCGCTCGGATCGTGCGACGGATGCCGTCAGAGGCCATAGCGCGCCATCCGCCGATATAAGGCCGCGCGGGTCAGTCCGAGTTCCTCTGCGGCACGGCTCACGTTGAACGCGTAGCGTTTGAGCGCTGCATCGATCATCGCCCGCTCGCTCTGCGCGAGCGATCGTCCCGGCTGTAGCGGCCGTTCGGCGTCGTGCGCAGGCGGCCGCGCGATATCGTCCAGTCCAAGCGCGTCGTCCGTGCCGAGCAGCACTGCGCGTTCCATCAGAAGGCGCAGCTCGCGCACATTGTCGGGCCAGGCAGATTGCGCGATCGCTTTCGCGGCAGCGTCAGCAATCGGTCCGCCAAGCTTGCCATGCCGATGTTGGAACAGGGAACGAAAATGCTGCGCCAGCAGCAGCGCGTCGCCGCCGCGCTCGGCTAGCGGTGGCACGCGGATTTCGATCGTATTGACGCGGTACAACAGGTCTTCGCCGACAGCCGCGCGCAGTTCCGCGCGATCCAGTCGGGTCGTCGCGATGACACGCGCACCGTCGACCTGCTGGGCAAGGTCGCTTTGCAACCTGCGCGGCAAGCGATCGATATGGTCGATCACCAGCGTACCGGCGAGAGCGGCGGCGAGCCGTTCCGCGATCGTCGCGCTGTCGGCGGTCTCCGCGTGGAGCGTAACCAGCGGCCCGTCAGCGCGTCCCGATCCTCGATGGATCAGCCGCGCGATCACGGTCTTGCCGGTGCCGGAGGCCCCGCTGACCAGGACCGGAGCTTCGGTCGGCGCGACACGGGCGATCAGATCGCGCACGCCCGCGATCGCGGCACTTTCGCCGAGCAACAGGCCGTCGTCGATCGGTGGCGCTGTTGCGGCATCCAGCTTCGCACGGCGCAGCGCGACGCCGCGCTGGACCGTCGCAAGCAGACGTTCGTTGTTCCACGGCTTGATGACAAAGTCGGTCGCCCCCTGGCGCATCGCCTGTACCGCGACGGCAATGCCACTGTGACCGGTGACGACGATCACCACGGCGTGGCGGTCGGCCGCAATTAGGCGGTCGAGCATCGCAAAACCCTCTTCGCCGCTGGTGCGCCCGCGCGCGAAGTTGAGGTCGAGCAGAAGGACGTCGGCAGGCCGCTCGGCGAGATACACCCAGGCAGCCGCAGGATCGGCGGCGATCGATACGGTCATTCCCTGGCGTTCAAGCAACAACCGCGCGGCCTTCGCGACGTCGGCATCGTCTTCGACGATCAGGATGGCGGGCGATTCGCTTGACATGGTGTTGCATAGTGTCCGGAAACGGACAGTCCGTACAGATATGGGAAACGCACGGCGCGATTGCTGCCAGAAACGCCGGATTTCCGCGCTTTAGGCCCGTCGCGATGCATCCGTTATGGTGTCGGCATGACGCAGATGACCCAATCTGGCGCAGCGATGGACCGTCGCATCGAGCGCCCCCACGCCAAACGTTGGCGAGTGATTGTGCGGAGTGCGATTGGCGTGGTGGTGGTGATCGCGGCCTTGGTGTTGTGGCTGCTGATGCCCGGCTCCAATACGTTGAGCGTCGATAGCGCAGCGATCCGCACCGGAGCGGTAACGCGCGCGCCGTTTCGCGATTTCGTGCCGTTACGCGCCGAAGTCGCGCCGCTGCGGACGGTGTTCGTCACCGCCATCTCGGGCGGGCAGGTCGCGGAACTGGCGGCCGCCGACGGCGCGATGGTGGCCGCGGGCACCCCGCTCGCGCGCTTGTCCAATCCTTCGCTCGCGCTCGACGTCGCCAGCCGCTCGGCCGAAATCATCGGTCAGCTGAGTGCGATAAATGGCCAGCGACTGACGGTACAGAACACGCGGCAGGACGGCGCGCGCGACCTGGCAGATGCGCGCAACGCGCTGTCCAAGGCGCAGACCCTGCTCGCGCAGAGACAGGTGCTGTTCGACAAGGGCATCATCGCCCGCGCCGCGATCGACCCCGTGCGCGAGGATGTCGCCTATCAACAGGCACGCGTCGCCACGCTCCAGCGCGGCACGAGCGAGGCGGCGGTCACGCTCGCCGCCCAATCCTCGGGCATCGCTGCGACCTCCCAGCAGTTGCGCGAGAGCCTGGCGATGGTACGCGCGAGCCTGTCGGCACTGGTATTACGCGCGCCGGTCGGCGGGCGGCTTACTGCGTTCACGCTGCAGCCGGGACAGATGCTCAAGAGCGGCGATCCCGTTGGACAGATCGATTCAGAAGGCCAGTGGAAGCTGATCGCCGACGTCGATCAATTCTATCTGGGGCGCGTCCACACCGGCCTTGGTGCGGTCGCGGACCTCGACGGTCGAAGCTATCCGATGACCCTGTTAAAGGTGCTGCCCCAGGTGACGGCAGGGCGTTTCCGCGTTGAACTCGCGTTCAGGACGAGCCCGCCGGTCGCGCTTAACCGCGGGCAGACGCTCGACGTTCGGCTCATCCTCGGCGCGGACCGGCCCGCCATCGTCGCGCCTTCGGGGGGCTGGCTCGATGCCGGCGGGACCATGGCTTTCGTGCTCGACGGCGATTCGAAAGCGGTACGGCGCGCGATCGTTACCGGGCGGCGCAATCCCGATCAGGTCGAGGTCATTTCTGGCCTCGCACCAGGCGACCGCATCGTGACCACCGCACTGACCTCCTACGCACCCTTCCAGACCCTTCTTCTCAAATAGGATTTGCCCATGATCCAGCTCCAGGACGTCAGCCGTACCTATGCCTCGGACGAGATCGAGACGACCGCGCTTGGCGGGATCGAACTGGCCGTCGAGGCCGGCGAGTTCGTCGCGATCATGGGGCCATCGGGCTGCGGAAAATCGACCTTGCTCAACATTATCGGCACGATCGATCGCCCGAGCGGCGGTCGCTATCTGTTCGAGGGTACCGACATCGCCCGCGCACCGGAGAGCGCGCTTGCAAAACTGCGGCGGGATCGCCTTGGCTTCGTGTTCCAGAGCTTCAACCTGATCGACGAATTGACGATCGCCGAGAACGTCGCCCTGGGGCTCGCCTATCGCGCAATGCCGACGGGGGAGAAAAAGGACCGCGTCGCCGCGGCGATGGATCGTGTCGGCGTCGCGCATCGCCAGCGGCACCACCCGCATCAACTCTCCGGCGGACAGCAGCAGCGCGCCGCGATCGCCCGCGCCATTGTCGGCGAGCCGCGGCTGATCCTCGCGGACGAGCCGACCGGCAATCTCGACACCGAGAATGGCGCGCAGGTGATGGACATTCTCGGCCAGCTCAACGCAGACGGATCGACGATCGTGATGGTCACCCATTCCCCCGCGCACGCCGATATCGCCAAGCGAACGGTACACATGCTCGACGGTCGCATCCTGTCCTCCGCGCGTCGGGCAGCGTAAGATGCTGGTCTCGCTCTATCGCTCGCTCGCCCACCACCGGTTGTTCGCGGCGCTCAACATTGGCGGACTGGCCCTCGGTATCGCGACCTTCCTGGTCCTTTACCTGTTCGTGCAGTTCGAAAGCGGTTTTGACCGCGTCTTGCCCGAGCAGGACAGACTGTGGGTAATGGAAGAGCGCTATGTCATGCCGGGATATCCGCCTGACCCCAATCCCAACACGATGGGCAGCGAACTCGTTCAGTTACGCGCCGACTATCCGCAACTGGTCGGCACCCGCTTCATGCCGACTGCAGCGACGGTCCGACAGGGCGCGCAAGCGACGTCGGAGGAGCTTGGCGCGGTCGATCCGAATTTCTTTGATCTGATGCAATTTCCGGCAATCGAGGGCGATCCGGCCCGCACCGTTGCCGACCCCAACGGCTTGGTGATCACGCAGCGTGCCGCCCGGAAATATTTCGGTAGCCAGCCGGCGATCGGCCAGACGCTGCAGCTCGCGATCAATGGCGCGGTCTATCCCTATCGGGTCGGCGCGGTGCTGCGCGACATGCCCGACAATGTGACCTTCAAGGACGAGATGTTCGCGCAACTGGTGCGCGCCCGCTTCGGCAACGAATGGTGGGAGCATTGGGGCAGCTCGTCATTGACCACGCTCCTGCGCTTTCCCGATACGGCCAGCGCGCGCGCCTTCGAGGCGCAATTGCCCACCTTCCTTGATCGGCATGCTTATGCCGGCGACAACATCAAGAAGGGCGAGTATTTTCAGTCGCTGCGCCCGCTGACGGCGATGCACCTCTACAGCCCCGGCGATCGCGCGATCGTGACGACGCTGGGCGTGGTCGGCTTGTTGACGCTGGTCATCGCGATCGTGAACTACGTCAATTTGGCGACTGCCCGTGCCGGCCTCCGGGCGCGCGAGGTGGCGATCCGCAAGGTGGTTGGCGGCACGCGGCGCGCGCTGATCGGTCAGTTCCTGTTCGAGGCGCTTGCTACCGTCGCGGTGGCGGCGTTGATCGGCTTTGCGCTGGCCGAGATCGCGCTGCCATTCGTCAATACGCTCGGGGGCACCCAACTCGCGCTCCATTATTTCGGGCGCGACGGGATCGTACTTCCCATGATCGCGCTGGTCCTGGTGATCGCGCTGGTGGCCGGTCTGTACCCCGCCTTCGTCCTGTCGGGTTTCCGTCCCGCTGCGGTGCTGGCCTCGACGCGCGCACCGGGCGGTGGTCGCGCCGGAGCACGGTTGCGTGGCGCGCTGGTCATCGTCCAGTTCGCCATCGCCATCGCCTTTGCGATCGCAACCGGGACGATGCTGGCGCAGACCGCGCACATCCGCGACGCCGACCTCGGCTTCCATCGGGAAGGGCTGCTGCTCATTCGCTCGTTCAACGATAGCGGGCTCGATGCGGCGCAGCGCGCGGACATCTTACGCAGCGCGGCAGCGGTTCCGGGCGTGACGGGCGTAACGGTGGGCAACAATGCGCCGGGGGATCAGGATACGACCAATTTCTCGGGCTACAGTCGGCCAGGTGCGCCCGACCGGAAGATATCGGTGATGGATGTCGGGACGGGGCGCGACTATTTCGCGGTCTACGGTGCCCGGCGCATTGCCGGGCGCCTGTTCGACGCGGCGCATGCCGACGATCGCGCTCTTCTTTCCCCGGCGGAGCGCAAGAAAATCGGCCCCAACCTGGTGATCAACCGCAAGGCGGTGACGGCGCTCGGCTTTTCGTCGCCGACGGCGGCGGTGGGGCAAACGATCAGCGATGGCGATCGATGGTCGACGATCATCGGCGTGGTCGACAATGTCCGCTTCCGCAGTCCGCGTGACCCGGTCGACCCGGTCGCTTATTATTACGACACTGTCGGGGTCATCTCGCCGATCGCAGCGGTGCGGTATAGCGGAGATCCAAAAGCGATGACGGCGGCACTCGAGACGGCGTGGAAGCGCGTCGCGCCCGGGGTTCCGTTCCGCGCCCGCTCGGTCGAGGACAACCTGTTCGCGCGCTACTACAAGGCCGATGCGCAGCGCTCGCGGTTGTTTACAATCGGCGCGGTGCTTGCGATCCTGATCGGGTGCATCGGCCTTTACGGGCTGGCCGCCTTCGATACCGCGCGCCGCGTCAAGGAGATCGGCATCCGCAAGACGCTCGGCGCGTCGACCGCGGAAGTGCTGCGTTTGCTGATCGTTCAGTTCATGCGGCCGGTGCTGCTGGCGAATCTTGTGGCCTGGCCGCTGGCCTTTGTCGCCATGCAGCGCTGGCTCGGCGGGTTTGACGACCGGATTGCGCTGTCGCCGCTGTTCTTCGTTGGCGCGACGCTGATCGCGGTGTTGATCGCGGCCGCGACCGTGTTTGGCCAAGCATGGCGCGTCGCGCGCGCGGAGCCGGCCCGCGCATTGCGCCACGAGTAAGGTGCCCGGGCAAAGCAGGGGAACTGCCCGGCGGGGTGCGGCTTGGTCAAGCTGCACCCTCGCGCATCCGAGCCCTCAAAATCCTCCGAATGATCGATACGCGCTCGAACCGCCTTCCGATGCGTTCGGGTCGTCGGGAACGATCGCAATCGATGTTTGACTGATGCGTCAACCGATGCAGTTTCAGCGTCCATGAGAACCCGTTTCGCGATTACGACCAATGGAGCATTCTATTGATGCTGAAGCGTAATTGGACGTGCTCTGCCGACGATGGGTTTTTGCGAACGCGGAATGCGGCTGCCAGCGGTTCGAGGCGAGCTTTTCTTGCCGGGCTCACCGCGACACCGTTTCTGATGCCGCATCCGGCTTTGGCCGTGCGTCGAGCCGAGACAATTCTTTCGCAGATCCCGCTCGACGCTGCGCCCGGGATCGCGGCCGGAGCGGTTCGAAAGGGCCGAATTGTGGCTGCTGGAGGCGCGGGCACCAAGGGCAATGCAGCGTCCGTTCCCGATGCGCAGACGATCTTTGAGATCGGTTCGTTGACGAAGACCTTCACAGCGTCGCTGATCTTTCAACTTCAAGAGGAAGGTCTGCTGCGTATCGACGCGCCAATCGAGACCTATGTGTCGGATATCCCCGCGACCTGGCGGAATATTCGGCTTTCGCAGCTTCTCAGCCACACGTCCGGGTTGCCCGAATATCTCAATGGAGACAATTTCCGCCTGCTTATGCCGCAGGAGCTCAAGCCGAGGCAAATCCTCGCGCTGGTGGCGGACCGGCCCAACAGCTTCGCGCCCGGCGAGCGGCACGAATACAACAATACCGGCTTCATTCTTCTCGGGATGGCGGCCGAAGCGGTCACCAGGGAAAACTATTGGAACCTGCTTCGGCAGCGCTTTTTCGGGCCAGCCGGCATGTCGTCGACGGGCCCTCGCGATCGGATCCCATGCAGGAACCGTTGTGCTTCAGGGCATTTCTGGAGCGAAGGGCGTTACGACGACGATCCTCCGCGCAGCGCGGCCGGATCGACTTGGGCAGCCGGCGGCCTCCTGTCGACCGTAGCCGATATCAATCGCTGGTCCGTTGCCCTGGATCAGGGGCGAATCTTGAGCTCGGGCGTTCGGCGGAAGATGTGGCGTAGCGCCAGCCTGTCGAACGGTCAGCCCGCCGGTTGGGGCTTTGGGTGGGAAGTCGACGAGGTGGATGGAAGGACCATCGTCTCGCACGGCGGGGGAACCGCCGGTTTCTCTTGCTGGTACCGCCGCGACCTTGGCGAACCCCTCTCGACGATCGTCCTCACCAATCAAAATGGTAGAGCAGATCCAAAGGTGATGACCGACGCGCTGCTCAAAGCGATCAAGCTCGGCGACCGCTCGTGAGGAGCGCCCCGAAACCGATCAGCGCTTCGTGCTAAAAAGGGTGCATCCACAGGATATCGGCTGGTTGTGTGGTGCCCGGCATCGAGACCCGGTCCGCTGAGACGGCTTCGGCATTCTCGCGCCCCGGTTCCTTCGCCAGCGTTGGCACGCGGGTGACTTGATCGGGCATGACGAAACGGTCCCGGATCACGCCGTTTCGCGCGAATGTCGGCAGATACTCGATGGCCAACCGGTCGGGGTTTGTCCGGCAGGGGCAGCGACCGTACCTTTTCTGCACCAGCCGCCGCCGGATGGCTCAATCTCCCCTTCCATCTCGAGCGGAGCGGGTGACCATTATTTTCGTGTCGGTGCGATCCGAGACCCGCGCGATTCCGTTCAACTCCAGCGCCGTAACGAAGCTATCGACATCGCCGGCGGCAAACACCCCGACAATATTGGTCGCCGGTGCGGGCCCGTCCACAAAGACGATCTTGCGCGCGGAGTAACGGTTAACCTCGTTCAGCGCTTCCGCCAGCGGCTCGCGAATGAACGTCAACCGACCCGTCAGCCAGCTCGTCTCGCTCGCCGTATCGACGTGTGTCACGTTCCAGGCATGATCCGATTTCGCGATCAGGCGCGCACCCGCCACCATATTGACGCGCCGACCGGGCCGGACCCATCCATTGGGCTGCTCGACGCGGACTTTGCCTTCGATCAGCGTCACGGTCAGTTTCGCTTGATCATCGAGCTGGACGTCGAATTCGGTTCCAACTGCACGGATCGTCTTGCTGGCTGCTTCGACGAGAAAGGGGTGGACGCGGTCCTTGGCGACTTGAAAGAAGGCATGCCCCCGTATCAGTCGCAAGCGGCGACGGGCACCCATTTCGACCACACGCAGTTCGCTCTCCGCATCGAGCGTCACCACAGAGCCGTCCGTCAAGGTTGCGGTCGTGCGCTGCCCGGTGCCGGTGCGGAACAACTCGCCCTCCGAACCGAACCAGGATCGCACTGGGTCGCCATATTGCAGAAACGTAACCGAGGAGGACACCAGCAGCAGCACCGCCGCGGCAAGCGCCAGCAACGCCTTGAAACGCGCCGGACGATTGTATGCGTGAACATCGTGCTCGCGTATTTCCAGGACTGCCGGGTCGTTGGCGATCGAATCCAGGGCGTCCCATTGCTGTTGCAGCCGCTCAAGCTGGGCGTGAGCACCCGGGTTGGAGCGGAGCCAATCCGCGAACGCTTCCCGTTCTTCCGCCGCCATGTCGCCGGAGCGCTGCGCGCTGAACCAACGCGTCGCCTCGGCACGCAAGCCATCTTCGAGACGTTTAGGCTCGATCGTCACTGTATGTCCTCCATGACGTCGGACAGACGGAGCAAGGCCCGGTGGATCAACTCCTTTACCGAATTTTTGGTTATGCCCATGCGTACGGCAATCGTCTGGTATGTCATGTTCTCGAACCGGTGCATGACGAACGCGGCGCGTACGCGCGGGGACAGGTTCGCAATGGCCTGAATCACCAGGGCATATTGTTCTCTCCCGATCGCAATGCGTTCGGGAGAAATGTCGTCGCGGGGTTCTGCGGTGGTCCCCTCGATCGAGCCGAGCACCGGCCGCATACGGCCGCCATCGGCGCGATAGCGGCTGATCAGGACATTTTGTGCGACCCGGAAAAGATAGCGTTCGGCATGCTCGATCGGCTGGTTTGACTGGGCGGTTTGCATGCGCAGGAAAACATCCTGAACAAGGTCGTCAATATCCGCTGCGTTGACCCGCCGGGCCAGGAAGCGGCGCAAGCCTGGCCCATAGCGATTCATCCATTCCGTCAGGTCATAGGTGTGCTGCGGCCTGTTGTCCGCCGACATGCGATCAGCCTTTCCCGGTCGATCTCCACTCATGCGCCTCGCTCCGCCGGACAATTCGGCATGTCCCAGATGATAGACGGTGCTCTGCTATGGTCGGGGGGATCAGGAGAGGGCTTTTCTCGTCGCGGGACACCGTTTGCTGGAATCTTTCGTTTTTTTCAGGATGATCCCCCCACCAGGCTCATGGTCGCGTCATAGTCGTACGGAAGCGGATTCGGCTCAAGTCGAAACGCAATACAGGAGGGGATGATGACCTTTGGGTCCTTGCGCGTTCGTCGATCGATGTTGTGCGGAATCGCGCTGGCAGGATTGATTGTATCAACCTGTGGAAGTCCGGCCTTTGCCGAGACGCCATATCATATTCGCCCGCAGTCACTTGATCTCGCCTTGCGCGACTTTGGCTTGCAAAGCGGGCTGACGATCATGGCGGATGCCGCGCTGACCAAAGGCAAGGTGAGTCACGGGATCGCTGGTGCCGCAACCCCGGAAGCGGCGTTGAGCGCGATCTTGCGCGGTTCCGGTCTGACCTATCGCCGGCAGGGCAAAGTCTTTGTGATCCAGCCGGGGGCGCTTGGGAGCGTTGAGGGAAACGGCCAGGCAGCCACGCCGGTCGCCGTGCCGACTGAGCAAGCGCAGTCCGACGCTATAGGCCAGGATATTATCGTGACCGCACAGAAGCGGCGGGAATCGATCCAGAAGGTCCCCATCGCGGTGTCTGCGTTTAGCGCCAAGGCGCTCGACCAGTATAAGATCGAAGGGGGTGCCGAGCTCGAACGCGCAGTGCCGAACGTCAACTTCTCGAAGAACAATTTTAGCGGCTACAATTTCTCGATCCGCGGGGTCGGCACCAAGGCCGTTTCGGTAAGCACCGATCCTGCCGTCGCGATCAGCTACAACAATACACCGCTACTGCGAAATCGCCTGTTCGAGCAGGAATATTTCGATGTCGAGCGGGTCGAGGTGCTGCGGGGGCCACAGGGCACGCTTTATGGTCGCAATGCCACTGCGGGCGTCGTCAACATGCTCCCGAACAAGCCAAGCAACCGGTTCGAAGGCTCTTTGAAGGGAGAGGTCGGCAATTACGATACGCGCCGCGTAAGCGGCATGCTCAACGTCCCGCTGACCGATACCTTCGCGGTGCGCGTCGCCGGTGCCTACACCAATCGCAGCGGGTTCGATTACAACACGGTAACCGACCGGGCGGTCAATGGTCGTGATCTCTGGTCGCTGCGCGCGACGGCACAGTGGCGACCCGTCGACGATTTCACCGCCAGTCTCGTCTGGGAGCATTTCGACGAAAAGGACGATCGGTCCCGCACCGGCAAGCAATTGTGCCACTACGATCCCGGTCCCAGCACGGTTGGAGGGCTGGCTGTGCCGGAAGTTTCCAACGGGTTTCCCATCCGTGCCCAGCTAAGCCAAGGGTGCGCCAACGGTTCGCTCTATGACGCGGGTGCCTATGGCGTGCCGAACGGACTGAGCCTGCCCTATGTCGCTGCCGCCAGCGGGCTGGTCCAATTGGGCTTCCTGCCGGACTTTTCCGGGCTTGCGACCTTCGCCGATCCGACCCGAGATCCCTATGCCGGGGTCGTGCAATCGCGCAACTTGCGCGAGATTGCGACAAAGTATGATCCGACTTTTCGGGCGCGCAACGATATCTTTCAGCTCAATTTTGAATGGGGCGTGCGCAGCAACCTGAAACTGTATTCGCAGTCGCTGTACACCAAGGATTTTTACCACTCGACCCAGGACTATAACCGGTTCAATTCGGTGCCGATTATCAACGATTCGATCGGCCTCTTCAGTCTCGACACTTTCACGCCGGAGGTAAAGGGGTTCACGCCAGGCGGCGTGTTCAACGATCCACAGCTTGGCGCATCCAATACCTTGGTTGCAGTCGACATGGTCAACTCCCGCAGCGAACAATGGTCGCAGGAATTCCGGTTGCAATCGTCCAACACCGGGCCGTTCAATTTCAGCTTCGGTGCGAACTATCTCCATTTCAAAATCAATGAAGATTATTACGTCTTTTCCAATTTTTTTACAGCGATCGCCCAAGGGTATTTCAACGGACCGGTCAGTACCGACACGCCGCCTCCCGCCTGTCCGGCAGGGGCAACCACAGGCTGCATCTATATCGATCCCAATCCGATCGACCGGATCAATGGCCAGGGGCACAATTATTTCCGGAGCGACAATATCTACAAGGTCGATTCCTACGCGGCCTTTGGCGAGGTTTACTGGCGTGCCACGCCCAATCTCAAGGTCACCGGGGGATTGCGCTATACCGATGATCGTAAGGTTACGACGCCGGTTCCCACACAATTGCTGCTTTCACCGGGTATATCGGGCGGGGGCTACGTCAATTCCGGCTATCCCGCCCAACCCGACATTCACCAATCGTGGCGTCGCTTCACAGGGCGGCTGGCGGTGGACTGGTCGCCTGAACTGGCCTTTACCGATTCCACGCTGGTCTACGGATCTTATTCGCGCGGCTATAAGGCGGGCGGCACGAATCCGCCTGGCATCAATGCCGACCCGCAATATCTCGAATTCTACCCGCAACCGACCACCTACAAACCGGAATATGTCAACGCTTTCGAGGTTGGCTTGAAGAATACGTTCGACCACGGTCGACTGACGCTCAACGGTTCGGCATTTTTCTACGATTACAAAGGGTATCAGATTTCGAAGATCGTCGATCGCACGGCTTTGAACGAAAATTTCAATGCGCAGACATGGGGTGCAGAACTCGAAGCGACGTGGCGACCTGTGCGAAATCTGCAATTCAACGCCAATGTCGGCTATCTCGGTACGCGGCTCGGCAAAGGTTCGTCGTCGATCGACGTCATGAATCGAACGCAGGGCAACCCTGATTGGACGCTGGTGCGCCCGTGGGTGCAATTGACATCAAGCTGCATCGCGCCGACCTCGATCGTCAAGAACATCGTTCAGGATCCGTCGGCTCCCCCTCTTGTGCTGGCCCTGTTGTGCGGCGGGGTTGCGGGACTGAATTTCGGGAGCTTCAAGCCGGGCGATACGCTGGCGGCGAAATATGGCGCTTATGATCTGAAAACCGCGCCCAATAACGGGCAGGGGATTGCAGCGGATGTGAGCGGGCACGAATTGCCCAACGCGCCGCACTGGACGTTAAATCTCGGTGTTCAATATACGTTCGAGAGCGGGGATTGGGCGCTGACGCCGCGCGCCGATTTCTACCGCCAAGATGCAAGCTGGGCGCGGATCTACAACACCGCGATCGACCGGCTACGGGCATGGAATAACACCAATATCTCTCTCACGCTCGACCAGCGCAAATGGGATATGACGTTGCAGGTCTATGTGAAGAACCTGTTCAATTCGACGCCGATCACCGATGCCTTCGTCAATAGCGACGATTCGGGCCTGACAACCAATGTGTTCACGCTCGATCCACGCATAATCGGCGTCAGCATCACCAAACGCTTCTGATCGGCACCCCCTTTGCCGACAGTTTGGCCGCGCAGCGAGACAAGGCTGCGCGGCCAATTTTTTCGGTCGGGATGGTGCCTCATAGAGGTAGCTACAAAATATGTAATTTGCAGAAATTCATCCCCCCGAAACTGATGCACGAGCGTCAATCGAAATGGGGAGGAATTCCCCGAAAAAAGATGTGTAAACCATCTATTCGAGAGAGGATGAACCATGAAAAAGCTTGCAGTACTTTGCGCTGCCGCCGCAATGACGTTGGCCGGACCGGCGTTCGCGCAGTCGTTTTCCCCATCGGGTGCTACCGTCACGGCGACGGGCGCGACCAGCTTGACCGCGCCTGGTTTCCCGACCCTCAATTGTGCAGCGACCTTTCGCGGTACCGTCAATAGCGACGGAACGGCGACGATCACCAGCGCCAGCTTTGTCGGCGGGCCGCTCGGTGCTTGTGCGCTAGTGCGGTTGACCACGCCGTTCACGCTCGTTCCAACGTCGACGACTTCGGTCAACGTCAATGGCCTCGAAGTGACCGCGCCGGTATCGTGCGGTCCCGCCAATGTCAGCGCGACCTGGGCCAATGGAACGCCGTCGCACTTCGATATTCCGACGGCCACGATCAGCCCTGGCGGCTGCACGGTCACCGCGCACCTGACCGTGTCGGGCATCACGATTATCTGACCGACGACGATCGGGGGGATCGTTCATCCTCCCGGTTCCGTCGAAGTGTGATCCCGTTCCTCGTCGATCCCGGTGTGCCGGTGCATCGGGATCGACACTGGGGTGGTACCGCATTCCGGTGTAAAATGAGGGGGGCGGATCAACCGGCGGGGATTGCCCCAGGATGATGTGTGCGTGTCGGATTTGAAGGAAACCCACCCAGCCACTCCGCGAAAAGGTCTGGCCGGTTCCTCCGGTTGCGCGCTTTGGGCAGTCGGCGCGATCTTAGGCGGATGCTCTGCGACAGCGGCGGCGCAAGTCTCAACGCCGACTGCCAGCCCTGCAGCGGGGCCACTGCCGACCCCGGTGAACGCGGCGGACCGGGCTCCTCGGACGGACGATAGAGACGACATCATCGTTACGGCGCGGCGCGGTGACGCGGTTGTACCACCGGAAACCGAGCTGGGCGCGGACGACATCGCAGCATATGGCGCGGATACGATCGCGGAGTTGCTAGGCGTCATTGCCCCATTGATCGATGGAAGCGGCAGGGCACCTGTGCTGCTGGTCAATGGAAAACGGATCGGCGCGGCAGCGGGCGTCACCGGATTCCCGCCCGAGGCGCTCGCGCGGCTGGCGATTTTGCCGCCGGGGGCGGCGTCACGATATGGCTATCCGGCCGATCAGCGCGTGGTCAATCTGGTCTTGAAGCCAAAATTCGCCAGCTGGGACGGCTCCACCGGCGTGACGCTTGCAACGGCGGGTGGGCGCGACAGCGAAAACGGTTCGGTGAGCCGCGTCGTGATCGACGGGGCGACCTACTGGAACGCGCAGCTTCAGCTGTCCCGCGACAGCGCCCTTCGCAAGAGTGCCCGACCTTTAACCTCGCCTGCGGCTTTGGTTGATCTGGCGGCGCATTTCGCCGCGCCGGATGGAGGAGAAATCGATCCGGCGTTAAGTCGGATCGTCGGCCGCACTGTTGCCGTCGTCGACATTCCCGCGATGGTGTCGGGGCACTCGCCCAGCCTGGCAGCGCTTGCGGCCGCCGCCGCTTCCAATGTGCGGTATGACAATCCCGACGATGTTGATGCGTTGCTTCCCGGCGGTCGGACGCTGGGGATCAATCTGGGGGTTACCCGTCCGCTCGGCGGGTTTTCCTTATCCTTGAACACAAATTTCGCGGTCATCGGCAGTATTCAGCAGCTTGGATATCCCGCCCAGGCGCTTCACCTGCCAGCGGGCAGCCCGTGGTCGCCGTTCGCGCGCGATGTCCTGCTGATACCGGCTTTGTCTGGCGTCATATCTACCGCGCGCCAGGATACAGCCACGTTCGGCGTATCGAGCACGCTTGCAGGCTCCGTCGCGGGCTGGAATGTGAACCTGGTCGCAAACTACACCCACAGCTGGAGCGACAGCCGCTTCGATCGAAGCGGCGATCTTGCCGCTGTGCAAGCGCGCATCGATGCACATGATTCAACCTTCAATCCCTATGTCGCGCTGCCGCGCGCGACGCTTATCACCACGGACCGGGTGCAGTCGCAAACGCGCGGTCTTGACGTAAAAGTGATCGTGGACAAAGCGGTGGCGACGCTCCCGGCCGGACCGCTGACGGTGAACCTCGCGACCGGGGGCAGCCACGTTGCGGTGGGCAGCGATGCCCGCGACACCGCGAATGCGTCGCTGCCCGGCCTGCGTCGTACGGAAATTAACGCCCAGGCCGGTTTCACCGTGCCGCTGACCCGGCGGCGCGAAGGTCCCGGTGCCGTATTGGGTGAGCTGTCGGCCACGGTCACGGCTGGGATGGCTGGCATCCTCGGCAGTACGGTGCAACGCCAGCTCGACAACGCGCTCAGCTGGTCGCCCGCCGCCACGGTCCAGGTGTTCGGCGACTATAGTATCGCAGAGGACGCGCCAGACGTAGCCCAGCTAAATGCTCCGCAAACTCGGACGGTGGTTCGCCTCTATGACCCTGTTCGGCAGGAGGTCGCCGCGCCGATCTGGCTCAGCGGCGGCAATCCAAATTTGCGCCGCGGGTCGAGGACGAATTTTGTCCTGAAAGGGGCGTGGCGACCCCTGGGCGGGCAGGGACTGACGATCAATCTAGGCTATCAACGGCAAATCGCGCGTGGCGGCGCGACGGGCTTTCCGCAGTTGACGCCGGCTGTCGAGGCGGCGTTCCCGGATAGGGTCATGCGAAACGGAGCCGGGCAGCTGATCGAGATCGATGCGCGCCCGGTCGCGATCGAGCAGGACGATAAGGCACAATTGACCGCAGGATTTACGCTGCTCTGGAACCTCGGGCGCGCCGTCGCCCCCGCCCAGGAGCGGCAAATACGCGCAGGAAACTGGCGGTTTTCGGTGGCACTCATCCATCATTGGCAATTGGAAAGTCGGTTGACGATCCGTGCGGACCTTCCCGCCCTGGATCGGCTTGGGGGGGATGGCGGACAGCCGCGCCATTTGCTGTCGGCGCAGGCGGTGGCGGGTAAGCGTGGTATGGGAGTGACGCTAAACGGTCGCTGGCAAAGCGGCGTCCGTATCCGCAATTTGGCCATTGCTGCGGGGAGGGGCGACAATGCGTATGCTGCGCTGGCCCAGCTCGATCTGGATCTGTTTCTCGAGCCAGCGACGCTTTTCGGCGCGCGTTTCGACCGGGGTTGGGCAGCAAACACACGGCTTTCGATCAACGTCCAAAACATGTTCGATCGGTTCCAACGCGTAACGCTCGCCGACGGAACCGTGCCAGCCGGTTACGATCGCTACCAACTCAACCCGCTTGGCCGAACCGTGCAAGTAACGTTCCGGAAGCATTTGTGAGGAGGCGCTTGCCGACCCGCAGACCTGGCCCTGCGTTCGGGGATGTGACCTCCCGCCCGTCGGTGGCGCGCGGCGTTGGGGATGTTCTCCAGGAGCGGTCTCGAGGCTGGTAGCATCAATGAAAGGCTTTGCGACAATTACGCCCAGAGCAAGATCGGATCGACTTTAAGAGTTTATTGATGCTGTTGACAAAAATACTCTCGCGGAAAAGAATAGATCGCTGTAAAAATCGTAAAACCCTTGGGGGCATTTGTCGCGCACGCCAGTGACGCAGGACTGGAAGGATTGGTATCATGCCGCGTTTGTCGGGAATGGTCCACATCACGTCGATCGAGGACCTGCATGGCGACATGGCCGGTGCCAGCCAAGATGCGATGATCTCGGTTCTTGGTCGTCGGAGAATACCGCTGACCTGCCAGCGCAGCCAATAGACAGGGTCGGCGACACAAAGCACGAGTCCGGCTTCTGGACGCTGTCACGATAGGCGAGAGGCAGACTGGCACGGGCAGAGCAAGGAAAGGGGGACGGGGCGCATGAGGCTTTTGGATCCATCGACATGGTTTGCTGCGGCGAAACCGGTGCCGCCAGTACAACCGCCCACCGAGGTGAGGGTTCATGAATGGAAGCAGGCCGAGATCCTCTGGCGAATCCGCAAGGCGGACACGGCTTCGCCGGCGGACCCCATCATCGCAGCAGAGCTGGACAAGATCTTCTACGATAGCAGCGGGAATCTCAACGAGGCCGACTGGTCCCGGATCAACGAGGCGGAAAGTCTGCTCGGCGCTGTCCTCACCGATGTCCAACTGAGATCGCAATACTCGATCCTGCTGACATTGGCGGCCGCGCGAGCGCTTCCCTCGCTCAGTACCTATCCAAACCGGTCCGCATTCGGATTGCTCGGTCTGGATGACAAGCGGGATATCTACGGTGCGCTTCTGTACGAGCTGCAGTCCGGCTTCATCGGCGGGCGTTTCATCCGCCGACTGCGAGCCGAGGCCGCATCCACCTTGCTGCGCTACGGCATTATCATTGCCGCGATCACGATTCTGGTTCCCTTTCTATGGCTCTTCTTCACGTGGCTCAGCCTGCCGAAGAAAGCTCTTTTGGAAGGAGGCGCGGTGATCAACGAGACCATCTTCGTGCTGCTGGCGGTCGCGTGCGCCGGCGCGCTTGGCGCATTCTTTAGCCGTGCCATGAAATTTCAGACAGACAGCGCCGCGCTGACCTTCGACACGGTCATTCAGACTTACGTTTCCCGCATGCTTTGTCTCCGCCTGCTCTGCGGAATGACCGGGGCGATTTTCTTCTACTTCTTCATCTGCGGAAAATTTGTCGGCGGAAACCTCTTCCCGGCTCTGAGCTCCGGCATGGTGACAGAGCAGACGATCTGGACGTTGCACTTGGCCGGCCCCGTTACCAGGGGCCTCGCCAAGGTTAAGCCCGAAGATCTTCGTGCGGCGTCCGAACTGTCGCCAACGGTGGAGTTTGCCAAACTTCTGGTCTGGTCGTTTTTGGCGGGCTTCTCCGAACGGCTCGTTCCGGACACCTTGGCGAGCCTTGAAAAGAAATCGGCCGACGCATTGCAGGCTCCCGGTGCGAAGCCGTAACCGAAGGCATCGAACGGCCTTCTCGACGCGACGTATCGCCTGCAGCCAAGACGGCTGATTTCTGCTCGCCATAATGATCTGCGAGATAATCAACGAACAGGCGCGTGCGCGCAGGCACGTTCGGGCCGCCGAAGAACGTCCTTGCGGCGATATTCTGCGACCCTACTTTCTACTGTGCGGTCGCCGAACGGAGCGCGCCGTTAGCGCTCGCGGGAAGGAGCAATATGGCGGATCACCCGGACCACATGGTCCACGCCTCCGATACACGAAGCGCCAGAGATCCGGTCTGCGGGATGTCCGTCGATCCGGATACGGTGCCGCATCACGCCGATCATGCAGGGCGGCGGTATGCGTTCTGTTCGGCGGGCTGTCGCACGAAATTCGTGGATGACCCGGGGAAATATCTCTCGTCCGATGCCCCCCCGGCGGTATCGCCATCGCTTGTCTCAATGTGGACGTGCCCGATGCACCCGCAAATCCATCGGGATGGGCCAGGCACCTGCCCGATCTGCGGCATGGCGCTCGAGCCCGAACAGCCTTCGCTGGACGACGTAGCGAACCCCGAGCTTATAGATTTCACGCGGCGCACATGGGTGGCAGGTGTCCTCAGCGTGCCGTTGCTGGCGATATCGATGCTCGCCGAGATGCTGGGCCTGCACTTCGTGCCGCCGGCCTGGTCGCCCTGGATCCAGCTCGGGCTGACCGCACCGATCGTGTTGTGGGCTGGCTGGCCGTTCTTTGTGCGGGCCTGGACGTCGGTGGTAACGCGTCATCTCAACATGTTCACCCTCGTCGCGCTCGGGGTGGGGGCGGCGTTCTTCTACAGCTTGGTGGTGACCGTCGCGCCGGGCATCGTCCCTGCGACCTCTCGCATGCACGGGGCGGTGCCGGTCTATTATGAAGCGGCGGGCGTTGTCGTCACGCTCGTGTTGCTGGGGCAGGTGCTCGAATTGCGCGCGCGCGCGGCGACGGGGCGGGCAATCCGTGCGCTGCTCAATCTGGCCCCCAAGACGGCGCGGCGGATCGCCGCCGACGGAACGGAAGAGGACGTCGACCTCGCGCTGGTCAAAGCCGGCGATCGATTGCGCGTTCGACCGGGAGAAGCGGTGCCGGTGGACGGGGTCGTGGTCGATGGACGGTCCTCCGTCGATGAATCGATGCTGACCGGTGAGCCTGCTTCCGTGCTGAAAGCCGATGGGGCGGTTGTAACCGGCGGGACCGTCAACGGCACCGGATCGCTCGTCATCGAAACGCGGGCGGTGGGATCGGACACGGTCCTCGCGCGGATCGTGAAGATGGTGGCCGAGGCGCAGCGCAGCCGTGCGCCGATCCAGGCGGTCGCGGATCGCGTATCTGGCTGGTTCGTTCCGCTGGTGGTGGCGATCGCGGTCGCGACCTTCGTGGTATGGAACCTGACCGGGCCGGAGCCGCGCTTCGGCCAGGCGCTGCTCAACGCGATCGCGGTGCTGATCATCGCCTGTCCTTGCGCGCTGGGGCTGGCGACGCCGATGTCGATCATGGTCGGCACCGGGCGCGGGGCGGCCGCTGGCGTGCTGATCAAGGATGCCGAGGCGCTGCAACGCATGGAACGCGTCGACACGCTGGTAATCGACAAGACCGGCACGTTGACCGAGGGGCGTCCAATCCTGACCGCGGTGGAGACCGCCGGGGGTTTCGAGCGCACGACGGTGCTCTCGGCGGCGGCGGCGGTCGAGGCCCGGTCCGAGCATCCGCTGGCGCGGGCCGTGGTGTCCGCCGCCAAGCACGAGAGACTCTCGATCGAACCCGTCGACGCGTTCGATTCTCAGACCGGGCGCGGCGTGAGCGGCAGCGTGGCCGGCCGTAGCGTGCTCGTCGGCAACGCGGAACAAATGACCCTGGCGGGTGCCGACACCGCCCCACTCGCCGATGCGGCGGATCGCTATCGCAGCGAAGGGGCCGGGGTCATGTTCGTTGCGATTGACGGGCAACTTGCGGGGCTGCTGGTGGTCGCGGATCCGATCAAGCAATCCGCGCGCGCTGCGGTCGCCGCGCTACGCGCCGAGGGGTTGAGGATCGTGATGCTCACGGGCGATGTCGCTGCTACCGCGAACGCAGTGGCCGTCGCGATCGGCGGAATCGACGAGGTTCATGCCGGGCTGAAACCCGCGGACAAAGCGCGCATCGTCGGCGAGCTGAGGGCAAAGGGCGCGATCGTGGCGATGGCGGGCGACGGCATCAACGACGCCCCCGCCCTGGCTGCGGCCGATGTCGGCGTGGCAATGGGCACCGGCACCGACGTAGCGATCGAGAGCGCCGGCATGACGCTGACCAAGGGCGATCTGGCCGCGATGGTCCGGGCGCGGCGGCTGGCAAAGGCGACGATGCGCAACATTCGGCAAAACTTGCTGTTCTCGTTCCTGTTCAACGGCATCGGCGTACCGGTCGCGGCGGGCGTGCTCTACCCGGTCGCGGGCATCCTGTTGTCGCCGATGCTGGCCGGCGCGGCGATGGCACTGTCGTCCTTCACCGTCGTGACCAACGCGCTGCGATTGAATGCCGTGCGGCTGTAGCTCGGCATGGCGGCAGCGTGGCGCGACACCTGCTCGCCTTGACAAAGGGGCGGTACGGCTTGCTCATTGTCGGCGGGGGGCCGCGATCTCCCCGCCATGCGACGATCGTTCGGGCTACCGTACCCGGTCAACGCCCGATCAAGGAATGCGCAGCTCGAACGGCCCGGCCGGGAGTTGGGCGTCGTCGACCACATTGACGACCGGAAAATCCGCCCAGGCATAGCGCACGCGCGTAACCGGGCGATTGTCCGCGAAGAGCGTGGCATGGTTCCCCGTAACGGTCGCGCGGGCGTAGCGACAGGAGCCGACCTCGGGCCCGCACAGCTCGAATCCGGTGGCCTGGTTCGTGCTGCGCGTGTGCAACGCACCGGTCACGCCTGCGAACGTCACGGTCACGTTGCCAGCTGTGTCCTGCGTGGCTTCTAAGGGCTGCGGCCCCGATGCCGACATCGTCTGTCCATAGACGAGTGCGCCCATCGCTCGAGCCAATCTTTGCCCGACTTCGTGCTTCTCGCCCGGATGGATGTCGAGGGGATCGCCAAGGTCGAGCGTTATCGCGACCGCCGCATGACCGTCGTCTTGGGCCACTTTGCGCTGGTCGTCGCGGACTCGCGCCCAGCCGCTTTCGCCAGGCGCGATCGACGGCGTGCCGAAACCGGCGAGCGAAACGATTGCGAACGGCAAGTGCGGTTGCGCCACTTGACGCCGCCATTCGGACATCATCGCCTTCAGCCGGTCGGCATAGCCGGGAATGTCCGTGTCGGATTCGCCTTGATACCAGGCCACGCCCGCCAGCGCGGTTTGGCCGAGCGGCGCAATCATCGCATTGTAGATCGTTCCGGCACCGGTGATCTCGTCCCATGGCACGCGCGGTGAGGTGCCGAGGACGCGTTTGGCGATCGCATAACGCCAGCCATCGGCAATCGGCACAATGCTGCCGTCGGCGAAGGTCAGTTTCATGGCGTCCGCCGGGCCGGGCATGCCCCCCGTCGCATAGGCGTTTTCCACGTTGACGGTGATAACGTTGCGGCCGGCGACGAACGTACCGGCGGGGACGGAATACATACGCGCGTCCCAGCCGCCGCGCCCGCCGACAGGTTTTCCGTTGATCCAGGTGCGGTCGGCATCGTCGATCGCGCCGATGGCGATGGTGGCCATCTGGCGTGCCTGTTCGGGCGTCAGCGTTATGGTCTTCTGATACCACAGCATGCCGAGATAGGTCTGCAGTGCTGGCACGCCCCAGTCTTCGTAAAAGGCGATCTTCGGTACGGGCTGCCAGTCGAGCGCCGCGTCGGGCTGCCACGGTTCGTGACCACGCGTGTCGCCGGTCTTGTCGCGCCACCAACTTTCCCAGGCGGCGCTCGCCGTGCGCTCGGCGGCGGCAGGATCCCGGGCGTAGAGTGCGAGCAGGTCGGCTTGCGCGCCACGGCCCGCGGCGCGCTGTGCGTCTTCGCCCATCCATGCGGCGATTTGCGATCCACCCCAACTCGAATGGATCGCGCCGATCGGCACCTTGGCGACCTTGCGCAATGCCTGCACCATGTAGAAGCAAGCCGCCGAAAAGCTGCCGGTCGTCTTTGCGTCGGCGGCGCTCCAGCTGGGCTGTTGCGCAAAACGGTCACGCGCGGTCGTCGATGTTCGCTTGGCCACGGTCACGAGGCGGAGCTGATCGTCGGCACCCCCCATGATCGCGCCCATCGCATTCTGTGCGCGCTCGACGGGGAGCTCCATGTTGCTTTGGCCCGAACACAGATAGACATCGCCGATCAGCACATCGTGCAGCGCCGTCGTGCCGCTTGGTGCCATTACGAGCACGTCATACGGGCCGCCGGCGGGCAAGGGCGGCAGCGTGACGCGAAAACGACCGTCGCGGGCCGCGCGGGCTTGGGCCGATTGCCCGGCCAGCACGACGGTAACGGGCTCTCCCGCGATCGCTTCGCCGGTCACCACGATCGGCTGGTTACGCTGGACGACGCTATGGTCGGACAGCAGTCCGCCCACGGTAGGCGCGGCACAGGCGGGACCGACGAGGGTCCCCAAGGCCAGCGCGAACGCGCTCGTCCCCACAGCAAAGGTGCGAAGCATGAAATACCCTCTCCTTCGAACCGCCTGACGATTGCGCGTTCCGCGCCGTTGACGCACTGGCTCTCTGCTTATACTCAGACAATATAACGGAAAGCGCAAGGGCTCGGTGGCGCTCTTTGCGGGTGTGAGGGGGGAATGTTGCATATGATCTGCATGTCCCGCGCGGCATCGGGCCGCGCCGAAACTCTCGCCTTTCCGGATCCGCGTCGTGCTCCGGCCGACTTCCCCCACGCTCTGCGTCAAAGGACTATTGCCATGATCCGTCGCGCCCATCTTTTGCTCGGCCTTGCCCTTGTCGCCACGGTGCCTGGCGCGGGCTTTGCCCAGGAAAATGTCGACCCCGCCAATACCGCGACCGCCACGCTTCACGGCGATCAACCGGGACCGGTGATGAACCGGCAAGTGTTCGGCCAGTTCGCCGAGCATCTCGGCCACGGCATCTATGGCGGGATCTGGGTCGGTGAGAGGTCGTCGATTCCCAACGATCACGGTTATCGCCGCGACGTGCTGGAGGCGCTGCGCGCGATCAAGGTGCCGGTGGTACGCTGGCCCGGCGGCTGCTTTGCCGACGAATATCACTGGCGTGACGGGGTTGGTCCGCGCGGCAAGCGTCCGGTCAAGATCAACACCAACTGGGGGGGCGTCAACGAAGACAATGCCTTCGGCACGATCGAATATATGGGCTTTGTCGAGCGGTTGGGGGCGGAGGCCTATGTCTCCGCCAATGTCGGCAGCGCGCCACCGAGCGAGACCGCGCAATGGGTCGAGTATATGACCTCGCCCAACGGATCGACGCTGGCCAAGGAACGCGCGGCGGACGGTCATGCGGCACCGTTCAAGGTCCCCTATATCGGCATCGGCAATGAGCTGTGGGGCTGCGGTGGCAATATGCGCGCCGAATATGCTGCGGACCTGACCAATCGCTACGCCCTTTTTGCCAAGTCGGGCACCGGCAAGATGCTCAAGATCGCCAGCGGTCCAAGCGACGCCAATTATGAGTGGACCGACACGCTGATGCGGCTGTCGGGCAAGAACATCGATGGTCTTTCGCTGCATTACTATACGCGCCCGCGCGATCAGGAATGGAAGGACAAGGGCGCGGCCCTCGGCTTTCCCGAAAGCGAATGGGCCAGCACGATGGCGCACTCGCTGCAGATGGACGAGTTCGTCACCAAGCATTCGGCGATCATGGACAAATACGATCCGGCCAAGAAGGTGTGGCTGGTGGTCGACGAATGGGGCACCTGGTACGATCCCGCTCCCGGCAGCAACCCGGGCTTCCTCGTCCAGCAGAACAGTGTGCGCGACGCGGTCGTCGCGGGGCTCAACCTCAACATCTTCGCGCATCATGCCGACCGCGTGAAGATGGCGGCGATCGCGCAGATGGTGAACGTGTTGCAGGCGATGCTGCTCACCGACGGCGCGAAGATGGTCAAGACGCCGACCTATTGGGTATTCGATCTGTACAAGCCCTGGCAGGATGCGACCGTGTTGCCGATCGACGTGAAGTCGCCCTGGTATCACAAGGATGCGACGGCACTTCCCGCGATCAGTGCGTCGGCGGTGCGTGACACAGCCGGGCAAGTGCACGTCGCGTTGGTCAATCTCGATCCCAACCGCGCGATCCCGCTGTCGATTGCGCTGGCCGGGGTCACGGCTGGCAGCGTTTCGGGGCGGATCGTCACCGGCGCGACGATGGACGCGCATAACAGCTTTGAGCAGCCCGATGCGGTGAAGCCGGTCGCCTTCACCGGCGCGCATGTGAGCGGTGGCACGCTCAGCACGACGCTGCCGCCTATGTCGGTCGTGGTGCTCGATTTGCAGTGAGGCCGCGAGGGCGGTCCTGCGCTGCGGGTGCGGACCGCCTTTGGAGCTCGGGGGTTCTTTGAAAATAGCCCGGCTTCCTCCCCTCCCTTTCAGGGAGGAGAGAAGTCGCCTATTCGTCAGAGCGGCAGCCGGACCGCGCGGCTGGTGGTGAAGCTGGCGGTGCTGGTCGGCACGCCGGTGTCGGGCTGGCCCGATCCCACGCTGACGCGGTATTGGCCGGCCATCACTTGGCGCGTTCCGTCGATCGCCACTGCGCTCAAGTCGCGGGGCGACAGGTCGAAGCTGATGACGCGATGCTCGCCCGGCTTGAGCGTGACGCGCTGATAGCCGCGCAGTGCCACGCGCGGGGTGCCGGGTTGATCGGGGAAGTTGAGGTAGAGCTGCACCACCTCGTCGCCCGCGCGCTCACCGGCGTTGCTGACCTCGGTCGTCACGCGCAGCCCGCTCTCGGCACCGCCGCTGGCGGGTGTCACCGTCAGCGGCGTGTAGGCGAAGCGCGTGAAGCTCAGGCCGTAGCCGAACGGGTAAACGGGCGTGCCGGTGAAATAGCGATAGGTGCGCCCCGCCATCGCATAATCGTCGAACGGCGGCAGGTCGGCAACGCTGCGGTAGAAGGTCAGCGGCAGGCGACCGGCGGGATTGGTCTTGCCGGTCAGCACGTTGGCGACGGCAAGCCCGCCCGACTGGCCGGGATACCAGGCCTCGACGATCGCGGCGGCATTGTCCTTGGCCCAGGCAAGGTTGATCGGGCTGCCGTTCATCGCGACCACGATCAGCGGCTTGCCGGTCGCCTTCGCGCGTTCCAGCATCGCTTGCTGCTCGGCGGGCAGGTCGAGCGAGGTCTTGTCGCCGCCCTTGAAGCCCGGAATGTCGGTGCCGGTTTCCTCGGCCTCCATGTCGGACGTCAGCCCGACCACCGCGACGAGCACGTCGGCCTTGGCAGCGGCGGCGGCGAGATCGGCCTCGGGCTGGGGCGAGATCCGCTTCCACACCAGATCGGTATTTCCGAAGCCGCGCGCGGTCGAGACCAGCCGCAGGCGATAGCGCTGGCCCTTTTGCAGCGTCACCGTCTTGAGCGTCGGCAGCGGGCTGTGATGCTCGCCGCCGACATCAAGGAAGGTGTGCCCGTCAATTTCCAGCAGCCCGCTGCCGCCAAGGCCAAGGCGGTAGCTGCCTGTCTCGGGCGCGACCAGAAACCCGGTCCATTCGGTGCGGTGATAATCGTTCACCCTGGGCAGATCGAAGGCGCGCGCGGCAACATCGACCTCGCGCCGCGTCACGATCGGGCGGTCCTGATAGGTGAGCGCGGCAAGGATGGTGTGGTCGGTCCCTGGCTTGAAGGGGAGGCTGGGCGGGGTGACCGGGTTGAAATAGCGTGCGAGCAGCCCGGGCTTGCCGTCTGGCCCAATCAGCGCCGACGGCGGCACGCGATCGCCATCGGTGATCGATTCCCCGAAGGGCACCAGCGTCACCGCGCTGGCACCGGCGGCTTGGCGCAGACCCTCCACTACCGAGACCGGCGGGGCGGACTGCGTCGAGGAATAATTGCCGCGCAGCACGCGCGTCGCATCGCCCAGCGGGCCGATCACCGCGATCCGCGCGCCCGGGCGCAGCGGCAGCACGCCGTCATTCTTGAGCAGCACCAGGCTCTTTTCGGCAGCTTCCAGTGCGAGCGCCCTATGATCGGGGGTGAGGATGGCGCTTACCGGAACCACCGCCGGCGCGCCCGCGACGCCCGGCAAATCGCCATTGCGGAGGCGCGCGGAGAACAGCCGGACCAAGGTGCGATCGATATCGCCTTGCGAAATCAGATTGCGCTTCAACGCCTCGCCGAACCGGTCGGGCAGGCCGCCGATATCGCCGATCGTCTGGGTGTTGCATTCATTGTCGACGCCCGCCTTCATCGCTGCAGCGACGGCGGTCGCCTGGTCGGGGGCATATTTGTGATTGTCGGCAATGTCCTTCACCGCGTCACAATCCGACACGACATAGCCGGTAAAGCCCCAGGCACCGCGCAGGTGATCCTTAAGCAGCAGATCGTTCGCGCAAGCGGGCTGGCCGTCGATGCGGTTGTAGGCGCACATGATCGAACCGGCGCGCCCCTCGACGATCGCCGCGCGGAACGCGGGGAGATAGGTATCCTCCAGATCGTGCGGCGAGACATAGACGTTGGCGGCGTGGCGGGTCGATTCGGGGCCACTATGGACCGCGAAATGCTTGGGCGTGGAGATGACCTGCGGCAGATCCGGGTTGGGCCCCTGCATGCCTGTTACGAAGGCAACGCCCATGCGTGCGGCGAGATAGGGATCCTCGCCATAGGTCTCCTGGCCCCGGCCCCAGCGCGGATCGCGGAAGATGTTGATGTTGGGCGACCACGTATCGAGCCCGGTGCCGATCCGGCCCAGCTTGCCGGTCTGCCGCCCTTGGGTGTGGAGCGCGCGCACCTCGGTGCTGATCGCGCCCGCGACCTGATGCACCAGTGGGGCATCGAAGCTCGCCGCTAGGCCGATCGGCTCGGGGAAGTTGGTGGTCGGAATCGGCCCGAGCGCGCCGTGGAGCGATTCCGTCCACCAGTTATACGCCGGAATCTTCAGCCGTGGGATGGCGGGTGCGACGTTGAGCAGCTGCGGCAGCTTCTCCTCGGTCGTCATTTGCGCAACCAGTGTTGCCGCAAGGCGGTCCGCCTCGGCGCGCGCCACGCCGGGCTGCGGCGGCAAGCGGGTTGGCGATGCGGGCACGTCCTGCGCTTGCGACGCAATGGTTGCGACGCTGGCGCTCACCAGCAGGAGCGCGCGCGATGCGAAAGAAAGGGTCGATGCCATGATGTACCTCAAATCCGGGGGAGGGAAGGAGTCGTCGGAGGATCAGATCGTCGGTAACCCATGCTCGACGATCTTGCGGATCAGATCGCGGTGCCGCGGCAAGCCCGCGCGCAGACGCTCGGTCTGGGTCGCGGCTTCGCGCTGTGCTTGCGCCGCGAGCCGGGTTTCGCCCGCGATCGCGTCGCGCGACACTTCGGTGTGGAAGTTCATGCCATAGAGCACATATTGATAGCTTGCCGCCGGGAAGACTTCCTCGACACGGTCAAATTCGTCGTGGAACCATGGCGGCTGGTATTTCCACAGGGTCAGCAGATCGCGTAGCCGGTCCGGGACCGTTTCGGGCCGGACATTGTCGCGCCAGAAATCGCTGTCGGTGCGCTTGGTCAGCACATAATGCAGCTTCAGGAAATCGATGATCCGGCCCCAGCGGTACAGCGTCGTCGCGTTGAAGCGCGCGGCGAGGATGTCCATCACTTCGCGGCACACCGGCATCTGTTCGGCCACCAGCTTGGCGGAGAGTTCGATCAGCACGATCGCCGATGCTTCGAGCGGTTCGAGGAAACCGGCGGCCAGGCCGATCGCCACGCAATTGTTCTTCCAGAAGGTTTCGCGGTGCCCGGCCCGGATCGCCAGTTTGCGCACCGCCAGATCGCGGCCGCGCGGGCCGAGATAGGCTCGCAATTCCTGCTCGGCGGCATCGTCGGAAATGTGGCTGCTCGAATAGACATGCCCGACGCCGCGCCGCGTCGGCAGGCCGATGTCCCAGATCCAGCCTGACGATTGCGCGGTCGAAATCGTGTGCGAGGCGATTGGTCCGTCCGGATCCTCATGCGGGATTTGCACCGCCAGCGCCGTGTCGCAAAACAAGGTGTCGCTGCAACTCTTGAACGGCACGCCGAGCGTCTTGCCGATCAGCAGCGCCGCAAAGCCAGTGCAGTCGATGAACAGATCGCCCGCGATCTCGCCTGCCTGTTCGGTGACGACGGTGAGGATGTCGCCATTTTCGGCCTGCGTCGCATGCTGGACGTCGGCGAGTATGTGGCGAACGCCGAGCGTTTCGCAGCAGTGCCGCTGGAGGAAGCCCGCGAATTTCCCGGCATCGAGATGATAGGCGTAGTTGGCGAGCGCCTCATATTCGGGGGTGGCGATCGTCTTGGGGGCAAGCCCGTCATCGCACAGCCGCCCTTGCGGCGAGACCATGTCGCAGAAGCTTTGGCCATGGTCGTCGGCCAGCCAATGCGTCGCAAGATTAACCCGCGAGAAACTCTGCGGCAGCATCAGCGGATGATAATAGCCTTCATCGGGCTCGCCGGTTGTCCAGCGGGCGAAGCGCGCGCCTTGTTTGAACGAAGCGTTGCATTCGCGGAAGAAATCGCTTTCCGACACACCGATTTTGGAAAGCGTCGTGCGCAGCGTCGGCCAGGTGCCCTCGCCAACCCCGATGATCGGCGTTCCCGGGGATTCGATCAGCGTTACCGAAAAGCCTTCCGGCATCCGGCCGCGATGCCGCGCGGCGATGATGCCGGCCGTCAGCCACCCAGCCGTCCCGCCGCCGACGATGACGATATTTTTGACGCTCTGCATCGCTCCCGACTACCAAAAATGAGGGGGTGCCGATACGGCACCCCCGAGGTGGCAGAGACTAGAAGCGGAAGCGCGCGCCGGCCAGATAGCGCCGTCCATAGTCGAACACGTCGAGCAACTGATTGTCGAAGCGGCCGTGGGTGCTTTGCTGGTTGTTGTTGACGTTCTGGACCTCGCCAAACACGCTGAAGTGCTTGTTGATGTCATAGCTCGACGACAGGTCGAGCTGGAGGCTCGAATTGACGAAGGTCGGTTCGGCACCGAATTGTCCGGTATTCTGGTTCTGGCCGAACTGGAGCAGATACTTGTCGCGCCAGTTGAGCGCCGCCCGGAACTGGAAGCCGTGCTTGTCGTAGAAGCCGACGAAGTTCGCGGAGTTGGCCAGGCCGGTGACCGCAAAACCGGTTTGCGAGATGTTGGTCGGATCGTAGGGCTTGTTGGTGTCGACAAAGGTCGCGTTGGCGGTGAAGCCGAAGCCGGTTTCGCCGAACACCTGTTGCCATGCAACCTCGACCCCGCGCACCGTCGCATCAGGCCCGTTGACCTGTTGCGTGACCGCAAAGTTGGCGGGCTGCCCGGTGGTCGGATCGATCACGCCGTTAATGGCCTGCCGCGTCACACCGCCAACGATGAAGTTGCTGACGTTCTTCACGAAGAAATCGACCGAAACGTAGGAGTTGCGCTTGTAATACCATTCGGCCGCGACGTCGAAATTGTCCGACAGATACGGCTTGAGGTTGGGGTTGCCGCCGCTTGCCGTCAGCGCGTTGACGCGCTGGCCGCTGCCGACGTTGAGCACCGGCGACAGCAGGTTGAGCGCCGGGCGCGTCAGCGTGCGCGACGCATCGAAGCGCAATTGCAGCCGGTCGGTGACTTCGAGCCGGGCGTCGAGCGTCGGCAGGAGGAACGAATAGCTGCTCTTGCTCGAAACCGCCTGAACCGGGGTATAGCTCGACACTGTCAGCAGCGTCGGATCGGCGCTGCTGGTGCTGAGCACCAACGGCAGGCGGCCCTGGCCGACCGATGTCAGATGGGTGTTCTCGTTCCGCACGCCCGCGTTGAAGTGGAACGGCATATTGCCGATGTCGGTGGTGAAATTGACGCTCATGTAGAGCGACCAGGTCTTTTCCCGAATATCCTGGATGCTGCCGGGATCGACCGCCTCGTCAAAGGTTCCGGTAAAGCCGGTAACGCCCGAATAGTTATAGCCGGGGATGTTTTTCGTCTGAGGATTGCCGAGGCTGGTCAGATAATTCTGATAGGCGATCGGGTTGAACATGATCAACGACGGCGGCAACGAGCCCTTGAAGCCGGGGATGAAGTTGTTGGTCGAGATCGTGCCCTGATACAGGCTGCTTGGCAGCGGCGCGATGCCACCACCCTGCGCGGAAGGCGTGCCGTAGCCGGCATAGGCCTGCCAGAAGTTGTTGGTGAAGGTGCTCTGGTTGCTGAGCTGGAAGCGGTCCTCGATATACTGTCCGCCAGCCTTGATGGTCAGATTGTCCTGATGCCAGGTCGCATTAAAGCGCGCCTGCTTCAGGGTATCGGTGTTGCGCTGGGTTTGGTTCACGGTGACATGCGAACCGATCAGCGCGGGATTGGCGAAATCCGCAGCGGTGCCGTTGGGCCCAAAAGCCGTCAGCACCGGAATGGCGTTGCTGCTGTTGCCGAGAATTTGCAGCCCGGTCGTCGTGCCGAGCGCACCGCCATAGCCGATATCGCCGTTCTGGCTGCCGATATTGCCGTCCGGATTACGCCAGCTCTGCGCGTAGTTGAGATCGCCCTCGAGCGTGAGGTGCTCGTTCGCGTCCCATTTGACGTTGCCGCCGATCGCATTGGTCTGCAGCACTTCGGTGTTGATTGCCGAGGTGAAGTCGGTCGGCGAGCCGGTCTGCGTGAAATTGATGGCCTGCCCGTTCTTGTCGAGCTCGACGTTGCGCAGCGCGCCCTGGTTGAACCACACGCCGAAACCGTAAATGTCGGTGACGACCTTCTGCCGCGAGAAATTGTCGTCGATCGTGACCATCACATCGTCCGACGGATGCCATTGCAGCGCGATGCGCCCGTCATAGCGTTCGTCCTTGGTACGATCCTGCTCGTAAACATATTGCTGGGGGAACCAGCCGACCACCGTCTGGCGGTTGCGTGCGTCGGCATAGGCGGCGCTCTTGGAGTCGCTGGTTGGCGAGCAACTGGTCGCAGTGGTGCCCTTCAGCTGGCACGGCGCGTAATAGCCGCCCTCCCAGCCATTGACGCCGACGCGGTTGGTGTTGGTATCGCGGCGCGTGTAGATGAAGTCGGCGAGCACGCCGAGCGTGCCATTGGCGAAGGTGTCGCTAAGCAGCACGCCGCCGGTCGGAACGATCTTGCCCGAGCGATCCTGCACCGAGCCTGCAATGCTGGTCGCCAGGCGGAGGCCCGGATGATCGAACGGCTTGGGGAATTCGACATTGACGGTCGCGCCGATCGAGCTTGAGGTCAGCGCCACGTCGGGCGTCTTGAGGACGCTCAGGCGGCCGATGAAATCGGAACCGACGGTGGAGAAATCGATCTGGCGGCCACCGGTCGCGGTCGAGATGCGGCGACCGTCATACAGCGTGGTATTGAAGTCGCCGCCAAAGCCGCGAACCGTGATGCCGGTTGCTTCGCCACGGGCACCCGAGCGCTGGATCGACACGCCGGGCAAGCGCTGGAGCGAGGCTGCGACGTTCGAGTCGGGAAATTTGCCGATGTCTTCGGACGAGATGGCATCGACAACGCCTGTCGCCGAACGCTTGATGTCCAGGTTGCGCTGGAGCGATCCGCGCAGACCCGTAACGATGATGTCCTGCCCGATGTCGTCGGGGGTAGAAGGTTTGCCGGTGTCGGCGGTAGCAGCCCCATCCTGCGGCGTTACGGCCTGCGCGGTATGGATAGTCTGCGCGTCGCTGGTTTGTGCGGCGGCCGGATCTGCCAAAGCAAGCGCGAGCAAGCTCGGAGCGCCAATCAGAATAAATTTGCGCCTGCGTGAGCCCGATGCTGCGCTATTCCGGCGTGCGGTGAAGTACGTCACAATCCCCTCCCTCTTAAACTATCATTATTATTCAGACGCCTGCCCCAGGCCGTGGGCCCCGGGACAAGCTTCTCGCGCCCCAGTCGGTATCGTCCGACCTATTGCGCTGGGAGCATTGTTATCGCTACCAGAGACGCTGCGCAATGGTATTTGTCGGTGTAATGCGAAAAAACGATCAAGGCTCTTGGCCGGAGCGTGGTGCGCCGCTTATGCCAGCAGGACGACCGTGAGCAGCGGCGCGATAGCTTAGGAGAGGACGCCGATGGCGACGCTGGAGGTCTTAAATACCGATAATCACGCGGCGCTGCGGCTTGGTCCGCCGCTGTCCGCCGACCGGCACTTCGTGCAGATCGTGGTCGAAGAGTTCGAGTCGGTCGCTGCCCGATTTCCGATCCTTTTTACCAAACATCCTGAAACCGGGGCATTTTATGCCGGAGCACTGCTGGGCCTGAAGCCGGGCGAAAACATTTTTTCCGGAACGGGTGATGGCGCGGCGGTCGAAGGGCTCCTCGATCTGGTGCGGCAGGGTTTCTATATCTCCGGCGATCATATCGCGATCGATCCGGCGCAACCCCGCTTTGCGGGAACGGGTGGGCAAAGGGTGTTTGAAGAAGAGGGCCTGCCCGCCGCGGCGCTGCGCCGTGTCCAGAGCGCCTTGAGTCAGTTGCACGCGGGGTTGCCGCGGACCGAGCAGTTCCTCAAGCGTTTGCTCGCGCTCAAACTGGTCGAGCCGATCGACCTGTCATTCAGCTTCGACGATGGCGAACGACTCGTGCTGGAAGGCCTCTACACGATCAGTCGCGATGCCCTGGCCGAGCTCGACGACGTTGCGGTGATCGGACTGTTCCGGCAAGGCGACCTGGCGCTCGCGCAAAGCGTCCTTGGATCACAGCAGCATCTTTCGCGCCTCGCCCGCCTGCGCAACGATCGTCTTGTTGCCGGATGACATCGCTCGACTCGCCCTGCTTGCGAACCGTCGACGGCACGACATTGGATCGCGACCGGTTCCTCCGCGACATTGCCGAGCCGTGCGAACCGGTCGTCTTGCGCGGCGTATGTCGCCAGTGGCCGGCTTATGCCGCGCAAGCGCAATCGCAGGCGGCGCTCGTCGCCTATCTGGCACGATTCGCGGTCGACCGGGCGGCGGAGATGTTTGTCGGCGATCCGGGAACGGGTGGACGATACGATTATGCCGACGGACTGGCCGGGTTTACCTTCTCGCGCGAAAGCGTGCGGTTCGGTGAGGCGCTTGGGCGGATCGCGGACGCAGCACAGTCTCCCTCGCAACCGTCAATCTATGTCGGTTCGCTGCCCACAGATGACTATCTTCCGGGCTTTTCTGCCGAAAATACGCTCTCGATCCTGTCGCCCGACGTCGGGCCGCGGATCTGGCTTGGGACCGCGTCGTCGGTCGCTTGCCACTATGATACGTTCGACAACCTCGCCTGTGTCGTGGCGGGGCGACGGCGTTTCACGCTTTATCCGCCCGATGCGATTGCCGATCTGTATGTCGGGCCGATCGATCACACGCTGGCCGGGCAACCGGTCAGCCTGGCCGCCAGTGCGCCGCCGGAAGACGCACGCTACCCGGCGTTCGCCAACGCCCGGGGACGGGCGATTCCCGTCGATCTGGAACCCGGCGACGCGCTGTATCTGCCGAAGCTGTGGTGGCATTCGGTCGAAGCGACTGCACCCTTCAATGTTCTGGTCAATTATTGGTGGGATGGCTTCGCCAGCGGTCCCGATGCTCCGCATACCGCGATGTTGCTCGCGATGATCGCAATCGCCGAGCGCCCCGCGCCCGAACGCGCGGCGTGGCGAGCGTTTTTTGAACACTATGTTTTTCGCCCCGATGGCCATCCGCTCAGGCACCTGTCGGAACAGCAGCATGGTATCCTGGGGCCGCTGCGTGGCGGCAATTATGGGCGGATCCGGGCGTTGGTGATGCGCTTGCTTCGCGGCGGGTAGGCCCCGGCCTAGAGGAGGCGCTGCAAGGAATTGACGCGGACTTGCTTTAGACGGACAAGACGACACGTCGCGAAGACGCGATACCGGTCCAATAAGTGCTTGGGAGAGTGATATGCGCAATCGTCATCGGCTGCGGGCGGCATGGCGTGCCTCACGCGTTGCCTGCATCGGAACCGCCGCTTTGCTGATGGGGGGGATGCCGGCAATCGGACAAGTGCCGACGCACGTCCCACCGCCGGTTGCCGGTGCTCCGGCCGTTACGATCGAGCGGATCAAGGTGCATGCGCCGACCATCGTCGGCAATCTCGAGGGCGATTCGGCGGACCGCGACGTGCTGGTGATGCTGCCGCCAAGCTACGCCGCCAACCCGAAGCGGCGTTACCCGGTGCTGTATGCGCTCCACGGCTATTCGATCGGTGCCGAGCAATGGACCCACGAAATTCACGTGCCGCAGACGATCGAGGGCGCGTTCGCCAAGGGCGTGCCCGAGATGATCGTGGTGCTGCCCGATTCGAAGACGCTGCATAACGGATCGATGTATTCCAGCTCGGTCACCACCGGCGATTTCGAGACCTTCATCGCGCGCGACCTGATCCATTATATCGACGCGCATTATCGCACGATCGCCGACCGGCGCAGCCGCGGGCTCGTCGGGCATTCGATGGGGGGATACGGCACCGCGCGGATCGGGATGCGGCATCCCGACATGTTCGGCGCGATCTATATGATGAGCCCGTGCTGCCTGTCGGCGCGCGATCCCGGCCAGATCGACCCCAAGGCGGCCGCCGCGCTGGAGGCCATTCATACGCGCGAGGAAGCCACCGCGCTGCCCTTCTTCGGGCGCGCGCAATTTGCGACCGCCGCCGCCTGGTCGCCCAATCCGAAAAACCCGCCTTTTTACCTCGACTTGCCGACCAAGAACGGCGTCGTGCAGCCCGAGGTGCTGGCAAAATGGGCGGCGAACGCGCCGCTCGCCTTTGTCGACCAATATATCGGCAATTTGCGCCAGTATCGCGCCATCGCGATCGATGTCGGCGATCAGGACGGCCTCAAGGACGACGCCGCCAAGCTTCACGCGACATTGGACCGCTATGGTATCGCCAACAGCTTCGAACTGTACCACGGGACGCACGTCAGCGACGTGGCGGTGCGCTTTCAGGAAAATGTGATGCCCTTCTTCGGCAAGAACCTCGTGACCAAGGCGGCGCGCTGATGCGCGGCGGACGCAGCCGATTGCGCGTCTGTGCGGCGCTGCTCGCGGCCACGGCTTGCAGCTTGCCCGCGATGGCGCAGGCCGACGATCTCGCCCCAGCCGGGCGGTGGAGCGCTTATACTGCGGGCGCGGGGCAATTGCCGCCAATGGGGTGGAACAGCTGGAACGCCTTTTACGAAGATGTCAGCGAGGACAAGGTGCTCGCCTCGGCGCAGATCATCGTCGATTCGGGGCTGGCGGCGAAGGGCTATCGCTATATCGACATCGATGACGGCTGGTGGCTCAAGCGACGGGAAAGTGACGGGCGGATGGTCATCCGCACCACGACCTTTCCCTCGGCCAAGGGGGCGGGGCCGGGCGGCGACACCAGCTTCCGGCCCTTTACCGACCGGCTCCATGCGATGGGGCTCAAGGCCGGCATTTATTCCGACATCGGGCGCAATACCTGCGGGCAGGCGTTCACCTCGACCATGGCCAATATGCCCGAAGGTACCGTCGCCGAGCGCGAGGTCGCCCTGTACGGGCATGTCGACCAGGATATCGCGCTCTATTTCAAGGACTGGGGCTTCGACCTGATCAAGGTCGACGGCTGCGGCATCCGCGCTTTCCCCGCCACCGATCCGCGCGTGAAGTCGGGCCAGTATCGCGCGCTCGCGCCGCTGGTCGACGTCGAATCGGTCGGGCGCAGCGACATTGCGGCGGTGCGCGGGCTGTATGAGGAGGTCGGGCGCGCGCTAAAGCGCTATAACCCCGACAACGACTTCCTCTATTCGATCTGCCTGTGGGGCTCGGCCGATGTCCGCGCCTGGGGCAAGGATGTCGGCAGCATCTCGCGCACCAGCGAGGACATTTCGCCAAGCTGGTCGCGGATGCTGCACAATTTCGACAGCGTGTCGCGCCGCGCGCTCTATGCGCATCCGGGATCGTGGAACGACCCCGACATGCTGTTCATCGGCACCGGCGATTTCGATGCGGCGCATGCGGCCGAGGCGCGGACGCATTTCACACTTTGGGCAATGGTGAATGCGCCGCTGTTCATCGGCTATGACTTGCGCAAGGCACCGCCGACGATGCTGGCGATCCTGGGCAATTCGCGGATCATCGCGCTCGACCAGGATCCCGCCGGCAACCAGGCGGTGCTGGCGTTCGATACCGACGATGTGCAGATCCTCGTCAAAACGCTGGCGAGCGGCGACAAAGCGGTGGCGATCTTCAACCGCACCGCGTCGCCAGCGCAAGCGGTGCTGACTGCCGACCATCTCAAATTCACCGCCGATGGTGACGTTACGCTCGACGATCTGTGGGATGGCGGCACGACGCACTTCCGCGGCGAGACCAAGCTCGCGCTCGCGCCGCATCAGACGCTTGTCTTCACTGCGCACGGCACGCGGCAATTGCCCGGCGGTCTCTATCTCTCGGAGCAGCCGGGCCGGGTGAATCCTGCGGTCGATGGCGTCGTCGTCCCCGAGCATGAGCCGCTGATCCACCGTGGCATCTTGCCGTGGCGCGGGACTCGGGGCGACGGCGACCACCCGCGTTATGGCGGCTGGGGTGGCGCGCAGGCTGACGGCACGCCTTATGGCGAGACGCTGCAGGTGGCCGGGCGTCGCTTCACCACCGGGATCGGTGTGCTTGCCAATTCGCGGATCGAAGTGCGCAATTCGGGGTTCGCCCGCTTCTCGGCGTTGGTCGGGGTCGACGATTCGGCGCGCGATCGCAGCCAGCCGGTGCGCTTCGCGGTCTATGGCGACGGCAAGCTGCTCGGCCAGTCGGCACCGATGCGCTTCGGCGACGCAGTCGCGCCGCTGTCGGTCGACGTGCGTGGCGTCACGCTGATCGAACTCGTTGCGCGCACCGCGACGCCGCTGCGCTTTCCCGATCCGGTGAGCTGGTCCGAGGCGGCGCTGACGCGCTGACTCCGGCGCGATCAGCTCGCCATCGCGCTTTGGGTATCTTCCAGCGCGAGTTCGACCAGCCGCCGCATCGCCGCGCTGGCGGCGTCGGGGTCGGCGGCGGCAATCGCGTCATAAACGAGCACGTGATCGGGGATCGGGTTGCGCGGCAGCGCGCGCAGGCGTTGCTTGAACTGCGTTGTCCAACTGACCGCTGCGCCGATCGAGGCGCTGAGCACCACCAACGCATCGTTGCGGGTGGCGCGCAGGATCGTATCGTGAAACTGCCGGTCGGCCGCACGGCCCAGATCGGTCGCGAGCGAATGCCGCCGCATCGCGGCAAGTGCCTCCTTCATGCGTTTGAGTTCGCTGCGGTCGCGCTTGGTCGCGGCCATCCCGGCGGCGGCAGGTTCGATGATCAAGCGCAGTTCGAACAGGCTGCGCACCAATTGCGGATCGGGTTCGCCGGCAAAGGCCCAGCCGAGCACGTCGGGGTCGAGCAGATTCCACCGGTCGCGCGGGAGCACGCGCGTTCCCGCTTTTGGTCGGCTTTCGACCAGCCCCTTGGCAATCAGCGCCTGGATGCCTTCGCGATAAGCACTGCGCGATACGTCGAGCGATTCGGCAAAGACGGTCTCGCTGGAAAGCGTCTCGCCCGGGGCATATTTGCCAGACAGGATGGCCACGCCGAGTTTGTGGGCAATGGCGCCGCGCAGCCGCCGCCCTTTGCCGCGCGGAGAGCGCGTTGGCAGTTCGCTGTCGGTTGCGGTTCCGGCATCTTCAGCCGGGGAGAGGGAATGTTCGATCGTCACAGCGCCGAACTCTAGCAGCAGCCGGTCGTGACGGAAACTGCGACTATCGTAGGACGTCCTTCCGTGAAGATGGGGAGTCTCCGCTACGGTCGCTTGAAGGTCCACCGTCCGACGGCGCTTGCGGGATCGAACGGGGCGAGGGCGGGGGTGCTGGCCCCCACGGCAACCAGCGCGCGCGACGGGCCTTGTCCCGTCACCTTCGGCGTTATCCGGTAGGTGCCGTCGGTGAGTTGGTCGATCCGCCACAATTGCTCGGGTGCGCCGGTAAAGGTCGGCACGGTTGCGACGGTCTCGCCCGACACGGCCAGCGCGCGGCCGGTACCCGCGATGAGGATGCTGTAATACGGGGCACCGAAATAGCCGCCTGCCCCGGCGACTGGGGCGATTGTCCATTGCTGGTGCGGCCTGATCATATAATCGCCAAGGTCGACGTTGATCGGCCCGCTTGGCCAGTTCGCCTGATCTTCGCCAAGCGTCTGGTTCGCGATGGGGGTGACCGGCGTATTCGGCGCAGCAAAGAAGCTGCGGCGCGCATCGAACGCGATGCGGGTGTCGTCAACGGCAAGCTGCAGCGCGCCGCCGCTGCGCTGCGATTCGATCTCATACGTTCCGGCCGCAAGATTTTCGCCGCCGACCGGCCAGCCATCCTTCCACAACAAGGGCTCGATCGCGAGCACGCTACGCCCGCTGCGATCCATATCGGCTTCATAGTGCATCGAGAACTTCTGGAGTCCGTCGCCAAGGTCGACCAGGCCGAAATGGCCGGGGCCGTAGCGACGCCCGCGCCCGGCGACCACCAGTTTCCCACCGCCTTTCAGCAGCGGTACGCCCATATGGTCGACGAACGGGCCGGTCGGCGAGCGCGAGCGCCCGACGCGAATGTTGTACGAAGAATTGGGCCCGTCGCAGCACGTGCCGTGCGTTCCCAGCAGATAGTAATAGCCATCGCGGTAGAGCAGTGCGGTGGCTTCCATGTCGATCGCGATATCGACCGGTTGGTTGCCTGCGCGCCGGACACCCGTTGTGGGATCGAGCTCGACCATGCGGATATAGCCGAAATAGGTGCCGTAGCTCAGCCACAGCCGCCCGTCGGCGAGGAGGAAGGCGGGATCGATCGCATCGGCGTCTTCGACGCCGTTGCTCTCGGCAACGACGCCGACATCATGATATCCGAAAGCGGGCGAGCCGGGGTCGAGCGAGTGCGTCCACATCACCTTGACCTGGCTGGCATGGCCGCCGTTCATGCCGCCGCCGCCGACCGCATAGGCGACATAGTAGCGATCGCCGATGTGGATGATGTCGGGCGCGACCCCGCCGCCGGGACGAACGCCACCGCTATGCCAGCTCCAGCCGTCTTCGGACACCAGGCCACCGCGCCCTGTGCCGAACGTATAGTATTTCCCGTCCGACAGCGCGATCGTCGAGGGATCATGGATAAAGGGCTCGCCCTCCAATTGGGCAGCGGCGGTGCCCGGCAGTGCGAGCAGGGCCGACAGGACGGCAATCGCAGCGTACTTCATGGTATCTCCAACGGGATCGCGCGGGTTTAAGCCCGGACGGAGCTATTTAAGGTCGATCGTGAGGTCGCGGACCGGTCGCCCCTCGGCGTCGACAAAGCGGACGCAAAAGTCGCTGAGGCCCGGACCGTTGATGACCGCGCCGCGGACGATGTTGCGCCCTTTGTGCAGCGTCAGCGGTTGCGATACGCCGTCGTCCATCACCATGCGACGGTCGCCATACAGGCCGACGGCTTCGGTGCCGTTGACCCACCACATTGAGGCTGCGTTCGAGCCGACGGCGAGGCGCACATTGTGCATTTCGCGCGGGCTGTCGACGACGGTGACCGCATGGAAGATCACACCATAGACCGGCTTGCCGAGGCTTTGCGCGAAATTGAACAGCTTGACGTCGAACAACCGCGCATCGAGCGCGTGCCAGCGCAGCGGCTCCGGCGTCTTGATCAGCGCACCATCGCGCGGCACGGCAACAGTGCCACCGGGAAAATCGGTCAGCGCGGCGCGCACATAGCTTTGCGTGAAACCGATGTTGCTGCGGTTTGGCTTGACGATCGGTTCCAACAGCAGCCAGCGTTGCAGGAAACCGTCGGCGTCAGGGGGCAGCGGTGCGTTTGTCGGCGCGGTAAAATAGGGTTCGAAACTGCGCGCAGGCGCGGGTGCCTGTTGCGCCAAACCGGCGGTCAGCGGCGCTAAAGCGCCCACTGCCAGCACGATTGCGATCTTGATCGGTTTCATGGCTTTGTCGCTCCCGTGCCGCTTGCGCCTGCCGCGCCGCCGTCCCGCTGGCGTGTCAGCAAGCCGTTCATATCGAGCCAACGGACGAAGGCGTCGAACCACTCGGTGCTCGTCGTGTTCGCTTTACCAAGGCCGAAGCCGTGGCCGCCCTGGCCATACAAATGAAATTCGACAGGCCGTCCCGCCTGCTGCCACGAATCGATCAGGCCCAGACCTTTGCGTGCGAACAGCGGGTCGTCGGCGGCGAGCACCGCGAACAGCGGCGGCGCGTCGGGGCGTACGCTGACCGCCTCCATCGAGCCGTAGATCGGCGCGAGGAACGCCGGGTGCAGTTCGGGGGCGGTGAGCGCGGTGGCCATTGTCGTCATGGCCCCTGCCGAGAAGCCCATCATCCCAACGCGGGCTGGATCGACCCGCCATTCGCGGGCGTGCGCACGGATCAGTGCGAAGGCGGCGCGCGCGTCGGCGATCGGCTCGGCCAGCCCGGCGGCAGCCTCCTCGGGGCGCAGCCGCGATGTGGGACGTCCGGCACCCGCGAACATCGCCGCCACCGCCTGTTCGAACTCGGGCATGCCGGCGGGGGTTGGCTTCAGGCGGTATTTCAGAACGAACGCGGCGATCCCGCGATCGGCGAGCGCACGCGCGACGCGCCACCCCTCATTCTCCATCGACAGCATCAGGAAACCGCCGCCGGGTGCCACGATCACCGCCGCGCCGGTCGCCTTGGCAGGATCGGGGAGGAACGGCGTCAGTGTCGCGGTGCTGACGTTGCGCGTCATCGCGACGCCATATTGGCGGAACCACGACTCCGGTGCGGTCGCGCCCGCGGCGTCGCCGGTATCGAGCCGGATCGCATTGGGTTCGGCCGGGGCGACAGTCGGCACCATCCGCGCGTCCTGTGCCATGGCGGGCGCGCCCAGCAGCAATGCCATTCCGTACAATGCGGCGCGCCCCGCGCCATGCGATGCGAACCAAGCACGACGTCGATCAACGGATCGCCCCACTCCGGTCATCCGGTCTTCTCCCGATCGCCCTGCCTTATGCTGGCCGGAGCTTTTTGTTTTCGACGATCGTGCAGCGGGCGTGCGCCGTTACGGATCGTGCGGCATTGCTAAACGGAGGGTGGTTCGACGGTCAATAGTCGGACAAAATAATTTACGAGCGCCTTGCCAATGCGGGCATCGGCACCGCACAGAGTTTTGGAGCTTGGACGAAGCCGCATGGGGAGAGCGATGATGCCATCAAGCGATGCGTTCGCAGCCGTCAATCGACGCGAGACGCTGGCGGCGGGGCTTGCGATTGCGGCTGCGCCGACGCTGCTGGCGGCGAAGGCGAGCGATTCGAGCGGCGACCTGCGGCTTTGGTATCGGCAGCCTGCCGGAGCCTGGACCGAGGCGCTCCCGGTCGGCAACGGACGGCTGGGCGCAATGGTGTTCGGTCGCGTCGCGCAGGAGCGGCTTCAGCTCAACGAGGACACGCTATGGGCGGGTGCGCCCTATGATCCGGACAATCCCGAGGCCTTGGCCGCGTTGCCCGAGGTCCGGGCGCTGCTGGCCGCCGGGCGCTATAGGGACGCGACGGATCTGGCTTCCGCAAAAATGATGGGCAAACCGCCCGCCCAGATGCCCTATGGCACGCTCGGCGATCTGCTGTTGACCTTCGCATCCGCGAAGGTCCCGACCGCCTATCGGCGCGAGCTCGACCTCGCATCGGGCATTGCCACGACGGAGTTCGAAACTGCAGACGGCCGTTACCGGCGCGAGCTGTTCGCGTCGGCCCCGGATCAGGTGATCGTGATGCGGCTGGAAGCGGAAGGTGGCACGCTCGACTTCGATCTGGCTTATCGCGCGCCCCGTGCGATCAGCACCCCCCGCGCGCAATTCTCCGAGGGGGCAACGCCCCAAACCACGCGCCCGACCGAGTGGCTGCAGCGCGAGGATGCGGACCGGCCCGGACCGGACGTGACGATCGCCGCCGACGGAGCGCATGCGCTGCTTGTTACCGGGTCGAACGAGGCCGCGCTCGGTGCTCCTGCGGGGTTGCGCTACGCACTGCGCGTGCAGGCGGTTGGGGACGGTGTCATCGTTGCGAACCAAAAGGGCATAACCGTGTCCGGCGCGCGCCGCGTGACCCTGCTGATCGCCGCCGCGACCAGCTACCGCCGCTATGATGACACGGGCGGCGACCCCGTTGGCGCGGTGCGCGCCGCCGGGCAGGCGGTCGAACACAAGGCGTATCACGCGTTGCGACGGTCGCATGTGACGGATCATGCGGCGCTGTTCGGCGGGGTGAAGATCGATCTGGGCACCAGCCCGGCGGCGGCGTTGCCGACCGACGAACGCATTGCGGCGGGCGCAAGCGCGGTCGATCCGGCGCTGGCGGCGCTGTATCTGCAATATGGTCGCTATCTGCTCATCGCCTCGTCGCGGCCGGGTAGCCAGCCGTCGACGCTGCAAGGCATCTGGAATGAGGGGACCACCCCGCCCTGGGGCAGCAAATACACCATCAACATCAACACCGAGATGAATTACTGGGCGGCTGACCCAGGCGGGCTCGGCCTCTGCGTCGAGCCGCTGGTGCGGATGGTCGAGGATTTGTCCGTTACCGGCGCGCGGACCGCGCGGACGATGTACGGCGCGCGGGGCTGGGTCGCGCATCACAATACCGATCTCTGGCGCGCGACCGCTCCAATCGATGGACCGTTATGGGGCCTATGGCCGTGCGGCGGCGCGTGGCTCTGCAACACGCTGTTCACGCATTGGGACTTTGCCCGCGACCCGGCACTGTTGGCGCGGTTGTACCCGTTGCTGAAGGGAGCGGCGCACTTCTTCGTCGACACGCTGATCGAGGACCCCAAGGGGCGCGGGCTGGTGACGTCGCCCTCGCTCTCGCCCGAGAACGAACATCCGTTCGGATCGTCGCTGTGCGTCGGCCCGGCGATGGATCGGCAAATCGTCCGCGACCTGGTCACCAATACGGTGGTCGCTGGCCGGATGCTGGGGCGGGACACCGAATGGCTCGCCATGCTCGAACAGGTCGGTGTGCGCATTGCGCCCGATCGGATCGGCGCGGCGGGGCAGCTTCAGGAATGGCTCGAGGATTGGGATGCGCAAGCCCCCGATCAACACCATCGGCACGTTTCGCACCTCTATGCGGTGTATCCGAGCGGGCAGATCAACGTCCGCGACACGCCGGCGCTGATCGAGGCGGCCAAGGTCAGCTTGCGCCAACGCGGCGATCTATCGACCGGCTGGGCGACCGCATGGCGCGTGTGTCTGTGGGCGCGCATGGGCGAGGGCGATCACGCCTATACGGTGCTCAAAGGACTGCTCGGTCCGCAGCGCACCTATCCCAACATGTTCGACGCGCATCCGCCCTTCCAGATTGACGGGAATTTCGGCGGGGCGGCGGGTATTCTCGAAATGCTGGTGCAGTCCTGGGGCGGCGAACTGCATTTGCTCCCTGCTCTGCCAACGGCATGGCCCGACGGTTCGATCGCGGGAGTCCGGGCACGCGGTGGCGTCCGCGTCGATCTGACATGGCGGCAGGGCCGTGCGACCGCGCTCACGCTTTCGGCGCCGGCCGGATCGACGGTGAAGATCCGGCTCGGCACCGAGCGCTTTGCGGTAACGATCCCGGCCTCTGGCAGTTATCGTCGGCACTGGGCCTAACCCACGACCTTTGGCTTCAGTTCTTCTCGATCCTGATCAGCGCCGCCTTGCCCGGCGTCGGGATGGTGAAGCGCAGCGTCTGAGCCGACACGTCGCTTTCCGCATTGAGCGACGCTCCGTTTTGCGTCACGCGGCCCGGGCCTTGCCAGCCATGCAGCGTCACCGCGATCTGCTTCCACCATGGCGCAAGCGATCCTTCTTTGCTGTCGAACGTAACGGTGATGCCCGTCGCAGTGGTGGCGCAGCGCACGGTCTGACGGAAAAACGCGCCGCGCTGATAGCCAAGCGTGGTGCCATCGTCTTCGTACAGCGTACCGCTGCAGTCGCCGCCGGGATAAATGTCGAGCATCAGCGGCCCGGACGGGGTTTGCGCGGTGCTCTGGACCAGCGGCTGGCGCGGCAGGATCGTCCCGGCGCGAACGAACACCGGCAAGCGATCGAGCCGCGGCGTCTCGAGCACGCGCTCGCTTTTGGCGTGCTCGGTCGGCACGGCTTGCGTCGCCGACTGGATCGGACCGGTGGTGGCCGCTTCGGGCGTTCCCGCGCGCAGGCCGGTCCAATAATCATACCAGCCACCGGCGGGCAGGCAGACATCATAGGTTTGCGGTGATTCCGGGCTGGGCGGCGGCGCGATCAGCAGCGCCTTGCCGAGCGTGAAGGCCATGGACTGGTTGCAGCCCATGCTTGCGGCGCTTGGGTAATCGTAAAACACTGGGCGCATGATCGGGTCGCCGAAGCGGCTATTCTGGTCCGCCAGCGCATAGAAATAGGGCATCAGCCGATAGCGCTCCTCGACGAAGCGGCGGCGGATCGCGAGGTGATCGGGGCCATCGACCCATGGCTCGACGCGCGGCGTGCCGGTCGCCGAGTGATCGCGGAACACGGGCGTGAAGGCACCGATCTCGAACCAGCGCGTCAGCAAATCGGGGCTCGGGCCGCCCGCAAACCCGCTGACGTCGGCGGCGCTATAGGCAAAGCCCGACAGGCCAAGATTGATGATCTGCTGCACCGACAGTTTCAGGTGATCCCAGGTCGCGCTGTTATCGCCGGTCCAGGTGACGGCATAGCGCTGCCCCCCGGCATAGCTGGCGCGCGTCATCACGAAGGGGCGCTCGTCGGGGCGCAGCTTCAGCAGCCCGTCATAGGTCGCGCGCGTATTCTGCATGCCATAGACGTTGTGGATCTCGCGGTGGTCGCCGGTGCGGGGCGCGAAATCGTCGCTGGCGATGCGGTGGACGGTGTCGAGCGGCATCGTCTTGGTCGGCGTGTTGAAGATCGCCGGTTCGTTCATGTCGTTCCAGAAACCGGCGATGCCGTCATCAAGGAACCCCTTGTACAGCGTGCCCCACCACGTCCGCGACTTGGTTTGCGTGAAGTCCGGGAAGACCGACGCGCCGGGCCAGACCGGCGCGACATAATCGGTGCCATCGGGGTTCTTGACGAATTCGTCGCCGCGTTTGCCGCTCGTATACGGCGCATAGCCAGTCTCGACCTTGGCGATATGCAGATCGGTGATCGCGACCAGCTTGATTCCTTGCGCCTTCATGTCGGCGGTCAGTTTGGGCAGATCGGGGAAGGTTTTGGGGTTGGTGGTGAAGGGCCGGTTGCGATCCTGATAGTCGATGTCCATCCAGATCACGTCGGTCGGCACGCGATCCGCGCGCAAATGGCGCGCGATCTCGCGGATCTCGTCGGCGGACATGTAGCTGTAGCGCGACTGCTGATAGCCCAGCGCCCATTTCGGGGCGAGCGGGGCGTGGCCGGTAAGATCGGCATAATGCCGCGTGACCTCGGCCAGGCTGGGACCGGCGACGAAATAATAATCGATCGGCCCGTCGGGGCCACCAAAGGTCAGCGTATCGGCATCGCGGTGGCCGAAATCGAACCAGGTGCGATAGGTATTGTCGAGCAGGATGCCGTAACTGCCGCCCGGCGCGCCGGTCGAGAGGAAGAACGGAATCGATTTGTAGATCGGGTCGTCGGCGCTGGTGAAACCGAACGCGTCGGTGTTCCAGTCGACAAATTCCTTGCCGCGCCGGTCGAGGCCCCCGGTCTTGTCGCCAAGGCCATAGAAATGCTCAGTGATCGGCAGGCTTTTGCGCAGCGTGAAGCTCTTGCCGTCGATCGCGACGGGCGCGGCATCGGCCGAGATGATCTTACCGTCGAGTGTTTCGAAGGTGATCGCGCCGCCCGCGCCGATGCGGACGCGCAGGCTGGCGGTGGTGAAGCCGTCCGCGGTCGGCGTCACCTTGGCGCGCGCCTTGCGCTGCTCGGGCAGCACCGCCCAACTGGCGTCTTCGGGATACGCACCGTCGCGCGCGATACGCACACGCACCAGGCCGTCGGCAAGTGCTGTCAGGCGCATCTTGAGCGCGCCTGCCGTTACCTCGACGCCATCGCGTTGGGCGCTCAGCGCCGCAGCTGGCGCAGTGGCGTGCGCGGCGGTCGCGCCCAGCGGCAGCGCGGCGGTGGTCAGCAAGGCTGCAAGACATAGGTGTTTCATCGCGTGTCTCTCGATTTCAAATGCCGGGGGAGGTGGGTCAGGTGCGGGCGGAAGTTCAGCGCACAACGATCGAGGAAGTCGTCGATCTTGTGCAGGTCGATCCGTTCGATATCGGGTCCGGCGGGCACCAGGCGGTGCTCGTCAGGGAATGTGCCATAGCCCGCCATCAGGCAATGCCAACTGATCGCGTTGTAATAGCGGCCAATTCCCATTTGTTCGACCAGCGCGGCCATATCGGCCCCGGTGAACCATGCCGACATCAGCGCTTTGAGCGGATCCGACAGTTGCGCCAGCGCGCGCGCCTCGGCCCAATAACCGGTCGGGTCGGTGCCGCGCTGGTTGAGCCGGTAATGCGCGACGATGTAATCGCGCACGCCGTCATAGCGCGCGGCGATCGCCTCGTTGAAGGGCGCGCTGGCGGCGGGGGTGAAGCCGTTCGCATCGACGGCGTCCAGAAACGCCTCGACCGTCGCCATCACGATGTGCAGCGCCGTTGCCTCAAGCGGCTCGATAAAGCCCTGCGCCAGGCCGATCGCCAGCGCGTTGTGCGACCAGCTTTTGGCGACCCGGCCAACGCGCATCGTCAGATGCCGCGCGGTGCCGACGTCGCCTACCCCGAGATGCGCGCGCAATTCCGCCTCGGCCTGATCGGGCGAAAGATGGCGGCTGGAATAGACATAGCCATTGCCGGTGCGCGTGGTGAGCGGGATGTCCCACACCCATCCGGCGCTGAGCGCAGTGGCGCGGGTCTGGCTGGGCAAGGGTGCCGCCTCGTCGCGCGGCGTGGGCAGCACGACCGCGCGATCGTTGAACAGGGTATCGGCAAAGGACTGAAACGGCACGCCGAGCGTCTTTTCGAACAGGATGCTGCGAAAGCCGCTGGCATCGAGGAAGACGTCGCCCGGGATGCGCTCGCCATCGTCGCACAGCAGCGCCGCGATATCGCCGCTTGCGTCGCGCTCGGCAGTGGCGATGGTGCGCTGGAGCTGAACCGCGCCCAGCTTGGTCGTCGCATGGTGCCCGAGGAACGCGCCAACCTTGTGGGCATCGAAATGATAGCCGTAGCTCACCTCGAACGGGAAATTCGCGTCCGGCTGCGGCGCGCAAGCCGCCGCCGCCAGCCGGGCGGGGAGCAGGAACCGATCAGGATGCGCCACCACATCGCGCCCGGTCCTCCGCGCGCGCGTATTGTAGAAGAAATGCGGTGCGGTGTGGCTGTCGAGCGCGGTCGGGAAGGGGTGGAAATAGGCACCATGGCCCGCCCGGTCGGACCAGCCGTGAAAGCCGATGCCGAGCTTGTAGGTCGCGTCGCACGCCGGCATCCATTCGGCCTCGGCAATGCCAAGCCGGTCGAAGAAGTGCCTCAACTGCGGGGTCGAGCCTTCGCCGACTCCGACAATGCCGATCTCGGGGCTTTCGACCAGCGTTACCTGCGCGTGCGGCCACCGCTGCGCGATCAGACAGGCGGCCATCCATCCGGCGGTGCCGCCGCCGAGGATGACGATCGCCTTGCCTGCCGCCGCTTGCGTCACGATCGCAGCACCAGCCCCGAAAAGGGCGGAAGCGCGCTGGGGCTTGCGTCGTTCGCGCTGAGCAGCACCGTCCCTGTCTGTGCGAGGCGGGGCGGCCAGTCGCGCGCTGCATCGCCCAGGTTGAACACGCACAGCAGGCGCTCGCCCGCATCGCGGCGTTCGAAGGCGAGCACCGCATCGTCGCTGTGCAGGATGCGGATGTCGCCCTGGCGCAGCGCGGGATGGGCGTTGCGCACCGCGAGCACCCGCCGGGTCCAGTGCAGCAGCGAGTCCGGATCGGCGCGCTGCCGGTCGGCGGCGAGCGCGCCATGGTCGCCCCCGAACGGGAGCCACGGCGTCTCGCTGCCAAAGCCGAGATCGGGCGCGGTCCCGATCCACGGCATCGGCGTGCGCGCGCCATCGCGCGACAGCGTCATCGGCCAATTGGCGATCGCCTCGGGATCGAGCAGCGCATCGAACGGAATGTCGACTTGCGTCAGCCCCAATTCCTCGCCCTGGTACAGGAAGATGTTGCCACGCAGGCACGCCAGCAGCAGCATCTTCATGCGCGCAAAGGCCGGGGCGTGCTCGGGCGTGGTCCAGCGCGACAAGGCGCGGGGCGCGTCGTGATTTTCGAAGGCCCAACTCGGCCAGCCGATGCCTGGCGCATCGGGCCAGCGCGCCACCGCATCGGCAACGAGCGCGGGGGTGAGCCGCTCGGCATAGAGGAAGTCGAAGCCATACGCGCTGTCGAGCCGTGTGCCGCCTGTGGTGAACAGCTTCATTTCACGGTCGCTGTCCTCGCCGCCAACCTCGGCGACGGTGAACCCTGCGCCATATTCGTCGAGCAAGGCGCGGATCCGCTCGAGAAAGGGCGGGATATCGGCATGGCCCTGATTGTGCAGCTTGAGCTGGAAATCGAACGGCCGCGTGCGTGCGCGGTTGGTGGCGGGCGCGGGCGGGTTATCGGTCAGCGCGGGATCGTGCATCGCAAAATTGATCGCATCGAGCCGGAAGCCGTCCACCCCGCGATTGAGCCAGAAGCGCGCGGTATCGAGCAATGCCTGTTGCACCGCCGGATTATGCCCGTTGAGCTGTGGCTGCTCCTTCAGAAAATTGTGCATGTAATATTGCTGGCGACGCGCGTCCCACGTCCAGGCCGGGCCGCCGAACACCGATTGCCAGTTGGATGGCGGGCTGCCGTCGGGCTTGGCATCGGCCCAGACATACCAGTCGGCCTTGTCGCCCGATCGGCTCGCGCGGCTTTGCTGAAACCACGGATGCTCGTTCGAGGTGTGCGAATACACCTGGTCGATAATCACGCGCAGCCCGAGCGCATGCGCGCGCGCGATCAGCGCGTCGAAATCGGCCAGCGTGCCGAAGATCGGGTCGACATCGCGGTAATCGGCGACGTCATAGCCGAAATCCTTCATCGGCGAGGTGAAGAAGGGCGACAGCCACACCGCATCGACGCCGAGCGTCGCGACATGGTCGAGATGGGCGGTGATGCCATTCAAATCGCCGATACCGTCGCCATTCGAATCGGCGAAGCTGCGCGGATAGATCTGATAGATCGCGGCCCCCTTCCACCACGGCGTCGTGGGCGCGGGATCGGGTTTCGGCTGGGCGGTCGATGGGGTCATGAGGCTCATTCGCTGGGGAGGGCGGCGCAGATGGCATAGCCGAGCGGGGGCAGGGTGATCGAGACGCTGCCCGGCGCGGTGGCGCGCGCGGGACACGCGCCCGCGAGCGTGGTGAAGCCCGCCGAACGCGCACCGATTTCGACATTGGCGCTGACCGGCTGGTTCGAGGTGTTGAGCGCGACCAGGATTTCATGCCCGTCATCGGCACCGCGGGTGAAGGCGAGCAGGCCGGGCTTGTCCGACGCCGCGCGCACCACGGTGCGGCCGTGGCGCAATTGGGCATGGTCGCGGCGGATTTGGGCGAGCTTGGCGATCGTCTGGAAAATCGGGTTTTCGGTGCCGAAATGCGCGGTCGCGGTGGTCGTCGCCGTGCCGATCAGGCGGTTGTCGTTGTAACTGGCGACGTGGCTGGCGAACAGGTCCTCGCGCGCGTCCTGGTCGCCGCCATGGCCGGTGAAGCCTTGTTCGTCGCCCGAATAAATTGTCGGTACGCCGCGCGCCGACAGCAGCAGGACATGCGCGAGCGTGAGGCGCTGCAGCCGCTCGGCCTCGGTCGCATTGGGCCACGCCAGATCGAGCATATGCCCGATCCGCCCCATGTCGTGATTGCCAAGGAAGGTCGGCAAGCGTTGCGCGGTGGCGTCGCCGCCTTCGTAGAGGACGTCGCCGTCGATCAGCTTGGCGAAGAGGTCGGTCCCGGCCTTGCCCGAAAGCATCGCGCGCGCCGCCGCCTGGAACGAGAAATCGAGGATTTCGGGGAAGCCGTCGCGGCGGGTATATTGTGCGGTATAACCGGGATCGACGGTCTCCGAATAGACTTCGCCGAAGATCGGGAAGTTGGGGATGCCGCGCGCCGCCGCGCGCGTTTGCATTGCCGGGACGAACGCCCGCCAGAATTCGGGATTGACGTGCCGTGCGGTGTCGACACGGAAGCCGTCAATGCCGAAGCGATCGATCCAGCTTCCGTAGATGGCGATGAATCCGGCGACGACACGTGGGTCCTCGGTCATCAGGTCGTCGAGCCCGGCGAAATCGCCATAGCGCGCGGATTCGCCCGCAAAGGTCGAGTCCCCGCGATTGTGATAATAACGCGGGTCGTTGAGCCACGCCGGGACTTTGACGGTCTTCTCCGCTACGGGGACGAAGGGCGTATAGGCATAAGCCGGGTCGGTCAGCCGCGCGAAATTCTCGGGCGTTTGCACGGCATCGCCGGCAAAGCCAGGATTGATCGGCGTGCCGCTTACGCCGCCGCGCCGCTGATACGGGTAATCGGCCGTGCTGCGATACGCGCAGGGTTTGCCGATGCATTCGCGATACTGGATCACGTCGGCTGTGTGGTTGGCGATGATGTCCATATAGACCTTGATCCCGCGCGCATGCGCCGCATCAACGAACGCGGAAAAGTCGGCATCGGTGCCGAAATGCGGATCGACCGTGGTGAAGTCGGTGATCCAATAGCCGTGATAGCCCGCGCTCTCCTGTCCCGCCGCGCCCTGGATCGGCTTGTTTTTGAAGATCGGCCCGATCCAGATCGCGGTAACGCCAAGCGCCTGGATATAGTCAAGCCGCCGTGTCAGCCCCTTCAGATCGCCGCCATGATAGAAGCCCTTGGCCGTCGGATCATAGCCGGTTGCCAGCCGGTCGCCAGTCAGCCCGCCTGTGTCGTTGGTCGGATCGGCATTGTCGAAGCGATCGGGCAGCACGAAATAGATGATTTCGTCTTCGGCCGCACGCGCGCGCACTTGCTCGATCGGGACAATCGCCGGGCCAGTGAGCGCCAGCAGCAGCGCGGCGGCGATGCTCATGCCGTCACCGGCTGCGGCGCGGCGCAGTGGCGCGCGATGAAATCGGCATGGCTCGGCATCTGGGCGACCTCGCGGGCATTGAGTTTGGCGATCGTGTCCATGAATTCGGCGAGGTCGCTCGCCGGGATCGCGTCGGCGAGCGGATGGTGCCCCGTTGGCATCACGCCCTGCCCGGCGAACACCTGCAGCCAGCCGACCTCGGTGAACAGCTCCTCATGCTCGCGCGTGATATGGCCGTTGCCGCGCCACAGGTCGATCTTGGTCGACAACGTTTCGGGCAGCTCCATGTCGCGGCACATCCGCCAGAACGGCTCGCTGCGCGCGTTGGCGGCGTAGTGCAGGATGATGAAGTCGCGAATGCGCTCATATTCGAAGTCGCTCTGGCGATTGAACTCGACGCGGTCGGCCTCGGCGCTGGTGTGGCCGGGCAGTAACTTCATCAGCCGCGCAATCGCCGACTGGATCAAATGGATGCTGGTCGATTCGAGCGGTTCGAGGAAGCCCCCGGCGAGGCCGATCGCGACGACATTGCGGTTCCACAATTTGCGGCGCTTGCCGGTGCGGAAGTGGATCGGGCGCGGGTCGGCGAGCGCCTCGCCGTCGAGCCCCGCGAGCAGCGTCGCGGTCGCTTCGTCGTCGCTCAGATGCGCCGAGGCATAGACGATGCCGTTGCCGGTGCGATGCTGGAGCGGGATCCGCCATTGCCAACCGGCCGCCTTCGCCGTTGAGCGGGTATAGGGTGTGAAGGCGGCACTGCGCGCCGACGGCACCGCCAGCGCGCGATCGGCGGGGAGCCAATGCGTCCAGTCGTCATAGCCGGTGTGGAGCGTCTGTTCGATCAGCAGCCCGCGAAAGCCGGTGCAATCGATATACAGATCGGCGCTGACGGTGGTGCCGTCTTCGAGCACCAGCCCCGACACGTCGCCCGTATCACCTTGCGTCACGCGGACGATCTTGCCCTCGATGCGGTTGATGCCGCGCGTCTCGCTGTAGCGGCGCAAATGGCGCGCATAGAGACCGGCGTCGAAGTGAAAGGCATAAGGCATGTCCGGCAGCACGCGCGCAGTGCGCGCCGCCCCGCGCTGCATCCGCTCCGCCAGCGCCGCTTGGTTGTTCAGCGAATAGGCCGCGAGATCGCCCGCCAGCCCCAGTTTTCGCGCGCGCAGCCAATAATGATGGAACGGCAGCAACCCGACATCGCGGCCGATGTCGCCAAAGGCGTGCATGTAGCGCTGGCCGGGTGCACCCCAATCGACAAATTCGATGCCGAGTTTGTACGTCCCCTGTGTTGCACGCAGGAACGCGTCCTCGTCCAGCCCGAGCGCGTCGTTGAACAGCCGGATTTGGGGGATCGTCGCCTCGCCCACGCCGACCGTGCCGATCTCTTCGGATTCGATCAGGTCGATTTCGAAGCCGACCTCCAGAAAGCGCGCGAACGTGGCCGCAGTCATCCACCCGGCGGTGCCGCCGCCGGCAATGACGATCCGGATCGGTCTGGAGCCATTCGGCTCCGCAGGATTGGCCATGGTCCGCGTCCCCGCTTACTCAATTTCAGGTACCGGAAGGGCGAGCGGTGAGGAGCCCCCACCGCTCGCCGATGGCATCGTCGTTCAGAACTTGTACGTGACGCCCAGATAATAGTCCCGTCCGTAGCGCTGGTAATCGATCACCTGGCGCGGGTCGTCATTCTGATAGGTCACGAACGGCCGGTCGGTGAGGTTCTTCGCCTGGGCGAGGATCGCGAAGCCCTTGAGGAAGCCCTCCTGGAATTCATAACCGATCTGCGCGTCGAGGATGCCTTCCGATCGCGCGGTGCGATAGGTCGGGTTGGCCGAAAGGCCGGCCACCTCGGCCAGGAACGACGAGCGGTAGCGATAGTTCACGCGCGCCTGGAAGCCGTTCTTCTCGTAATAGACGGTGCCGCTGCCGGTCCATTTGGACAGGCCGGGCAACGTAATCGGCTGGGTCGGGTTGCTCGCGAACTTGATCTCGGATTCGGTGTAATTGCCCGAGACAAACACCCCGAAACCATCCAGCACCTTGGTCAGCGACTTGAACGGCACCGACACCGTCGCCTCCAGCCCCAGCACCGTGCCACGCCCGGTGTTGGCGGGGGCGCTGACATTGCCGATGGTCAGCTTGTTGGCGGTGACGATCGCTTGCTGGGCCGGGGTCAACGCGCCGAGCAGCGATGAGAAGTCATAGGCATAGCTGTTATTGGGATCGACGAAGTCGGTGAGATGCTTGAAATAGCCCGACAGCGCGACATAGCCGCCGCCGTGGAAATATTTTTCCAGCGACACGTCGATATTGGTCGACTGATAGGGCTTCAGCGCGACGTTGCCGCCGGACGAGGTGAACACCGGATTGAGCCCGGCATTGGTATTGTTGGTCTGGATGTTGGCGACGTTGATGGCGACATCCTGCGTGACGCGCTCCTGATCGAGGCGCGGGCGCACCATCGTCTGCGATGCACCAAGCTTGACGTACCCAAGCGGGATCAGCTCCACCGCCATCGTCGCCGAGGGCAGCACGTTGGTGTAGCTCACCTTCTGCGAGGCCGGGGCGATCGTCACCACGCCGTTGACGACACTGGCGATCTGGCCGTCGGAGCGCTGCTCGCTATGCACGACTTGCGTTCCGATCGAGCCCTTGAGCGCCTTGCCCCCCACGTCGCCGTCGATGGTGATCTTGGCATAGCCGGTATAGACGTTTTCGGTCACGACATTGTCGCGCACCAACGACGACGGACGGTTGTCGTAGAAGGTGTTGAAGCTGTTATTGTAGAGATACAGCGGATTGAGCGCGAGCACCGCCGGCACACCGAGATAGTCGAGCGGGATCTTGCCGAGGATCGCCTGGCTCGGGATCGGTGCCGAAGTGGGCGTGCCGCTTGCGACGGTGCAATTCGTGCCCGCGCCCTTGGGGCAGAGGAAGTAGGACTGGTAGGCGCTGGTTTTCTCGCGGCGGCTGTAATTGGCACCGGCCTCCCAGCTTTTGACGATGCTGTTGTCGAACTCGCCATTCAGGCTGGCGCGCAGCGACTTGAGGTCGTCCTTGAAGCTTGGGCGGTTGAGGAAGCCGGACTGCACCACGGCCTGCGTGCCGTTATAGCCCCAGCCTTGCGGATCGGTCAGCTTGAACACGCTGGTGTCGGTATAATCGAGTGTCGGCACGATCTTGTAGATGCCGTTCGCCTGCTGCGTCACCTTGACGGTGTCGTTGGGGCCAGTGCCGCCATAGCCGACGCCGGTATAGGTCTCGAGCAGGAAGTCGGTGCGCGTGGCATGGCTCCAGCTCGCATCGACGTTGAGGTGAATCTTCTCGCTCACCTTCAGGTCGTTGTTCCAGCCGAACGAGAAATTCTCCGCCTTGCGCTGGTTATAGTCGTTGCGCTGGATCGCATGCACGCCGGAGAAGGTCGTGGTCGTGGCAAAGCCATTATTGACCGTCAGGCCGCTTTGCGTGGGGCTGGAAAAGCCGAGCGGGAATTCGATGCCGCGCAGATGCTGCGTTTCCTCGAAATGCGAATAGAGCGCGTCAAAGGTCGAATGGAACACATCCGACGGCCGCCATTCGATCGTCGCCACGCCGCCATAGCGCTTGAGCTCGTTCGACTGGACATAGGGCTTGGCACCGCCCAGCACGAACGGGCTGGCCGCCGTGCCGCTGCCGGCATAGCCCCAGGCGTTGTAGCGCTCGTCCTGCGACGGGGTCAGCGTGGCCGAGGCACCCAGCGCGATGCCGAGCGTATCATTGGCGAATTTGTCGACATAGGTTGCCGAGGCACGATAGCCGTAGCGCGTGCCGTCGGGATTGAGCTTGTTGATCCCGTTCATTTCCCCGCGCGCGCTGACCGCGATGACGCGCTTGCCCTGATCGAGCGGGCGCAGCATGCGCAGGTCGACCGTGCCCGAAATGCCGGCGGCGACGAGCGAGGCGTCGGCGGATTTGTAGACGTTGACGGTCTTGAAGAATTCCGAGGGATACTGGTCATATTCGACGCCGCGATTGTCGCCGACGGTGACCTGTTCGCGGCCGTTGAGCAGCGTGGTCGAGAAATCGGGGCCGAGGCCGCGGATCGACAAGCGCTGGTCGCGGCCTTCAAGCCGCTGCGCGGTCACGCCGGGCAAGCGTGCGAGCGAGTCCGCGATCGATACGTCAGGCAGCTTGCCGACGTCTTCGGCGGAGACCGAGTCGACGATCAACACCGACTGGCGCTTGATCTTCGCCGATGATTCAAGGCCGGCGCGGATGCCGGTGACGACGATCGATTGATCGGCCTCGGCTTGCGGTTCGGCGGGCGCGGGCACTGCCGGGGTGGCGGGTTGCGGCGTCGGATCGGCCTGGCTGGTGGTCGCCTCGACCTGCGCCTTGGCGGTCGGGTTGGCGTTGGGCGTGGTGGCCTGCGCGAAGGCGACGCCCGGCATCACCAATGCGGCAGCGAGCGCGGTCGTGCTGGCGCATTCCGCGAGCCGCGCGGATAAGGACAGGTGGCGCGTCGGCGCAACCGCGCGATCGGCGCGGGCCGGCATGAATTTGGTCATTTGGTTTCCCCTCAAGCGGGACGAACCCGCACATCCTCACGAAATTCAGTTTCCTCGACGTCGTCATCCGCGTCGATTGGCTAGGAGCAGGCTATATTTCGGACGAGGTCATTGCAAAAGTGGCGGGCATACGTATTCACAGGGGAAGCGGGTCGGGGGTTCTGCTGTATTATTTAAACAATACACAGGTATGACTGGGATGGCCAAGCGGCCGACTTCGTTCGATATCGCACAACTTGCCGGTGTCTCGCAGCCGACGGTGTCGCGTGCGTTGCGCGGGGTGAAATCGGTCAACGCGCAGACGCGCGCGCGGATCGAAGCAATTGCCCACAGCTTGCATTATGCGGTCGACAAACACGCATCGAGCCTGCGCAGCCAGGCGTCGAACACGCTTGCGTTGCTGTTCTTCGAAGAGACGGCGGACGAGGACGCGACGATCAATCCGTTCTTTCTGTCGATGCTCGGGTCGATCACGCGTGCCAGCGCCAGAGCGGGGTACGACCTGCTGATCTCGTTCCAGCAGCTTTCGGGCGACTGGCACGTCGACTATCAGGACAGCCACAAGGCCGACGGCATCATCCTGCTCGGCTATGGCGATTACGAGGCGTATCGGGCGCGGCTCGATCATCTGGCCGAACAGGGCACGCATGTCGTACGCTGGGGGGCGGTCGGCACCGACCCGGCAGGGATCACCGTCGGTTCTGACAATCGCGGGGGCGGTGCGCAAGCGACGGCGCATCTGATCGCGCAGGGGCGGCGACGGATTGCGTTCCTCGGTTCGGCCGACAGCCGCTATCCCGAGCTTGAGGAACGGCATCGCGGCTATGGGGATGCGCTGGCGCAAGCGGGGCTGGTCGCCGATCCGGCACTTCGCGTCGATGCAATCACTAGCGAGGAGGCTGGTGTCGAGGCGGTTGCCACGCTCAAGGCGCGCGGTGCCGTCTATGACGCGATTTTCGCGGCGAGCGACAGCATCGCCATCGGCGCGATGCGGGCGCTGGCGGCGGAGGGGCGGAGCATCCCGGGCGATGTCGCGGTGGTTGGGTTCGACGATATTCCCTCGGCCTCGCTGACCACGCCACCGCTGTCGACGGTGGCGCAGGACACACGACAGGCGGGTGCGTTGCTCGTCAGCACCTTGCTCGGCCAGTTGCGCGGTACGGCGATCACACCGCCGCCGCTGCCGACCCGGTTGATCGCGCGCGCCAGCAGCGGCGCGTGAGCCTCAATCGTCGAACAGGAACAGGTTGAGCGTCAGCCGCCCGACCAACGGGTCCGGGGTAAGCGGCACCTCCGGCGGCAGCCACGCGCAATGCAGCGTGTTGCCCGCATAGACGAGCGCGCGGTTGAACACCCCCGGCTGTACCGCGATTTGCTCGAACAGCGGCGTGTCCCCGGCGATATAGGAGGGTGCGGGCAGCCCGTGTGCACGGACTCCGGCGTCGAGCTCGGTCGAGTAGCGTTCCAGCCGTGCGGCGTCGACGCTTTCATACCCGGTGGCGCGCTGGCGGTAGAAGGCGGTGCCGCCCTGCGCGGCGTGACCGAGGAACAGCAGCAGCGCGATGCGGCGCGGCTCCACGCCGTCGAAATGCGGCAGCCGCTGGATCGGCGCGAGCGCGCTCGGCGGCGTCGTGACGAGCGAGTAATAGGCCTCTGACACCGCCGGTGCGCGCTCGAGCTCGAAATGCGTGGCGAGCAGTGGGGCCACCTTCGCCCGCATCGCCTCGGCCAGTCGCGGCGGCACGGGCGCGCGCACGCCTGGATAATGCGGTCCGATCGGGGTCAGCCGCAGCGCGGCGGCATCTTCACGGAGCAATTCGGGGTCGCTCCAGAACGAGTCGAGCAGGAGCAGCGGGCGCTGCTCCTGCCCTTGGTGGTGGAGGGTTACGGTCATCGACATCGCACCGTCATGCCCGGCTCGGGACGATCCTCGCAAGCGGCGTGGTGGCTTGCGTATTCGTATGCACCCTTGTGCGCTACCGGGCTTGTCGGCAGTCAGGCACGACAGACTGCGGGGAGCCGCAGCAGGGGAGGTGGGCTTGAACGAGAAACCGGTGCAGCGCTTCGGCGGGTTGTGGAATATCAGCTTCGGCTTCTTCGGCATCCAGATCGGCTTTGCGCTGCAAAACGCGAATATGAGCCGGATTTTCCAGACGCTTGGCGGATCGCTGGATGATCTGTCCTATCTGTGGATCGCGGCCCCGCTCACCGGGCTGCTGGTGCAGCCGATCATCGGTCATTACAGCGACCGCACCTGGACGCGTTTTGGGCGGCGGCGGCCATATTTCTTCGCGGGTGCGGTGCTGGCGGCGCTGGCGTTGTTCGTCATGCCCGATGCCCGGATCCTGTGGTTCGCCGCGTTGACGCTGTGGGTGCTCGATGCGTCGATCAACGTGTCGATGGAGCCGTTTCGCGCCTTTGTCGGCGATATGCTGCGCAAGGACCAGCATACGGCGGGCTATGCGCTGCAGACTGCCTTCATTGGCGCGGGCGCGGTGGTCGGTTCGCTCTTCCCGTTCGTGCTGACGCATCTTGGCGTGTCGGGCGATGTGCTGGGCGGGATTCCGGCGACGGTCCGCTACAGTTTCTGGTTCGGCGGTGCAGCGTTGCTGCTGGCGGTGCTGTGGACCGTCGGCACGACACGCGAATATAGCCCGGCCGAGATGCAGGCCTTTGGCGAGCCGATGCTCGGCGAGCCCGCGACGCAACCCGTCCACGCGCTCGCGGCACGCGGGCTCGGCGCGAGCCTCGGCTGGATCGCGGCGGGCGCGGGCGTCGTGGTCACGGTGCCCACGCTTGGCCTGCAGAAGGAAGTCTATCTGCTGGGGGCGTTGCTGATCGCTTATGGTCTGGCCAGCATCGCGGCGATCCTGCTCGCGCGCGGCGGCAAGGGCGACAATCCGCTCAGCCTGATCATCGGCGATTTTGCGGGAATGCCGACGGTGATGAAGCGGCTGGCGCTGGTGCAGTTCTTCAGCTGGTCGGCGCTGTTCATCATGTGGATCTACACCACCCCGGTCGTCGCCCAATATGCCTTCGGCGCGAGCGACCCGACCAGCGCCGCGTACAATGCCGGTGGCGATTGGGTCGGGGTGCTGTTCGCGGTGTATAACGGCGTCGCGACGATCGTGGCGCTGTTGGTGTTGCCGCAGCTGGCAGCGCGGATCGGCAAGGTGCGCACGCACGTGATCGGGCTGCTCTGCGGCGCGCTTGGTTATGCGAGCTTCCTCGTCATTCGCGACCCCAATATGCTGGTTTTGAGCGAAATCGGGGTCGGGATCGCCTGGGCTTCAATCCTCGCCATGCCCTATGCGATCCTCGCCTCCAGCCTGCCGCAGGCCAAGCTCGGCATCTATATGGGCCTGTTCAACGTGTTCATCGTCGTGCCGCAATTGCTGGTGGCGACCGTGATGGGCTCGGTGCTCAAGGCATTCTTTCCGACCGAGCCGATCTGGACCATGGCCTTTGCGGCGGCGGTGATGGCGCTGGCGGCCCTTGCAATGTTGCGCGTGCCGGAAACCGGCAACGCCTGACGCGCCCCGCTTTAGCGGGCGCGCCAGGTCGCGGGCAGGGTGCGCTCGGGCAGCGTCACCGTGACCGTCTGCCGGATGTCGCGGGCCGAGTCCGCCAGCATGACCTTGTAGGTGCCCCCGGCAATGTGCCAGCGATGGTGGGCTTCGTCCCAGGTCGCGAGCAAACGCGGATCGACCGTCAGCGTCACCGCCTTGCGTGCGCCGGGTGCCAGCGCGACCTTGGTGAAAGCGGCAAGACGCTTCGGGGCTTCCCACCCGCCCGCGACCGGGGCGACGTAAAGCTGCGGAACGCTTGCCCCGGCCCGCGCACCGGTGTTGCGCACGGAGAAGGTCGCGGTGAGCACGCCGCCCGGCGTGGTGGCCTGCAGGCCCTCGCTGACGAAGCGCGTGTAGGACAGGCCGTGGCCGAAGGGGAATAAGGGCGCGATGCCCTTGGCATCGAACCATTTATACCCGACCGTAGCGCCCTCTTTATACACCACGTCGCCGCTATGCGGCTGGGCGGGATCGGGCAGTTGATCGATGCTGCGCGCGAAGGTCACGGGCAGGCGGCCCGAGGGATTGGCCTTGCCGAACAGCAGGTTGGCGATGGCCTTCCCCCCGGCCGTGCCCGGATACCAGGCTTCGAGCACCGCCCCGACCTGATCGATCCACGGCATCGCCACCGGCCCGCCGGTTTCGAGCACCACCACGGTGTTGGGGTTGGCCGCGCCGACCGCGCCGATCAGCGCATCCTGATTGCCGTCGAGCGCCATCGCTACGTCGAACGATTCGCCTGCCCATTGTGTGGCGAACACGATCACCACATCGCTGTCCCGTGCCAGCGCCGCCGCCGCCGCCGGATCGCTGCCATCGGCGTAGCGGACCGTCGCCCCCGGGGCCTGCCGCTTGATCTCGTCGAGCGGCGAGGACGGGTAATACAGGATCGGTCCGGGCCAAATCGTCGGTTGCAAGCCGGGCACGGCATTGCCGCCGACTGGATAGACCAGCGACGATCCGCCCCCGGCGAGCACGCCCTTGTCGGCATGGCCGCCGATCACCGCGATCCGCTTCGCGCTGGCGGCAAGTGGCAGCAAACCATGTTCGTTCTTCAGCAACACGGCCCCGGCTTCCGCCCCGGCGCGCGTCACCGCGGCATGGGCGGCATAGTCGATCGGCTGCTCGCTCACCGGACGCTCGAACACGCCTTGCGCGAACAGCGCGCGCAGGATGCGGTGCGCCATCAGGTCGAGCCGGGCCGCGGGGACCGCGCCATGATCGAGCGCGTCCCGCAGCGGCCGCCCGAAATAGGGTTCCTTGTCGAACGGAAATCCCGAATCCTGGTCTAGCCCGGCCTTGGCGGCGGCGACGGTGCTGTGCGTCGCACCCCAATCGCTCATTACATAGCCCCTGAATCCCCAATCGCTGCGCAGCACTTCGGTCAGCAGCCAGCTATTCTCGCAGGCGTAAACGCTATCGACGCGGTTGTACGAGCACATGATCGAGCCCGGATCGGCGCGTTCGATCGCCAATTGGAACGCCAGCAGATCGGACACGCGCGCCGCGCTGTGATCGAGCACCGAATTGCCGGCGTTACGATCGGTCTCCTGGTCGTTGATCGCGTAATGCTTGATCGTCGAGACGATATGGTTCGATTGAATGCCGATCACCTGTTCGGCAACCATCGTACCGGCCAGCAGCGGATCCTCCCCGCCATATTCGAAATTGCGGCCGTTGCGGGGCTCGCGCAGCAAATCGACGCCACCTGCCAGCATGACGTTGAAGCCCGACCGGCGCGCTTCATCGCCGATCATCGCGCCCCCGGCGCGCGCGATCGCCACGTCCCAGCTTGCCGCCGTCGCAAGGTTGGAGGGCAACGCAGTACGCTCGCGCTTGACCGGGGCACCGCCCTGAGTGGCAACGCCGACCCCGGCATCGGTCTGATGCTGCGCCGGGATGCCGAGCCGTGCGATCGCCGGCACATAACCGGCCGAGCCGCTATGCGCATCGGCGGGTGCATGGTATTGCAGCCGTGGAAAGTCCGTGCCGAAATAGCCGAAGACCAAGGTCTGCTTTTCGTCCCGCGTCATGGCCGCGACCAGCGCCGTGGCGCGCGCATCGGGGGACAGGCGGATATCGTTCCAGGCACCGCGCAACGCAGGCTTCGTCCATGCGGGCAACAGCGGCATACCCGCGTCGGGAGGGGTCTGCGACGGCGGGGGCGGGGCTGCGACCTGGGCGGAGGCCGCCGCAGCGACCAGCAGCAACGGCATGGCCGCAACGCGAAACGTCATATCGGAATTCCTCTCTTCCCGCAGGTCGTACCGCGCTCCTGCAGAAACGCCAAGGCGTGCCGGTTGCGTTACCATCGGCGAAAAGGCGGGACGCCTTAAGGAATCAGAGCATCTCTCCGTGTGGTCAACCGCACCAGCACTGGCATGGCGAGCAGCACCAGCGGATATTGCAGCAGCAGCCCGGCGATAATCGCGATGGCGAGCGGTTGCTGGATGCCGGCCCCCTGGCCGATCGCCAGCGCCAGCGGCAGCAGCGTGAAGATCGCCGCCAGCGTGGTCATGGTGATCGGGCGCAGGCGATTGCGGCTTGCCGCGCGCGCGGCCTCGGGCGGTGGCATGTGCCGGGCAAGGTCTTCGAATTCGGACACGTAGAAGATCGCCATTTCGGTGCCGATGCCGATGATCATCGTCATGCCCATCAGCGCGGTGATGTTGAGATCGACCCCCGACGCCCATAAGGCGGTGAACACGGCGGTGGTCGACAATAGCGAGCAGCCAATGATGATGACCGGCAGCCAAAAGCGCCGATAGAGGATCAGCAGCAGCGCGAATTCCGCGATCAGCGCGGCCCCGAACACCTTGACCAAACCTGCAAAGGCAATCTGTTGCTGCTGATACAGGCCGCCCAGTTCGTAGCGGATGCCGGAGGCCAGCGCACCCGGCCGATCGAGCACGGCGGTGACATCGGCGACGGCGGCCCCGATTCCGCGCCCCTGAATGCGCCCGGTCACCGCGATCATCGGCTCCAGATTTTCGCGGCCGATCTGTGGCTGGCCGGTCACCGGCTGGATTGAGGCCACGCGCGACAAGGGGAACACATGCCCGTCGGTCGCGCGGATCGGGAGCTGCGCCAGCCCGGTCTCGCTGATCGTCAGCGCCTCGGGCAAGCGCAGGCGCACATCGACCGCTTTACTGGCTTGCGCCAGCGTGGTCGCCACGCTGCCGGTCAGCGCCGCGTTAAGCTGGGTCTCGATATCGGCGGGGGTAACGCCTTCCAGCCCCGCGCGGACCGGATCGATCTTCACGTCGAGCGCATCGCCGGCCAGTTGCACGCCGTCCTTCACTTCGACCACGCCATCGATCTTGCCGATCAGCGCGGCGACCTTTCTGGCCTCGCCCGGCAGCACCGCCGGATCCGCCGCATACAGCTTCACCTCGATCGGCTGCGGCACGGCGGTGAGATCGCCGATCAAATCCTCGATCAATTGCGCCACTTCGATCTGCACGCCCGGCACCTTGGCGGTCACCTGTCGCGCGACTTCGGCGGCGACCTCTTCGGTCGGGGTGTGGGTGGGCTTCAGCCGGACGAAATAGTCGCCATGATAGCTTTGCCCCAAATCGCCACCCAGCCCAGTGCCAAGGCGGCGCGAGAAGGTCAGGACATCGGGATTGGCGCGCAGCATCGCATCGATCTGGCCGACCTCCCGCTCGGTCTCGTCGAGCGAGGTGCCGGGCGGGGTATAATAGTCCATCACGAACCCGCCTTCGTCGACCTTGGGCATGAAACCGCTCGGCACATTGCTGTAGCTGACATAACCGAGCAGCAGCAGCGGCACCGCGATCACCGCGAGCAGCCACGGCCGCGCATTCAGCCGGTCGAGCGCGCGGGTGTGCAACCGCGCGACGCGGTCGTCCTTGCCTTCGCCCGGATCATGCCAGGCATCGAAATCGACCAGCCAGCGCACCAGCACCGGCACTACGAACGCCGTCATCGCCCAGGAAATCGCCAAGGCCGCGGCCATCGTCAGCGAAAGCGCCTTGGAAAAGGCCCCGGTCACCCCGGTCAGGAAGGACAAGGGCACGAATACGATCAGCGTGGCGAGGCTCGATCCGGTCAGCGGTGCCAGAAACTCGCGCGCTGCCGGGATGACGGCGGCATCGCCGCGCGGCGTGCCATCCGCGCCGGTCGCGCCCGCGCGGCGCGCGATATGTTCGACCATCACGATGACATCGTCGATCAGCAGCCCGACCGCCGCCGCGATCCCGCCCAGCGTCATGATGTTGAAGCTCATGCCGAGCACGCTCAGCACCAGCACGGTTGCCGCCAGCGTCGCGGGCACCACGATCGCCGCGATCAGCGTGACGCGCCAGCTCCGCAGGAACGCCAGCAACACCAAAGCGGCGAGTACGAGGCCGATCAGCACCGCATCGCGCACGCTCGCCACCGCCTCGGTCACCAGCGCGCTTTGGTCGTACCAGCACACCAGCTTGACGCCGCTCGGCAGCGCCAGCCCCGCCAGTTTCTGCTGCACCGCCTGAGCAATTTGCACGGCATTGCCGTCGGGCTGTTCATAGATGTTGAACAGCACGGCGGGTTTGCCATCCTCGACGATGCGCTGCCACACCGGCACCGCGCCCTCCTGCACCGTCGCCACATCGCGGACGCGCAGCACGCCTTGCGGATCGGCGGTGATGACGATCGCCCCGATTTGCGCCGCGCTCGCCACGCTGCGATCGGCGATGACCAGCGACAGCCGCCCGCGATCCTGCACTTGCCCGACCGCGCTCAGCACATTGCCGTTCCTGATCGCCGCGCTGAGGTCGGCCATCGACAGATTGTGATCGGCCAGTCGGTGCGGATCGGCGAGGACTTGCACCTCGGCAGTGCCGCCGCCCTGTACGCCGACGCGCGCCAGCCCCGGAATGGCGGAAAGCAGCGGTGTCACCTGATATTTGGCGATCTCCTGCAGCGCCACCGGATCGACCGTTTCGGACACCAAAGCATAAGAGATGATCGGGAACACCGTCGGGTCCATCCGGCGCACGGTATATTGCGTGCCCGGTGGCAGCGTTGGCAGCGTCCGCGCCAAAGCGGAATCGACCAGCAAGGTGCTGGCGGTCATGTCGCGACCCCAGCCGAAATCGATCGAGATCTGCGCGGTGCCGCGACTGGTGCCCGAGCGCACATCGCGCACGCCGGGAATGGCGCGGATCGCCTCTTCGACCGGGCGGGTGACGGTCAAAGCGGTCTGGTCGGCGGGGCGGCTGCCCGAATCGAGATCGACCACCACGCGCGGGAAGGAGACTTGCGGGAACAGCCCAACCGGCAAGGCGAGCGCTGCGACAATCCCCGCCAGCGCGACCGCGAGCGCGATCAGAACGAAGGCGCGCGATTGCTCGCGCAGCAAACGTTCGAGCATCAGTGCGCCCACCGCACGGTATCGCCATCACCGACCTGATACGCCCCCTCGACGATCAGCCGGCGGTGCGGATCGATCGCGCCGTTGACGACGTCGCCCGCATTGGAGGTGAGCAGGACGGTAACCGGCACCGCCTTGGCCTTGCTGCCCGAGATTTGAAAGACATGCGGCACCCCGCCCGCCGTCACCACCGCGCGGTGCGGCACGATCCAGCCCGAAACTTGCCCGGTCGCGATTGCGACCTGAATGCCTTCGCCGGGCAGCAAGGCCCCTGCGGGAACGGCGATATCGACATCGACCATGCGGGTTTTGGCGTTGAGCGCCTGGCTGACGCGCAGCACATGGCCGGTAAGCGCCGCGCCGCCCGACAAACGGAGCAAGGAGGCCAACTGGCCGACCGCGACCGTGCCATGCTCCGCCGGATCGATCCCGGCGGTGACGACGATACCCCCCGCGCGTACGACGGTCAGCAGTGTGGCTCCGGCTTGCGTGCGGTCGCCTTGCGCAACGCTTACGGCGGTGACGATGCCATCGAACGGCGCGGTCAGCGTGTGGACGGCGCGGCCAGCACCCTCGGCTTGCAGTGCGGCCAACGCAGTCCGCGCATCGGCCACGGCCTTGTCGGCCTGAACCAGCTGATCCTGTGTCGCCAGTTGCTGCGCAAGCAGCTGTGCGGTGGTGGCGCGTTGCTTGCGCGCCGAATCGAGCGCCTCGACCGCCTGAAGATAGCCGCTGCGGCTGGCGGGCGCAGGGACAAACACCGCCAGCGCTTGCCCGCGCCGCACCGTCGCGCCCGGCGTGACGAGCAGCCGGGTCACTTGCCCCGGCTGCGCTTCGCTGAAGGTTTGGGCTCCGTTGAGCGCGGGTGCGACCGATCCGTAAGCGGTGACCGTTTGCGGCAGCGCGCCCTGCTTCGCCGGGGCCGTAGAAACCAGCACGCTTTGCGGCTCGGCCTTGGTCTCCTCGGACGCGGCACCGCAGCCAGCGAGCGCAAGCGCTGCGGTCAACGTGATCAGCGCCCTCATTGCGCGGTCGCCCCGGTGTCGACCGTCGGCAGGCCGTCGCCGACCAGCGTTTGCAGCGCGATCTGCCGGTCGAGCAGCGCCAGTTCCAGCGTCATGATGTCCTGTTCCTTGGCAAAGCGGTTCGAGACGAGATCGACATAGCCGCGTTCGTCGAGATTGGAGGCACCGAACGCCGCTTGCGCGCGCTCGGCGGCGAGGCGCGCGGCGGGAAGGTCGCGGCGCGCCTCGGCGAGTTGGGCGCTGAGTTGCTCCATCTCGCGCAGCATCGCGCCGACCGTCCCGACCGTCGATGCCAGCCGCGCGGCATAATCGGCGTGGAGTTGTGCGCGCGTTGCCTGCGTGATCGCGACATTGCCCTGGTTGCGATCGAACACGGGCAGGCTGAGCGACGCGGTCGGGCCGCCATTGACGACGCTGGAATTGTCGCTGCTGAGGCTGCCGCCGAGCACCAGATCGGGGAATTGCGACTGGATCGCCTGGCGCACTTGCTCGTCTGCCGCCGCATAGCCCATGCGCAGCGCGATCAGATCCGGGCGGCGTTCGGGCAGCGTGGCGAGCCCGGCGCGGATCGCAGCCGGGTCGAACGGGGGCAACTCGACCTGCGTCGCCAGCGGCACGACAACATCGGGGGCAAGGCCGAGCAACGCATTGAGTTGATGCATCAAGGCGAGCTGTTTCTGGTCGAGCGCGTTGAGCGCGCTGCGCGCCGCCTGCAGCGCGACGCGATCGGGCGCGACGGTCACCAGCGTCACGTTTCGCGCCGCCAGCGCTTGCTCCAGCTTCGCATTGCGCGCGGCGAGCAACTGATAAGCGGCGAGATAGCTCGCGCGGCTGTTGCGCCCGACGATCAGGTCGCTGGCGATCTGGCGCGCCTGGCCCGCGACTTGCCACTCCTGCCACACGACATCGGCGGCGACTTGCTGCTCGCTATCCCGCGCGGCGCGGCGGCGGGTGCGATAGGTGAGCAGCGTCTTGAGATCCTGGCCGAGGCCCACATTCCACGCCGGGACCGTGCCCACGCCCGACAGCAGCGGCAGAAACGCGCCGGTCAGCGACGGGTTGGGCAAGGTCGAGGCCTGTTTCGTCTGCCCGGCGGCAATGGCACGCTTCAGTCGGGCCGCCTTGAGCTCGGGATTGTTGGCAAGCGCGAGGTCGACAACGTCAGACACGGACAACGGGCCGGTCGGCAGCGCAGCTCCCGGATGATCCAACACCGCGATCGTGGGTGCCAGCAGTGGATCGGCAGCCAACGGCAGCGCGGCATAGTGGGCGCAGCCGCTCAGCAGTGCCGCGAGCAGGATCGTCGTCGGGCGAGGAACAAGTCGCCGCGCAGGCCGTGGGTCGCCGTTCATGAAATTCCGAGCATGGCGTTGGAAAGCGATGCTCGCGCTATGGATGCAGATAGCCGGGATTGGACATTGATTCTTCACAATCTGGCCTAATGCCGCGCGGGTCATCGCCGTTTTGCTGCAAAATGCCGCATTAGGAAACGCTAACGTGACGTGCGTAGGAGATGCCGTCAGAAGGGCCGCCTCGCTTTATCGTGGAGACCGCCATGCGTCCTCAATCGCTTCTTGCCGCGTTCGTTGCTCTTGCCTTGCCGCTGGCGGGAGGCGCGGCCGCCGCGCCGCGCTATACGGTCGCCGCTGCGATCGCCGGCCCAGATGGTCCCTGGGATTATGCGCGCACGGACGATGAAGGCACCCATCTCTACATCGCGCGGGGCACCAACGTTACCGTGGTCGATCTCGCGACGCGCAAGGTTTCGTCGATCGGAAACGTTCAGCGCGGCCATGCGGCCCTACCGCTGCCGGGCGGCGCGCTGCTGGTGACCAGCGGGACCGATGGCACCGTGCGCTTGCTCGACCCCGTCTCCGGCACCGAGACCGCCACCATCGCCGTCGGCAAGAAGCCCGACGCTGCAATCCTCGATCCCGCAAAGACCCACGCGTATGTGATGAACGCGACCAGCGGCACCGTGTCGGTGATCGATCTCGCCACGGCCAAGCTGACCAAGACCATCGCCGTCAAACCGGCGCTGGAATATGCGGCATTCTCCGCAGACGGGACGCTGTTCATCAATAATGAGGACGCCAACGAAATCGAGACGGTGGATGTCGCACGGGGGGTAGCAGGTTCACCGATTCCGCTGCTCGGCTGCGACGCGCCGACCGGCCTCGCTTATGACAAGCCCCACAACCGCCTCATCGCGGCGTGCGCCAATGGCAAAGCGGCGGTCGTCGATGTCGCGACCCGCACGCTGACGAGCTTGATCGCGATCGGCGCGGGGCCAGACGCGGTCATCCTGGATGAAGCGCGGCATTTGGCGTTCGTTCCGTGCGGCAAGGATGGCGTTCTCGATATTCTCTCGCTGGCGGGTGCCGCCGTGACGCATGTCGGCACGGTCAAGACCGAAGTGGGTGCCCGAACCGGCGCGCTCGATCCCAAAACCGGCACGCTCTATTTGCCCAGCGCGAAGTTCGGACCTGCCCCGGCGGGCGGTGGGCGACCGGCGATGCTGCCGGGCACGTTCCACATCCTGGTCGTGCGCCCGGCGTGACCGTGGGCTTCGGTCAGAGTCCGCTGAACCAGTTATAGCCGTACGTTTCCCAATAGCCGCCAGTATAGTCATTGCCGATCGCGATCTCGCCAATGTGCTTGGGGTTCTTGAACCCGAGCTTCGTCGGCACGCGCAACGTCATCGGGAAGCCGTGCTGGCGTGGCAACACCGCGTCGTTCATCCAGAAGCACAGCTGGGTTTGTGGATGGAGCGCGGTCGCCATGTCGATCGAGGTGGTGTAATTGTCATCGCAGCGAAAGGTGACGTATTTCGCGTGCCGGTCCGCCCCAACCCGCGCCAGAAAATCGGAAAAGCGCACCCCGGTCCATTTGCCGATCGCGCTCCAGCCTTCGATGCAGACGTGGCGGGTAATCTGGGTGAAGCGCGGCAACGCGTAGAGTTGGCGCAGCGTCCAATCGTCCTTGCGCTCGGCCAGGCCGGTGACGTTGAGCACAAAGTCGCGCGGGTCGATCCGCGGGGCCAGATCGGGTGAATTGGGCGTGTAGAAGGAATTGAACGGAAACGGACGGGTGATCATCCGCGCCGGATATTCGCGCGCGAGCGTGTTGGGGTTGAACAACCATGCCTGCGCGCGATCGTTGAAATCCGACATCGATCCGAGCACGCGCTCGGCGCTCAGGCCGTCGACCACGTCGCAGCCGCTCAGCATCGCAAGCGTGCCAAGCCCCAGCGCGTTGCGCAGGAACAGCCGCCGCGTCGGCACATCGAGGCCGCGCGCGGCGTCGCTCAGGATATAGCGGGTTTCGTCGTTCATGGCTCACGCTCCCCGGATCATCGCGAGCAGGCTGCGCGGCACCAGCAGCGACATCGCGACGTGGATCAGTAAGAAGAGAACGATGCCGCTCATCGCCGCAAAATGGACGATGCGGGCGACATCGAAATCGCCGAACAACCAAGTCAGCCAGCCGAACTGCACCGGTTTCCAAATCGACAGGCCGCTCGCCACCACCAGCACGCCGAGCGCGATGACACCGGCATACAGCAGGCGCTGCACCCCGTTATAGACCGACAGATCGGCATGGCCGAGCCGACCGCGTAGCGCGGCGATCCCATCGATAACCGCATCGCGCAGGCTGATCGGGCGGAGTTTGCGCGCAAACCTGCCGCTTACGAAACCATAGACCAGGTACAGGATGCCGTTGACGAACAGCACCCACATCGCCGCGAAATGCCATTGCAACCCGCCGATCAACCCGCCGCCGAGCGTGATCGCATTGGGGAAGACGAACGGCGCGATTGGGTCCGCATTGTGGATCGCCCAGCCGCTCAGGATCATCACGATCATCGCAACCGCGTTGATCCAGTGGCACAGCCGCACGATCAGCGGGTGGATCGTCACACGGCGTGGTTTGGCGAGGCTGCGCGCTGTCATGTCGGGATCCTGCGCCATCGGACAAAGAAACTGGGGGGAAGCGCAGGAGGTTGGCCTCCCCCCAGGTCGGAGCAATGCCTTACGGGAGTAGCACTGCGTCGACGACGTGGATCACCCCATTGCTCTGGTTGACGTCGGCGATCGTGATCGTCGATTTGCCACCTTTGGAATCGGTGATCTGGAGACGGCGGCCCGCCATGGTGAAGGTCAGTTCCTCACCCTGGACCGTCTTGAACGTTGCGCGGCCATTGCCGGCCTTGATCTTTGCGCGCAGCGCGGTGGCCGACAGCTTGCCCGGCAGCACGTGATAGGTGAGGACCGAGGTGAGCTGGCCCTTGTTTTCGGGCTTCAGCAGCGTCGGAACCGTGGCGGCGGGCAGCTTGGCGAAGGCGGCGTTGGTGGGCGCGAACACCGTAAACGGACCGGGGCCCGACAGCGTCTCCACGAGACCGGCGGCCTTCACTGCGGCGACCAGCGTGGTGTGATCCTTCGAATTCACCGCATTCTGGATGATGTTCTTGTTGGCATACATTGGCGCACCGCCAACGGTGACCGGCGCGGGCATTGCCATTGCAGCAGTGGCGACGCCGGCAACGCTTGCGGTGGCGAGCAGGATCGAAGCAAAGATGGTCTTTTTCATGGATATGTCCTTCATTGTTGCAATATTGTAAAATAGATGGGCAATAATTCTGAAGATACAGATGAACGCACAAGTCATCTGTGCGACCGGAGAAAGCAGGATCTTAGAAATCTGCCCGCCGATGCTCTCATTACGGCCGTGCATTGATCGCGGATGCACAGGCCTCAGATTTTTTTGGGCACATGTCGGCGGCGGTCACGAAATTTTCGCGAGCATGCGTCCAAAACCCCTTCGGATTCCGTAGGAAAAGCGTCAGCCACGTCGGCATGACGGTGCCGACCCGCCCAACCCCAGGGATCGGCATTCGTGATCGGGGCACACACAGGCGGGAGCGATCGCTTCCCCCGATACGGGCGCTTCCGGCGGTGTGTGCGTTCATCCGGAATACGGGGAGCGGTGCTCCCCGTATTTTCGGCACGCGCTCGAACGTATGATACGACCGCTTGCGCGGAAGTCATTTTCGGAAATGAGCTTGAATTTTGTTGAAAACTACTAAAATAGATGGCGTGTGGCCGGATGAAAAAGCAAAAAGTGCCTCGTCAAATTACACGTATATCGACAAATAACTTCCAGAATCTGTCATTTGAACAGGCGTTTGCGTTGGATTTTGTGTTGGGAATTTTGCGCACTCCTTTGCTGGAGCAGGCAAGAGATCGGGTAACCAACGACGGTGTGTTTCGCGATCTTGTCGATCGCTACCGCGAATTGCTTGATTCCTTCGTTTCCTCCCCCGGGGCGGGGCAGGAGGAGAGCGCATCCGAGATGCCGACGTCCGACGTTTGGACCGCAATCCAGGCACGTCTCACCAGCTCCGCAAACGGGTGACCGACACCCTTTTTCAAATATAGTCGGCCGACAGATCGGGTTGGAGGCCACGCCGGATGGCATTGATCGCGTTGACCACGCTGACATGCACGGCGCGCGCGTCGTATCCAAGGTTGTGGCGAAGGAAGACGAAATTCTCGGTGCTCATCAGCGTGAGCATGGCCGATGCGACATAATTGCGCATTGCGTCGCTCAGTTCGGGATGTTCGTTGCCAAGCATCCGGTTCAGGTTCTGATATCCCAGCTCATACAAAGGTTTGCGCAATTCCCGTCCGATTGCCGAGAGGTAGGTCTCGCTGACCACCTGTCCATCCCGTTCCCAGGCCCGATAACGACTTTCCAACCATATAAGCAGTTCGTCGATCGTTCGCGGAAGCTGAATGTCCGGCCCCCCGACCGCACGTTCCAGATGCCATTTGATGAACGCGCGGATCAGTTCGTCGCGGGTGCGATAGTGCCGGTAGACGGTCTGTTCGGTAACTTCGGCGACGCGGGCGACCTCCGCGATGCTGACCGCGGCGAGATCGGCATTGCGGATGATAGACTCGACCGCATCGAGGATGATGAGCGATGTCTGCTCTTTGAGGCGCGCGCGGAGCGGGCTCTGATACGGTGCCTTGGAGGCGTCGTTCGTCATTCTCTACCAAACCTGCAAGTGTCACCAACGCAAGCACCGATCATCCAACGGCGCTGCTCGATCATGCTAATGCCTTTTCCGCCTGTCTTGCCACCCTTGCGTCAAGGTCAGTATCGGCCAAAGCGGCGTGCAGACGGCGTAGGCCGCGTTGTACGCGGGCCTTGGCGGTTGGCGTAGGAACGCCGTCCAGCTTGCCGACTTCATCGTGCGTCCAGCCATGGACGACGACGCGGCAGATGGACAGGCGCTGTTCGGGCGAGATCCGGGCGAGCGCGCGGTCAAGATCGATGCGGTCGGTGACCGGTTCCGGCGCGATGGGCAGGTCGGGCATGGTGTCGGTCGTGGTTTGGTAGCGTGCAATCGTCCGATCGTGCCGAAGCCGGTCGATCGCTGCATTGCGGAGCACACGCATGATCCACGTCGCGGCGGTGCCGCGTGCGGGATCGAACTGGGCGATGTTGCGCCAGATACGGACATAGGTCTCCTGCAGCACGTCTTCAGCCGCGTCACGGTTCGAAAGGATCGACAATGCCTTCGCCAAAAGGCGCGGCGCGGTGGTGTCATAGACCCGTTTGAAGGCGCGCTGATCTCCGTGACGAATGCGAAGCAGCAACAGTCCGAGGGAGTCGATGTCGCCTTGGTTCGACTGCTCGCCGGTGGCGGCGGGGGTGTCTGCATCGTCGCGCGCGCTTACCTCGTCGAACATGTCTCAGCCTCCGCTCTCATGTGCGGCCGCACTACCTAGGGCGCGTCAAACGAATCGTCAGGTCAGTGATGCCAACTCCATGTTAGTAACACTAACATAAAGATGGTGACCGTCAATCGATTTGTAACGGGCCGCGGTGTGTGTGGTGGCCCACACCGGCGCTGTGCGTCCCTTTCGTACGCCCGGGACAGCCCGTATAAGGCTCGGCGCGGGGGCGGGACTCAGGGCAAATGGCGGGTAGCGTAAAGACGCAGAGGGTGCTGCTGGTGGTGGCGTGGCACCTGCTTGCGATCTTGGCTGCAACCGGGGCCGGGGCGATGGATCGGCAAGACGACATCGTCGTGACGGCGCGAAAGCGCGACGAGAAGGCCGATGACGTCCCGATCGCAGTTACGAAAGTCACCGGAGCGACACTCGATCGACGCGGGCTTCACCAGATCGAGGATCTCAAACAACTCGCGCCCAGCCTGAATATCAGCTATTTTAATCCGCGCGGAAACTACGTTTCGATCCGCGGTATCGGTCGCAATCCGGCGAGCGACGGGCTCGAACCCGCCGTCGGGATTTTCGTCGATGGCGTGTATCTTGGTCGTCCCGGAATGGCGGTCTATGATTTGTCGGACATCGACGCGGTCGAGATTCTGCGCGGCCCACAGGGCACGGTCTTTGGAAAGAACACCACGGCAGGCGCGATCGTAATCACTTCCAGGGCCCCGACCTTTGTGCCGGAGGGAAGCGTCGAAACCTCGGTCGGTACCAACGGCCTTGTGCGGTTCCGCGGGTCCGTCTCGACGGGCCTGGTCGACGATGTGCTGGCAGCGCGCCTGTCGGTCTATCACACCGGGCAGGGCGGGTGGATCGACCGGATCGACGGCGGAGGCCGACTGAACGGCACCGATCGCACGGGTGCCCGTCTTCAGTTTTTGATCGAGCCGGACGCGCGCCTGCGCTTGCGGTTGATTGCGGAATATCACGATGAGCGCGACAGTTGCTGCACGCTGGTCGCAGGGTCCTTGGGCCCTCCATCGGCGACCTACAGTGCGCGGGTTGCGGCTGCAGGCGGTAATGCGGTGCTGGGCGGCCCCGGTTATCGCACCACGGCAACCGCTCCAACATTTCTGCGCGTTCGCCAGGGCGGGCTCACCGCCAATCTTGTCTATGACCTGGGGGCGGCGGAGATCACGTCGGTGACGGGCTATCGCGCATGGCGCTATCGGGCGGGTTTCGACGGTGATCTGTCGAGCGCCGAGGCCTACACGAACGCGTCCGTGCCGACCGACGACTGGCAATTCAGCCAGGAGGTTCGCATCGCCAATCCCGGCGGCGGCAGGATCGATGCGACGGCCGGGCTCTATTACTTCCGGCAATCGCTACAATCGGCGCTTCGTCTCGCTTTTGGTGCCAAAGCGGCGAATTTCCTGGGCAATACGGCCGTGCCGCCGCCATCCTTGGTCGCCTTCAATGGTGTGACGAGTTCGACCGAAGCCGACTTGAATTCGCAAAGTGTAGCTGTGTTTGCGCAGGGCACCTGGCATTTTCACCCGAGGCTCGCGCTCACGATCGGCGCGCGTGGTACATATGAACGCAAGTCGGGCGTGATCGACCGTCCGGCCAATGCCGCCCAGTCGAGCTATCATCAGGCGCTCGCGGTCGAGGAGGTCGACCCGTCGGGAACGCTCGCGTTGACCTATGCCCGATCCCGCGATCTTCATCTCTACGCGAGCTATGCGCGCGGGGCCAAGGCCGGCGGAATCAATCCCATCGTCGCGACGGCGACGGATGATCAAATCGTGCGGCCGGAACATGCCGACAGCTTCGAGCTTGGCCTGAAATCGAGCGCGTTGGGCGGGCATGTCCATTTCGACCTTGCCCTCTTCTATACGCGGATTGGTGCCTATCAGGCGACGCTCAACCGCTTGTTCGGGGCGATCCTGGCGAATGTCGGGCGCGTTTCGACGCGCGGCGTGGAGATGGAGGCGCGGTGGCGGGCCTCATCGCGGTTCGAAATGGCCATGACCGCCGCCTATAATGATGCGCACTATGACAGCTATCCTACCGCGCCCTGCCCGCCCGAGACGCTCGGGTCTGCCAGCTGCGATTTGAGCGGCGGCCCGCTGGCGGATGCGCCGCGGTGGATCCTGAACGGGTCGGCGCGCTATACCCGCCAGATCGCGGCCAGCGGGACGGTGTCGGTCGGCTTCGACTATGGGTATCGCTCCCATTATTACGGGAATATCGACAACAGCCGCTATTCCCGATTGGGGAATGTCGGGATCGCCAATGCGCAGCTTGGCTTTACGGACGATCGATCCGGCACTTCTCTCCAACTGTGGATCAAAAATCTCGCCGATATCCGGTATCTCGAAAGCTATCCGTTGGGCGGGGCCACAATTTATGGTGCGTATTTTGGCACTATCGGCCAGCCCCGCTCTATCGGGCTGACTGCAAGCCGGCATTTTTGACGATCGCGCGGCGGCTTGTGTTGCGCTGCGGCGGCGGATGCGCAGCGTTGTTGGCCTGACGCGGATAGAATTTTCGCAACATTGCCAAACGAGCCCGGCTAACTCTAAGAAAAGTTGGAAAATCGTGGGTCGGGCACGCGGCAGCGCTCGCTAAAGTGCCACATTTCTTTAATATTAAAAATCGTGCGAGCACATCATTTCATGGTGCACCGCACAAAATACGCAAATTGCGCACAAAATTTCGTATCAAGGTCTATTGCTCTTGCCCCCGCAGGCTAATTGGCAGCATTATTGCGCGCCGCGGTGTATCGCGCGGCTTCAAACAGCGTCGCATACCTTTGTTTCTTGTCCTGTATACTCTTAACAAATCAAGGAGAATCAGTATGTCCGACCCTTTTATCGGCCAGATCATCCAGGTCGGCTTCAGCTACGCTCCGGACGGATGGTTGCAGTGTAGTGGGCAGACTATACCGCTTTCGCAAAACCAGGCGCTGTTTGCGTTGCTCGGTACGAATTTCGGTGGTGACGGCGTAAGCACGTTTGGCATTCCCGATGCGCGCGGTCGTGTGCTGGTGGGCACGGGCCAGGGGCCTGGCTTGTCCAACTATGCCCTGGGGGCAAAGAGCGGAACCGAAGCCAACCAGCTGACCCAAAGCAACATGCCGCTGCACAACCACCAGGCGACGTTCCAGGGTTTGCCAGGGATGACGTCCGCCTCGGGCAGCCTGTCTGCGCTGACTGCGGCTACATCGACGCAAGTCACGAACGCTGCGAGCACCGGAAGCCAGCTTGCCAACGGCTTCCCCGCCAGCGGGCCCAGCACGGTGAAAGTCTATGCGCCAGCAGGCTCAGGCACGACTGCCGTCAATCTCGGCGGCCTTACGGTTACTGGGGGTCCCTTCACGCCGCAGGGATCAGTCACCATCGGTTTGGCGGGTGGGACCACCCCAGTGCCCAATATCCAGCCGGTAATCGCGGTTTTCACCATGATCGCGACAGTCGGCATCTGGCCGCCGCACCCCTAACAAAAGGTCGCCTGATACAGCCGGGGCTGACCGGGCCTCGGCTGTAGCTGGCTTATGGCGATGGGGTAGGGGCCACCATTGCCACAATCGAATTCATAGGTTTCATCGAGCAGATAGACGGTTTCGGGCGATTCGAAGATGAGTGTGAAAGGTTCGCGAAATTCGTTGACCAAATGGGCCTTGCGATGGAGCCGTAGCAGCCGGACCTCGACCGGCTCGGGCACGGTCAACACGCGCACGACTTTGCCCACCCACGGTTCGAAATCTTCCGGCGTCGGCAGTTTCATAGTCATCCCCCAATGTACCGCTTCGGCGGCGTTGCGATTCATTGGTCAATGGTAAAGCTTGCCAGCATGGGCGCAACCACTCAGACGCCGGTCGATCGCCCTTTGCCGCGCTTTCCCCTTCCGCGTGCCGCGCCGCCCCAACTCTCGGCTACGCTCCAGGCTGCCGGGGTGCGGCTCCGGGCGGCGGGACGAGACGATCTCGGTTTTCTCCGTGCGCTGCACCGCGCCCTCACCGCGCCCGATTTCGTGCTGGCACCATGGGGCGCAGAGGCCCGTGAGCGGATCATCCGCGAACAGTTCGACCTGCAGCACCGCCATTTCCTCAAACAGTTTCCTCGCGCCGATTATTGGATCGTAGAGCGCGCGCAGGGCGAGACGGTGGTGCCGATCGGGCGCTATTATCTCGACCGGCACGGCAGCATGTGGCGCGCGCTGGATATGGGGTTTCTGCCCGGCCGACGCGGTTTCGGCGTGGCGTTGATCAACTGGACCAAGGCCGCGCTTGTTTCGGCGGGCAGCAAGGGATTCGATTTGCACGTGGCCCATACCAACCTTCGGGCACGCGCACTCTATCTCAAGCTCGGTTTTCGCGACATCGACCCCCCGCTAGATTTTCACCAGCGGATGATGTGGTCGGCGTGCTGAGCCGATAAATGATGGAACGGGCGTTGCGAGAGAACCCCTCTACCGTGCTATCCCGATCGCAGGGCGGTCGATCACTGCATATCGTTGTGCATCGGTGCCATTTGTCCGTCACCGAACGCAGCATAGATGCGGTTTCGGCCGGCATGCTTGGCCGCGTAGAGCGCCGCGTCCGCCAGTCGCAAGGCGCGCCTCAGTCCCTGCTGACCATCGACCATTGCGATGCCGGCTGAGAAGGTGATGGAGCCGATCGGCCGCTCGGTGACGCTGTCGATCAGATTGCGTGCGCCCAGCCGTTCGCGGACACGGTCCACTTCCGCCCCTGCGCGTTCAAGTGCATGATCGGGCAGCAATACGGCGAACTCTTCGCCGCCTAGCCGTACGACATATCCCCCGCGATTTTTTACCGAGCGGAGCTCACCGGCGATCGTTTTTAGGACGCGGTCGCCTGTCTCATGTCCAAACCGGTCATTGACTGCTTTGAAATGATCGACATCGCACAGCGCAATCGCCATTGGACGCTGTGCATGGGTCGCGCACAACTCGCCGAAGCGCCGTTCCAGACCGCGCCGGTTGGGAAGGCCGGTCAAGGGGTCTGTCTCCGATGCCTTGCGGGCTGCGCGGAGCGACGTTTGCAATTGGCTGACCTTGCTATAGCTGGCGCGCATCTCGGCCTCGGCGAGACGCGTCTGGCCAATCATCTCGCGGGTCAAACCCGCAAGGCGTTCGATCATGTCCTCCGCCGTCACCGCCGGCTGCGGCGCGCTCAGCGATTCGCTATAGTCGTTGGCGCGGTCCGCAGACGCCTTCATGATCACAAGGCAGCGATTGAGCTCACCCTCTGCCTGGGCAGCCATGGTGACCAGCATCTCTGGTGCAAGCGAATGGCGCTGTCGCCCGGCGACATAGTCCTCGATCCAGCCGTTGGAAACGCTTTGCTGATCGAGCGCCGTATCGACGTCCTTAACCAAACGTCGATCGCCACCAACGACGTAATCATGCGCGCATCCAAAGTTTAGCGGCGTCAAATCTAGGTTATGGGCGAAGAGGAAGTGACCGATCTCGTCATAGAGTTTGCGTTTATGAGAGGGGCGCGCGTCCGCCGCGACCGGGACCTCGCTAGACCATCCTCGCAGCAGCCGGGAGAGGATTTTCGGGCGCGACGGCGGTGCGCACTGCGGGGCAGGGCGCGTGCGGAGCGTGCCCGTTGCCACGGCATTCCGTTCGGCCTGCGTGGTCATGATGCCACCGTGGCGGCAGAAAGGTCGCCAAGGGTGGCGAAGGTCGGCTGCTGTCCTGACAGCACAGCGTCGCGGACCCCCTCCCACTCGCCGGGGAACCAACGTTCCGGATCCTCGATCTCGACGACGGCATCCCCCTTCAGACCCGACGAAAGCCGTACGTCAGCTGGCTCGATGAATTGCAATTCACGCGGCAGGTAAAAGGCGCGCGCCATGGCTTCCGTCGGGCGGGTCACATTCTCGGTCAGAATGACGGCGAGGCGATTGCTGCGCAGCCGAACGAGAAGACCTATCGGATAGATGCTGATGCAGCGCATGAAGGCGTCGAGGATCTCGGGATCGAAATGTCCCGTCCAGGACCGCATCTGGGTCAGCGCCTCGGACGGGGTCCATTGGCGCTTATAGGACCGCTTGGAGGTCACCGCGTCATAGACGTCACAGATCGCGCCGATCCGGGCATGCAAGGTGATCGAGTCACCGGACAGGCGGTGCGGGTAGCCGCTGCCGTCGAGCTTTTCGTGATGATGCAGAATGACGTCGTGGACGATGGAGGACATATTGTCCTCCATCAGCATCGCATATCCATTCTCCGGATGCGCGCGGACAATCTCGAATTCGGCCGCAGTCAGTCGGCCGGGTTTCTCGAGCAGGTCGGTTGGGATTGTCATCTTTCCGATGTCGTGAAGCAAGCCGGCGAGGCCCAGTTCGCGCACGGTGTCTTCCCCGAGCTTCAAGTGCCGACCCAGCGCGATCATCAATGCGGAAACCGCTACGCAGTGCAGATAGGTGTATTCGTTCTTCTTTTTGAGGCGCGTCACTTTCAGGACAGCGGTCGGATCGTCGCCGACCGAATCACAGATATCGTCGACCACTGCCGTCATCGCCCGCCGTTCGAGCGCCTTGCCCATCCGCGCGTCGGTAAACAGACGAATTACCTCACGCTTCGATCGGTCGATGATCGCGGCAACGCGCTGTGTCTCGAAGTCAGGACGTCTCGCTGATGGTGTGGGAGTAGGGGGCGGCGGAACGTGGACGGTCGGCATTCGGGCCCGCCTGGGCTCCGGCGGGATCGCCGCAACCGTGCGCGGTGCCTTTTTAAAACCGACACCGCGACTATCGTCGATCACGACCCATGCGATGTTGCTCGATGTCAGTCGTTTCAAGTCCTTTTGAGAGGCGATGAGGAAACTGCTCTTCCAGAACGGGTTGAGCCACCACGATCCTTCCATGGAATCAACGAACATGCCGATCTCAACAGCGGAGGTGGGGACTTTGATTTTCATAGCGGTCTACCTGTGGGATCCGACATCTGCATCAGGCGATGTAGAACCCGTCCACTGAGAAACCGCTGACATGGTGTAACGGAATGTAACGCCGTCGGGATCGAGCGCCGGTGTTGTAAATAGATGTAACCAAGCCAGGGGATAGTGGATTACGGCCGCGATCGGGTGTTAGGGATCGTTAACCGGACAGGATAATGATGCGGGTCGGTGTAATCGATGATGACGAGACGGCTCTGGCGTTCATCCGGAGCGTGTTGACCGAAAGGGGGCATGTCTGCGTTCCCTTCCGCAGAGGGCGAGATTTGATCGGCACGCTGCCGCGTGACACGTTCGATTTGCTCGTCATCGATTGGAACCTGCCGGATATCGGGGGGCTGGAGATTGTTCGTTGGGCGCGCGCGAACATTGCCGTGCCGCCGGCCATGTTGATGCTTACGGCTCGGCATGATCGCGACGATATCGTCGCCGCTTTGGAGGCAGGGGCGGACGACTATATTGTAAAGCCGGAGACGGCAAAGGTCGTGGCGGCTCGGATCGACGCGGTCCTGCGGCGGACGTTGCGCCGCGATGGTGACAACGAGCCTGAAGTGTTCGGCCGCTACAGCTTTGACTCGCAGGGCGAGCATGTTCTGTTCGACGGACGCGTGATTGAATTGACGCCCAAGGAATATGCGCTCGCCCTCCATTTTTTCCAGCGGCGAGACCGTCCGTTGTCGCGCGCCTATTTGTTGGAATGCGTCTGGAAAAGTGCAGCCGGGCTATCGACGCGCACGCTCGATATGCATGTGTCCCGGTTGCGCGCGAAGCTTCAGTTGCGATCGGAGAACGGCTACCGTTTGCAGACGGTGTTCGGTTATGGCTATCGCCTCGACACCTATGTCTCGGCCGCGCAGGACGATGTAGCGGACGCGCTGTGATCGCCTCGGCACCGGATAGCGACAATCGAAAGTGGTGCGTTGTGCTGCTTTGCGCGACGACCTGTCATGCGTTCCTGGCGCTCCGCTATGTCGGCCATGTCTGGACCACCGCGCTCGGTGTGACCTTGGTGCTTGGCGTGATGGTCGCATTTTGCCTCACGCGTGCGTGCCGATCGGGCACGGAAATTCGCTGGCATTGGGTGATGCTCTGTCTCGCGCTGGTGCTCTGGGACATGGCCTATTGGGCGATAACGTGGTTGCAGGCGCATTACCCTGATGGCGCTCGGATTTATTTCGACGAACTGTTCTTTATGCTTCGGCTGATACCGTATTTGCTAATCCTCGCCCGCGGCCAGGAACACGACGCGACGCGGCCTTATCGTTTGATCGATGGAGCACAGGCCTTGCTGCTGGCGGGCCTGCTTTTTTACCTCCTCTATCCCTCGATATTTCCGCACCAGCATGCTGCCGATCCTGCGTGGGACAAGCTGACCTCGCGATACCACGCGATTATCAACATGGGCGCCGCGGTGCTGTCGATTTTCGCAATCGCGGCGCAACCCGATCCTGTGCATCGAAGGTTCGCGATAGCATTGGCAGCGCTTCTGACGAGCTACTGGCTCGACTCTGCCCTAATGAACGGATGGGTGTTTAGGGGGCCGAATCCACCACCTCCCGGTCATGTCGTCAACGTTACGTTTGCCATCCCGTTTTTCCTGTTTCTGTTCGCCGACGCGGCCGCTGGGGAGGGGCAATGCCGGATACGACACTCCAGATTGATCGGCATGCTGATGCCGACCGCGTTCTGCGCTGCATCGATGTTCGTCGCTATCGCTATCGGGACCCAAGCGGCAGCGCTGGCCGCAGGAGCCGGGCTGATGCTCATGGGGCTTCGTGCAGCCTTGCTGCAAACAGAACTGATTCGGCTCGAACGTTTCGTTGCGCGGCTGGTCGACCATCTTCCTGATGCGATATGCGTCGTGGCACCCGACGACATCATTCGATCGGCCAATCCAGCGGCGACCCAGATCTTCGGCATGGCGTGCATCGGGCAGTCCTTTGCCGATTTACGCCGTACGCTTGGGCAATTGGACGCTGATACGGGTCAGGTGGTTACGCAGGCCGACCGCGCTTTCGTCTTGGCGGAGGTCAAGCTTGGAGGGGGTGAAAGGATCGTCCGGCTCACCGATGTCACGGCCCTGCGTACGATGGAGCGGGAGCGCGAGGACACGCTGCATTTACTGGGCCATGACATCCGGTCTCCCTATGCGGAGATATTGACCTTGCTTGATCAATCGCGCGGTGAAACCCTCCGGGTGGACTGGCTACGCCGCCATGCGCAGCGCGGCCTGGCGATGGCGGACGATTTCGTGCGCCTTGCCCGGGCGCGCACTGCGTTGCTGCGGCGCGAACCGGTCGATCTTGCTGACGTGGCGGCAGAGGCGGCGGATATGTCGTGGGCACGGGCGAAGCGGCGCCGTCTGACGTTGCGCGATGAGAGCGATCCGCAGGAGAACGGCATCTGGATTGATGGCGATCATGGCCTCCTGATGCGCGCGATCCACAATCTGCTCGATAACGCTGTGCGATTTGCTCCTGAAGGAGCGACGGTTCATTACGGTGTCCGCATGCTGGATGAAAAAGTGCGGTTCTTTGTTACCAGTGCCGGGCCCGAACTGCCTGACGATCGCCGGGCCGATCCGTTCGCGCGGTTCGGCGGCCGGGGCGACAGGATCGGGCTTGGCCTCGCGCTGGTTCACGTCGCAAGCTTGCGGCACGGTGGGACCGCCTCGTATCAGCGGGAGGGCGCTCATAACGTCTTCACTATGGATCTCCCCCTCGCGCCATAGGACCCGCCCCGGTCTGGAGGGCGGGTTGGTGCAATGAAGCGCGTGGCGATTTAGCAAGTCATGGGTCGACGAGTCGGCTGACGAAATCGAGGAAGAGGCGCTCGATTATCGCGCCTGCGACGAGCGTATCTCTCGCCTGCGCGAAAACGCCGCACAGGAAGCCTTCCAATCAGGCGGCATCGTTGCCCTGATAAAATGGGCCGAGACCGGTGATGCCGGGTATCGTTTTGGGCTGGGCGTTTGCGGCCATCGCATGGCCGGGCCGATACACGGAAGTCCAGCATGGCGCGGTGCCAAGATTGTGCGGTGCTACCGCACACTCTTGCGTTCAGCGAGGTCAACCGCGGGATCGCTATCGGCCCGACATCGGCTGTTCGGGTCGCCCACCCCGTCTCGCAACCCGCCGCTCGTTCGGTTGTTTCGCGCCATAGCAATCGCAAATCCTGTCGTGACGCTCCATTAAATATCGCCCAAAGTTTGGGGAGGAATGTGGGGGGCGTCGGCAACCATTGGCAAAATTCTGACGTGAAGCTGTATAGATAGGGCGAAATCTAAGCTCCCTCGCGAATTCGTATTCGATCGGTAGGGGGCAGGCCGCGCGTGCGTTGCACTGGGCTGCGCACGAAGAATCGTCCCGGCGCGCGTTCATTAGTCGCATTCCGTCCGATGATGTTTCCGTACGTTTCCCGTACGGCCACTGCGACATTCAGCTAAATCATTGATTTTATGGTGCACCCGACTGGATTCGAACCAGTGGCCTCTGCCTTCGGAGGGCAGCGCTCTATCCAGCTGAGCTACGGGTGCCTGATCCTTCGCCTAGCAAAGCCAATCGCGCTGCGCCAGTCCCTACCTGCGGTCTGGCATGACCGGCACAGCGCCATCATATGCGTGTCACGTCGCTTCTGTCGCGCCACGCTTTGGTGCTGTCGTCTTGGGCTTGTACGCGCACAGGTCGCGGACGACGCACCGCCAGCATTCGGGGGTGCGGGCCTTGCAGACATATCGGCCGTGCAGGATCAGCCAGTGATGCGCGTGCAGCCGAAACGGTTGCGGGGTCGCCTTGTCGAGCTTCAGTTCGACCGCCAGCGGCGTTTTGCCGCGCGCCAGACCGGTACGGTTTCCGACGCGGAAGATATGTGTGTCGACCGCGAACGTCTCGGCCCCGAAGGCGACGTTCATCACGACATTGGCGGTCTTGCGCCCGACACCGGGCAGCGTTTCCAGCGCGTCGCGATCGGCGGGCACCTCGCCACCGTAAACATCGATCAGGCGCTGCGACAAGGCGATCACATTCTTGGCCTTGGTGTTGAACAGGCCGATCGTCTTGATGTGCTCCTTCAGCCCGTCCTCGCCAAGCGCAACCATTTGCGCGGGCGTCTTCACCTGTTCGAACAGCCGCCTGGTGGCCTTGTTGACGCCGATATCGGTCGCCTGTGCCGACAGCGCGACCGCGACGACCAACTGGAAAGGGTTGCCGGCCTCCAGCTCGGTTTCCGGATGGGGATTGTCCGCCGCCAGCCGGGCATAAAATTCGACGACGTCGGCCTTTTTCAAACCCCTAGCACCTGATCCATGCTGTAGCGTCCGGCGGGCTTGTCGGCGAGCCACAGCGCGGCGGTGATAGCACCGCGCGCGAAAATCGCTCTGTTTTCGGCGCGGTGCCCGATCTCAATCCGCTCGCCCTCGCCGGCAAAGATCACCAGATGATCGCCCGCAACCGATCCGCCGCGCAGGCTGGCAAAGCCGATCGTCCCTTCGGAACGCGCACCGGTCAGCCCGGCGCGGTCGGACACCCGGGCTTCGGCCAGGGTGATACCGCGCCCGGCAGCTGCTGCCTCGCCGAGCAGCAGGGCCGTGCCGGAGGGGGCGTCGACCTTGTGACGATGGTGCATTTCGGCGATTTCAATGTCCCAGTCGGGGCCCAGCTGCGCCGCCGCTTCGCGCACCAATTTCGCAAGCAATGTGACACCGAGCGACACGTTGCCCGTTTGCAAAACCGCGATTTCGGCTGCGGCGACGTCGATCAGCGCGTGATGCGTTGGAGCAAGTCCGGTGGTGCCGATCAGGATCGGCGTGCGCGCTTGCCGTGCCGCGGCAAGCGTGCGCTCCAGCGCTGCCGGCGTCGAAAAATCGACCAGCACGTCAGCATCAAGCGCCAGCACGGCGGGATCGCCACCCGCGTCGATTCCTCCAGCCAATGTCGCGCCCAGGTCGGGCACTACGGCGGCAAGCGCCTGGCCCATTCGGCCCGCGCTGCCGATAATCCCGATTGCGGTCATCGCACGTCTCCCGATTTGCTGCGAGGCGGCTCTACCGAAGCAGAGCCGCCGACGCCATGCAGGAATTGGTCGAAACGCAGCGACTAGGGCGGGGGCAGGCGGATCGTCAGAAGCGGTAGCTTACCCAACTGGCCAGATAGTGGGAATCGACATAGCCGAGCCGGTCGAGGATCGGGCCGGGCATGAAATATTCATAGCGCCCGACGATCGACAGCCGACGCGTAACCTTCAACGTCGCCTGAAGGCGGATCGCGTCACCAACATTATTACCGGGAAGGGTTTCGCTGCCGGTATAAGGGGTGCCCGCTCCGCGGTAGATCGCGTCGTGCGGGCTGACCCGCCAACTGTGTTGATATTCGGTCGTCAGATCCAGCTTTTTAAAGGGTGAGACCGTGAGGTTGGGCGACGCCTGGAACAGGTTGGTGAAGTTGAGCGCCCCCTGATAGCTATAGGCGATCGTCCCCGCAAACGGGGCCTTGGCGACATGAAGCGTACCGCTGCCATAGCTGCCGCCGCCTTCGCCAAAGTCGAAATGGATGCCGACCTTTGGCTTCCAGTGTTTGGGATCGATGACATAGGTTTGCGCGATGAAGGCGTTCCACGCGCTGATGTCGTGCCCGGCAAAGGTGCCGCTTTGATGGTCGACCGTCCAATCGAGGGTCAACCGATCGAGGCTGCCCCACAGGCGGGCACCATAATAGTTGCGCACTTCGCGTCCGGTCACGCGGCCCCATTTCAGGGAATCATTGCGCTCGCGCCAGGCGAACGGATCAAGGAACACCTTACGGGTCGCGGAATTGGCGAGCACCAGGCCGAACGTCGCCCCGGAGAAACGCGTCTTGTCGTCGGCGACATCGTCGCTGAGCCCCTGCGTGCCGAGCGTGACTTGCTTGAAATCGAAGATGTCGGCGCGGACGTCGCCGGTCTGGCCCCAGGCGCGCAGACCCTGCACCGAGGTATGGATGGTGTTGTTGTCCTTTTGCGACACCAGATTGGAGGGGCCATCGGTAAATTCCTGACGGCCATAGCGCACGCCGAGGCCGAAATTGCCGATCGTCCCGCTGATTTCCCCGAAGAATTGCTGGGCGATGAGGGCGTCGCGCGATTTTGCCGGTGCCACGCCGTAATTGTACCCGCTCAACCCACCATGGCCGAGTTCGCCGTAGAAACGCACGGGACCGATATGGACATCGGCACCGCCCACCAGACGCGTCTGTTCCTCCAGCCGATATCCCGATTTTACCAGATTGGGCTCCGAATAGTCGTTGATGCGATAGCGCACCTCGCCCGACAGCGTGATGTAGATTTTGCCCTGGTCGTCGATCGGGATGTATTTGAGGCGATCGAGGATATCCTTGCGCTTCTTAGGATCCCGCATCACGCGCCAATCTTCGGCCCATCGCGAGGCGTTATAGCCACCCAGCATGATGCCATGGCCGTCGGCCTGACGCGGATAGGTGCGCACCGACGGGTTGGCGGGCGCGCGCTGCTCGGTTGCTTCACTCGGCGGGGTCGACCGTTGTGCGGGCGGTACTGACCGGTTGGGGTCGACATTGGCTTGCTGCGCTGTCTTGGCGGCGCTGGCTACGGCGGTCGGCTTGGTGCTGCTCGCTTCGGAGGTTGGCGACGGGCTGGCGGCGGGCGCGCTCGGCGAAGCCGAAGCATCCGGTGCGGCGTGGGCTGCGCCCGACGCGGTGACAAGGGAAAGCAGCGAAACGCCAATGGCGAAACCGGAACGGGAGATGCGCATGATGATCCTCGATCTTGTTGGCAAGGCTCCGCCAGGCGTCCCAAACGGGGCGCGGAGCGGTGGTGTCGTGGAGGGAGCGGTGTTTGGGGTGGCCTTCGCAGGTCACCCCGCTCGGGAGTTAGAAGCTTGCCCAGTCGGCGTTGGCGGCGGTCGGTGTGCGGGCGGCAAGCGGCGGCGGGGAGATTTTCCCACTTGGCCGCGCGCGCGCTGCAATGGCCACCGGCTTTGGCATACTGGTCGGCGAGGTCGAGCCGACATTGAAGCGGGCCGATTGGCGGCTGAGCGTGGCAACTTCACCAGCCAGATTGCGCGCGGCGGCCGAGGTTTGTTCGACCATGGCAGCATTCTGTTGGGTGGAGTGGTCCATCGCATTCACGGCGGAGGCGATCTCGCTGATCGTCGACGACTGAGCGCGGTTGTCGTTCGCCATCGATTCGACGAACTCGTGGACTTGCTCGACGCTGCCGCTGATCTGCTGCAGCACGCTATCGACATTCTTAACGGCATCGACTGCGACAACGATATCGGTCTGCGTCGCGGTCAATTGTTCGCGGGCGCGGCGTGCCTCTTCCTCTGCGCGCATCGCCAGTGCGGAAACCAGATCGGCGACCACCGCAAAACCGCGCCCGGCTTCACCCGCCCGGCCAGCTTCCACCGCCGCATTCATGGCGAGAACGCGGGTCTGGAAGGCGATCTTGTCGAGACCTTCGATGACGCTGTCGATGCCGCGCGCGCTATCGGAAACGCGGATCATCGCGGCGGTCGCTTGTTCGGCGGTCGATCGACCCGACCCGACCACGCCGATCGCTTGCTGCGCGGAATTGACGGTACGGTCTGCGGCTTCGGCGCTGGAGCGGAGGCGGCTGTTCATTTGCGAAAGCGCCGCGGACGTCTGTTCCAGGCTTGCAGCATTGCTCTCGGTGCGCCGGGCGAGGTCGTCCGAGGCGGCCGCGATTTCATGCGAACCGGTTTCGATCCGCATCGAGCCCTCGGCGAGGACGCCGATCAAATCGCGCAGGTTGGAAAGCGCGGTGTTGAAGTTGTTGCTCAGCGCGACATAGTCGGCAGGAACACCGTCCTGCAGCGTGCTGGTGAGGTCGCCCTCGGACAGAGCTTCCAGCTTCTCCGAAAGGAGCGACACGATCGCCTTTTGGTCGGCGTCCGACTTGGCCTGGACCGCTTCTGCAAACGACTTGGCAATGGCGTTGTCGCGGAACACGAGCAGCGCACGCGCCATCCCGCCCAGTTCGTCACCGCGTTCCGTGCCCGGGATTTCGGCCTGGGTATCGCCGTCGGCGAGGCTCCCCATGCGAGCGGTGATATGCTTGAGCGGTCCCGTAATCGAATTGCTGATCGTAAGGATTACGGCGGCGAGCGCGGCAAGAACCAGGACCACTACGATCGCGAGGTTCCACGCCGAGCGGGAAACGGCCTCGTTGATCTCGGAGTTGAACACGCCGGTGGCAATCACCCAGCCCCACGGCTTGAACAGGCGCACATACGAGATTTTCGGCTTTGAACCCGAACCATCGGGAAGCTTGAAATTATAATCGACAAAGCCGGCAGCCGCAGGCGATGTCGCGACCTCGACCATCGTTTGATAGTGCGTTCTTCCGTCGGCATCCTTTTCGTCGCGGACCATCTTGCCCTGTTTCTCGGGCTTCACCGGATGCAGGATCATCTTGTAATTGGTGTCGAGGATGAAAAAATAGCTGTCCTTGCCGAAGCGCATCGTCCGGATCGCTTCTTTTGCAGTGGCTTGAGCCTGATCGTGCGTCATCCGGCCGGCTTTTTCCTCGGCCTGGAAGCGCTGAAGTTGGCTATAGGCCACTTCAAGGGTCTGCTTGGTGCGCTCGTTAAAGCCCTGTCGCAAAGCCGAATTCAGCTGATTTACCGACAAGATCAATACGAGCGAAAGACCGGCCAGTGATGCTGCGCCAATGATAAGCAATCGTTTACCGATTTTAACTTGGGCAAGAAAGTTCATTCTAAAATCCAATCGCTCATTTTTTTATATTGTAGAGCGTCGGAATAGTGAGCATCGTGTCGGCAGAACGTTTTGTAATAATTATTTAAATATTAACCATATATAAGTGCAGACGCTTCTGTTGTCCGAGGCGACGGACGGATCTTGTCGAATGACGGTACCGGACGTGGCACGGGGGCGAGGATTAAGTTATGCGTGGTCTAATGTCCGACGCGCACAATCTTGTGATCCTGACCGGTGCTGGTGTTTCGGCCGAAAGTGGAATTGCCACGTTTCGCGGTCCTGGCGGCTTGTGGGAGGGGCACCGCGTCGAGGATGTATGTACGCCTCATGCGCTCGCCGCCGATCCGGCTTTGGTCCATCGGTTTTATGATGCACGCCGCGCCGCGCTGTCGGCTGTTGTCCCCAATGCGGCGCATGTCGCGCTCGCGCGGCTCGATGCGGCGTGGCGTGGCGAACTGTTGATCGTCACGCAAAATGTCGATGATCTGCATGAGCGCGCGGGCGCTGCGCGGTTGGTGCATATGCATGGCGAATTGCAATCGGCCCTTTGTGCCGCCTGCGGCGCGCGTGTGCGCTGGGTAACGGCTCTGCCGCCCGGGGCACCGTGCGGCGCGTGCGGGAGGCTGGCGCTGCGTCCCGACATCGTATTCTTCGGGGAAATGCCCTATGCGATGGACCGGATCGAGCGCGCGCTGGGGGAGGCTGACCTGTTCGTTTCGATTGGTACGTCGGGCGCGGTGTATCCCGCCGCCGGTTTTGTGCAGGGTGCGCGCTATGCGGGCGCGCGGACGCTGGAACTGAACCTGGAGCGGTCGGCGGGCAGCGGCTATTTTCACGAAACCCGGCTCGGCCCCGCGGGAGAATTGGTGCCAGCCTGGGTCGATGCGCTGCTGACGAGCCTTTCCTGAACGTTCAGCCCTGCGCGAATCCGTCCTCGGCATCGGCCACGCCCAGCCGGGGCCGACGATCGACCCGCAATTCGAAGACGTCGGGCCGGGCATAATGACCATCGGTGTCGAGCGCGGTCAGTCCGCGCCCGATGGCATGGAGATCGAGATCGGCGATCAACAGGTCAGGTTCGGCACCGGTTTCCGCCAGGATCGTCCCGTCGGGGGCGATGATGCAACTTCCGCCGGATTGCAGGTCGGTATCCGCCATGCCGAGGATCAGGTCGCGCGCATCGGCATTGCCGCCAACGCGGTCGAGCCCGTCCAACAAGTCGCGGCGGTGCTGGACCAGCCCGGCCGCAAGCACGAAGCAACGCCCCTCAAACGCATAATGCTGCGAGGCGACGCGGTACATCGGGCGCACCGTCGGCCACGCCGCGACATGCACGGCTTCGCCCGCATGGTGCATTGCTGCCCGCGCAAGTGGCATCCAATGCTCCCAGCAGATCAGCGATCCGACGGTGCCCCACGGTGCTTGATGCACATCGAGCGTCGAGCCGTCGCCCCGGCCCCAGATCATGCGTTCGCCATGCGTCGGCACCAGCTTGCGATGGAGCAGCGGCGGCAAGCCCGGGCGGAAGAGATATTGGGTGTTGGTCAGGCTCGAGCGCACCCGTTCATGCGCGCCGACGGAAACGAGAATATTGGCTGCATCGACCAATTGCTGCAGCGGTTCCAGGCGTGGATCGTCGGGGCGCAGCGCCTGGTCGAGCAGGATCGCATGCAATGCCTGTGTCCCGCGATGATCCCACAAGGCCGCATTGGGCGCTTCATCCAGCCAGATCGGATAGCCCCCGAGAAACGTCTCGCCGAACGCGACCAACTGTGCGCCGATATCGGCGGCATCGGCAACGTGATCGAGCAGGGCGGTGATGCCGTCGCCGATCGCCAGCGGGATAGGGGCGGCCTGGACCAGCGCGGCCTTCACGGTCTTGCTCATTCCACCCAGTCCAGCCCCATTTCGCGATAGACGTCGCGTTCGTCGTCCCAGCCGGGGCGCACCTTTACGTGCAGATAGAGATGGACCGGGCGGCCCATGATCTCGCTGAGTTCCGCCCGCGCGCGCGCGCCGATTTCCTTGATGCGCGCGCCGCCCTTGCCGAGCACGATCGCGCGCTGGGTCGGGCGCTCGACCAAAATCTGCTGGTGGATCTCGACCGAGCCGTCCTCGCGCTCCTTATACTGTTCGGTCTCGATCGCCGAGGCATACGGCAGTTCGGCGTGGAGCTGGAGATAGAGCTGCTCGCGCGTCACTTCGGAGGCGAGGCTGCGCTCGCTTGCGTCGGACACCTGATCCTCGGGGAAATGCCAGGGGCCCTCGGGCATCGCCTTGGCGAGATGCGCCTTCAGTTCGGGCAGGCCGTCGCCGGTCGCCGCGCTGACGAAGAAGGTCTCGGCGAAATCGACCATGCCGGTCAATTTCTCGGCATGCAGCAGCAGCTTGCCCTTGTCGGCCAGATCGACCTTGTTGAGGATGAGGTATTTGGGTTCGCGGCGGTCCTTGATTGCTTCGGCAATATCGGTGACCTTCGCGCCGAGCCCGCCTTTGGCATCGACCACCAGCGCGAGCACGTCGGCCCCTTCGGCACCGCCCCAGGCCGCCTGCACCATGGCGCGATCGAGCCGCCGCTTGGGCTCGAAGATGCCGGGCGTGTCGACCAGCAGGAGCTGCGTGTCGCCCTCGATCGCGACGCCCATCAGCCGCACGCGCGTGGTCTGCGCCTTGGGGCTGACGATCGCGACCTTCTGCCCGACCAGCGCATTGACCAAGGTGGATTTGCCCGCATTGGGCGCGCCGAGAATGGCAACGAGGCCGCAATGTTGGGGGGTGGGGTCAGTCATTGGTGGTCCTTGGGTAGTGCGGGCGCTTCGACAGGCTCAGGGCGAACGGTACGGGAGACATCGCCCGCCAATTCCGTTCGCCCTGAGCCTGTCGAAGGGCTGCTCGTATCTTGGCGATTCCGTGCCAGTAAGGAAAGCCGTTCCCAATCGCCAGCGATCAGTGCCTGTTTCTTGGCGCGGCTCCACCCCTTGATCTGGCGCTCTGCCTCCAGCGCTTCGAGGCGAGAGGGGAAGTCCTGGCTCCAAACCAGGGTCACCGGGCGGCGGGTGTGCGTGTAGCCGGGGATCTGGCCGGACTGATGCTGGCCGATGCGATGTTCAAGCGCTTCGGTATGGCCGGTGTAGAAGCTACCGTCGGAACAGCGCAAGAGATAGGCCCAGAACGCCATATGTCAGCCTCGCCCGTGTGGGAAGGTGCCCTTCGACAGGCTCAGGGCGAACGGAAGTAACGATACCGTCCGCCCCCCATACACCGTTCGCCCTGAACCTGTCGCGCGCTTAGCGCAATTTGGCGAGCAACGCCGCCGCCGCCGCCGTTTCGGCTTCCTGTTTGGAGCTGCCTTCGGCTTCGGCTTCGGCAAAGGTGCCGAGCGTGGCCTTTACGCGGAAGCGCGGGGCGTGGTGGGGGCCAGAGCGCTCGACCACGTCATAAGCCGGCGTCTTGCGGTTGTGCGCGGCGGCCCATTCCTGCAGCGCGGATTTGGGGTGTTGCGGGGCGGCGATCTGGCGGCTGGGGCGGTCCGCCCAGATCTTGCGGATCGCGCGGCGCGCGCCGTCCAGCCCCGCTTCGAGGTATAAGGCACCGATCAGTGCCTCCATCACGTCGCCCAGCACATTGTCGCTGTCGGCCGCGCCATCGTCGCGCGCTTGCTTGCCGAGGCGGAGCTGCGCGGCGACGCCAAGGCCGCGTGCGACATCGGCGCAGACCGCGCCCGTCACCAGCGCATTCAGCCGCTTGGACAAGGCGCCCTCGGGCTCGCCCGGGAACAGCTCGAACAGCCATTCGGCCATCACCAGCCCGAGCACGCGGTCGCCCAGAAATTCGAGCCGCTCATAATTCGCTGCGGCCTGACTGCCATGCGTCAGCGCGCGTTCGAACGGTATCAGGTCGAGCGGGGCGTGGCCCAGCGCCGCGGTCAGCCAGTCGTGCAGCGTGTTGCTCAAAAACCTGCCCCGATCCGGCTCCAGCGCGCCGCCGAAAACCACGTCCACGGCAGGAACCAGTTGGCCGAACCATCGGTCGAGAAGAACGACAAGACTGCCTTGCCCTCGACGCGCTCCATCGGCACCATGCCCATGCCTTCGGGCGGATCGAAGCGGCTGTCGCCGCTGTCGTCGCGATTGTCGCCCATCACGAAGATATGCCCGGCGGGGACGGCATAGACGCCAGTCTCATCGGCATTGGGCTGCTCGCCCCGGTCGAGCACGTTGTAGCTTTTGCCGTTCGGCAGCGTCTCACGGAATTGCTGATAGCGGCAGATCGGGGTGCCGTTCAGGCTGTCCTCGAACTCGCTCGGGCATTCGCTGCCGCCGGGATAATTCGGGCTGAGCGGGATGGTGAAATCGGCGACACGGACCTTGGGCACGGGCGTGCCGTTGAGAATCACCTGGCCGTGGCGCATCTGGATGGTGTCGCCGGGCAGGCCGATCACGCGCTTGATAACATCGTGATCCTCTCCGGGCGGGCCGCGAAACACCACCACGTCGCCGCGTGCCGGATCGCGCCCAAGGATGCGGCCCGGGATCAGCGGAACGCCCCACGGCAGCGACCAGCGCGAATAGCCGTAATTCCATTTCGACACGAACAGATAGTCGCCGATGTACAATCGCGGCAGCATCGATTGCGACGGGATGCTGAACGGCGCGAACACGAAGCTGCGGAACACGAATACGATCACCGCGAGCTTCAGCAAGAAGACGAGCGTCTCGCGCGTTTCGGATTTGCGGGCGGGGGAGGTGGGGTCGGCCATGCGCGCGGTTTGGTGCGGCTCCGGTGTCGCGTCAAGCTGGCGGTTGTAACCGCGCGGCGCTAGGGCAATCTAAGGCGGACCCTCCCCCCGCCCCCATTGACCAAAGAGGTGCCCTAATGCCTGCCGACTGGACCGCGATCGAAGCCTTGCCCGCGCCGCGCCTGGAAACCCTGTTCGCCGAAGACCCCAACCGGCTGGCGGCCTTCAGCGTCGATGTGGCTGGCCTGCATTTCGACTGGTCGAAGACGCATTTGACGGCGCAAGCGGTGGCCGCGTTCGAGGCGCTGGCCAAGGCGCAGGACCTGGCGGGCAAGCGCGAGGCGCTGTTCGCGGGCGAGATCATCAACACCACCGAAGGCCGCGCCGTCACCCATGTCGCCGAGCGTGGCGAAGGCAGTGTCGACGATGTCGCCCAGGCCCGGGTGCTGCACGCGCGCATGCGCGCGTTGATCGACGCGATCGAGGGCGAGGCGCTCGGGCCGATTCGCCATGTGCTGCACGTGGGCATCGGCGGATCGGCACTTGGGCCCGATCTGCTGATCGACGCGCTGGGGCGCGAAGACAGCCGCTACGACGTCGCGATCGTCTCCAACATCGACGGTGCGGCACTGGAAGAGGTGTTCAAGAAGTTCGATCCGACCGCCACGTTGCTGGTGATCGCGTCGAAGACCTTCACCACCAAGGAAACGCTGACCAACGCCGAATCGGTGCTGCAGTGGATGGGCGAAGGCGGGGTGGATGACGTTTATGGCCGCGTCGTTGCGCTGACCGCCGACCCCGACAAGGCGGTCGAATGGGGCGTCGATGAAACGCGCGTGCTGCCCTTCGCCGAGTCGGTTGGCGGGCGCTATTCCCTGTGGTCGTCGATCGGCTTCCCGGCGGCGCTGGCGCTCGGATGGGACAATTTCCAGGACATGCTCGACGGTGCGGGCGAAATGGACCGCCATTTCCGCCAGACGTCGCTCAGCCAGAATGCGCCGGCTTTGGCAGCGTTTGCCGATCTCTATTACACGCAGGTCCGCCACGCCGAGACGCGCGCGACCTTCGCCTATGACGAGCGGTTGCGGTTGCTGCCGTCCTATCTCCAGCAGCTGGAAATGGAATCGAACGGCAAGGGCGTGACGATCGACGGCAAGCCGCTCGGCCGACCGAGCGCGGCGATCACCTGGGGCGGGGTCGGCACCGATGCGCAGCATGCCGTGTTCCAGTTGCTGCATCAGGGCACGCATCTGGTGCCGGTCGAATTCGTCGCGGTGATCGAGCCGGGCGATACGCTGGCCGAGGAACATCACCGCCAATTGCTGCTCAATGCCTTTGCGCAAGGGGCGGCGCTGATGAAGGGGCGGCCCAATGACGATCTCGCGCGCAGCTATTCGGGCGATCGGCCAAGCTCGACGATCCTGCTCGAAGTGCTCGACGCGCGCACGCTCGGCGCGCTGATCGCGTTTTACGAGCAGCGCGTGTTCGTGAATGGCGTGCTGCTCGGCATCAATCCGTTCGACCAGTTCGGCGTCGAGTTGGGCAAGGAAATGGCCAAGGCGGCCGATGCGGGCGGGCAAGAGTTCGACGTGTCGACCACCGACCTGATCAAGCGCGCGTTCGGCTGATGTTGCTGGCGGCGCTGGCGTTGATGACCCAATCGGTGGTGGAGATGCGTCATCACCACCGATTGCTTGTCATCGCCGCGCCCGCCGAAACCGATCGGCAAGCGCAGCAGCAGATCGCTGCGCTTGCTGCAAGCCAGGAACCGCTCGCCGCGCGCGACGTCGTGATCGTCACGGTCATGGCGGATCGCGTGGCGGGCGTGCGCGATTCCGCGGCGGCGTTGCGCCAGCTTTGGTCGCTACCGCGTGATCGTTTCACGGTCCTGTTGATCGGCAAGGACGGGCATGTAGCCCTGCGCCAGACCGATCCGATTACCCCCGCAACCCTGATCGCCGCGATCGACGCGATGCCGATGCGGCGCGCGGGCTTGCGCTGAATTTCCTTAACGGAGCTTTCAATGACCACCGCTTCTTATGATTACGACCTCTTCGTCATCGGTGCCGGCTCCGGCGGCACGCGTGCGTCGCGCGTTGCGGCGGCGCATGGTGCGAAGGTGGCGGTGGCCGAGGAATATCGCGTCGGCGGCACCTGCGTTATCCGCGGTTGCGTGCCCAAGAAGCTGCTCGTCTACGGCGCGCATTTCGCCGAGGATCTGAAGGACGCCAAGCGCTTCGGCTGGGACGTGCCCGACAATCTCGGCTTCGACTGGGTCCGCCTTCGCGACAACGTCATGGAAGAAGTCAGCCGCATCAACGGTGCCTATACCGCCACGCTCAACAACAATGGCGTCGACATCATCCTCGATCGCGCGGAGGTGACCGGGCCGCACAGCGTGCGGCTGGGCGACGGGCGCGAGGTGACCGCGAAATACATTCTGATCGCGGTCGGCGCGACGCCGGTGGTGCCGGAATGCCCGGGGCACGAACATGGCATCACCTCGAACGAAGTGTTCCATCTCGACGCCGTGCCCAAGCGCATCCTGATCGCGGGGGCGGGCTATATCGCCAATGAATTTGCCGGTATCTTCAACGAATTCGGCGCGAAGGTGACGCTGATCAACCGCAGCGATGTGATCCTGCGCGGTTATGACGAATCGATCCGCGACCGGCTGCTGCAGATCTCGATGATGAAGGGCCTCGATTTCCGCTTCAACGCGGCGTTCCGCGGCATCGAGAAGCAGGCCGATGGCAGCTTGCTGGTGTCGATGACCAATCATGAACCGATTGAGGTCGATTGCGTGCTGTTCGCGACCGGACGCACCCCCAATACCGCGGGGCTGGGCCTGGAAGCGGCGGGCGTTGCGCTGGACGACAAGGGCGCGATCGTCGTCGATGCCGACAACAAATCGAGCTGCGACAGCATCTATGCCGTCGGCGACGTGACCAATCGCGTGCAACTGACCCCAGTCGCGATCCGCGAGGGGCAGGCCTTTGCCGATACGCTGTTTGGCAACAAGCCGCACCGTGTCGATTATGAGAATATCCCGAGCGCGGTGTTCAGCCATCCGCCGATGGCGGGCGTCGGCCTGACCGAGGCGCAGGCGAAGAACAAGTTCGGTTCGGTCAAGGTCTATACCTCGGACTTCCGCCCGATGAAGAATGTGCTGGCCGGCCGCAACGAACGCGCACTGTACAAGATGGTGTGCCATGCCGAGTCCGGCGTGGTGCTCGGGCTGCACATGATCGGTCCAGATGCACCCGAGATTTTGCAGGCGGCGGCAGTGGCGGTGAAGGCCGGGCTGACCAAGGACGCCTTCGACCAGACGGTCGCACTGCATCCGTCGATGGCGGAGGAACTGGTGCTGCTGCGGTAACCGATCGCCCTTCCCGCGCGGCGGGAAGGACGACCGGTCTCATTCACCTTACCAGATATGCACCCGGTCGGCGGGGGCGAGGTACAGCTTGTCGCCGGGCTTGACGTTAAAGGCTTTGTACCAGGCATCGACATTGCGCACGACGCCGTTGACGCGGAAGAAGGCCGGGCTGTGCGCATTGGTCAGCAATTGCTGGCGCAGCGCGCCTTCGCGGTCCTTTTCCTGCCAGACTTGCGCCCAGGCGAGGAAGAAGCGCTGGTCGCCGGTCAGCCCGCCGATCACGGGTGCCTTGCCGTGCTTGGCCTGATAGCGCTGATAGGCGGCATAGGCCATTTCCACGCCACCGAGATCGCCGATATTCTCGCCCATGGTGAGCGACCCCTTGATGTGCGTGCCGGGGATCGGTTCATAGCCGTCATATTGCTTGCCGAGCACGGCGGTGCGCGCGGTGAAGGCCTTTTTGGATTCGGGCGTCCACCAGTTGCTGATCTTGCCGGTCCCGTCGAACAGGCTGCCCTGATCGTCAAAGCCGTGGCCGATTTCATGCCCGATCACCGCGCCGATCGCGCCGTAATTGACCGCGGCATCGGCCTTGGGATCGAAGAAGGGCGGCTGCAGGATGGCGGCGGGGAAGGTGATCTGGTTCGAGAGCGGATTGTAATAGGCGTTCACCGTCTGCGGGGTCATGTCCCACAGGCTGCGATCGACGGGCTTGGTCAGCCGGTCGAGATCGAGCTGGTGCTGAAACTCGCCGCTGCGCATCGCATTGCCGAGCAGATCGCCGCGATCGATCTTGAGGCTGGCATAGTCGATGTACTTGACCGGGTGGCCGATGCGCGGGTCGAACTTGTCGAGCTTGGCAAGCGCCGCCGCCTTGGTCTTGGCGTCCATCCAGCTATTCGCCGTGAGCCTTTCGCCAAGTGCGCCGCGCAGATCGCCGATCAGCTCGCCCATTTTGGCTTCGCTCTCGGGCGGGAAATAGCGCGCCACGTAAATCTGCCCGACCGCCTCGCCCAACGCACCATTGACGAGGGCAACACCGCGCTTCCAGCGGTCGCGCTGGGTCGGCTGGTCGCGTAGCGTCTTGCCGTAAAAGGCGAAGCTCGCATCGTCGAACGCCTTGGGCAGGAATTGTGCGTGATCGCTGACGAAGCGGAACGCGACCCAGTCCTTCCATGTCTGCAGCGGCACCGAATCGAGCAATTTGCCATTGGCGGTCAGCGCGGTGCTGGTCGCCATGATCACGGTCGGGATGCTGTCGAGCCCGGCGGTCTTCAGCATCAAATCCCAGTCGAATTGCGGCGCGAGCGCTTTCATGCCCGCACGGTCCATCGGCTTGAACATTTCCATCAGATTGCGCTGGCGCTCGGGGCTCCACTGCTCCTTGGCCATCGCGGTTTCGAGCGCGATGATCGCATCGGCCTTGGTCGCGGCATCGGGGATGCCCGCCAGCGTCTGCATCTGGATCACATAGTCGCGATAGGCCTTGCGGAAGCCGTCATATTTCGCGCCTTCGAGCAGGTAGTAATCGCGCCCGCCCATGCCGAGCCCGCCCTGGCTGGCGGCAGCGACATAGCGGGTCGGGTCGGACGGATTGGGCAATTGGCCGAGCTCGACCGGCGAGGCATAGCCGACGCTGGCGAACAGCGTCTGCAGTGCGGCCTTGTCCTGCACGGCGGCGATCTTGGCGAGATAGGGCTGGAGCGGCGCGGTGCCGTGCGCATCGATCGCGGCCTGGTCCATCCAGCTCGCATAGAGATCGCCGATCTGCTTGCCCGATGCACCAAAGCTTGAGGGATTGGCGGCAAGATCGGTCAGGATGTCGCGGACGTGCTGCTCGGCTTCGTCGCTGATCACCACCCAATAGCCGGCCGAGGTGCGATCTGCGGCGATCTGCGTGCGCTTGTCCCACGCCCCATTGGCGAAGGTCCAGAAATCGTCGCCCGGCTTGATCGCCTTGTTCTGCGTCGTCAGATCGACGCCGAAGGTGCCGTAGCGCGGCCCGCTCTTGGCATCCTTGGCAAGCGTGGGTGCCGCGAGCGCGACGATGGCGGCCGCGGCGGCGAGCCGGGCGAAGGTGGATATACGCATGAAGGAGCCCCCTAAAACCTGTGTTATGCTTGACCATAACAGTGGGGTGGGGGCTCCGCAACACGTGCCTGCGCGGGCGTCAGGCCACGCGGTTGGCTACCAGATCATCGACCACGGACGGATCGGCGAGCGTGCTGGTATCGCCCAGGCTCGACACGTCGCCCTCGGCGATCTTGCGCAGGATGCGGCGCATGATCTTGCCCGAGCGCGTCTTGGGCAGGCCTGGCGCGAATTGCAGCTTGTCGGGCGCGGCGATCGGGCCGATTTCCTTGCGGACCCAGCCGATCAGCTCCTTGCGCAACGCCTCGGACGGGGTGTTCCCTGAATTGAGCGTGACATAGGCGTAAATGCCCTGGCCCTTGATATCGTGCGGCATGCCGACGACGGCGGCTTCGGCTACTTCCGGGTGCAGCACCAGCGCGCTTTCGACCTCGGCGGTGCCCATGCGGTGGCCCGAGACGTTGATGACGTCATCGACGCGACCGGTGATCCACCAATAGCCATCGGCATCGCGGCGTGCGCCGTCGCCGGTGGTATATTTGCCGGGATAGGTCGTGAAATAGGTCTGGAAGAAGCGTTCGCGATCGCCCCACACACCGCGCATCTGCCCCGGCCAGCTCCGCGCGATGACGAGATTGCCCTCGGTCGCGCCGCTCAGCACCTCGCCTTCCGGGTTGACGAGTTGCGGGTCAACGCCGGGCATCGGCTTGGTCGCCGAACCGGGTTTCAGCGCGGTCGCACCGGGCATGGGGGCAATCATCGCGCCGCCGGTCTCGGTCTGCCACCAGGTGTCGATGATCGGGCAGCGTCCGCCGCCGACGACTTCGTGATACCAGCGCCATGCTTCGGGGTTGATCGGTTCGCCGACGGTGCCAAGCAGCTTGAGCGAGCTGCGATCGGTCCGGGCCACAAAATCATCGCCATCCTTCATCAGCGCGCGGAGCGCGGTCGGGGCGGTGAAGATCGTGTGGACCTTGTGGCGATCGACCACTTGCCAGATGCGGCTGGCATCGGGCCAATTGGGCACGCCTTCGAACATCAGCGTCGTCGCGCCATTGGCGAGTGGGCCGTACAGAATGTAGCTGTGGCCGGTCACCCAGCCGATATCCGCCGCGCACCACCACACATCGCCAGGGCGATAATCGAAGCACAGTTCGTGGGTCAGGCTGGCCCACAGCAGATAGCCGCCGCTGGTGTGCATTACACCCTTGGGCTGGCCGGTGCTGCCCGAGGTATAGAGGATGAACAGCGGGTCTTCGGCGCCCATTGGCTCGGGCGGGCAGGTGGCGGGAACGCCCTCGCGCGCTTCATGATACCAGCGGTCGCGCCTCGCATCGAACGGCACTTCTGCACCCGTGGCGGCCACCACGAGGACGGTCTTGAGGCCAGGTGCGTGGGCGGCGGCGGCGTCGACATTGGACTTTAGCGGCACACGCTTGCCGCCGCGCCGCCCTTCGTCCGCCGTGATGACGATGGTCGATCCGCAATCCTCAATCCGCCCGGCGAGCGCTTCGGGTGAGAAGCCGGCGAACACCACCGAATGGATCGCGCCGATCCGCGCGCACGCGAGCACCGCGAACGCGGCCTCGGGGATCATCGGCAAATAGATGGTGACGCGGTCGCCCTTGGCGACGCCTTGCGCCTTCAGCACATTGGCGAAGACGCTCACTTCCTGGTGGAGCTCGGCATAGGTGAAGCGGCGGGGCTGCTCGCTCGGTTCGTCCGGCTCCCAGATCAACGCCGTGTCGCCGCCGCGCTTTGCCAGATGCCGGTCGAGGCAATTGGCGGCGACGTTCAATTTGCCGTCGGCGAACCAGCGGATGTGGAAATCGGCCTTGTCGAACGACCAGTCGCCAGCGATCTCCGGGCGCTTGATCCAGTCGAGCCGCTTGGCCTGGTCGAGCCAGAAGCTGCCGGGATCGGCCAGGCTACGGCCATAAAGCAGGTCATAGCCGTCCGCATCGATGCGGGCGTGGGCGGCCCATTCGGGCGGGACGGGATAAAGCTCCTGCTCGGACATCTTGGTCTCCTATGGGCGCGCATTTGCCGTTCCCTGCTGGTGCTTGGCAAGGGTGCATGGGTTGCGTTCCGTCGCCAAACCGCGAAAAGAGCGCACAACGGGTTTTAGGGAGTGACCATGTCCTCGACCATCGCCGAACTGGAACGTAAACGTGAAGCCGCGCGCATGGGCGGGGGCGAGAAACGCATCGCTGCGCAACATGCCAAGGGCAAACTGACCGCGCGCGAGCGGCTCGATGTGCTTCTCGACGAAGGCTCGTTCGAAGAGCTTGATATGTATGTCGAACATAATTGCGTCGATTTCGGCATGGCCGAGCAGAAGATTCCGGGCGATGGCGTCGTCACCGGATCGGGCACGATCAACGGTCGGCTGGTGTTCGTGTTCAGCCAGGATTTCACGGTGTTCGGCGGTTCGCTGTCGGAACGCCATGCGCAGAAGATTTGCAAGATCATGGACATGGCGCTGAAGGTCGGGGCACCCGTGATCGGCCTCAACGACAGCGGCGGCGCGCGCATCCAGGAAGGCGTCGCTTCGCTTGGCGGCTATGCCGAGGTGTTCCAGCGGAATGTTTTGGCGAGCGGCGTGGTGCCGCAGATCAGCCTGATTATGGGGCCGTGCGCGGGCGGCGCGGTCTATTCCCCGGCGATGACCGACTTCATCTTCATGGTGAAGGATTCGTCCTACATGTTCGTCACCGGGCCCGATGTGGTGAAGACGGTGACCAACGAAATCGTCACGCAGGAGGAATTGGGCGGCGCGGTGACGCACACCACCAAATCCGGCGTGGCCGATGTCGCGTTCGAAAACGATATCGAGGCGCTGCTGGCGGCGCGCGATTTCATCGATTTCCTGCCCGCCTCCAACCGCGAAGGCGCACCCGAACGTCCCTCGTCGGACCCATGGGACCGGGTCGAGGAGTCGCTCGACACGCTGGTGCCAGCGTCGGCCAACCAGCCCTATGACATGCACGAGCTGATCCGAAAGACCGTCGATGAGGGCGATTTCTTCGAGGTGCAGCCGACCCATGCCGCGAACATCATTATCGGCTTCGGGCGGATCGAGGGGCGCACGGTCGGCTTCGTCGCCAACCAGCCGATGGTGCTGGCTGGGTGCCTCGACATCAATTCGTCCAAGAAGGCGGCGCGGTTCGTGCGCTTCTGCGATGCCTTCGAAATCCCGATCGTCACCTTTGTCGATGTGCCGGGCTTCCTGCCGGGCACCGCGCAGGAGCTGAACGGCATCATCAAGCACGGTGCCAAGCTGCTGTTCGCTTATGCCGAAGCGACCGTGCCCAAGATCACCGTCATCACGCGCAAGGCTTATGGCGGGGCGTATGACGTGATGGCGTCCAAGCATTTGCGCGGCGACCTCAATTACGCCTGGCCGACCGCCGAGATTGCGGTGATGGGCGCGAAGGGTGCGGTCGAAATCATCTTTCGCGGCCGCACGCCCGAGGAAATTGCCGAGCAGACCGCACAGTATGAGGCGCGCTTCGCGAACCCGTTTGTGGCGGCGAGCAAGGGGTTCATCGACGAGGTGATCCAGCCGCACTCGACCCGCCGCCGCATCGCGCTGGGCTTACGCAAGCTGCGTGGCAAGCAGTTGGAGAACCCGTGGAAGAAGCACGACAACATCCCGCTGTGAGGGGATCTTGTCGCAAGGGCGCGAAAACCTTATAATCATATGATAAGGAGTGCCGCGATGCAGACCGAACGTGTCACCTTTCTGACCACGCCCGAGAACAAGGCCGCGCTAGACTCTTATGCGTCCGGCGCGGGAAAATCCGTTGGGCATGTCCTGCGTGAGGCTTCGACCCGATACCTTGCTGGGGGGCAAAGCGAAGCGGACAGTTATGATGAGGCGCTCGCCCTGGTGCTGCCGGAGCTTGAAATCAGCCTTGCGAAGTGGAACCGCCAGTTGGACGCGATGAATGAATCGATCGACCGCGCCTGCGCGGCGATCGATCGCGCCTTGGCAGGCGACCCGGCGTGAGCACGAGCGAAAAGGCGTTCGGGCTCGTCAAGGCCGTTTTGACCTATCAAGAGCGTATGAATGGGCTGGAGAAAAAACTGGCCGCGCTCAGCGACGGCCTGACGCGGCTGGCGGATAGCCATGTCGCGCTGCGCGACCGGGTCAGCACGATTGAGGGCTACCTACGCGGTCGCAGGGATGCCGCCGCTGCATCTGACCTGCCGAGGATCGAAGGATAGTATCGGAACATCCCCGCTTTCCGACGCGCCGCAATCTGGTAGCAGGGACGCCATGATCCATCGTCTTGCCCTTTTTGTCCGCAGGCATAGCGTGTCGCCGGAGCTGAGCCGTGCCTACTGAGACCCCTCTCGATCGTTTCAAGGCCGTGCTGGGCGGCGCGGCGCGCGCGGTTGCGCATGAGCCCGAGATCGAGCTGGCCTTCACCGCCGATTCGCCGAGCCAGTCAGGCAAGCACATCAAGGTGCCGATGCCCGCGCGCACGCTGCCGCCCGAGCAAGTGGCCGAGGCGCGTGGTTTCGCCGACGGCTTCGCGCTGCGGCTGCGTTATCACGACACCGCGCTGCACGGCCGGATCGCCCCGCACGAGGCGGTGGCGCGTGCGGTGTTCGATGCGGTCGAGGGCGCACGCGTAGAGGCACTCGGCGCGCGCGGTTATGCCGGGATCGCGGCCAATCTCGACGTTGCGCTGGAGACGCGGTTGCGCGCCGACCCGATCACGCGCGCACGGACGCGCGACGAGGTGCCGCTGTCGACCGCGCTCGGGCTGATCGTGCGCGAACGCTTGACCGGTGCCCCGCCGCCCGACGCCACCGTGCCGGGGCTCGAGCTCGTCCGCGACTGGATCGAACAGAAAGCGGGGCGCGACCTCGATGCGCTGGGGCTCGCGATCGACGATCAGCGCGCCTTTGCCAGCCTGACCACCAAGCTGCTCGAAGATCTGGAATTGATCGAAGGGGACATGATCCCCGACGAATCCGAGGAAGGCGGTTCCGAGGATGAAGGCTCGGAAGAGCAGCAGGACGATCAGGGCGACGAAGGCGAGGACGAAGGCGAACAGGGCCAAGGCGAAATCGAGGCGCGCGGGTCCGAGCAGGATTCCGACAGCGAAGAGGGCGAAGGCACCGAGCAAAGCGACGATTCGTTCGACGATATGGACGGCGAGCCCGGCGACGAAGGCGAGGAGGGGATGCTCCCGGTGCGCCCCAACCGACCGTTCGCGGATTTCGCGCCGCAATTCGAATATAAAGCATGGACCACCGCCTATGACGAAGTCATCGCCGCGACCGATCTGTGCGATGCGGATGAACTGACGCGGCTGCGTTCCTATCTCGACCAGCAATTGGTGCATTTGCAGGGGGCAGTGACCAAGCTCGCCAACCGCCTGCAACGCCGGTTGATGGCGCAGCAGAACCGCAGCTGGGATTTCGACCAGGAAGAGGGCATTCTCGATGCGGCGCGGCTGGCGCGGATCGTGGTCAACCCGACCTTGTCGCTGAGCTACAAGGTCGAGCGCGAAACCGATTTCCGCGACACGGTGGTGACGCTGCTGATCGACAATTCGGGGTCGATGCGCGGACGCCCGATTTCGATCGCGGCGATCAGCGCGGACATTCTGGCGCGCACGCTGGAGCGGTGCGGGGTCAAGACCGAGATCCTCGGCTTCACCACGCGCGCGTGGAAGGGCGGACAATCGCGCGAGACCTGGCTCGCCGCCGGGCGGCCACCGCAGCCGGGGCGGCTGAACGACGTGCGCCACATCGTCTATAAGAAGGCCGACGAGCCGTGGCGGCGCGCACGCACCTCGCTTGGGCTGATGATGCGCGAGGGGCTGCTAAAGGAAAATATCGATGGCGAGGCGCTGCTCTGGGCGCATTCGCGGATCATCGCGCGGCCCGAGGAACGCAAGATCCTGATGGTGATCTCGGACGGCGCGCCGGTCGACGATTCGACGCTGAGCGTCAATTCCGGGTCGTATCTCGAACGCCATTTGCGGCAGGTGATCGGCTGGATCGAAGCCAAGTCGCCGGTCGAACTGGCGGCGATCGGCATCGGCCATGACGTGACGCGCTATTATGCGCGCGCGGTGACGATCATGGATGCGGAACAGCTAGGGGGTACGATCATAGAGCAGATCGCCGCCCTTTTCGACGCCCCGATGGGGCGAGGGCGTGGTTGAAGCGCCCCCGGGCGGGTTTATCGGCCCGGTCAAGCGCTCGGTCACCATTGCCGGACACCCAACGTCGATCAGTCTGGAGCCGATCTTCTGGCGTGCGCTGGAGGAGCAGGCGGAAATGCGCCTGCTGCCGCTTAACGCGTTGATCGCGCAAATCGATTCGGTGCGGATCCTTGCGGACGATCCCCCCAACCTTGCCAGCGCTTTGCGAAGCTGGGTGTTGGCGGCGCAAAAATGCGAATAAATCGCAATAGCGTTGACAATGCGAGTGACTCGCAATAGCCGGTCTCCATCTTCAAGGGGATCACACTTTGTCACACGCCGTTCGCAAGCCCGCTTATCTCGCTCTGTCCTGTGTCGGGGCGTTTGCCAGTTTTCCGGCCTTCGCCAACGATGTCGCGCCGCCCCCCGCCAATGATGAGGATCCGGAGCGCAAGGCCGATATCATCGTCAACGGCATCCACGAGCGTCGCCCCGCTGACCCCAAATTGGTCGCGCCGATCGTCGACACGCCCAAGTCGATCGTGGTGCTCGACAAGTCGGTGATCGAACAAACCGGTTCGACGACGTTGCAGGATGCGCTGCGCACCGTGCCCGGCATCACCTTCGGTGCGGCTGAGGGCGGCAACCCGATCGGGGACCGGCCGTTCATCCGCGGCTTTGACAGCCAGGGCTCGATTTATGTCGACGGGGTGCGCGACCTGGCCTCACAGACGCGCGAAGTGTTCGCGATCGATTCGGTGCAAATCGTGCGCGGATCGGATTCCACGCTCGGCGGGCGCGGCAGCGCAGGTGGGACGATCAACATCCTGACCAAATTGCCGCAAGCGCGTACCTTTGGCTCGATCGCGGGCAGCTATGGCAATGCCGATTACAAGCGCATCGTCGGGGATCTCAACCTCAAGCTCAGCGATACGGCGGCCTTCCGCATCGAAGGCATGTGGCACGACCAGGATGTCGCGGGACGCGATGCCATCTATCAACGGCGCTGGGGCGTGGCACCGAGCTTCACGATCGGGCTCGGCACGCCCACGCGGTTGACCGTCGGCTATTACCGCCTTGAAAGCCATGAGCTGCCCGACAGCGGTATTCCCTATCTCTACACGATCGCCAATGCGCCCGGCACCGGCGCGATCCGCACCGAACCGGCGCTGGGGCAGATTACCACTGCCACCGGTCAGACCGGCTATGTCGCGCGCTCGACCTTTTACGGCCTCGCCAGCCGCGATTTCCGCGATAGCACCACCGATCAGGCGACGGTGCGGGTCGAGCATGATTTTGGCGGGGTAACGCTGCGCAACACCGCGCGTTTCAGCCATGACAGCCAAGCGTACATCTACACCTTGCCCGACGATTCGACCGGCAATGTCTATGGCAGCGGACAAGTGTGGCGGCGCTCGAACACGCGCTACAGCTATGCTGAAAGCATCATCGACCAGCTCGATCTGTCGGGCAGCTTCAACACCGGCACGATCAAACACGATTTTGCGGTTGGTGCCGAAGTGTCGTGGGAAAAGGCGCGGCGCGGCACCTATGTCACGCGCGGCTATCTCAATTCCAGCGGGGTCGAGATCTTGTCCAACGGCTCGACCATCTCCCCCCGCTGCAACACCGCCACCGTCGCGCGTTATTATTGCGCGAGCATCTTCTCGGCCAATCCGAACGATCCCTGGGTCAATTACGCCAGCGACACTTCGACCACCGCGTCCCCGATCGTGCGCTCGCTGCCGCTGGAAGAGACGCAGAACGACGCCGAAACCCAGGCGCTTTACGGGTTCGATTCGATCACGCTGCTGCCGTCGCTGATCCTGAACGTCGGCGCGCGCTACGACCGCTTCACCTCGCGGATTACGCCCGGGCAGGCGGCCAATGCGACCACGTCGTTCCGCTTCTCGCGCACCGACGAGCTGTTCAACTGGCAGGCGGGTTTGGTGTTCAAGCCGACCAAGGAAACCAGCCTCTACGCCAGCTATGCCACCGCAGCGACGCCGCCCAACAGCCTGCTGGGCGAGGGCCGTGAGGACAATGCGCTACCAACCACCTCGGCCACGGCGAACGTGCTCGATTCGTTGAAGGTGCAAAAGACCAAGTCGTATGAGGTCGGCGCGAAGGCGAGCCTGTTCGGCGAGAAGCTGGCGCTGGGCCTGGCGGTGTTCCAGACCGACATCGCCAATGCCCGCGTGACCGATGCCAATAACAACATCGCTTATCTCGGTTCGACACGCATTCGCGGCGTTGAACTCACCGCCAGCGGCACCGTGCTGCCGGGCTGGACGGTGTTCGGCGGTTATACTTTCCTCGATGCCAAGATCGTCGATGGCGGTTTCACCGCACTGACGGTGGCGGCAAACGGCGCGGCGAAGGCAACGACGGTGCTGGTACCCTCGGTCAACACCGGCAAGGATGTGCCGCAGACCGCGCGCAATAGTTTCACTCTGTCGACCAATGTCGAGCTGACCAAGCGCTTCTCGCTCGGCGGCGGAGCCTATTATATGGACAAGCAGAATGGCGGGTATGCCGACAACCGCAGCGCGACGCAGACCAGTGCTGGCGTGGTGACGGTCAACCCCGCGACCAAGATCCTTACGCGCGGCATCCCAAGCTATTGGCGCTTCGACGCGCAGGCGCGCTTCAAGCTGAACGACCATCTCGACCTGTCGGTCAATGCGCAAAATTTGACCGACAAGGTCTATTACACCCAGACCTATACCAGCCATTACGCTTCGATCGCGCCGGGGCGGACCGTGTTCGGCACGGTGACGGCCAAGTTCTGATGGCCTTGCCCGACCGGTTTGCGGCGCTGAGCGCCGAGGAGATCGCCTCGCAGTTATCTGGGCCGCCCGAAGTGCGCGCGGCCTTCCTGCACAGCTTGGCCGAAGCCGGAGTGGCGGATGCGCAGGCGCTGTATGGGCAGCTTTTGCTCGATGGCGCTGGCGTCGCGCAGGATGCGCCCGCCGCGCTCGGCTGGTTCATCAAGGCGGCGGCGCAGCATCACTTGATGGCGATCAACATGGTCGGGCGGTGCTACGACCTTGGCTGGGGCACCGCCCCGGACAAGGAACGGGCCGCCGCCTGTTATCGCATCGCCGCCGAACGCGGGTTCGATTGGGGCATGTACAATTACGCGACCTTGCTGGCGCTCGGGCAGGGCGTGGCCGAGGACAAGCCGCTGGCGCTGGAGTGGTTCTGCAGGGCGGCGGCGCTCGGCAATGCCAAGGCGATCAATTTCGTCGGCAGCTTTCATGAAGATGGCTGGGTTGTCCCGCGCGATCTCGCCAAGGCGGCAACCTGCTATGCCCGCGCGGCCCAGGGCGGTGATTTCCGCGGCGCGTTCAACCACGCCCGGATGCTGGCGACCAAGGGCGCGATCGAGGAGGCGCTGAACTGGCTCCGCCGCGCGGGCGCGACCGCGACCCCGGCCTTTGTCGAGAAGGCGGCGGCGTGGTTGGCGACCTCCGATATCCCCGCGCTGCGCAAGCGTGGCGTTCAGGCTCTCAGGACCGCTACATCATGCTGACCGTCATTCCCGATCTGTTAACCGCTGCCCAAGTTACGGAATTGTGCGGCTTGATCGACGCCGCGCCGTGGATCGACGGCAACGATACGTCTGGCAACCAATCGGCACTGGCCAAGCATAACGCGCAACTGCCCGAGGATTCGGATGCGGCGCGGCGGGGCGGGGCGATGGTGCTCGATGCGCTCGCCGCCTCGCCCTTGTTCGTTGCCGCCGCGTTGCCGCTCAAGGTGTTTCCGCCGCTGTTCAACCGCTATGCGCAAGGCGACGGCTTCGGCGCGCATGTCGACACCGCGATCCGCATCCGGCGCGGCAGCGATTTTCGGATTCGCAGCGATTTGTCGGCGACGCTCTTCCTGGCCGATCCCGACAGTTATGACGGTGGCGAACTCGTTATCCAGATGCAGTTTGGCGAACAGCGGGTGAAGCTGCCGGCCGGGCAGATGGTGCTCTATCCCGCCTCCAGCCTGCACCATGTCGCGCCGGTAACGCGAGGGGTGCGCGTCGCGAGCTTCTTCTGGATCCAGTCGATGATCCGCAACAACGAAGCGCGCGCCACGCTGCTCGATCTCGATACCGCGATCCAGTCGGTCGCCGCGCGGCTGGGGCAGGGGGACAGCGAGGTCGTCCGGCTGACCGGCGTCTACCACAATTTGTTGCGCCAGTGGGCGGAGGTGTGATGAGCAAGATTGGTCTGCGCAACGCCTGGTTTCAGGTGCATAAATGGATCGGCCTGACCCTCGCGATCCTCATCATCCCACTCTCGCTGACTGGGGCTGCGCTGGTGTGGGACGAAGCGCTCGACCATGCGCTCAACCCGCAACGCTATGCGACCAGCGGCAGCAACACGCTGGACCCGCAGCGTTACGTTGCGGCCGCGCGCGGGGTACTCGAGCCGGGGGACCGCATTGCGGCACTGACGCTGCCGGATGCGCCGGGCGAACCGGTCGTCGTTTCGGCGAGCCTCGCGGGCAAGGGCATGCGGGTCCAAGGTCCGCCGCCGCGCAAGACGGTCTGGCTCGATCCGCCGAGCGCGCGCGTGCTGGATTTTGCCAATAGCGGGAGCGGTCTGATCCGCACGCTGCACATGATCCACGGGTCGATGCTCATTCCGGGCGTTGGGCGGCAGGTGGTTGGCTGGATCGGCGTCGCGATGCTGCTGTCGTGCGTATCGGGGCTATGGCTGTGGTGGCCGACGGTGGGGCGCTGGGTACGCGGCTTGCGCTGGCGGCGGCACCGCAACACCGACACCAATCTGCATCATTTGCTCGGCTTCTGGATCGCGTTGCCGCTGTTCGTGCTGTCACTGACGGGGGCGTGGATTTCCTTCCCGCAAGTCTTTGGCGGTGGCGGCCCGGCGGCGGGAATGCGGCCGAATGCACCGCGCCCGGTGCCGCTGGCGCAGCCGGGCCTCGCGCTTGCTACCGTGATCGCCAGCGCGCGGGCGGCGGTACCGGGCGAGGTGTCCAAAGTGGAATGGCCGACCGATCAGAAACCGATGTGGAAGGTCGGCTTTGCGCATGAAGCACGCGGCGTTGCGATCGATGATCGAAATGGCGCGACCGAGGCGACCCGCGCCGCGCCCGAACCGCTCGCGCGCACGATGCGGCGAATCCACGACGGCACCCGGATGGGGCTGGTGTGGCAGATCGTGATCTTCCTGGGCGGGCTGTTGCCCGCGATCCTGGCGGTGACCGGAATCATCATGTGGTGGCGCGCGCGGGGCTGGCGGGCGCAACTGAAGGCGCGGCAGCGGGCGCGGGCCTGATCCTCCCCGGCACGGGGAGGATCACCGGTTTACCGTCCCAGCAGTACCCGCGCCTGACCCGCAATCTGCGCCAGCATCGCCGCATTGGGTGCAGGGGCCATGCGGGCGCGGTCGACCACCGCCTTGAACTGGCCGACGCGCCCGGCATTGTCGGCCAGCCACGTCTCGACCAGCGCCTGCGGATCCGCGTCGCTGCCGCTCGCGCCGCGCCCGAGAAATTCCAGCCGCAACTGCTGGAAGTCGCGGGCGAGGCCTGCGATCAGCAAGCGTTCCCACGGATCGCTCGACGAAATGCGCGCGGCATGGGCCTGCGCCCAATCCAGCCCCAGCGCCTGGCCGAGCCGGGTGAAGGCGCGCGTCAGCACGGTCTCGTTCAGGCCCAGCCGCTCGCCGAGATCGGCCAGGCCGACCGCGCCGTCGAGTTCGAACAGGCGCACGACCTTCTGCACCAGCTTCTTGGGTGCCCCCGCCGTTTCCAGCGTGACGGCGATGCGGGCGCTCTGCGCGCTGGCTTCTTCGAGCAGCAATGCCTTGGTCTGCTTGTCGAGCTGGGCAATGCCCTTGCTGAGCCGCGCGAGCGCCGCGCCCGGCCCTGTGCCACTGCGCGTGACACGCAGCAGATCGGCAATTTGCGAGCGCGTTGCGACCGCAACTTCGTCGAACAAGGCAATGCGCGCATTTTCGGGCATCGCCGCCGTTTCGATCTCGCGCCACAAGGTCGGTAAGTCGAACAGGCGTTCGGCGACGACGAACATCGCCGCGATGTCGCTCATCGCCGCGCCTTCTTCCTCGGCGAGTTCGAACGGGTAGAGCACGCCCATGCGGTTGACGATGCGGTTGGCGAGCTTGGTGGCGACGATTTCGCCGCGCAGCCGGTGCTGGTCGATCGCCGCACCGAACTTCTTGCGCATTGCAGGCGGGAAGGCGGCGTGGAGATCGGGCAGTAACTCGGGATCGAGACCGAGGCCCGCTTTCTCGATCGATGCCTGCAGGGCGAGCTTGGCGGTCGCCAGCAGTACGGCGAGTTCAGGCCGGGTGAGCCCGCGCCCTTCGGCGGCGCGCCGCAACAGGTCGTCATTGCCGGCCAGCCCCTCGACCGCGCGATCGAGCGAACCGCCTGCCTCGAAAATCTCGATCAAGCGGACATAGCTCGGCACGTCGCGCGCGCCATCGCTCTCGGCGATCGACAGCGCGAGCGTTTGCAGGCGGTTATCTTCCAGCACGAGATGCGCGACATCGTCGGTCATCCCGGCGAGGAAGGTGTTGCGCTTGTCATAGCCGAGGCGGCCTTCGATCATCTCGCGGTTAAGCGCGATCTTGATGTTGACCTCATTGTCCGAACAATCGACGCCGGCCGAATTGTCGATGAAGTCGGTGTTGATGCGCCCGCCGCGTGCCGAAAAGGCGATGCGCGCGGCCTGGGTGACACCCAGGTTCGCGCCTTCGCCGATCGCGGTGGCGCGCAGATCCTCGGCGTCGACGCGCAGCCGATCATTGGCGGGATCGCCGACCGCGATATTGTTCTCGGCGCGCGCCTTCACATAGGTGCCGATGCCGCCGAACCAGATCAGGTCGACTGGGGCCTTCAGGATCGCCGAGATCAGCGCGCCCGGTTCCATTTCGCTTGCCTCGATGCCAAGCGCCGCGCGCACTTGTTTGGACAGCTTGATGATCTTGTCGGTGCGCGGGAACACGCCGCCGCCCTTGGAGATGAGCGAGGCGTCGTAATCCGCCCAGCTCGAACGGGGCAGGGCGAACATGCGCGCCCGCTCGGCCCAGCTTGCGGCGGGGTCGGGATCGGGATCGAGGAAGATATGGCGATGGTCGAACGCCGCGACGATCTTGAGCGTCTGGCTCAGCAACATGCCGTTGCCGAACACGTCGCCCGACATGTCGCCGCAGCCGACGACGCGGATCGGTTGCGTCTGCACGTCCACCCCGCGCTCGGCGAAGTGGCGCTGGACGCTGACCCACGCGCCCTTGGCGGTGATGCCCATCGCCTTGTGGTCATAGCCGACCGAGCCGCCGCTGGCGAAGGCGTCGCCCAGCCAGAAATGGTGTTCGAGCGCAATCGCATTGGCGACGTCGGAAAAGGTCGCAGTGCCCTTGTCGGCGGCGACGACGAAATAGGGGTCGTCGCCATCATGGATGACGACGTCGGTCGGATGCACCACCGCGCCCTCGACGATATTGTCGGTGATCGACAGCAGCGCCCGGATGAACACACGGTAGCTTTCGGTGCCCTCGGCCAGCCAGGCATCGCGATTGGACGCAGGCGGCAATTGCTTGGGGTAGAAGCCACCCTTGGCACCGGTCGGTACGATCACGGCATTCTTGACGCGCTGCGCCTTCATCAGGCCCAGGATTTCGGTGCGGAAGTCGTCGCGCCGGTCAGACCAGCGCAAGCCGCCACGTGCCACTGGCCCGGCGCGCAAGTGGATGCCTTCGATCCGCGGCGAATAGACCCAGATTTCGCGCCATGGCACGGGCGCGGGCAGGCCGGGAACGAGGTGACTGTCGAGCTTGAACGCCAGCGCAGCCCGGCCAGCGGGGGCAAAGGCGTTGGTGCGCAGCGTTGCGGCGATGACGCTGCGCAGCGAGCGCAGGATGCGGTCGTCGTCGATCGCGGAAACCGCGTCGAGCCCGGTATCGATCGCGGCGTCGGCGGCGGCGATGTCACGGCGCTTGCGTGCCGGATCATGCGCAACAGCGAAGCGCTCGATCAGCGCGGCGGCCACCTTCGGCGCGCGCCGCAGCGCGTCGACCACCGTAACCAGACCATAGGTCAGTCCCGCCTGGCGCAGATAGCGGAACCATGCGCGGAACAGCACGACCGATGCCGGTGCCATGTCGGCATCGACGATCAGGCGATTGAACGCATCGTTTTCGGCCTTGCCCTCCAGCACAGCCTGGATCGCATTTTCCAGCACGCTGGTGTCGGCTGACAAGCGCACGCCCGCCGCCTCGACCAGAAATTCATGCACAAAACCCTGTTCGTCGCCGATCAGCGCGGTCGGCAATTCCTCGATCACGCGGAAGCCGAAATTCTCCAGCACCGGCACCGCATCCGACAGTGCCAGCGCCCCGCCCAGACGATAGATTTTCAGCCGCGCCGCCCCGCGTTCGTCGCGATACATCCGCACCGAGCGATCGGCTGCGGTTTCCAGCCGCGCCAGCCGCACGATGTCGCGCGCGGCCTCCTCGGCAGTGTTGGCATTGCGATAGCCCGCCGGGAAATTGGCGGCATGTTTCAGGGCAAGCCGTGCGGCGCGCGCCGCATCGGTCTGTTCGACCAGCGCCGCCTCGACCGCCGGCACCCAGCCGCGCACCATCCGCGCGATCCGCGTGTCGAGAGCGTCGGTATCGGGCAGCACGCCGCCCTCGCGCAGATCGAGCGTGAAGCGAATCAGCGCAATCGTGTCGTCGACTTCGATCGACCAGTTGAGCACGCTCGCCTTGGCCGCCTCCGCCAGCATGTCGCCGATCGCAGTGCGGCGCGCGGTGGTCAGGTCGTCGCGGGGCAGCCACACGAACGCGAACAGGTGCCGACCGAGCACGCTGCGCACCAGCCGCAGCTTCGGGCGCGGGCGGTCCGCGAGCGACATCGCGGTCAGCGCGACATCCTCGAGCGCATCGGGCGTAAAGGCGATGACCAGGTCATGCGGCAAACCGGCCAGCGCGTGGGTGAGCGCCTTGCCGGTATGGCCCTTGGGATCGAAACCGAACTTCGCCTCGAGCGCCGCGAGCCGTTCGCGCAATACCGGCACATCCTGCGGGGCCGCATTCAGCGCGCTGCTGGTCCACAGACCGGCGTGGATCGACAGGCCGACGATCTGGTCCTTGTCGCGAACCGGCACGACCGCCAGATCGAGCGGGACGTGGCGATGCACGCCCGAAATCAGGTTGGATTTGAGCAGCAAGGGCGCTTGCCCGCCCTTGGCGAACCATTCCATCGCGAGCGTGCGCGAGGCTTCGGCCAGGATCGGCACCGCGCGCGGGTTGCGGGCAATGCCAAGCGCGGTCTCGTTCCGGCCGATCCACAATTCATGGCCCAGCAGCGTGAACTTCTGGTCGAGCAGCCAGAACAGCAAGGCGGCACCTTCCCCGGCGGGCAGCGTGGCGATGTCCGCCGCCATCGCGTCCTGCAGCGCCTGCCAGTCTCCCACCGCTGCGCGCACATCGGCCAGATTGCGTTCCAGTGCGGCGATCAGATCGCGCCGTTCGCGCGCATCGGCACGCTCCAGCTCGATATAGATCATCGATTCGGGCGAACCCTTGTCGTCGACGCTGACCAGCGCCCCGTCCGAATCGCGGCTTACGCACACGACGGGGTGGATGATGCGGTCGATTGCAATGTCGTGGCTGCCGATCGTCGCGGCGATCGAATCGACCAGGAAGGGCATGTCGTCATTGACGATGGCCAGCCGCATCCGTCGGCGCGGGTCGGTGCCGGGCAGCGGCTCCAGCGCGATATTCGGAACGCCGGTCGTGCGCCGTTCGGCCGTGGCGGCGACAAACGCCGCAGCATCCGCGCGCTCGGTCTTGCCGAACCCCTGCAATTCGCCCGGAAGCGCACCTTTGGTCAACCGGACGGCCAATGCATCCGACAGCGATTTCAGCGTGGTTTTTGCCATAGCCGCCCTATGCGCCGGTCGCGTGACGACCTCAAGACTTGTGGCAGCGCACAAATTTGCCCGGCCGGGGCGGAGGGGGCGGCTTACACCATCCGGCGCATCGCCCGCTCGGTCAGCGTAGCGTCGTCGCCAATTTCAGCGACGATATCGAGCATGCCCCCGTCGCTGGCGCGCGCGAGCAGCAGGACATAGTCCCCCGGCGCCACGTTGCTTTCGATCGCGACGCTGGCGAGGGTCGGACGATTGGCCAGCGCCGACGCGCGATCGACCCGCGCCTTCGGATTTGGGGTTCGGGCGGCGCGCTCGGCCTTGACCACGCCCTTGATGCCTCCCTCGAACGAGTCGAGGAAGTGACCCAAGGCCCCTATTGCGACGCCCATGCGGCGGGCGTGGGCAAGGACAGCCGCATATTCGGTCAGACGGGTTTTGTCGTAATCGGCCCCGAAGATCAGTTTCACGATCGGTGTCATCGGCGCGCGCAATTGTACGGCGATTCCTGCCGATGCCAGCAGCGCGTCATATCCGACCGGATCGGCGTCCGCCGCTGCGGCAAATTCGTGGGCGCGTCCGAGCACGCGGTACAGTGTGGCGCGGTGGCGGGTGTCGGCGGCGCGGAGCGCAGCGGCGGTCTGCTGTGCGAGCATCAATTGGTCGATCAGCGTGGCTCCGGCGATCGTCGGGCTTTCGCGGTCCATTGGCGCATCGTCGTCGAAACCGGCACTGGGACCATCGGCCCACACCGGTGCGGTCACGGCAGATTTGGGTGCGGTCGCGACCGCCGCCGTGATTTCCGCCTGGAGCCTGGCTTGCGTCTCCGCGTCGACCAGCTCCTTCCAATTGATGACGCCGTAGATGAAATCGATTGAATCCTCGTCGGAGGAAAAGGGCATCAGGATGCCGCGATACATCGTGTTGAATCCGCGGGTACTGACAAACTCCGCCTCGAATCCGATCGGCGCGCGATTCGCGATGATTTGCAGATAATGGTCGGTCAGCCGCGACAAGAGCGAGCGACTCGGCACTTGCGCGATGTGGGTGATGGAGGAGTCGAGCGCGCATTCCTCGCGCAGCGCCTTGCCGAGAAAGGCGATGGCAGGATTTTCGATCCCGGCGGAGAAATCGAGCAGCACGCTATGCGGGCCGAAATCGGTGATGTTGGCCGGATCGAGATCCTCGATCGACGGATAAGCGCGCCCGCCAAGCAGCGACACCCAATAATTATAAGCGCGAACGTGCATCCGCCGTTCGTCGGTGCCGACGTCTATCTGCGTATCGACGCCGCCGGTATCGGCGTCTTGGTCGGCGCGACCGCTGTCGATCTCATCCGTGCCGAGCCGATCTTCCTCGAAACCGCGAACACTATCCATTGCGCAAACGCCTCACCTGGCGCGACCCGACCCGACATGGGCGAGCGTCACCGGCACACCTTGTGCGCCGTGCGTGGTAAACGTGGGGTAAAGGGCATCCGTTTTCGGAGAGCGCGCGATGCACCTCGCATCGCAACGCTTGTCAGCCCGCAAACGACCTGATAAGCGCCCGCCCTCGCGTTGGTTCGTACGGATCAGCGCCACGCCGCTTTAGCTCAGTTGGTAGAGCATCGCATTCGTAATGCGGGGGTCACAGGTTCGAGTCCTGTAAGCGGCACCAATTCTCCATTCGCCGACGTTCGCCAACGGTTGAGAAAACCACGGGAATCTGCTATAAACGACGCTAGTTTGATCGCTAGTGTTCGCCGTTGATCGTCCACAATCGGACGATTTTGGGGGCCACGCTGGGGGCCAACCCAAAATGTCAGAAAGGCGTGGCCCCCAAATGGCTCTTATGGACAAGGATATTCGCAGGGCGGAGCCGAGGGCGGCACCCTACAAACTTGCCGACGACAAAGGTTTGTTTCTGTTGGTCCAGCCCTCCGGCGGCAAGCTCTGGCGTTTGAAATATCGAGTCGATGGGCGCGACGAGGCGGGCAATGCCAAGCGAGTTGAGAAGAAGCTGGGGATTGGCACCTACCCGGAAATCAGCCTGAAAGAGGCCCGGGATGCACGGGACGCTGCGCGACGCTTGCTCGCTCAGGGCAAAGACCCGGCGGACGAAAAGCGTCGCGAGAAGCACGCTGCAAAGGTCGGGGCGGTGAACACCTTTGGCGCTGTTGCCAAAGCCTGTATCGCAAAGAACCGGCGCGATGGGCTTGCCGATGCCACGATCAGAAAACGCGAATGGTTTGTCAGTTTGGTGGATAAGTCGCTTGGTTCGCGCCCAATCGCGGAAATCGCGCCGTTCGAGATATTGGACGCGGTTCGCCCGTTCGAGGCCGCAAAGAACGATGAAAAGGCACATCGGACGTTGCAGTTCATCGGACAGGTGTTTCGCTATGCCGTTGCCAACCAGCTTGCCCCTTCGGACCCTACTCGCGATCTGCGCGGTGCGCTGGCCAGCCGGAAGCCCAAGCACCATGCCGCCATCCTCGATCCGAAAGCGGCTGGCGAGTTGCTCCGCGCTATTGATGGCTATGAGGGCCACCCACTCACACGCGCCGCGTTACAGCTTTCAGCATTGCTGTTCGTTCGACCCGGTGAGTTGCGAAGAGCCGAATGGTCGGAAATCGACCTAGACGCTGCTGTGTGGCGAATTCCAGCAGCAAAGATGAAGGGGCGTATGGAGCATGTCGTGCCCTTGTCCCGCCAAGCCATCTCCCTTTTTGAGGCCTTGAGGGACCTTAGCGGGCACGGGCGCTACGTCTTTCCTTCGCTTCGATCTGGCCTGCAACCCATGTCGGAAAACACCGTCAACGGCGGGCTGCGGCGATTAGGTTTTACCGGCGACGAAATGACCGCGCACGGCTTTCGAGCAATGGCGAGCACGCTGCTAAACGAGTCGGGCAAATGGTCGTCAGACGCGATCGAGCGTGCGTTGGCGCACAAGGACCGGGATACGATCCGCGCCGCCTATCATCGCGGCGCTCATTGGGCGGAGCGCGTCGAAATGGCGCAGTGGTGGAGCAACCATCTCGACACCTTGCGCAACGGCGCGGATATCGTGCCGATCGGGCGGTCGATACGGAGTAGCAAGTGACGTCGACCGAGGTAGATAATTCCCCACCAGCTATCTGGCTTGGGCCGCTTAACCCACCGCCGGAAAAATCGTTCATTACGCTGTCGCACGCTATTTCGTGGATTGCTTTTAGGCATTCAATTAGCGGGCCGCAGTTGGCTATGGCGTTAGGCATAGGCAAGGTACGCGACGCTTCACAGGCAATCACCGACGCCGAAAAAGATGATGCAATCGCGCACGCGGTTGAACGATTGACTGACTTGGGGTCGGCGGGCGCGATTGAGTTCTGGGCGCGACAGTTTCGTGACGTTCTGGACGATGGAAACGAGATTCTCACTGAGCCAATACGCCCTTTCCGGCTTGCGGATTATCGGTGGTTTGACACCCTTGACGACTCCCTGCATCGCGGCTCAGGGCTTGCGTGGGACCACAACAGGCGGCAACCGCTATATCCACTCGACCAACGGCATTTTCGCTTCGTCACGGTCAATCGTGACGACCTATTGCGGGAATTTCCTCGCGATCTGGCGATACCCGTTGATCTGGTCGAATCCGAAATTGTGAAGGTCGATAACAAGCGAGCGCCTCCTTTGTCAGACGCGCAACTTGCGCGATGGTGGGAAGGCCTTGCCACCGTCCGGGATGCCATGAGTGAGCCTAAACTTTTGCGCGATGTTCGGGAGCGTTTCCCAGACAGCTTTATCGCTCGGGAGCGCATTCGTGCCCTGACAAACGGCAGAAAACGAGGCCCCAAACCCAAATTCAGCGGAAAAGCGACCGCGTAATTTTCGCCGAACTTGCCGCCGAATTCTGACTGCTCACAACCATGCGTGCATCCGCTGGCATCCTGCTGGCTGCAAATGGAGGCACGAATGAAACCGGTCACAATATCGATCAAGGAAACGACCGAGGCGCTCGGGATCGGGCGGACCACCGCATACCAGCTTATCCGCGATGGGCGCTTGGAGGTCATCAAGCTCGGGCGGCGCACACTTGTGAAAGCGGATTCGCTACGCCGATTGGTGGATGCGGAATGATGGCTCCTTTGGTGGCTCCCGAAGCGACTTACGCTTTGCGCAATCCGGCGGTGGATTGGCGAGAGTTGTATGACCTTGGGTTTAGTCTCATTCCGATTCGCTTCGGCAGCAAAATGCCTGCGATACAGTGGGCGGGTTTTCAGACGCTTCGTGCCTCATGGGATGAGATTTCAGTGTGGGCGCGCGCGGGCCACAATGCGGGTATTGTGACGGGTCAGCTTTCTGGCGTCATAGTGCTCGATCTGGATAGCGGCGATGCGATTGAAGAGGCGGAACGTCGCGGGCTTCCAGCGACGCTATCGGTAAAAACGGCACGCGGTCGCCACGTCTATTTCCGATGGCCGGGTTTCAAGGTTCGCAACAAGGTCAAAATCTTTGACGGCGCGGACGTGCGCGCGGACGGCGGATATGTCGTTGCCGCCGGGTCCAGGCACGAAACCGGCGCTGAATACAGATGGGAAACCTACCCGGCGTGGAATGAAATTGCCGACGCCCCAGAATGGCTGTTGATTCTGTTACGTGGTCAGGATGACGCAGAGGCAGCGCAGCGCCTGCCTATCGCAGCCGCGAATAGCGCCTATGGTCAGCGCGCGTTGGATCAAGAATTAACGATCCTTCGCAACGCCAGTGCGGGCGGCCGGAACCACCAATTGAATCGCTCGGCCTATGCGCTCGCTCAACTTGCCGCTGGAGGGCATCTAGACGCCGCTGTAGCACAGAGCACGTTGGCCGATGCGGCGATCATCATCGGACTTGAACCCCACGAAATCGAGCGAACGATTGAGAGCGGATGGCAGGCAGGTTTACGGGAGCCGCGCGGCCCGAGGAAGATCGAAGCCACGGGACGCCCTACGATAATTAGCGCTCGCGCGCTTTCACAAATGGCTTTTGCGGAACTGCAATGGGCGCTTCCGGGTATCCTACCGGAAGGATTGGCAATCCTCGCGGGCAGGCCGAAATTTGGAAAGTCATTTTTGGGCCTCCAAATGGCAATTGCGATCGCGACGGGCGAAGGCAAAAACTTTGGCGTTGCCGAACTACAGGCAGGTGACGTGCTTGTATGCGCGCTGGAGGACAGCGAGCGTCGGCTGAGGGACCGGCTGCGCCGCCTGTACCCGTTTGGACACGCACCCGAGCGCCTTCAATTCGCGACGGCGTGGCCACGGACAGATCAAGCCGGAATCGAAGAGCTAGAAAAATGGTGCGATGAGCATAACTCGGCACGGCTCATTATTCTCGACACATGGCGGGCGATTAAGCCTCTGTCGAACGGGCGGGCCTCCGCTTATGACGAAGATGCGAACGCCGCCGCGCCGCTCTTAGAATTCGCCAAACGGCACCCCGGCCTCGCGGTTCTCGTCGTTCACCACGTTCGCAAGACAGAAGCAGACGACGTGTTCGATACGATTAGCGGCACGCACGGACTCACCGGCATTTTCGACACGTTGATGGTGCTTGGCCGTCATGGAGACGGGGCTAAGTTAGCAGCCCAAGGCCGCGACTTGGACGGCTATGAAAAGGCGCTTGAGCGCGATCAGCGCACTGGCGGATGGATTGTGAAAGGCGATACCGTCCCGCTAGCAAAAACTGGCGAGCGTCAGGAGCTCCTCGATTTGCTCGCTGCGGCGGATGGCCCCCTATCTCTCGCCGAAATCGCCGGGTCGGTAAGCAAGCAAACGGGTACGACGCGCCATTTGCTCAAATTTTTAATCGCGGACGGTGCGATCTACCAGCCGGGCCACGGGCAATACGCTCTTGCCCCGTCTCAATTCCCTCAAGGTGCTCAATTTAATGAGGATGAACATCCATTTTGAGCGAGTTGAGTGAATTGAAGGGTTATTTGGAGAAAGAGAAATGAAAATACAGGACGCCTTAATCGCGTGGAATGAGCCATGCGATAATCGCGACGACGACAACCTGAAGTTTTTAGACCGAGTCCTAGTAGTTCGCAAAATCAAACCATTCCCGACAGGATGGGCATTCGGCTACAAGAGCACATATGGCGCTTGCTGTGCTGACTGGTGCGTCGCGGATGATGCCGAGGCGACCTCGAATATCTTGCGGTTATACCGTCGTCTCACGCTTCAGGGTATCCCGCCGCTGGAAATTCACCGCGCGTTCTTCGTGATCGACGGCTATCGACGCGCTGGCGGCTTTGACATGCTACTGAACGGAGACGAGTTTAATCCTTGAATTTTTCCTGCCGCAGCCATTCGGCGTGCTTACCCCAAGGGTAATTTTCGTAGCGGCAGAGAGTGTCATAAGCTCCCGGAAGCTCCATCGCGTCCACATACCAGTCTGGGCGGCGGTGGAAAAATTCGGCTAATTCGGCTTTGCCGTAGCGCTCTGCGTTGCCAAGGCCGCATACCTTGTACCATAGCAAAGCGATTAACTCGTCCTGCTGCTCGATAGTGGTTTGGAGGCGGGTCATTTTGGCTCGAACATCATCCGCACCCATGTCCAGTAAGACGTGGCTTTGATTGTGATTTCGAAAATCGATCTCGATATTATGCGAGATGCTCCTTTCGAAATAGATATTAACCGCGACGGGCCACGTCACGGCTATTACGCCTATAATCCAAAGCCAGGTCGACATTTGAGCCTTTCTCGAAAACGCGAACGCCGTGCGGTCCGCTGGCACCCCCCAACTCGTAAGCTAATTCGAAAAGGTTGCCTGTTAATTACCAATATGCCGACATATCGAATCTGCGTCACTCATGCAGCCCGCCCCCTCCGGCTACCCGTCGATAGGGAGGCGTCATGGTCGATTTGCGCGCGAGATTTGGTGGTCTGGTAAAGGCGCATCGCGTGCGGTTAGGACTGACGCAGGAAGCCTTGGCAGAACGCGCAAATATCAGCACGGACATGGTGTCGAAGATCGAGGGCGGCAACTCGGGCGCGCGTTTCGGTGTCATCACGCAACTCTCGGCGGCGCTCGGCGTCGATCCTGCGGAATTGTTCACGCCTGATCTGCCGAGGGGGCAATTGCAGCGGTCGACGCTTACGGAAATCACCAGTCGCTTAGCAAGCCTTGGCGATGGCGAATTGCGGTGGCTGAAGGGGATTTTGGACGCTGCGCTGCGATCCAAACGATAGGGTGACGGGGACGGTGGAGCGAAGCGTCAACCTTCACGGGGGCGGCAATCCCGCCCGATATTGCCTTTCCCGCCGAACGAGTTGATATCCAGCGGGGCATGACCTTTGGGTTCAGGGCTGGAGGGAAAGATGGCGTTTGTCGAACCGATCACGATAAAGGATGCCATCGACAATATTCACCGCAAGAATTACCTGCTTCCCGCGATCCAACGCGAATTCGTCTGGGACGTCGACCAGATTGAAAAGCTTTTTGATTCCCTCATGCGGGATTATCCAATTAGCTCATTTCTATTTTGGGAAGTCGACCGCAATAACGTCGACAAGTACCAGTTTTACGAATTCGTCCGCGAATACCACGAGCGCGACAGTTACCATAACCCCAAGGCAAATCTGAGCGGCGAGTCTGGCATTATCGCTATTCTCGACGGCCAACAGCGCCTGACCTCCCTTTATATCGGGCTCAGGGGGGCATATGCCTACAAGATGCCGCGCAAGCGCTGGGACAATGATTCCGCTTTCCCCAAGCGGCACCTCTATTTGAACCTATTTCATTCTCCCGCCGATGAGAGTGATATTGAGTATCAGTTCAGCTTCCTAACAAAAGCCGAGGCGGAGGTTCGCAATGGCGAAAACTTTTGGTTCAAGGTTGGCGACATTCTCAGCATTATTGAGCCGGTCGACGTCAACGATTACTTGCTAAACAATGATGTCGCGCAGTTCGGAAACGACAGATTTCGGCTAGCCAACAAGGCTCTCTTCAAACTGCATGACGTCATTCACAAAAGCAGATCAATCAACTTTTTTCTGGAGCGCGGCGAGGACCTCGACAAGGTTCTCAATATCTTTATCCGCGTCAACAGCGGTGGTACGCAACTCAATTATTCCGACCTACTGCTTTCCTTCGCCACGGCTCAGTGGAAGGACAAGGACGCACGCGAGGAAATCACCCAATTCGTGGACGAAGTGAATGGGATTGGCGACGGATTCAATATAAACAAGGATTTCGTTCTTAAATGCTGCCTCGTCCTTGGCGGCTTCCGGGAAATCGCCTTCAAGGTAGACAATTTCAACAAGGCGAACATGCTCAATATCGAGCGGCAGTGGGAAGACATCACCAAAGCGATCCGCGGGGCGGTAATTCTGCTGGAGAATCTCGGATATCACCGGGATACGCTGACATCGAACAATGCCTTGATTCCGATCGCCCATTATTTGAAAAAAATTGGCGTCCCCAACAATTTCGCGATTGCGTCGAAATACGAGGCTGACCGCAAGGCTATCTTTAAATGGCTGGTTATCGTTCTCCTCAAGCGTACATTCAGTGGGCAACCCGACAACGTGCTCCGCCCTATCCGGGAGGTCATCAATGGCGCAGAACAGGGCTTTCCATTCGAGGAGATTTCGAACAAACTAAAGGGTGGCACAAAATCCCTGTCATTCGACGAAGACGAAATCGTAAGTCTGCTCCATTATAGCTATGGAGAGGCATATACTTACTCGGTCTTGGCATTCCTTTACCCGACGCTCGATTTTCGAAACAAATTCCATCAAGATCACATTTTCCCGAAAAAAATGTTCACAAAGAAGCGGCTCTCGAAGGCGGGAATCAGCGAGGAGGACGCTGAGTTTTTCATGGACAATTTTAACAGTTTAGCAAATTTGCAGTTGCTTGAGGGGGTTCCAAATCAGGAAAAGTCGGGCAAGGATTTTGACGCTTGGCTGACTGAAAAATATCCCTCAGCCGCTGAGCGCAAGGACTACATGGCAAAGCACTATATTCCCGACGTCGACCTTTCCTTTGCCCATTTCCGGGAATTTATTGGGAAGCGGGAAAATATGTTGGTGAAGGCGTTTAAAGAATTACTGAACTGACGGGACGGATACAAATCAGGGCTTAAGCCATCCCTTATGAATACCGTCTCTCCACAGGTCATCCGCATATTGCTCCGCCGTTTTGGTTATGCTCTTGCGCACGATGAGGCCCCGAGCTTCCGCCGCAACATAGGCGCGACAGACGGCTTCCTTATTCGGCCCGAGATGGTCGCGAAGTCCCTGCATCACTTCGCGCTGTGTTGGTGGCTTGCTCATCGGCAAATGCTATCTCACCTCAGCCGCCCGCGCTAGGTAAACGTCAAACTCAAACTGAGACACCAGGTGAATTCGCCTTTATCACATTCCAACGGCAGATTTTCTTAATTTAGCGCGGTCTAATCCGCCGGTCCGCTCAAGGCTCTGACCTCGCCATCATAACGTCGGTCTGCGAATGACGGTAGCCGGGTGTCTCTAACTTACAGCTTTTCGGGCCGCTCCTTGGCCCGCGACCGCGAAAAATTGGGTCTATCCCGCGCGTGCAATCGGCCCGGCTTTGCGTTGCAGCTAAGAAGGTCGCCCCCCGGTAGTCGGGAAAAATGCCGCCGGGTCCCCTTGGCCGCTCTGGATCAACGCGACGATCTTCTCTGCACACGCAACGTCCAACGCATCGAAACGAGACGCGTGACGAGCATAAGTCCGATTCCACATGCCCTTGGGCCGCTTCAGTCCCACACCGAGTCCTTGCACGTCGCCAAGCCGCCGCTGCGCACGAAATAGCTTTTCAAAGGGTCGGTCGAAGCGCGTCAGTCGCTCCACGCGGTAGGACAGTCCCAATGCCTTCCGGCTGGCAAAGCGAGTGCCGCCGGGCGCTAGATATAGGCACCTGACGCGCTCGCCCGTCACGGGGCAACGCATCCACCAGCGTCGCCCTCCGAAATTTTGCGGCACCGCAGTGAGCATTACCGCCTGGCTAATTGTCTCGGTCCAGATCGTCAGCCTCGCGCTTTCCAATTTTCGTAAATCCAACCGAAAGCGGGCGGAGTGTAAGGCCGTGCCATCAACCCGCCATTTGATTTCGCCGCTGACTGCCTGACCGTCGCCGATCGGCCCGAGCCGCATTATCCAAGCAAGGTCTAGCATGAGAGAATCTTCGACCAGCGCCTTGCTAACGTGCCGCCCGGAATGATTGTCGCCCATAACCGATATCTCGCCTGATTCGCCCAAATCATCTGGAAACTTTTGCCGCTCTCGAATAGCAGGGGGCCACATTGGGGGCCATAGCGAAATAGCCTTAAATAATCACATTTAATTACAACATTATAAGGCTTATATTCGAGTCCTGTAAGCGCACCATTATAGGCCCGAGACGGCTCTAAACCCTCGCAAAATCCTGAAAATCCTGGTAAATCAATCAGAGTCGGTTTGCGGCGTTCCGTATCCGTTCGCCCTAATCCGACCGATTCGGGGGCCGATGTGAGGGCCTCGTGATTTTGGAAGGATTGGAGGCCCCAGAGGGCGCTGACAGTCGACCCACGACCTGCTTTCGACACTCAAAAGGATCGAGGGCAGAGGCCATCACGAACCGGCTCCGGAACAACCCAACAGTTCCGGCGTCCATAGGCCGCTGAAAAGCGCCATATACCGCGACATAGGACAGCCCGGGAGCGCCGGCACTCCTTTGGGGGCGGCGGGGTCGGCGAGGCCCAGGACCACCTTGCCGCCGAGCGCGTTCAAAAGGCGGTCACCACAGCCGCCACGCATCCGCCAAATCGATTTGAACGTTTAGAAGCGGCCGGCCCGGTAATCGGCGAGGGCTTGCTGGATTTCCGTCTGCGTGTTCATGACGAAAAGGCCGCCAAAGGCGATCGGCTCACGCAAAGGCTGGCCGGCGAAAAGCAGAAATCGGCCGGGAGTGCCCCGCGCCCTTATGGTAAGGTCTGACGTTCCGGGCTCCTCCGATCGCGTTAACCAGCCAAGCGGGCCAGCGCTCAAAAGATTACCGGCGGGCCCGATCTCGACCGCGCCTTCGATGACGTAGACAAAGGTGTTGTCGGTCGCCGCAAACCCGTGCCGAAATGCACCATCGCTTTCGACCCGCACCTCGAGCATCGTACAGGGCGGAACGGCGACCGATGCCGTTGCTTGAACCGTTCAATCCCGGCGATCGGGAGGTCCTTCACGCGGTTTTCGTGGGCGGTGCGAATATGCCTGCGCGCACGCGGCTGTTCGTCGGCTATCTGGCGAACCATTACGGTGAGTATAGTCAGCAGCAATCTTAGCTGCGGTAGTCGGCGGGGCACCGGACGCACCGTAGCTGGCAGCCCGAATCTGTGATCAGGCCCGTCGGCGGGATTATGAACTCACTACATGATCTCCGCTCGGTCGCGCCGGAGTCCGCTTTCGGCGCAGCGGGGCTTACTTCGGCCAATCCGACGCGTCATCTGAACACGAACCCACGTCCGATGTTGAGGAGCCGAAAACGGGTCGCGAGTGACCGGGGATGGGTCTCAAAGCATTGCCCAGAAGTCCTTGAGACGAATAGAGGATTCAGTGAAACAAATTCCTATCGATCTTTGGATTGCACCGTAACTTGATGGCCAAGCTGGCGGTCTGACACGTCCCCGGCGCTGGCGGCAAGCAAACGATCGAAGAGCACGTTGAGTGTCATCACCGTTAGACCTCCTGCCAGGGTTGCGATCAGTCGGTCGGTTAGCAGTGCAGACGCGATCGGCTTGCCGATGTCGAGCACCAGCAGGATCAGCGGGGTGCTGACGACTGCGTAGAGCAGATAATTTCGCGCGCGTGCCAAGGGCACGACCGTGGCAAGCAGGCACGCGACGATGCCGAGGGCCACTGGCGACGACACGTAGCACAGGATCGCACCCGTCAGGGCAACGCCGCCGAGGGTGCCCGCCAATCGCTGCACGGTCTTCACCGGTACATGTTCGATAGGGCGCTGCGTCAGCAGCGCGACCGTGAGCAGGATCCAGTAGAAATGATGCGTCGGCCAGAGATGGCGCAGAACGCTGGCGATGCCGAGACCGAGGGCAAGCCGAAGCGGGAATTGCCATCCCTCGAGCCTGTATAGCGTGCGGCGAAAATAGGCGCGACGTTGCGCGTGGGTGGGCGTTTGCCGCGTCTTGTGTGCAAGGCCTTTTTGGCTCCTGCGGCCGCCGGCCAAGATGCCGCGCAGGGCGATGTTCCACAACGCACCCAATCCAAATATCAGCGCTGCAGCGCCACGATGCGCTGGGGCACCGTCGAGAAAGCCGACGCTCAGCACGAAATAGATGATGAAACGGATGGCACCCCCTGCGATTGGTCGACTGTAGCCCGACAGAAGGGCCGCCACCGCGGCGAGCGAGATCAACGCCAGGTCGGGTTGCGGCAGTGCGGAGACCACGGTCGCCACAGCAACGGCGATCAGTGCAGGGGCAACTGACTGGCTGAGGGGAGGGGGCGGCGTTGCCGCACTGCCGCTGCCCCCCGTCGGCGCGCCAGCAAGCAGGATGGCACCGAGACCGATCGTGAAGCCTGCCTCCGCCTGTCCAAGCATAAGGCCGGCAACGACGGGGACGCCCATGCCGAGCGCCGCGATCGCGAGCATGCGTAGGCTCACGGGTTCCCCCGGATCGATCGCCACGACATCGCGCCAAAGCCGGGAGGGGAGGTGAAGGGATTTCACGATCTGGTTCCTGCTGCACCGTCCATGCCCATGCCCGGAAGAGTGCGGGCGGCGCTGCCCAGCACGCGAGCGTCCCAACCCGTCAGTCGATTTCCGGTGCGTCCGTAATCGATCGGCTTCCATCGTCGCGGCGGTGACCACGCCGCCTGGCCAGCCGATGCGGACGAGCAACCGGCACGCACACGCTCCTTGTTGTGGACCAACCATTGATACGCTATGCGTATTATTATGTCGAGCGCGAACGATCGGGAAAGTGACGAGGCGCAGATCGTGCGGGCGGTGCTGCGCCTTGCGAGGGCCATGCGCCGGTCAGCGCGGGCCGCCGAACTGACGGGCGGCGCGCTCGCGCTGATTGCGACGCTTTATCGCAAGGGCCCGCTGAGTGCGGTGGCGCTCGCCCGAGCCGAGGGGCTGCAACCGCAATCGCTCAGTCGCCTGCTTGTGCGAATGGAGGCCGGGATGCTGATCGAGCGGGGGATCGATCCCGAGGACCGGAGACGCCATGTCATCACGCTGACCTCCCGGGGACGCAACGCGCTGCGTTCGGCGATGACCCAGCGCCGCGAATGGCTGGGTAGCGTGATGGCCGAGCGGCTAAACGAGACGGAGCGCGCAAGCCTGCGCGCTGCCGCCGAGATCATGCTCAGGATTGCCGATCCCCTGGAGGAGGACCAGGCCGCCGATTGATGAGCCGACGCTGCCTGCTGCTGCGGACATTACTCGACCGTGAGCACGATGTAACGGGCCTTGCGCGACCGCAAGGATGGGGCCCGCTCCCGAGCGCGCGACGTCGTGCTGAGGTAGCAAGGCTCATGAAATTTCCGGCCCACGGCTGCACCCGAATTGCCAGGTGACACCGTCGCCGCGCGCAATCCCGTGCACGGTCTTGCCAAGCTGGTTCTCGAGTACTGGTCGCCACCGAAAGAGCGTGAATTCCCGATCTTTCTCAAGGAGAGCGAACCGTCCGCTGGCGAGATCCACCTAGCGCGCCAATCGCCCTTCGATGATGTCGCCGGCGCGCGGCCGGTGCGCAGGAGCTCCCGTCGTTGAAGCATCATGATCGCGTTGGCACGCAGGCGCACGCGATCGCCATCGACGTCCGCCAATTGCTGCTCGACGAGCCATTGCTGCCGTCCCGCCATCGTGGCGCGTACGGTGGCCCACTGGGCCTTGGCGTTCTCGTGCCATTCGCGAGCCACACGCTCGAACGTCTGTCGCCCGGCTTCGAGGTTCGCCTCGATCTTCAGGCGCTTCGCGACATTGGGATCCTGTCCTTCGCACAGCATGGACCAGGCTTCATCGCGCTTTTCGCGAGCATCCGCCAGCGAGACGCGGGGATAGGCACCAAAGGCCATCGTCTTGTTCTTGCCATCATATTCGTAGTTCCAGCGCCACAGCTTTCCGCCGCTGGGGGTGACCATCAGGCAGAGGCGATTGGTGTCTGCGAGTTTATAGTTTTGGGGCGTGGCTTGGCGTTGCGCACCTTCGCATCGGTAAGCATGGTTCGGTCTCCAAAAAATACCTCGTTTTTCGACCGCGCGTACCTCGTTTTTGCCCCTCCGATTCGCCGGATGGGCGCGAACGGCTACGAACGGTCGAGGTCGGACCGGTCTGCTCAGTATTGGATTTCAGGAGAGAAAAGTCGATTTCGGTGGTCCGATGCGGACCGCTGGGAACAGGCAGGTGGCGGAGCGGGAGGGATTCGAACCCTCGATACGCTTTTGACGTATACTCACTTTCCAGGCGAGCGCCTTCGACCACTCGGCCACCGCTCCGCATGTCCTGGACAGAACGGTCGCCCTAGAGCGTCCGTGGCGACTGTGCAAGCGATCTGCTGCGGGCGGGGATTGCGCCCGTGCATATGAGCGTGGCACGATGGCACAATGCCGATGGTCCCGCCAATCTTCGCCCTGCTAGCCGCCGCCCAGATCGCCGCGAGCGCACCGCCCGCGCCGACGCCCAAGCCGACCGCTGCACAACTCGCCGCCGCCGCCCCGGCGGAGGCGTGGGCAGGGATCGACCCAAATGATCTGCTTCTGCTCGACTTTGCCGATGGCCAACGCTCCGTCATCTGGCTCGCCGCCGAGTTCGCGCCCGTGCATATCGCCAATATCCGAACGATTGCGCGCAGCGGGTGGTGGAGCGACGCGACGGTGTACCGCGTGCAGGACAATTACGTCACCCAATGGGGCGATGCGAGCGAGAAGAAGCCGCCCGCCGTCGGCATCGATCGTCATCCGCCGGCCGAATATGAATGGGCCTGGGGCGCGCATGGCCGTGCCGTCGCCAATCCGTATCGCGATGCCTATGCGACGCACACCGGCTTCACCCCGAGCGGCTGGGCCGTGGCGGGCGACGGCAAGGCGCAATGGCTGCCGCATTGCTACGGCATGGTCGGCGTAGCGCGCGATCTCGCACCCGATACCGGCACCGGAGGTGATCTTTATACCGTGATCGGCCACGCGCCGCGGCATCTCGATCGCAACATCGCAGTGGTCGGGCGGGTGATTGACGGAATGGCGGCGCTGTCGGCCCTGCCGCGCGGCACCGGCGGGGGACTTGGCCTGTATGAAGATGTGAAAATGCGCGTGCCGATCAAGCGCATCGTTCTTGCCGCCGATTTGCCGCCGGGCGAGCGGCCCGCATTTCAGTACCTACGGCCCGACGCGCCAGTATTTGCCGCAACGTTGGCGGCGCGCGCCAATCGCGGCGGGCCGTTCTTTACCGTGCCTGCGGGTGCCGCAGACCTCTGCAACCTGCCGGTGCCGGTGCGCGCGGCCCCGGCACCGCGCTGAGGCTTATTTGCCGACCCAATCGGCCACTTCGCCCGCAACGGTGTTGGCGGCCTGATTGAGGGCGACGCTGACGGGTCCTGCTGCAATCGCGCTGGCGTGAACGCGCGCCTCGAAGCGGCGCTTCTCGACGATCTTGCCGGTGGTGCGGATCAGCGATCCGTCGAAGATGACCACCGCGTCCTGCGTGGCCGCATCGATGCCAAACGCCCGCAATTCACCCGACAGCACCGCGCCGGGATCGGAAAACGCCTGCGAGCTGCTCAGCACGATACGACCGGTCTTTGCGGGGATCGTGTCCGATAAAAGCCGCGCGAACATGCGGTTGGGCGGCTCAACCCATTGCGCCTTGGCGACATAGGCGATCGAGGTCTCGCTCGCTTGCACCGGAATGCGTGTCCCGGCGAGCGACTGGCCGACCACCGGCACCTGGATGGTGATGGTGGGCGCGGTCCCCGAATTCTGCGTGTTCCCGACGGGCAAGGTGGTGGTCGAGGTCAGCGTCAGCAGCGAAGGGGGCGGCTTCGGCGCAAAGCTGATGCAACCCGCCAGTGGCACCATCGCAGCCAGTGCGAGCAGCACTTTGGTGGACGAACGAACCATAGTCACTGTCCCTTTCCGGGCTTGTAATCGGGCAATTTCGACTGGCCGATCAACGAGCTTGCGCCGCCGCGATCGAGCTTTTCGGCGACCGAGGTGAGCGCCTGCGACATCTGGCGCAGATCGTGGACGAGTTGGCCGACCTCGGGGATGGTCTGCTTGGAGAACGCCTGCAAGCCGGGCCGCGCATCGCTGACGGCGGCGTCGAGCGTTTCCATGCTGTGCTGCGCGCTGGCGATCGCCTTGTTGAGGTTGCCCATCACCGGATGGATATCATCCTTCAACATGCCATTGGTGGTGTCGGCGAGATTGCCGATCTGTTCGGCGGCAATTCCCGCCTTTTGCAAGGTCGTTTTGGTTTCGGCGAGCGTGGCGGCGATGTCGGGACCGCGATCGGCCAATGCCTTGGTCAGGCGATTGGTATTGGCGAGGATGCCGGTGATCGACTGCTGGTTCTTCTCCGACAGCACGTCGGACAGTTTCTCGGTCAGCGTCGAAATACGTTCGAGCAATTGCGGAGCCGAACTCAGCAATGCACCGAGGCCTCCCGCCTTGGTCGGGATCGTCGGCACGCCATTGGGGCAATCGTTGAGCGGGTTGACCGCCGGACATGTGATCGGCGGTGCGCCCTTGATCGCGCCATCGAGCTGCACGGTGCTGGTGCCGGTAAAGCTGCCCTGCAGCGTGGCGGTGGTGCCGACCAGGATTGGCGTGTCGGCATTCACGCTGATCCGCACGCGCACCAACTGCGGATCGGGCTTCCACAGCTTGATTTCCTTGACCTGGCCCGACGGCACGCCCGAAAAGGCGACCGCCGACCCCACGGCCAGGCCATCGACCGATTGCTTGAAGAAGATATCATATTCCTTGTCGGTGGCGGTGCCCCAGCGTGCGATCCACACCAGGAACAACAACATCACCGCGATCAGGATCAGCACGACGGTGCCGACCAGAACATGGTTCGAGCGGGTTTCCATCAGCTACTGCCTTTCGCTTGCGCGCGTTCTTCATTGTTGTGGACTGTGGCGATCGCGGCGCGCCCGCGCGGCCCCTTGAAATATTCCTGGATCCAAGGGTGGTCGAGCGCCAGCAGTTCGTCGATCGTGCCCACCGCAATCACCTTCTTGTCGGCCAGCACGGCGACGCGGTCGCAAATCGCGTAGAGCGTATCGAGATCGTGCGTGATGAGGAACACCGTCAGCCCCAGCGTCTTTTGCAGCGAGGCGGTGAGTTCGTCGAACGCAGCCGCACCGATCGGATCGAGCCCTGCGGTCGGCTCGTCCAGGAACAGCAGTTCCGGATCCAGCGCCAGCGCCCGCGCCAGCCCGGCACGCTTCTTCATGCCGCCCGACAGTTCGGCGGGGAATTTCGGGCCTGCGTCGGCTGGCAGACCGGTCATCACCACCTTGTACGCCGCGATTTCGTCGAGCAGCGCGCCTTCCAGATCGGGATAGAATTCGCGCAGCGGCACTTGCACATTCTCGGCCACGGTCAGCGTCGAAAACAGCGCCCCCCCCTGGAACAGCACGCCCCAGCGCTTGGTCAGCCCGGTGAGGTCGATTTCCTCGCGATTGACGGTCGATTCGCCAAACACCTCGACGTCGCCCGCGACCGGCACCTGTAAGCCGATGATCGAGCGCATCAGCACCGATTTGCCGGTGCCGGAGCCGCCCACCACACCCAGAATTTCGCCACGACGCACCGTCAGGTCGATGCCGTCATGCACCACTTGGTCGCCAAACGCGCTGCGCAAACCGCGCACGACGATGACGGGATCGTCTGCCTTGCTATCGCGCGTCATATCCAGCCGATCGAGGTGAAGAAGACCGCGAAGAAGGCATCCAGCACGATCACCAGAAAGATCGCCTGCACCACCGCCGATGTGGTGCGGGTGCCGACCTGTTCGGCGTCGCCCTCCACCAGCATGCCCTGGAAGCAGCCGGCCACGGCAATGATGAGGCCGAACACCGGTGCCTTCACCAACCCGACATAAAGATCGGTGATCGGCACGACTTCGCGCAGCCGCTGGACGAAGGTCACCGGCGGAATTCCGAGCGAGACCCAGCATAGCAGCAGACCGCCGATGATCGCGACGATCGACGCGTACATGCCGAGCAGCGGCATCATGATCACCGTCGCCAGCACGCGCGGCAGCACCAGCGCCTCCATTGGCGACACGCCGATCGTGCGCATCGCGTCGACTTCTTCGGTCAGCTTCATCGTGCCGATCTGTGCGGCAAAGGCCGAGCCCGATCGCCCGGCGACCATGATTGCGGTCATCAAGACGCCAAGTTCGCGCAGTGTGATTCGCCCGACCAGATTGATGGTGAGGAACTCCGCCCCGAATTGCTGCAACTGCACAGCTCCCTGCTGTGCAATAACGATGCCGATCAGAAAGCTCATCAGGCCGATGATGCCAAGCGCGCTCACCCCCACCACTTCGAAACGCTGGATCACCGCATTGAAGCGAAAGCGCTTGGGGTGGGTCGTCACATGCCAGAAGGCGATCAGCGTCGCGCCAAGAAAGCCGAGCAGGCCGTAGAGCGTGCGTCCAGTCTGGACGACCGCATCGCCGATTTCGCCGACGACGCGGGTTAAGCTCCCAACGGGGGCGGGGCGCATCGCCACCGGCTGGTCTGCATGGGCGACTTGCGACAGCAGATGTTCGCCATCGGCATCGAGCCCGATCACATCTGCATCATGCTCGGCGGCGAAGCGGTGGATCAGCCATGCCCCCACCGTATCGATTCGCGTGATCGCGCTCAGGTCGACATGCGCGACCTCGCCCTGAAAAGCGCGCAATTGCTCGGGCAACGTCCCGATCGCCGCCAACGAAAGGCTTCCCGTGAAGCGCACGGTGTCGCGGTCGAACGAGAAGGCGGCCATATCGGTCATCTGCTGCCTTCTGTGCTGCAATCGGGGTAGATCGGCAAGGCTCGAACATCCTATGGCGCTGCAATGCACCATCTTAGCGTCTACGATATGGACAAGACTATTACATACGCGCCGACTTGGACTTCGTTCCTTGTCCGCACGGCATGGGCGGAGGCTCCCTGGCGGCTGGCCTTGCTCCCGCTCGCCGGTCTGGCGACGTTGGGCTATGCTGTCGGAGCGATCGGGCGGGCCGGGTTGAAGGAAAGGACGCACGCGCTCCTGCTCGGTAACGCCTTGCCCGAGGCGGTGGCAGCGCGCGCTGCGGCACGATTCGCGGATCGGATCGTGGGCACGGGCGTCTATGCTGGTGCGCTCGCGCAGATCGCGGCGGACCGTGCCGCGGGCTATCGGCTGGTCCTGGCGACTGCGTCCTACGGCTTTTATGCGCGCGCGATCGCCGAACGGCTCGGCTTCGACGCCGTGATCGCGACCGGGGTGGTGCAGGAAGGTGGCGTCCTGCGCGCGCGCATCGCGGGGGAGAATTGCTATGGCGCGGCCAAGCTTCGGATGATCGAGGCGTGGCTGGCAGCGCAGGGGATCGCGCGCGCCGACGCCGTGGTGCGCTTCTATTCGGATCATGTGTCGGACGCGCCGTCGCTGCAATGGGCCGACGTCGGCATCGCCACAAACCCGCACCGGCGGCTGCGCACGCTGGCGCACGCGCGCGGCTGGGCGGTGGAGGATTGGGAGCGTTAGGGCGTGGGCCGGGTATTCGGCGACCGTTACAACGCGACATCCACTGCATGAATTGCCAGCCCGACCAGGCCGCCGACCAACGTTCCGTTGACGCGGATATATTGCAGATCGCGGCCGACCGCGTTTTCCAGGCGGCGCGTGATCGTGCCCGCGTCCCAGCCCTGGATCGTTTCCGACACCAGCCGCACGATGCCGTCGCCATAATCCGCCGCCATGCCGACCACGGCGCGGCGCACGAACCGGTTGATCGTCGCGCGGAGCTTCGCATCGGTCTGCAGTGTTTCGCCGAGCTGGCGTAGCGCATCGCCGACCGGGCCTGCCAGCATCGCATCAGGGTTGCGCGCGATCCGCAGCATACCGCCGCGCGCCTGCTCCCACAGCCCGTCGAGCCAGCGCTGCATCGCGGGATTGTCGATGATCTCGCTTTTCACCGCCGCCACGCGCTCGCGCATGCGGGGATCGTTGATCAGATCACGGGCAAGCGCGGCGAGCCCCGCCTCGGCCTTTTCGCGCAACGGGTGGTCGGGATCCTCGGCGATGCCGGTCAGCAAGCCATTGAGGCCATCGATGATCTTGGTCGCCAGCGTCTCGTCCAGCCCGGTCCAGCGCATCACGCTGCCTGCCCGGTCATGCACCATCTGGCGGATAAGCTGTTCGTTGGAGGCCAGCAACCGTGCGCCCCAGCGAACAATACCATCGAGCAGCGGCAAATGCCTGTCTTCGGCGATCGCCGCGCTCAACGCCTGCCCGAGCAAAGGCGATACGTCGAGCGCGCGCAGCCGTTGCCCGATCCCGGCCTTGACCATTCCGCCGAGCCGCTGCTGGTCGAACGCTTCCAATATATGCGCGGCCAGGGCGGCGGCACCGCGTCGCAACCGGCCATCGCCGCCGGGCGGATTGGCGAGCCAGCGGCCCGCCGCTCCGGCTATGTCGACCCCGCGCATGCGCCGCGCGACGACGCCCGGAATCAGGAAATTGTCGCGCAGGAAAGCGGCGAGCGTGGTGCCGATGCGATCCTTGTTGCGCGGGATGATCGCGGTGTGCGGGATGGGCAAGCCGAGCGGATGGCGGAACAAGGCCGTCACCGCGAACCAGTCGGCCAGCCCGCCGACCATCGCCGCCTCGGCAAAGGCCCGTACGAAGCCGAGTGCGGGATAGCGATCATCGAAGGCGCGCGCGATCAGGAAGGTCGCCGCCATGAGCACGAGCAGCCCGCCCGCGATCCAGCGCATCCGCACCAGGCCAGCGGGCGGGGCCTCGAAGGTGCGGGGTGGTCGGGTGCGGCTCATGCCCCGACCAATCCCCGAACGCCGCGATAGTTCAAGTGCAAAGCGGCGTTTGTACAATTGCGCGTCGTGTCGCGTGCGGTGTTACTCCGCCGGTTGTGCCAGATCGTCCGGGCCATGGCCAAGCCGCGCTGCGGCAGCGCCAAGCTCGGGCCGACGCGGCGGGCGGTTCTCGATCAGCGGACCATGGTCGTCGCCTGCGCGATACGTCAGCAGGTTACGGCGCAGGAACGGCCCGATTCGCCCTTCCAGCCCGACCGCCAGGCTGAAGCTGGCCGGCACGATCAGCAAGGTCAGCACCGTCGACATCAACAGGCCGCCGATCACGGTGATGCCCATCGGCACGCGGAACGATCCGTCGCCGTTGAGCGCCAGCGCGGTCGGCACCATGCCCGCGACCATCGCGACCGTGGTCATCACGATTGGCTGGGCGCGCTTGTGCCCGGCGTCGATGATCGCGGTGACTTTGTCGATGCCCTTGTTCATCTCCTCCAGCGCGAAATCGATCAGCAGGATCGAGTTCTTGGCGACGATGCCGAGCAGCATGATCAAGCCGATATAGACCGGCATCGAGATCGGCGTGTTGGTCAGCCACAGGCCGATCAGCCCGCCCAGCGGTGCCACCGCCAGCGACATCACGTTGATGAACGGCGGCAGCAAGCGCCGGTAGAGCAGCACCAGCACCGCAAACAGCAACACCACGCCTGCAAACAGCGCGACGATGAAATTGTTGATTAGTTCGTTCTGCCACTTCGATTCGCCCAGCACCAACTCGCGCACGCCCATTGGCAGGGCCTTCATGATCGGAAGCGCGTGAATCTCCTTCTGCGCTGTTCCGCTGACGACACCGGGCGAAAGATCGGCACCGACGGTCAATTGGCGTTGCTGCGCGACGCGTTCGATCTTGGTCGGTCCCGCGCCGAAGCCGATGTCGGCGACGACGTTGAGCGGGACCGAGCCGCCGGTGGCGGTTTGCACCGGGATGTTCTGGATCGTCGACAGGCGCTGCCGCGAATCCTGGTCGAGCGCAACGCGGATCGGGATCTGGCGATCGGACAGAGAGAATTTGGCGCTGTTCTGATCGATATCGCCCAGCGTCGCCAGCCGGATCGCGTTGGACATGGCCGCCGTGGTCACGCCCAGGCTCGCCGCCAAGTCCATATGCGGGGTGATGACGATCTCAGGGCGTTTCAAATCGCCGCCGATGCGCGGCGCGACCAGACCCGGCAAGCGCGACATCTGCTCGACCAATTTGGCCCCGGTTTCCGCCAGCAATTTGGGATCGTCACCACCCAGCGTGATGGTGAGCGCGCGCCCGCTGCCGCCCCAGCCGCTGTCCGAGCGGAAGGAAACGCGCGCATCGGGAATTTTCTGCAGTTCGGGCGCGAGCGAGCGTTCAAACTCATAGCTCTTCATCGTGCGTTCTTTTTTCGGCTTGAAGATCGCGCGGACGCGACCGTTGCCGACAAACGCACGAGCATAGACCGAATCGACCCCCGGTTGTTTCTGAAGGAAGGTCGCGACGCGAGTCACCACCGCCTGCGTTTCGGCGAGGGTGGTGCCGGGCACCATCTCGATCAGCGCGGTGCTGCTGTCGCTGTCGCGCAGCGGCTGGAAGGTCGACGGGAGCACCGAGAACAGGAAGATGGTTGCGCCGAACGCGGCCGCACCGGCGACAACCGCAGACCAGCGGTGGAGCAAGGTCCATTTCAGAATGCGGATATACGCATCCATGATGAAGCCTTCACCGTGCGAGGCTTCGCCATGCGACTTCAGGAAATAAGCGGCGAGCATCGGCGTGATGAGGCGCGCGACGGCAAGGCTCATCAGCACCGAGGCGACCACCGTCAGGCCGAAATTCTTGAAGAACTGCCCGGAAATGCCCGGCATCAGGCCGACCGGCAGGAACACTGCGACGATCGCCATCGTCGTGGCGAGCACTGCCAGGCCGATTTCGTCGGCGGCGTCGATCGCGGCCTGATAGGCGGATTTGCCCATGCGCATGTGGCGCACGATGTTTTCGATCTCCACGATCGCATCGTCCACCAGCACGCCCGCGACCAGGCTCAGCGCCATCAGCGTCATGTTGTTGAGCGTGAAGCCCATCAGCTTCATGACCCAGAAGGTCGGGATCGCGGACAAGGGGATGGCGAGCGCGGAGATGACGGTCGAGCGCCAATCGCGCAGGAAGATCAGCACGATCACCACCGCCAGCGCGGCACCCTCGACCATCGCTTCCATCGCGGCGTCATATTGCGCCTTGGTGTATTTCACGCTGTCGGCGATGCGCTTGAAATGGACCTTGGGGTAACGCTTCTCGAGCGCGGCCAGTTTCTTTTCGGCTTCGGCGAAAACGGCGACGTCCGACGCGTTCTTGGCGCGCTGGAAATCGAAGCTCAGCACCTGTTTGCCGTCGAGCTGCGAGGCTGAACGCTGTTCGGCGTACAGATCTTCGACGCGACCGAGATCGGTGACCTTGATCGTGCGGCCATTACCCGTGGCGATCTGCACCTGTCCGAGCTCATAGGCGGTCTGGGCGTTTCCGAGCACCCGGACCGACTGCTCCGAGCCGGCAATCTGCGCGCGCCCGCCCGCCGCGTTGAGGTTGACCTGGCGCAGCTCCTGATTGACCTGCGCCGCCGTCAGCCCCTGCGCCGACAGCTTCACCGGATCGAGGATGACGCGGATTTCGCGGTTGACGCCGCCATTGCGCTGCACCCCGGCGAGCCCCGAGACCGACAGCAATTCCTTCGACACGGTATTGTCGATGTACCAGCTCAATTGCTCGACGGTGAGATCGGTGCTGATCGCGGCATAGCTGGCGAGATCGTTACCGGTGGTGTCGGCGCGCATGATCTGCGGTTCGAGAATGCCCTCGGGCAGATTGCTGCGGATCTGCGCGATCGACGAGCGCACGTCCTCGACCGCGCGGTCGATCGGCGTGCCGATCGCGAGCTGGACGATCGTTTGCGAATCGCCCTCGGTCACGGTCGAATTGATCTCGTCGATGCCCTGCAGCGATCGCACAGCGGCTTCGACGCGCTGGGTAACCTGCGTTTCCAGCTCGCTTGGCGCGGCACCGGGTTGCGAGATATCGATGATGACGACCGGAAAATCGATGTCCGGCTGGTTGTTCACGTCCAGGCTGCGAAAGCTGACAATGCCAGCGATCGTCAGCATGACGAACAGCACGATCGACGGGACCGGGTTGCGGATCGACCAAGCCGAGATGTTCCGGAAGTTCATCGACCTACCTCTTATTTGCCGCGTCGGCCGTCACCAGCGCCGGATTGACCTTTTGGCCCGGCGTAAGGAACGCCCCCGCCGTCAGCACGACCCGCTCGGTGCCGTTAAGTCCGGAGGCGATCGCCACGCCCTTGTCGGACACTTCGCCAACCGTGATCGCGCGGCGCGTTGCCTTGTCGTCAGGCCCGACGACATAGACGTAATTGCCCTTTTCATCGCTCTGGATCGAAGCGTTGGGCAATTGCGGGACGTCGGTCGTGCCAGCCACGATCGTTGCCGCTGCAAAGCCACCGGGACGCAGCAGGGGGCTGTAGGGCAGCGCGATGCGCGCAATACCCTGGCGCGACTGCGGATCGATCACGGGCGACACCTGCCACACCTCGCCGGTAAACACGTCACTGCCGCCGACCGGCGTCACCTTCGCCTGCGATCCGACGTGCAGACCGCGCAGGTCGGCCTCGCTGACTTGCGCGCGCAGCTCCAACTGGCCGTTTTCCGCCATGCGGAACAGCACGCCCGAGCCCGCCGAGACGACCTGACCGGCCTCGACGTTGCGCGTCAGCACCAGCCCGGCGGCGGGTGCGCGAATGTCCAGGCGACCATTGCTCGCCTGTTGCTGCGACAGCTGCGCTTCGGCCACTTTCACGCGCGCGGCGGCGGCGTCGCGAGTCGCGGTCTTGGTGTCGATGTCGGAGCGGGAGATAAAGCCCCGCGACACCAGCTGCTTGGCGCGGTCGAGTTGGGACTGGGCGAGCGTCGCGTCGGCCTGCGCGACCTTGATCTGCGCGGCCAGCGAGGCCGCCGTCTGCGTCTGCACCGAGCGGTCGACTCGCGCCAGCACTTGGCCCTTCTCGACCCATTGGCCGGGTTCGACCAGCACGCGGGTCACGATGCCGCCTTCGCCGGAGACGCCGACGGGCATATCACGCCGCGCGGCAAGCGACCCCGTTGCCGAAATCGTGCGCGCGACGCTGGAGCGGCCGGGGATCACCACCGATACCAGCGGCAATTGTTCTGTCGGCTTGGCCGCGGGTGGGCTGCTCCGACCGAAGATCAGATAACCGCCCACCAAAAGCAGCACAATCACCGCGCCGACAATGGCAAACAGCCGCCAGCGCGGCCGCCCGGGGCCGCCCGGTAGGCTGAGCACCTCCTCATTGCCGATCGCCCGCGTCTCATAGTTCATGTGCGTCAATCCCCGCCCCCTGGGCTCTCATCCTATCGCGACAGTGTGCGGCTGCCGACGTTCATTCTTGCTGTGTTATAGAAATAGATCACCAACCTCAAGAGGCTGATCCTACAGAATATGGCATGGCGTGTTTCCGGTTCGCTCGCAAGTCGATCGGCGCGGTTCGGTGGCAATTGCGCGGCCTCGCCACCCCATGTCGACAGATTTCGTCACGGTGTCGAAATAATCTCGTTGCATCTGGGGTCGGCGGGCGCGAGGGTCGAGCGGATCCGGAACGCAAAGGCGATGGGAGAAAGGCGATGGACCGTTCTATTCTCGGTTGGCTGTTGATCGGGCTGGTTGCGGGCGTGCTTGGAAAGCTGATCATGCCGGGCAAGGATCCGGGCGGCTTTGTCGTCACCATTTTGATCGGCGTCGCGGGCGCGTTTCTTGCGGGCTTTATCGCCAAATCGATGCACGTCGCTTTGGTGGGCGGTTGGGAAAATTATGCGGCAGCAACGGGCGGCGCGGTCATCGTGTTGGCCTTGTACCGCCTCATTGTCACGCGCCGGAATCGATAAGCTGTTCATCTCCGGTTGGTGAGCAGACTGCCATCATCGCAGGCAGGATATGAACCGAACAGCGGTTCATTCTACCGGGAGTGTTTTATGCGTTCGACTTTTTTTCTGCTTGCCCCCGTCTTGATACTGGCCGCCGCCAGCCCCGCCGTCGCGCAGACTGCGCCGCAATTGCTGCCGGACGGGACATTGCTCGACATAACGGCGGAAGGGCATGTCGCGCGAGCACCCGATGTTGCGACGATCCGGGCCGGAGTGGTGACGCAAGGCCAGACTGCGGCCGCCGCGCTTTCTGAAAATGGCGCGCGCATGACGCGGGTTCTCGCTGCGCTGAAAAAGGCGGGCGTGGCGGCGCGCGACGTGCGCACGGCGAATGTCTCGCTCAGCCCGCAATATCGCTATGCAGACGGCCAGGCTCCGGTGGTAACGGGCTATCAAGCGAGCAACAGCGTCGCCGTGCGCTTCCGCGATGTCGCCAAATCGGGGGCGATTCTGGATGCGCTGGTCGCTGAGGGCGCAAACCAGATCGATGGGCCAAGCCTCACCATCGACCAGCCCGAAGCGGCGCTTGATGAAGCCCGCATTTCGGCGGTGAAGATCGCGCAGGCGCGGGCCGAGCTTTACGCCAAGGCCTCCGGCCTGTCAGTGGCGCGGATCGTGTCGATCGCGGAAAGCGGAACCAATGACGGCGCGACGCCGCAGCCGCCGATGGTTTTCGCCCGCCAGATGAAGGTGAGCGACGCAACCCCGGTTGCGGCGGGCGAAACCGAGGTGTCGATCACGCTGTCGGTACGCTTCCTGCTGAAATGACCTGCGGCACCTTCGCAATGCCGTGAACGAAAAAAAGGCCGCCGGGATCGCTCCCGGCGGCCTTTTTTGTAGCTTGGTTGCGCTTAGCGGACCGAGCCGCGGCGGATGAGATTGACGATCGCCAGTAGAATGATCGCGCCAATCAAAGAATATACGAAGGTCATGACAGTAATGACCTGGTTGATGCCCGCTCCGAACAGGAACGATGCAATCACCGATCCGATAATGCCGACGACGACGTTGAGAACAATGCCCTGCTGTCCATCGGTGCGCATCACCATGCTGGCGAGCCAGCCGCAAACACCACCGACCACGAGCCAAACAATGAGACCGATCATCTTACCCTCCATTTTCCCGGCTGCATCCGGGATACGGGGACAAGACTCACGAATTGCGATTTTTGTTCCGGCTACGGTTTGAAGAGTGGCGTGCGACGGTCAGTATTTCTGCTGACGCTCGTAGAGCGATTTGTAATGCTGGATCCGCGTGACGCGCAGGCCCGGCATCCCCGAGCGGTCAATCGCCCGCTGCCAGCCCGCAAATTCCTCGACCGTCAGGCCGTAGCGATCGCACACCTCGTCCACCGACAGCAGTCCGCCATTGACCGCGGCGACCACCTCGGCCTTGCGGCGAACGACCCAGCGGGTCGTCTCCGGCGGCGGAAGCGATTCGAGCGTCAGTGGCTCTCCGAGGGGGCCGATCACCTTGGCTGGGCGAATCTTCTGGTTTTCGATCATTCTGTAACCTCGTGGCGGGGCGGGGGGACCCCTGCATCTTAATAACGGTCATTACTCTAAGGACTTGAACGTCGGCTAAAGCGGCTCGGTAAACAGCGCCTTCATTTTTCGGGCTCCCGCGTCGGCGGGGCGGCGAGCATTTCTGCGACGGCGAGGTTGAACGCGCCATGGGCGGGCGCGAACCATGCGCGCTGCACGGTGACGGTGGGCAGGCGTCCCTGCACCAGCGCAGTCGGACTAGCGGCCTGCCGCGCGGCGATACCGACCATCAGCACGGCGAGGTCGGGCGGCAGCGCCACCACCGTCGCATCGGCTTCGAATCTGGAAAAACTCAGGTCCACGCATGCACTTCCGCTAAGGATCGAACTCTATCTGTAGCGGCGAGGTTCTTTCGGGCGGGTAAAGCCGCCGATCTTTTTTTGGGTTTTTTGCATGTGCGCGTAGGAGCGCCTATCTCCGCCGCCATGAACGAAGCCGATTTTCAACTGGGTGCCGATCTTGCAGGCAAGCGTATCGTCGTCGCGATGTCGGGCGGCGTCGATAGCTCGGTCGTGGCGGCGCTCGCCGCGCGGACGGGGGCGGAGACGATCGGGATCACGCTGCAACTCTACGATCATGGCGAGGCGGTCGGGCGTGCGGGGTCGTGCTGCGCCGGGCGCGACATTCGCGATGCGCGCAGCGTGTGCGACCGGCTCGGCATCGCGCATTATGTGTTCGACCATGAATCGCGCTTTCGCGACCAGGTGATCGATCGCTTCGCCGACGATTATCTCGCGGGGCGGACGCCGATTCCGTGCATTCAGTGCAATATGGGGCCGAAATTCACCGATCTGCTCGCCGCCGCGCGCGATCTGGGGGCGGATTGCCTGGCGACCGGCCATTATGTGCGGCGCGTGGAAGGGCCGGGGGGTGCTGAACTGCACCGTGCCTTTGACCCCGCGCGCGACCAAAGCTATTTCCTGTTCGCAACCACGCAGGAGCAACTCGATTATCTGCGGTTTCCGCTGGGCGGCTTGCCCAAGCCGCGCGTGCGCGAAATCGCAGCCGAATTGGGGCTGGGGGTGGCGGGCAAGCCGGACAGTCAGGATATCTGCTTCGTGCCCGACGGCGATTATGCGTCGCTGGTCAAGAAGTTGCGGCCCGAGGCCGACACCAGCGGCGAAATTGTCGACGAGGCGGGCCGCGTGCTCGGGCGGCACCGTGGCCTGATCCACTTCACCGTGGGGCAGCGGCGTGGCCTGGAAATCGGCGGCACGCCGGAGCCGCTGTATGTCATCCGACTGGAGGCGGCGACCAAGCGCGTGATCGTCGGCCCCAGGGCGGCGCTTGCGGTCGGCGCGGCGCGGCTGAGCGGGGTCAATTGGCTGGGCGGGGATTATACCGGGCCGATGACGGCCAAGGTCCGCTCGCTCGCCAAGCCGGTTGCGGCACGCTTCGATGGCGCGCGCGTGAGCTTCGATGCGCCCGAATATGGCGTGGCACCGGGGCAAGCGACGGTGCTCTATGCCGGCGACCGCGTGCTGGGCGGCGGCTGGATCGAGGAAACCGAAGGCGCGCTCGTCGCGGCCTGACGCGGGTCAGGGTAGGAAGAACGTCCCTTCCATCACCGTCACGCACTGCCCGCCGAGCACGACGCGGTCGCCAGCGAGCTGGCACGTCAAATGCCCGCCGCGGGCGCTTGCCTGATACGCTGTGAAGCGATCGCGGCCGAGGCGCGCGGCCCAATAGGGCGTCATCACCGCGTGCGCCGAGCCCGTGACGGGGTCCTCGTCGATCCCGGCACCGGGCGCGAACACCCGGCTGATCACGTCGGTCTCGTCGCCAGGCGCGGTGACGATGGTGAGGACATCGACCTCGGCACCGCCCCCCGCCGCCGGGTCGGCGGGCGAGGGCCGCCCGAGCGCGCGGAAATCGGGGTCGAGTGCGCGAATCTGCGCGGCATTTTCGAGCACGATCAGCGCATAACGATGCGGGTGCCACAGCGTTTCAACCGCCGCCTCGACTCCGAGCGCCGCGACGATATGCGGCAGCGGCCTGGGTGATGGGCCCCAGGCGGGCAAAGCCAGCTCATACCCGCTTCCCGCGCGCGCCACCGACAGGACCCCCGCCTTGCGCGTGCGGAAGGTGACGCGGTCGCGCTCAGGATCGCTCGCCAGCACGAAATGCCCGCTGGCCAGCGTGGCGTGGCCGCACAACACCACCTCGTTAGTGGGAGTGAACCAGCGCAATTCGAAATCGCTGTCATCGCTTTCATCGGGCAGGATGAACGCGGTTTCGCTGAGATTGTTCTCGGCGGCAATCGCTTGCAGCACATCGTCGTCGAGCCATGCCGCAAGCGGCATCACCGCCGCCGGATTGCCCGTGAAGGGCGCGTTAGCGAAGGCGTCGATCTGGGCGATGGGCAGTCTCATGCGCGTTTTCCAAACCAATGGGGGGTGACGTCGGCCTCGACCAGCGGATTGTCGGTATCGACATGCCCTTCGGGATCGAGATGGATCAACACTTCGACCTTGGGGAAGGCCTTATGCAGCGCGCGTTCGACGCCCTCCACCACTTTATGCGCCTGCGCGACGGTGATGTCGCCGGGCACCTCCATATGGAATTGCGCGAAATCGTGCGTGCCGGCGTGGCGCGTGCGGAAATCGTGAATGCCCTTGATGCCCGGCTGGCGTGCGGCGACCTCGATGAAATCGGCGCGCATCGCCTCGGGCCATTCCTTGTCCATCAAATGGTCGATCGCGTTGGACGAGGCGCGAAACGCGCCATAAGCGAGCCACAGCGCGATCACGATGCCGAAGATCGGATCGGCGCTGCGCCAGCCAAGATATTGATCGAGCACCAAGGCCACGATCACCGAGCCGTTGAGCAGCACGTCGGACTGGTAATGGACGTTGTCGGCGACGATCGCGACCGATCCGGTGCGGCGGATGACGGCGCGCTGATAGGCGAGCAGCACCATGGTCGCGAAAATCGCGATCAGCGACACGCCGATGCCGAATTCCGCGCCCTGGGTCGGTTCGCTGCTGCCGAGCGCGACGATCGCGCGCCACGCGATCCCGGCCGCCGAGGCGGTGATCAGCATCACCTGGAACAAGGCGGCCAGCGCTTCTGCCTTGCCGTGACCGAAGCGGTGGTCGTGATCGGCGGGTTGGGCGGCCAGGCGCACGCCGTACAGCGTTACGGCGCTGGCCAGCAAATCGAGGCCGGAATCCGCCAGGCTGCCGAGCATCGCGATCGATCCGGTCGACCAGGCGGCGTAGGATTTCAACACGATCAGGAAGATCGCCATCGCCACGCTGGCGATCGCAGCGCGAACAGCGAACGGAATGGCGCGGCGTTGGTCTTCGGTCATGGGTAAAGCAGCCCCTCGGTCCAGCCCTCGGCGGTGCGGGTGAAGACGCGGCGTTCGTGCAGCCGATGCGCGCGGTCCTGCCAGAATTCGATCGTATCCGGGGTTACGCGATAGCCGCCCCAATGCGGCGGGCGCGGCACGTCCTGCCCTTCAAACTTGGCCTGGAACTCGGCGAAACGCGCCTCGAAGATGGCGCGGTCGGCCAGCGGGCGCGACTGGTCCGAGGCCCAGGCACCAAGCTGCGAGTCGCGCCCGCGGGAGGCGAAATAGGCATCGGATTCGGCATCGGTAACGCGGCTGATCGCGCCTTCGATGCGGATCTGCTGGCGCTGCGACTTCCAGTGGAACAGCAAGGCGGCGTGCGGATTGGCGTCGAGCTCACCCGCCTTGCGGCTCTCGCGATTGGTGTAGAACACGAAGCCATCGGGGCCGCGCCCCTTCAGCAGCACCATTCGCACCGACGGACGCCCGCTGGCGTCGGCGGTCGCCAGCGCCATGGCGTTGGTGTCATTGGGTTCGCTGGCGCGCGCGGCGGCATACCAGAGTTCGAACAGGGCAAAGGGATCGTCGGTCATGCGGTCGCTTTAGCGCGCCCGTCCGGTTGCGTCACCCCGATCCGGCACCGACGGAACGACTCTGCGCGCCAGGGATTGAATCGTCTTCGCAACGATGAGGGGCAGGACGATGGCGGCACGGGCCTATTGGCAAGGACAGATCCGGCTCGCGCTCGTCTCTATCCCTGTCGAAATCTACAGCGCGACCAAATCGGGCGCGCAGATCAGCTTCAAACAAATCCATGAGCCGAGCGGCAAGCCGATCCATTACGACAAGGTGGTCACCGGCGTTGGTCCCGTCGACACCGATGAGATCATGAAGGGCTTCGAATATGAAAAGGGCTCTTACGTGCTGCTCGGGCAGGACGAGATCGATGCGGTGAAGCTCGAGTCGAAGAAGACGCTGGAGCTGACGCAGTTCGTCGATGCGAGCGAGATCGACGTGCTCTATTATGAAAAGCCTTATTTCGTGGTGCCGGCCGATGATCTGGCCGAGGAGGCGTTCATCGTGCTGCGCGAGGCGCTGCGACGGACCAAGAAGGTCGGGCTCGGGCAATTGGCGATGCGCGGGCGCGAATATGTCGTCAGCCTGAAACCGTGCGGGCGCGGCATGGTGCTGGAAACGCTGCGCTATGCCGATGAAGTGAACAAGGCGCAGGGCTATTTCCGCGACATTCCCGACGACACGCCCGATGCCGATCTGATGGAACTGGCCGAGGCGCTGATCGAGAAGAAGAGCGGGGCGTTCCACCCGCAGGATTTCCACGATCGCTATGTCGATGCGCTGCGCGACCTGGTCGAGCGCAAGCGCAAGGCGAAGGGCGGCAAGATCATCGAAGATGCGGGCGATGACGCGCCCAAAAAGGGCGGATCGAACGTGGTCGATTTGATGGCGGCGCTGAAGAAGTCGATGGGTGGCGCGGCTCCGGCCAAGGCAGAGGCGAAACCCGCCGCCAAGAAGGCTCCTATCAAGCGTGCGCCGGCGAAGAAACGTGCATAGGGCCGCTTCTTCTCCCCTCCCTGGAAGGGAGGGGGTAGGGGGTGAGTCGGCCTATGGCGGAGCCGATTGCCCGTTTCAGAGCAACCCACCCCCAACCCCTCCCTTTCAGGGAGGGGAGGCCATATGACGCTCGACCCGCTCGAAAAATACAACGCCAAGCGCGACTTCGCGAAGACAGCGGAGCCTGCGGGCACGCTCGAACCCGGGCATGGCAATCGTTTCATCGTGCAGAAGCATGACGCGTCGCGGCTGCACTGGGATTTTCGGCTGGAAGTCGATGGCGTGCTGAAAAGCTGGGCGGTGACGCGCGGGCCGAGCCTCGACCCCGCGCAGAAGCGGCTGGCAGTGCGGACCGAGGACCATCCCTTATCCTATGCCGATTTCGAGGGGACGATCCCGGCGGGCGAATATGGCGGCGGCACAGTGATGCTGTGGGACAGCGGCACCTGGTCCCCGATCAAGGGCAAGAGCGCCAAGGATCTTGAAAAGGGGCACCTCCACTTCGTGCTCGACGGCCAGCGCATGAAGGGCGAGTGGCTGCTGATCCGGCTGAAACCGCGCGGCAAGGAGAAGGCGGAGAACTGGCTGCTGCGCAAGATCGACGATGCCGAGGCGGGCGGGGCGGATACGCTGGTCGAAACCGCGCTGACCAGCGTGGCGACCGGGCGCACGATGGCGGAGATTGCGGAAGGGAAGAAGCCGACGGCTCCCCGGCGAAAGCCGGGGCCGCTCGGCAAGCCCGCTCACCCGGGAGCCGCCAAAAAGCCGGACGACCCCGGCCTGCGCCGGGGTGACGCACCCAATTTTCAGGAGCCGCAGCTGTGCACGCTCGTCGATTCCATCCCCACCGGTAGCCAATGGCTGCATGAGGTGAAATATGACGGCTATCGCGCGCTGATCGCGGTCGCCAAGGGCAAGGCCACGGTGTTCACGCGTAGCGGGCTCGACTGGACCGACAAGTTCCAGGCGATTGCCGATGCCGTCGCCAGGCTCCCGGTCGAGACCGCACTGTTCGATGGCGAGATCGTCGCGTTCAAGGATGGCCGCCCCGATTTCTCGACGCTGAAGGACGCGATCGCGTCCGGCGGCGACATGACCTTTTTCGCTTTCGATCTGCTGAACCTAAACGGCGAGGATTTGACCGGCCTTTCCAATCTCGCGCGCAAGCAGCGCCTGCAGCCGTTGATCGACGGCAAGGACCCACGCGTCCAATATTCCGACCATATCGTCGGGCAGGGCGAGCCATTGTTCGAAACGATGTGCAAGGAAGGCTATGAGGGCGTCGTCTCCAAACGCGCCGACGCACCCTATCGCGGCAAGCGCACGCAGGCGTGGCTCAAGACCAAATGCACGCGGCGGCAGGAGTTCGTCATTGTCGGCTGGACGCCGAGCGCCAAGTCGCGCGGGTTCGCGTCGTTGTTGCTCGGGCTGAACGGGCCGGATGGGCTGGTCTATGCCGGCAAGGTCGGCACCGGCTTCGACACCGCGACAATGCTCGATCTGCGCGCGCGGCTGGAAAAGATCGAGCGCAAGACGCCGACCGTGGACGCGCCGCGCGCGGCGGTGCGGGGTGCGCATTGGGTGTCGCCAAAGCTGGTCGCCGAGGTGGCCTTTGCCGAGACCACGCCTGATGGCGTATTGCGGCATTCGAGCTTCATCGGCCTGCGCGAGGACAAGCCAGCGCGCGAGGTGGTGGCGGAAACGCCGGTGCAGCCGGAAGCGGCGGAAACGCCCGAAATCCACATCAAGGTCAGCAGCCGCGACCGGGTGATCTTCCCCGAATCGAACATCACCAAGGGCGACCTCGCCGATTATTACGCCAAGGTCGCGGGCATCATGCTGCCCTGGGCCGCCAACCGGCCGATCAGCCTGGTGCGCTGTCCGCAGGGGCGCGCCAAGCAATGTTTCTTCCAGAAGCATGACGCGGGCAGCTTCAAGGGCGAGCATGTCCACACGGTGCCGATCACCGAGAAGGACGGGTCATCCGAAGAGTATCTGTACATCGACGATGCCGACGGGCTGGTCGCGTGCGTGCAGATGGGCACGATCGAATTCCACGGCTGGGGATCCTCGGTCGCCACGCTGGAACAGCCCGATCGCATGGTGTTCGATCTCGACCCCGATGAGGGGCTGGGCTTCGATCTGGTCAAGAAGGCCGCGGTCGAGTTGAAGGAGCATCTTGCCGAACTGGGGCTGGTCAGCTTCGCGATGCTGTCGGGCGGCAAGGGGGTGCATGTCGTCGTGCCGCTGACCCCACAGGCCGAATGGCCTGCGGTCAAGGATTTTGCCGATCGCTTCGCCCGCGCGCTGGGGGAGGCTGCGCCCGACCGCTTCGTCGCGACCATGTCCAAGGCCAAGCGCAAAGGGCGGATCTTCATCGACTGGCTGCGTAACCAGCGCGGCGCGACTGCGGTGCTGCCCTATGTTGCGCGCGCGCGCGCCGGGGCACCGGTGGCGGCACCGGTGTCGTGGAGCGAACTCGGCGGCATCGATACCGCCGCGCAGTGGAGCATTCGCGATGCCGATGAGCTGATCGCGCGCGCCGCGTCCCGAGAATTGGCGGGGTGGGGCATTGCCGATCAGGTGCTGCCCGATCTGTGACGGCCGCGTCGCCTAGACGGTGACCTGCTCGCCCAATTCCAGCACCTTGCCCGGCGGGATCTTGAGGAAGTCGGTCGGGTCGCTGGCATTGCGTTGCAGGAACATGAAGATGCGGTCCTGCCACAGCGGCATACCCTGATTGGCGGCGGGCTTGATCGTGTTGCGACCGATGAAATAGCTGGTCTTGGCGGGGTTGAGCACCTTCTTGTGGCTGACCGCCTCCAGCCCAAGGTCGCGCGGCACGTCGGGCGATTCCATGAAGCCATAGGTCAGCACGATGATGGTGAAATTGTCGTCGACTCGGCGGATTTCGGAGCGTTCGTGCGGCTCGACATAGGGACGGTCGGCGGTGCGCACGCTGACGATCAGGTTCTTCTCGTGCAGCACCTTGTTGTGTTTGAGATTGTGCAGCAGCGCGCCGGGGGCACTGTCGGGATTGGCGGTGAGGAACACGGCGGTCCCCTCCACGCGCTCGGGCGGACGCTTGGCGAGCGCGGCGGCGAGATCGGCAAGCGGCACGCTCTGCCGCGCCTCGAACGCGCGGACGATGCCGCGACCACGATTCCAGGTGTAGATGATCAGGCCGATCACCCCTGCCACGACCAGCGGCACCCAGCCGCCCTCGACCACGCGCAGGATGTTCGCGCCGAAGAAGATCAGGTCGAGCGTGAGGAACGGCAGGATCACCGCGAGTGCCAGCGGACGCCCCCAGTTCCAGCGATGGCGCACCACGATATAGGCGAGCAACGTCGTCACCACCATCGTGCCCGTAACCGCAATGCCATAAGCGGCAGCCATTGCCGAGGAGGTGCGGAACTGGATTACCAGCACCAGCACGCCCGTCAGCAGCAGCCAGTTGATCGACGGCAGATAGATTTGTCCGGCCTGTGCGGCCGAGGTCTGGCGGATGCGCAGGCGCGGCAACAGGCCGAGCTGGATCGCCTGCTGCGTCAGCGAATAGGCACCGGTGATCACCGCTTGACTGGCGATGACGGTTGCCATCATCGCGAGCACGATCAGCCACGGCCGCACGCTTTCCGGCGCCATCACGAAGAACCAGTCCTGGTTGACGAAGGGCGTTCCCGCCGCCGCCGCCGCCTCAAGCGCATTGAGCGCAAAGGCACCCTGGCCGAGATAATTGAGCACCAGGCAGGGGAAAACGAGGAAGAACCAGCCGATACGGATCGGCTTGATACCGAAATGGCCCATATCGGCGGTCAAGGCCTCGGCGCCCGTTACCGTCAGGAACACAGCCCCCAGCACGAACAGGCCCGTGACGCCGTGTGTGGCGAGCAGGATCGCGCCATAATGCGGGGAAATGACGCGCAGGATCGAAGGTTCGTCGGCGATGTGCCACAGGCCGAGCCCGCCAATCGCCAGGAACCACACGATACAGACCGGCCCGAACAGCGTCGAAACGCTCGCCGTGCCGCGGCTCTGGATGAAAAACAGCGCGACGAGGATCACGATCGTGACGCCGAGGATCGCCGAATCGTCGAAGATATTGGCCAGTGCGGGAATGGTCTTCAGCCCCTCCACCGCCGACAGCACCGACAAGGCCGGCGTGATGATCGCATCGCCGTAGAAGAGCGAGGCCCCCGCCGCCCCCAGCACCAGCGCGATGAGCGAGCGCCGCCCCAGCGCGCGCCGGGCGAGTGCGGTGAGCGCCAGCACGCCGCCTTCGCCCTGATTGTCCGCGCGCATCAGAAAGATGACGTATTTGACGGTGACGACCAGGATCAGCGACCAGATTGCGAGGCTCAGCACGCCCAGAATCTCGCTGGCGTCGATGCCGTCGCCCGCGGTCTGGCTCAACGCTTCGCGGAAGGCGTAAAGCGGGCTGGTGCCGATATCGCCGAACACCACGCCGATCGCGCCGATCGTCAAGGCCAGCAACGCCGGATGCGGCGCATGCGGGGCAGGACTGTCAGGCTTGGTCGCGGTCGCTGCGGTCATAAGCGGTGAATGGCTCGTCAGGAAGGACGGCGCGCTTTACGCTCGTGGGGGCTTTGCGCAAGGCCTTTGATACTCGCGCTGGCCAGGCGGTGTCACGGGCGTTGCACCGAGGCCACCATTGCGACATAGCCAAGGGCATGGTTCCCTTTTCGTTCGCAGGTCGTGATTTCCTTGCTTTGGGGAGCGGTGCCCTGTTCTGGCCCGCGCGCGGGGCGTTGCTGGTGGCCGACCTGCATTTCGAGAAAGCAAGCTGGTACGCGCGCGGTGGTCAAATGTTGCCGCCTTATGATTCGCTGGCGACGCTTGCCGATCTGACCGCGCTGGCGGAGACGCTGCGCCCGCGCGAAATCTGGTGCCTGGGCGACAGTTTCCACGACGATGAGGGATGCGATCGCTTGCCCGATGCGGCGCAGGCGCGGCTGCGCGCGCTGACCGGTGCGATCGCGTGGACGTGGATCACCGGCAACCATGATGCGGGAATGGTCGATCGTTGCGGCGGGGTCGTTGTTGACGAGGCCGAGGTCGACGGGTTGATCCTGCGGCACGAAGCTGTGCCCGACGAAGTCCGTCCCGAGCTTTCGGGCCATTTCCATCCCAAATTGCGGTTGCGGGTGCGCGGTCGTTCGGTCTCCCGCCGCTGCTTCGTCGCCAGTGCGTGCAAGCTGATCCTGCCCGCGTTCGGCGCTTTGACGGGGGGGCTGGATGCAGCACACCCGGAGATTGTCCGCGCAGTCGGGCGAGGGGCGGAAGCGCTGATCCCGGTCGAGGATCGCTTGCTGCGCTTTCCGCTGGCGGCGTAAGCCGCTGCCAAAAATCCCTCCCGTGAACGGGAGGGATTTCACATCTCAGCTCGCCAATTGCGGAAAGCCTGCGCGGAACGCCGCAACCTTTGGTTTGTCGAAGGTCACGATATAGGGGTGGTTGGGGTTCCGGTCGTAAAAATTCTGATGATAGTCCTCCGCCGGAAAGAACGCGCCCGACTCGATCTTGGTCACGATCGGTTTGGCGAAGACATGCGCTTGGCCCAATTGCGCGATATAGGCGGCGGCGACGCCACGCTGCGCCGCGCTTTGCGGGAAGATTGCCGAGCGATAGCTGTAGCCGCTGTCGGGGCCTTGCCGATTGAGCTGGGTCGGATCGTGCGCGATCGAGAAATAGACGCGCAGCAGCGTCGCATAGCTGACCTTGGCCGGATCATAGACGATGCGCACCGCCTCGGCATGTTTGGTCGTTTCGCTTGAAACCTGATCATAGGTCGCGGTGTCGCGCGTGCCCCCGGCATAGCCGGCAGTGACGTTGGTCACGCCCTTCACATGCTCGAACACCGCTTCCATGCCCCAGAAACAGCCGCCCGCGAACACGGCGGTTTGCCGACCGGTGGCGGTGACATCGGTCTTGGCGACGGGCAGCGGCACGGCGCGCTCGGCCTGCGCGGCACCGCCGAGCGCGAACAGCGCGACACCGGCAAGACCTGTGGCGAAGAGAAGGGGCTTTAACATCGGGACACCTCTTGATGGGACACGACGTAGTTCGTGTCTTGGCCGCACTTAGTTACGGCCGGGCAGCCAAAGAGATGTCGTGTCGGATCAGTGCCGCTTCAAGCCGCGCACGCGGTGCCAGATGTAGAAGGCGACCGCCGCTACCAGCACGACTGCGATCACCGCATCGGCGCTGTGGAAGGCCGCCTTGACGCGCGGGTCGCTGTTCCATTTGTCGCCCAGCACCATGCCGAGATAGGCGAGGCCAAAGCACCACGGCCACGATCCGATAAAGGTGTAGATGTGGAATGGGATCAGCGGCATCCGCGCCACGCCCGCCGGAAACGCGATGAACGAGCGGATCACCGGCAGCAGACGCCCGATCAGCACCGCGATATTGCCGAAGCGCGCGAAGAAGCGGTCGGCGGCGTCGAGCTCGCCCGGGCCGACCAGCACATAGCGGCCCCAGCGCTCGGCCACTGGTCGCCCGCCGCGCTTGCCGATCTCATAGCCGACGATCGAACCGAGATTGCACCCGATCGCGCCCGCGGTCGCGGCGAGGTACAGGTTGAAATGCCCGGTCGAGACCAGATAGCCGGCAAAGGGCATGATGATCTCGGACGGCAGCGGGATGCAGGCCGATTCGATCGCCATCAGCAACGCAATGCCGAGATAGCCGCCGCTGGAAATGACGCCGATGGTGAAGGTCGCGAGGATGCCGAGGATTTTTTCGATCATGGGGCAGGGCTTTGCCGTGGGATGCGGCGCGGGGCCAGCGGAAATGTGCGGGGCGGTTGGGAGGGGCTTTGCGTTTTAGGCTGCTTTGCTTCGCTGCCCCTCGCCTCCTGCGTCTCCCGGGCGAAGGACGGGGCCGCGTTCCTTGGCGGCTATTCGTGAGTGCTGGCCATTGGCTAGTGCCTTAGCGGGCGGATAGTCACCTCCCTCCCATTTGCGGTCATTCTTGCTCCTGCTAAGGTCGTCCGATGGGCCTCTTAGAAACTGCGCTCGCCGTAGCGATAGGCGTTCCGATATACGATTATATCTCGGTAACAGGATCCGCTGCGAAGTTTTCCAGCTTCGATTATCAATATTGGCCGCCCTCTAATCTTCGGTGGGTCGGTATCGCGGCTTTAGCAGGCGGTATATTGGTCACCTTTGCCCTAATGCACCCGCCCGAGCCGGACAGTCGCATCTGGGTAATTTTGCCGGGATCACTTGGCTTGGTCCTGCACGGCTGCATTACAATTGTGGATATGTTCCGGCAAAAACGCGTGGCTATGAGCGACCCGGACGATAGCTAGCCACCAATTCCAAAAGCGCAAGATGTGCCCCGCCAGCAAACGATGGTAGAGCGCGCCCATGAACGAGTCCGACAAACGCCTCGCCGCGCTGGCTGCGGTGGAAGAGGTTCGCGCTGGCATGAGTGTCGGCCTTGGCACCGGGTCCACCGCAGCGTTTGCGATCGAGGCGCTGGGCGAGCGGGTGCGTGGGGGCCTTGCGGTGCAGGCCGTTGCGACCTCGCTTGCCACCGAGGCGCATGCGCGCGCGGTCGGCATTGCGCTGATCGACCTGCCCGCGCGGATCGACCTTACCATCGATGGGGCCGATGAAATCGATGGCGCTTTGCGCGCGATAAAAGGGGCGGGCGGCGCGATGCTCCGCGAGAAGGTGGTTGCCGCCGCCAGCGCGCGGATGCTGGTGATCGCCGATGGCTCCAAGCGCGTCGCCGCGATCGGGGCGGCGAAGATCCCGGTCGAGACCTTGCCCTTCGCCCGGAATTTCGTGGCGGCGCGACTCGAAAACCTTGGTGCCGAGGTCGCCCTGCGGGAAAATTTCCTTACCGATCAGGGAAATTCCATCCTCGATTGCAGCTTTGCGCCTGATATCGATCACGCGCGCCTCGCCGCTGAAATCGCCGCAATTCCGGGCGCTTTGGGCCACGGCCTGTTCCTGACCGAGGTCTCGGCGGCCTATATCGCGGCCAATGGCGTCGTTACGCGGCTGGAACGCGACGAAAGGACGCGATAAGGCCCTCGCACACCGCAACCGGGCGGGCGCACGTGCGTTCAGACCCACATTAGCGAGGCGATACCGTTCATGGCCGACACCCCGACGACTGCGACTGCAACGAGCGTTCATGAGGATGGCTCGCCCGAGCGCCTCGCCATCGACACGATCCGCACCCTCTCGATGGACGCGGTGCAGGCCGCAAATTCCGGGCACCCGGGCACGCCAATGGCGCTGGCTCCGGTCGGTTATACGCTGTGGAGCAAGTTCCTGCGCTACGATCCGGCCACCCCGGATTGGCCCAATCGCGACCGCTTCGTGCTGTCGGTCGGCCATGCGTCGATGCTGCTCTACGCGCTGATCCATCTGGCCGGGATCGAAGAGATCGATGCCGAAGGCAACAAGACCGGGCACCCCGCGCTCAGCCTCGAAGACCTAAAGCAGTTCCGCCAGCTCTCGTCCAAGACGCCGGGCCATCCTGAATATCGCCACACCACCGGTGTAGAGACCACCACCGGTCCCCTCGGTGCAGGCTGCGGCAATTCGGTCGGCATGGCGATCGCGGAGCGCTGGTTCGCGGCGCGCTACAACAAGCCCGGTTTCGACCTGTTCGACCATGATGTCTATGCGCTGTGCGGCGATGGCGACATGATGGAGGGCGTCTCGGCCGAAGCTGCCTCGCTCGCCGGGCACCTCAAACTGTCCAATTTGTGCTGGCTGTACGATAGCAATCACATCTCGATCGAGGGCGCGACCAGCCTTGCCTTCGACGAAGACGTCGGCAAGCGCTTCGAATCCTATGGCTGGAACGTCATCCATGTGAACGACGCCAACGATGTCGCTGCGCTCACCGCCGCGCTCGATACGTTCAAGGCGACGACCGACAAGCCGACCTTCATCGTCGTGCATTCGATCATCGGCTATGGCAGCCCCAAGGCGGGCAGCGAAAAGGCGCATGGCGAGCCGCTGGGCGAGGAGAATATCCGTCTGACCAAGCAGGCCTATGGCTGGCCCGAAGATGCCAAGTTCCTGGTCCCCGACGGCGTTGCCGAGCACTTTAAGGGGGCGATTGCCGGTCGCGGCGCGCCCTTGCGCGAAGCCTGGGACGCGCTGCGCGCGCGTTATGCCACCGAATATCCCGAGGAATCGGCGCAGCTCGACGCGATCTTCACCGATAGCCTGCCCGACGGCTGGGATTCCGATATCCCGGTGTTCGATGCCGACGCCAAGGGCGTCGCCAGCCGCGACGCGGGCGGCAAGGTGCTCAACGCGATTGCGGCCAAGGTGCCGTGGCTGCTCGGCGGCTCTGCCGACCTGTCGCCCTCGACCAAAACCGACATCAAGGGCGCGGCTTCGTTCGAACCCGGCAATTATGGCGGCAGCAACGTGCATTTCGGCGTGCGCGAACATGGCATGGGCGCGATCGTCAACGGCATGACGCTGTCGCATCTGCGCGGTTATGGCTCCACCTTCCTGGTGTTCGTCGACTATATGCGCGCGCCGGTGCGCCTGTCGGCGATCATGGAAATCGGATCGGTGTGGGTGTTCACCCACGATTCGATCGGCGTCGGCGAAGACGGCCCGACGCACCAGCCGATCGAGCATCTGGCGACGCTGCGCGCGATTCCAGGGCTCGACACGATCCGCCCGGCCGATGCCAATGAAGTGGCGGCGGCGTGGCGGGCGATCATGGCCGATGCCAGCCATCCGACCGCGCTGATCCTGTCGCGGCAGGCGCTCCCGACGCTTGACCGGTCGAAATATGCGAGCGCGGATGGGCTGGCCAAGGGTGCCTATGTGCTCGCCGACAGCGAAAACCCGGAGGTGATCCTGATCGCGACGGGTTCCGAAGTGTCGCTGGCGCTGGCGGCGCATGATCGGCTCGTCGCTCAGGGCGTGGCATCGCGCGTGGTGTCGATGCCGAGCTGGTATCGCTATGAAAAGCAGGACGCCGCTTATAAGGAATCGGTGCTGCCCAAGGGCGTGAAAGCGCGGCTCGCGATCGAGATGGCGGGTGAAATCGGCTGGGATCGCTATGTCGGTCTCGACGGGCGCACGATCACCATGTCGACCTTTGGCGCGTCGGCACCGATTGCGAAATTGCAGGACAAGTTCGGTTTCACTGTCGACAATGTCGTCAAGGTTGCCACCGAAATGCTCGGCGAGGCCGCCTGATCCCCGATTGGCCTTGTTCCGGTAACCGTCATGCCCAAATGCATTGCTACGCTGGCGGGATGGACTCGGAACAAGGCCGGGTGATGCCACTAGGATATACGGAGAAGCACTGATGGGCCGTTTGAACGATCTCGCAAATCTCGGTCAGGCCGTGTGGCTCGACTTTGTCGACCGCAAGTTCCTCGCCGAGGGCGGCCTGCAGAAACTGGTCGATGAGGACTCGCTGACCGGCGTCACGTCGAACCCGTCGATCTTCGAAAAGGCGATGGGGCATGGCGATGCCTATGATGCCGAGCTTGCGGCGTTCGACAAGGCCAACCCCGATGCGTCGACGATGGAGCGCTACGAACATCTGGCGATCCTCGACATCCAGGCAGCGGCAGACACGCTGCGCCCGGTCTATGACCGGCTTGGCACCAAGGATGGCTATGTCAGCCTGGAAGTGTCGCCCTATCTCGCGAACGACACCGACGGCACCATCGCCGAGGCGCAGAAATTGTGGGCCGCAGTCGATCGGGCGAACCTGATGATCAAGATTCCCGGCACCCCTGCCGGTGTCCCCGCGATCGCCGCGACGATCGACGCTGGGATCAACGTCAACGTGACGTTGCTGTTTTCGCAAAGCGCGTATCAGGCAGTGGCGGAAGCCTATGTCGAGGGCCTGGAAAAGCGCGTCGCGCGCGGTGAGCCGATCGACCATATCGCGAGTGTCGCCAGCTTCTTCGTCAGCCGGATCGACTCGAAGATCGACGACAAGATTGATGCAGGGGTCGGCGGCGATGCGGCCAAGGCGCTCAAGGGCAAAGTCGCCATTGCCAATGCCAAGCTCGCTTATGCCTGGTATGAGGAATTCATCGCGTCCGCTCGCTGGCAGGCCCTCGCCGCCAAGGGCGCGCAGGTGCAGCGGCTGCTCTGGGCATCGACCGGCACCAAGAACCCCGATTATCCCGACACGCTGTATCTCGACACGCTGATCGGCAAGGACACGGTCAACACCGTGCCGCCCAAGACGCTCGATGCGTTCCGCGAACGCGGCACCGCTAAGCTTACGCTGACCGAGGATGTGGCGGGTGCGCGGCATGTCCTGTCCGAGACGGAGCGGCTTGGCCTGGATCTGGACGGCGTGACCGACACGCTGGTCGAGGAGGGCGTCGCGTCCTTCTCCAAGGCGTTTGACGATCTGCTCGGAGCAATCGCCGCCAAGCATCCTGCGCACGCCTGAAGGACCATATTCATGAAGATCGGAATCATCGGCCTTGGCCGGATGGGCGGGAACATCGCGCGCCGAATCATGCGCGCCGGGCACGAAACCGTGGTGTTCGACCGTGATGCCAAGGCGGTGGCCGCACTCGCCGCCGATGGGTCGGTGGCGGCGGAGTCGCTCGAGGACATGCGCGACAAGCTCGACACGCCCGCACTCTACTGGGTGATGCTGCCGGCCGGGGAACCGACCGAGCAGACCATCGCCACGATCGGTGGATTTGCCAAAGCGGGCGACATCGTCATCGATGGCGGCAATAGCTTCTACAAGGACGACATCCGCCGCGCGAAAATGCTCGCCGAAAAGGGCATCCACTATATCGATGTCGGGACGTCGGGCGGCGTATGGGGCCTGGAGCGCGGCTTCTGCATGATGGTCGGCGGCGACAAGGGATCGGTCGACCTGATCGATCCGATCCTAGCCGCGCTGGCTCCGGGCATTGGCACGATCCCGCGCACGCCCGACCGCAATGCCGATAAGGAAGATCCGCGCGCCGAGCAGGGCTATATCCATGCCGGGCCTGCGGGGGCGGGGCACTTCGTCAAGATGGTGCATAACGGCATCGAATATGGCCTGATGCAGGCCTATGCCGAGGGCTTCGACATCCTGAAGGGCAAGGCGTCGGAAAACCTCCCCGAGGACGAACGCTTCGATCTCAATTTGACCGATATCGCTGAAGTGTGGCGGCGCGGATCGGTCATCTCGTCGTGGCTTCTGGATCTGTCGGCGTCGGCGCTGGCCAAGGATCAGGCGCTCGATGCTTTTTCGGGCAAGGTCGCCGATTCGGGCGAGGGCCATTGGACGATCGAAGCGGCGATGGAGGAGGCGGTGCCGGTCAACGTCCTCTCCGCTGCCTTGTTCGCCCGTTATCGCAGCCGGGTCGAGCATACGTTCGGCGACAAATTGCTGTCGGCAATGCGCTTTGGCTTTGGTGGCCATGTCGAGATGCCGCAGTGACAGACGCCAGTGCGATCCGGCTGGTGGTGTCGGATGTCGATGGCACGTTGGTCGATCGCGCGAAGCAAATCACGCCGGGCGTGGCGGCGGCGGTCGCACGGCTGCGCGCGGCGGGTTTGCCGTTCACGATTATCAGCGCGCGGCCGCGATCGGGCCTGATGCCGATTGCCGAAACGCTGGCGATCGATGCGCCGATGGGGGCGTTCAATGGCGGTACGGTCTTTACCCGCGATGGGCGGGTGACCTGCCACCATGTGGTCGACCGGTCGGTGGTCGAGGCGGCCTTCGCGGCGGCGCGCGGGCTGGCAGTCGACACCTGGGTGTTCGCTGACGACCTGTGGTATGCCAGCACGGACGTCGGCGCGCATGTCACCAGCGAGCGGATCGCGTCGAACCAGACGCCGATCGTGACGCAGGATTTTTCAAGCCTGTACGATCGCGTGGATAAGATCACCTTCGTCAGCGATGTGCCGACGCTGCTCGCCGATCTCCACGCCAGCCTGGAGCCCCATGCGGCGCAAGCGACGATCGCCCAGTCGCAGACTTATTATCTCGATATCACTGCGCTGCGGGCCAATAAGGGCGACGGCGTGGCAACGCTGGCCGAGGTGATCGGCGTGCCGCTCAGCGAAACGGCGGTGTTTGGCGACCAGGCCAACGACTTGCCGATGTTCGCCCGCGCAGGCCTGTCGTTTGCGATGGGGCAGGGGCCCGAGGCGGTGCGGGCACAGGCCGACCATGTGGTGGCAGGTAACGACCGGGATGGCGTGGCCGAGGCGATCGACGCGATTCTGGCGGGGCGATAATCCCCGCCGGGTCAGCGCCCGAACCAGATCCGCTGGATTTCCTTCGTGCCGTCCAGCCACTGGTGCTTCAGCGCCCCCGCCAGATGCAGAGCGACCAGTGCATAGACCGCATAAGCAATGATCTCATGCGCTTCGCCAAACCCGTCATGCACCGCCTTCTTGGTCGCGGGATCGAGCGCCATGATGAAGCCGAGGCGCGGCCATTGGAACAGGCCGAACAGGTACATCGGCGTGGTCGCGGCCTTTTCATAGGCCGAATCCATGATCCAGCCGGTCAGCGGCATGGCGAACAGGATCGCGTACAGCCCCCAGTGCACGATATGCGATGCGGCCACTTCCCAACCGGCATAGCCGCGCGGCAGCGGCGGCGGACGATGGCCGAAGCGCCACAGGATGCGCAGCAGGGCCAGGCCAAGGATGGTGATGCCGATCGACTTGTGCAGGTCGATCGCCGGGCGCACCTGCGCATCGGGCAGGACCGGCCAGATCCAGGCGAGCGCGACGTTGGTTACGATCAGCGCTGCGACCAGCCAATGCAGCACGATCGCAACGTTGGAGTAGCGCTGTACCAAGATAATGCTCCTGCCGATAAACTAGAGTTAACCTAGCGGGACTTGCGCCCGCGCGCTAGGCGGCGTCATCGCTCGTTCATCCTGGATCGGTATCGCCTCCGCAATGACCTCGCTCGCCCAAACGCTCGTGGCGGAATCGCCGCGCCTGACCCCGCGACGGATTCCCGTCGCAAGCCGGATCATCGGTGCGTTCGGGCCGATCCTGTTCGTCGCGCTGCTGGTGCAGGCGTTCCAGCGGCAGGGGTTGGCGGTGTGGTCGATCGGCATCGTTTATATTTTATATGACACAGCATTGCTCGCGTTCACCGCATGGAACATCCGGGATTTGCGCCTGAAGCCACAGCCCGCGCCCGCGACCTCGGTCTCGTTTGGCGTGATTGTCGCGGCGCATAATGAGGAAGGCGTGATTGCGGCGGCGATCGACCGGCTGGCGGGCCAGACGGCCGCCCCCGATCTGATCCTGATTGCGGACGATGGATCGAGCGATGGCACCGCCGCGGTGCTGGCGCGCCGCTACGGGCTCGTGGCACCGCCGCTTGGCACGATGAGCGAGCCGTCACCGGTGCTGCCGTCGCTGCGCTGGCTGCGGTTGCGCCACGGTGGCAAGGCGCGGGCGCTCAACGCGGCAATGGTGCAGGTCGATACCGAAGTGGTGCTGACGGTCGATGCCGATACGCTGCTCGAACCCGGCGCGATCGCCGCGATGCGCGCGGCCTTTGCTGCCGAGCCCGAACTGGTGGCGGCGACGGGGGTGCTCGCGCCGATTTGCGGGCCGGACTTGCAGGGACGGTTCTTCGAGTGGTTCCAGACCTATGAATATGTCCGCAATTTCCTGTCGCGCCATGCGTGGGAGCGGCTGAACAGCCTGTTGCTGATTTCGGGCGCGTTCGCCGCGTTCCGGCGCGATGCGGTGGTAGCAGTCGGCGGGTTCGATCCCGATTGCATGGTCGAGGATTACGAGTTGATCCACCGGTTGCATCGTCATGCGGTGGATCATGGGCGCGACTGGACGGTGCGCGTGGTCGGCGGTGCGCTGGCACGGACCGATGCCCCGGCGAGCCCGCTCGCGTTCCTGCGCCAGCGGCGGCGCTGGTTCGGCGGCTTTCTGCAGACGCAGCATTGGAATCGCGACATGGTCGGCGCGCGGCGCTTCGGCTGGCTTGGCACGGCGATGCTGCCGGTCAAGACGCTCGACACGCTTCAGCCGATCTACGGGCTGGCGGCATTTGCAATCCTGATCGGGCTGGTGGCGACCGGGCGCTTCATGGTCGCGCTGCCGATCCTGATCGTGATGCTGGTCAAGATCGCGATCGATCTGACCTTCCATTTGTGGTCGCTTGGTATTTACAAGAACTGGACCGGGCAGCGCGAGGGGCTGGGGCTGTTCCCGGCGCTGATCGCGGCGATCCTGGAACCGTTCAGCTTCCAGCTATTGCGTCACGCCGGGGCGGTATGGGGCTGGCATGCCTTCCTGACGGGTCGCGAAAGCTGGGGACGGCAGCGGCGCACCGCGATCATCGCACCGGCGGAGTAGCGGGGCGCGCTTACGCCACCAGCCGGTAGCCGATGCCCGGTTCGTTGAGCACCAGCGCGGGGGCTGCGGGGTCCGCCTCGAGTTTCAGCCGTAGCGCGCGCACGGCGACGCGCAGATATTCGACGTCGTCGATATGGCCTTCGCCCCACACCACCCGCAGCAAATGCGCATGAGTCAGCAGCTTGCCCGCATGGCGTGCCAGTTCGGCGAGCAGCGCGAATTCCTTGCGGGTGAGCTTCACCGATACGCCATCGCGCCAGACCTGATGCGCGGCGAGATCGATTTCGACCGGCCCCACCTTTAGCCGGTCCTGCCCAGCCGCTGCCGCATTGTGCCGCCGCAGCGCGACCCGGATGCGCGCCAGCAATTCCTCGGTGTCGAACGGTTTGACGACATAGTCATCGGCTCCGAGATCAAGCGCGGCGACCTTTTCTGCGGTCGCGTCGCGCGCGGTCAGCACGATGACGGCGCGGTCCATCGCCTTCAGCAGCGGCACAAGCTCGATGCCGTCGCGGTCGGGCAGACCGAGATCGAGCAGCACCAGCTCGCATCCCGGGCGCCGCGCGGCGGTCAGGGCATCGTGGGCGGTGGCGGCTTCGTCGGCGGTGAGCCCGGCGCGCTCGACCGCTCCGCGCACGAGGCGACGGATTGCGGCTTCATCATCGACGATCAGGATTTGGGCGGTCATGCCGCTGCCGTACGCCGGATCAGTGGATTGGGCCAAGTCACGCAAAACGCCGATCCGCCGGTCTCGCGGTTGGAGGCGCTGACGCTCAGCCCCATCGCCTGGGCAAAGCCCTGGACGATGGCGAGGCCAAGCCCGGTGCCGCCGCTGCGATCATCGCCATCGACGCGGGTAAAGCGGTCGAACAGATGCGCCTCGCGCCCCGGTGGTAGTCCCGGGCCCTGGTCGAGCACGCCGAGCGTGAGACCGTCGGGGGTGCGACGTCCTTCGATGATGATGTCGGTATCGGCGGGGGCGAATTTGGCGGCGTTGCCGAGCAGGTTGATGAGGACGTGGTGCAGCATGCGGGGATCGGCCTCGACCAGCGGCAGGGTCGGCGGCACGTCGAGAATCAGGCGATGGCGTGCCAGTTCGGCGCGAAGGTCGTGTGCGGCGGCGGCGACCGCATCGGTCAGGTCGGTGGCCTCCTGCCGCATGACCAGCGCGCCGGCCTCGATCCGGGTCATCTCGACCAGATCGTCGAACACGCGCCGCAAACGCCGGGCCTCGCTCTGCAACGTGGCGGTGGTGGGGGAGGCCCCATATTCGCTGGCGAGCTGATCGGCGGCGGCAACGACGGCGGTGAGCGGCGTCTTGAGGTCATGCCCGATCGAGGACAGCAAGGTCGCGCGCAAATCGTCGCGCTGCTTCAGCGCACTCACTTCGCGCGCCTGCGCTTCCAGTTGCAGACGTTCGTGGGCCAGCGCGGCCTGGCCTACCAGGGTGGCGAACAGCACGCGTTTGTCGGCGGGGATCGGATCGCCATCGCCATCGCGCGCAACGCCGAGCACCCCCAACACGCCGAGCGCGGTCTTGAGCGGATGGAATTGCCACGCACTGGCCGTCAACGTCCCGCTCGCGCGCCCGGTCACCTCGCCGCGATCGAACGCCCAGTCGGCGGCGGCGAGATCGATCGGGCTCAGTTGCGGCACATCGGGCGCACCGGCGATCGCGACATGGCGGCCATCGCGCTCGCCTAACAGGACCGTGGATACGCCCAGCAAGGCAGCGGTTTCCTCGCACGTAGCGGTCGCCGTGCCGGTCTCATCGGCGACGGCGGCAAGACGCTGGCCGAACGCCGCGAGCGCGGCATTTTCGGTGGCGGTGCGCGCGCCGAGATTGGCTTCGCGGCGGACTTGCCCGGCCAATTGGCTCGCGACGACCGCGACGATGACGAACACGATCAGCGTGACGACATTCTGCGGATCGGTGATCGTCAGCGTGTAGAGCGGCGGCAGGAAGAAAAAATTATACGCCAGCGCCGCGCCGATGCTCGCGATCAACGAGGGGCGCAGGCCGTAGAGCGTGGCGGTCGCGATCACCGGCAGCAGATACAGCAGATCCATCGCATTGGCACCGACCAGCGGCTGTAACAGCGTCGCGAGCGCGGTGTTGGCACCGACGAGTGCAAGCCCGATCAGACTCCCGCGCGCCAGGATCGGCCGAGTGGTGGGGGCTTCGCGTAACGTTTCGCTGGGTTGCGCGACGGGTACGACATGGATCGCCACGCCATCGAGCGCCCGCACCAGCCGGTCGACGATCGAGCCGTGGCGCAGCTCGAACCACCACGAACGGCGCGACTTGCCGATAACGACGGCGGTCGCGCGCGCTTCGCGGATTTGCGCGACCAGACCCTCGAGCACACTGCGCGCGGGGATGGTGGCAATGGTCGCGCCAAGACCGGTGGCGAGGTCGAGCGCATGCGCCATGCGCGCGCGCGCCTCGGCGGAGAGTGTCGCCGTGCGCGGGGTTTCCACCACCACCGCCGTCCAGCTTGCGCGGAGTGCATCGGCCAGACGTTTGGCCGAGCGGATCAGCGTTTCGCTGCCCGGCTGATCGCCAACCGCGACGACGACGCGCTCGCCGCCGGCCCAGGTGCCGCTTTCGCCGAGGCTGGCGACATGGTCGAGCAAATGGCGGTCGACCGTCTGCGCGGCGCGGCGCAACGCCAGTTCGCGCAAGGCCGACAGGTTCGATTTCGAGAAGAAATGGCCGAGCGCGCGCGTCGCCTCGGCTGGGATATAGACCTTGCCGTCCTTCAGCCGGTCGATCAGCTCGTCGGGCGGGAGGTCGACCACTTCGATCTCGGCATCGTCCAGCACCGCATCGGGCACGGTCTCGCGCACACGCACGCGGGTGAAACCGGCGACGACATCGTTGAGGCTTTCGACGTGCTGGATGTTGAGCGTGGTGAGCACGTCGATGCCCGCTGCGCGCAACTCTTCAATATCCTGCCAGCGCTTGGGGTGGCGGCTGCCGGGGGCATTGGTATGCGCAAATTCGTCGATCAAGGCGACTTGCGGATGCCGCTTGAGCATCGCGTCGAGATCGAATTCCTCGAGAGTGTGCGCGCCATGGACGATTTTAGCGCGCGGCAGCACCTCGAATGGGGCGGTCAGCCGTTCGGTTTCGGTGCGGCCATGCGTTTCGATCACGCCTGCGACGACGTCGGTGCCAGTGCGCAGGAGTTCCGCGCCTTCGCGCAGCATTTCGAAGGTCTTGCCGACACCGGGGGCGGCCCCCAGGAATATCTTGAGACGACCACGCCCCTCCCTTTGGGCGGCCTTGAGCAGAGCATCGGGGGAGGGGCGGGTTTCGGTCATTGCACGCCCGTGCTGATGTCAGCAGCCGTCACCCCGGGCTTGTCCCGGGGTCCACTGCGCCGCACATCCTGACGCCGCTGATCTATTGGCACGGTGGACCCCGGGACGAGCCCGGGGTGACGAAGAAGGGAGAAGGTCGCGAGCGTCATTTGCCCGATGTGGTAGCGGAAAGCATATCAAGCTGTCGATTGAACAGCAGGACGTTGACGTGCGGTTCGCCGATGATGCCGAGCACGGGTTGCTCGGTCTGTTCGGCGATGAGCGACTTTACCTTGGCGACATCCAGGCCGCGCGCCTTGGCAATGCGCGGTGCCTGCAAAAAAGCCGCCTCGGGGCTCAGATCGGGATCGAGCCCCGAGGCGCTAGTGGTGACCAGGTCGGCGGGTAGATCCCCGGTCATCCCTTCCGCCCGCGCGGTGGAAACGCGCTTGGCGATGGCGTCGCGCAGGTCTTTCGACCCGGGCGCTAGGTTGGTCGCGGCCGACGAACTCGCATCATAGCCATCCTTGCCAGCGGCAGAGGGACGCGGATGGAGATAGCGTGGGCCCGTGAAATTCTGGGCGATCAGCGCGGAGCCGATCGGATTGCCCCTGGTGTCCGACAGGATGCTGCCATTGGCCTGGACCGGCAGCGCGACCTGCGCGATGCCGGTGATCGCGGCTGGATACAGCAGCCCGGTGACGAGCGTGACGAGCAGCAGCAGGACCGCGGTGGGGCGGAGCGCGCGAAGCGTTTCGGTGAACATCGAAAGGTCCTTCAAGCGAGATGGAGGGCGGCGACGACGAGATCGATCGCCTTGATGCCGACGAATGGGGCGATCAGCCCGCCGACGCCGTAAACCGCGAGGTTGCGCGCCAGCAGCGTGCCTGCGGGGGCGGGACGGTACTTCACGCCCTTCAGCGCGAGCGGCACCAGCGCCGGGATAATCAACGCGTTGAAGATGATCGCCGACAGGATTGCGCTTTCCGGGCTCGCCAGGCGCATGACGTTGAGCATGCCCAACCCCGGATAGAGCACGACGAAGATCGCGGGCAGGATCGCGAAATATTTCGCGACGTCGTTGGAGATCGAGAAAGTGGTCAGCGCGCCGCGCGTCATCAGCAATTGCTTGCCGAGGCCGACGATCTCGATCAGCTTGGTCGGGTCGCTGTCGAGATCGACCATATTGCCTGCCTCGCGCGCTGCCTGCGTGCCGGTGTTCATCGCCACGCCGACGTCCGATTGGGCGAGGGCAGGGGCGTCGTTGGTGCCGTCGCCGCACATCGCGACGAGCTTGCCGCCTTCCTGTTCCTTGCGGATCAAAGCGAGCTTGTCCTCGGGCGTCGCCTCGGCGAGGAAATCGTCGACGCCGCTCTCGGCCGCGATGGTGGCGGCGGTCAGCGGGTTGTCGCCGGTGATCATCACCGTGCGGATACCCATCCGGCGCAGCTCGCCGAAGCGTTCGCGGATGCCCGCTTTGACGATGTCCTTGAGCTGGACGACACCAAGCAGACGGTTGCCATCGGCGACCGCCAGCGGAGTGGCACCGCCGCGCGCGATTTCGTCCGAGATTTTGCGCAGGGTATCGGCATTGGGAACATTGCCCAGCCGCATGAGGATCGCGTCGACCGCGCCCTTCACCAACGCGCGATCCCCGATCTGCAGCCCCGACACGCGCGTCTGCGAGGTGAATTTGATCTCCTCGGCCCCCTCCGGCATCGCAATGGCGGCAGCGCCATCGGCGTTGGCGAGCACGACGATCGAGCGACCCTCGGGCGTTTCATCGGCCAGACTGGCAAGCCGCGCTGCCGCGGTCAATTCCGCGAGCGTAACCCCTGGAACCGGCAGGAAGGCGGTGGCCTGGCGGTCGCCGATCGTGATCGTGCCGGTCTTGTCGAGCAGCAACGTATCGATGTCGCCGGCCGCTTCCACCGCGCGGCCCGATTTGGCGAGCACGTTGAAGCGCACCAGCCGGTCCATCCCGGCAATGCCGATCGCCGACAACAGTGCCGAGATCGTCGTCGGGATCAGCGTAACGAACAAGGCGACCAGCACCGGCACCGCGATGCCGCCATTTGCATAAGCGGCAAAGGCGGGCAGCGTGCCGACCGCGATCAGGAAGATCAGCGTCAGGCCTGCCAGCAGGATGGTGAGGGCGATTTCGTTGGGGGTCTTCTGGCGTTGCGCGCCCTCGACCAAAGCGATCATGCGATCGAGAAAGCCCTGGCCTGCGCCCGCCGTCACGCGCACCGTAATCGCATCGGCGATGACGCGCGTGCCTGCGGTCACTGCGGAGCGATCGCCGCCGCCTTCGCGAATGACGGGGGCGCTTTCGCCGGTGATTGCGGCTTCGTTGACGCTGGCGACGCCCGCGACAACTTCGCCATCGGCCGGGATCAGGTCGCCGGTCTCGACCAGCACTTCGTCGCCGACTTGCAGGCGGGCGGCGTCGACCCATTCCCAGGCACCCGCCACGCCAATCAGCTTCTTGGCGCGGAGATCCGCCTTGGTGGCGCGCAGCGCGGCGGCCTGCGCCTTGCCGCGGCCCTCGGCCAGCGCCTCGGCGACGTTGCCGAACAGCACCGTCAGCCACAGCCAGAAGACCAGCTGCCCTTCAAAGGCGGCATGGCCGGTGCCGGTGGCGAGGCCCTTGATGAGCAGGACGGTCGAGAGGCTGGCAACGATCGCCGTGACGAACATCACCGGCGTCTTGATCAGCTTGGCGGGGTTGAGCTTGAGGAAGGCATCCCGGACCGCTGCAGCAAGCAGCGGGCCGGTGAAGAGCGAAGCGTTCTGGTTTGCCATTGGCTTGGACCTTTTAGAGCAAAATGCCGGCGGCGACCTGCGCCTGGTCCGCGATCGGACCGAGCGCGAGCGCGGGCAGGAAGGTGAGACCCCCGACGATCACGATGATCGCCGCGAGCAGGCCGATCCACAGCAGCCCGGTGGTCGGGAACGAGCCCGGCCCCTCGGGCACGCGGCGCTTGGCGGCCAGGCCACCGGCAATCGCGAGCACGGGCAGGATCACCCCGAAGCGGCCGACGAACATGTCGAGCGCGAGCAGCAGATTGTAGAACGGCGTGTTGCCGCTGAGGCCACCGAACGCCGAGCCGTTATTGGCCGCGCCCGAAGTGAAGGCGTAGAGAATCTCGCTAAAGCCATGCGCACCCTTGGCGAGCGGCCCCGCGAGCCCGGCCCCGGTGACGCAAGCCACGGCGGTGAGGCCAAGGATGGCGAGCGGCGGCACGGCGATGGCGATCACCGCCAGCTTCATCTCACGCGATTCGATCTTCTTGCCGACATATTCAGGGGTCCGGCCGACCATCAACCCGGCGATGAACACCGCCAGGATGCAGTAGATCAGCACCGCATAGAGGCCCGAGCCGACGCCGCCGACGACGAGTTCGCCAAGCTGCATGTTGAACATCGGGACGAGACCACCGATCGCGGTGAAGCTGTCGTGCATCCCGATCACCGCGCCGCAGGAGGTGGCTGTGGTGATGACGGCGAACAAAGCGGTGGCGGCGATGCCGAAGCGGACTTCCTTGCCCTCCATATTGCCCCCGGCGACGCCAAGTGCGTGGTGGATCGGGTTGCCCGCCGCCTCGGCCCCATAAGCGACCGCGACGCCGACGAGGAACAGCAGCATCATGGCAGCCAGGATCGCCCAGCCCTGGCGGATGTTGCCGACCGCCTTGCCGAAGGTAAGCGTGAGCCCTGCGCCGAGCACGAAGATCGTGATCATCTGCAGGAAGTTGCTGAGCGCGGTCGGGTTTTCGAACGGATGTGCGGAATTGGCGTTGAAGAAGCCGCCACCATTGGTGCCGAGCATCTTGATGGCGAGCTGCGAGGCGACCGGGCCGACCGCGATGGTCTGCTTGGCGCCTTCCACCGTCGTCGCGACGACCGAGGGGCCGAAGGTCTGCGGCACGCCCATCACGACATAAGCAAGCGCGAGCACGATCGAGAGCGGCAGCAGCAAATAGAGCGTGGCGCGGGTGACATCGACCCAGAAATTGCCGATGCCCGATGCCTGTTTGCGCGCAAAACCGCGGATGAAGGCGAAGGCGACGGCAATGCCGACGGCTGCCGACAGGAAGTTCTGCACCGTCAGCCCCGCCATCTGGCTGAGGTTCGACAGCGAGGATTCGCCACCGTAATTCTGCCAGTTGGTGTTGGTGACGAAGCTGACCGCGGTGTTGAAGGCGAGCAGCGTCTCCATGCCGCCAAACCCTTGCGGGTTCATCGGCAACACGCCCTGCAGTTTCAGGATCGCGAACAGCAGCGCGATGCCGCCCACATTGAACACCATCAGCGAGACGGCATAGCCGACCCAGCTTTGCTCGGCCTTGGGATCGATCCCGGCGAGCTTGTAGAAGCCGCGTTCGAGGAAGCCGAGCGGCATCTCCTTGCGGGCATAGAGGGCGTACATCCAATCCCCGGCTGGCTTGGCCAGCGCGATGATCAGGACGGTGAAGAGCAGGATCATGCTCCAGCCGGTGAGGGTCATGGCCGTGCCTCCCTCAATACCGCTCGGGCTGTGCAAGCACCGCCAGCAGATAGATCAGCACGATGACGGCGACGACGCCGCCGAGTAAGAGGTCAAAGGACATTGGGCCCGCCTGTGATGGTTCAGGCGACGTCCCTGCGCCGAAGCGGCGTTAGCGCGCGCGGGGGATTGCGGGCGGCGGGCGTAAAGCGGGCGTAAAGTGCGGGGGCGCTCCGGCTAGGCCGCGAACCCGTAAAATGGGGACTGCCTTTGCATCGGGCGGAACGGCAACAAGTGGTGGGATGCGGACACGCCGTTGATGGCGGGAATTGGCAGGTTGCGGTCGTTCCGCATGGCTACCGCTAACGGCAGTTTTGGCTGCAACCTCCCATCGGCGCATCGCAATGGCGTCCGGCGGAACCGTACACCTTGACGTGCTCGCTGCGAAGAGCGCCCGCGTCAGGCTCTCAAACTCTTCCCATGCGGCGGGCGGGGCGATCTGGCTGTCTTAGAAATTATCGTGTGATCGCCATTGAAATGCGAGACTTCAGCATCGACAAGACGACATGACTGCGACCAATCCTCCGCCTGATGTGCGCTTCAGCGAGGGCCTGGCATTCGAGCTGAAATCCTGGCTCGATCCTGCTAAGCCTCCTCATCAGGCCGTGATCGTCAAAACGCTGATCGCGCTGCGTAACCATGGCGGCGGCACCTTACTCATTGGCTTCCAAGACGATGGGCGCCCCCGAGAAGACGATGCGCCCTACGATATTGCGGCCCGCTATCACCTCGATCGGATTCAGGAATTGGTCTCCCGCTACGCGTCGGAGCCCTTCGAAGTCCGAGTAGAGCTCCTCGACCGCAACGCCCGCCAACATCCCCGGATCAATGTCGCTGCCGGGGTCCGAACTCCAGTCCGCGTCAAGGCGACGATCGTGCAAGAGCGCGATGGCGAACCCGTCATCTTGCTTGCGAAAGGGGAGATTCCGATCCGCACTCTCGCCAGCAATGGTCGACCCAGTACTGTCGCTGACTGTTCCAAGGACGATTTGGAGCGGCTGATGCAGGTGTGCTTTGACAACCGCGAAGCCGACATCGCTCGTTTCATCCGGCGCAATTTGACAGACATCGGACCGGCTATCGCGGAAATCATGTCGACAGGAGGACTCGCGCCCCAGCCGAGCGGCAGCCAGCTGGCAGCGGACTTTCTTGATGTCGGCGATCGACACTTCGCCGAGGAATATGATCGTCGCCAGGTGCCTGCCGAGATCGCCGAATTGCGAGGATGGGGCAGTCGGGAGGTCGCCTTGGTGATCAGCCCGGCTCCGGATGGCTTTCGCGCAAATCATGATTTCCTGCGGCGGATGCTGTCTGCCGTACCCCGCTACAGTAGCTATCCGCCATGGCTCGACACCGCAGTAGGCGGCATCGAGAGCGAAGCAAAGGTCCGCGAGGGTCGCTGGGAAGCGATGCTCTATGTTTCCGATATCTTCGATGCTCTCACGTTCGAGATGTTCGATCCAAACGGCCAATTCTACGAACGCCGCCTGAACCTGCTCGACGTGATCGCGCGCCGCAACCAAGCGAGCCCGCGCACCGTGCTCGGTGAACGGCAGGTTATCACGGACGTTGCAGAGGTATTCCTCACCGGCCTCGCTTTTGCAAACGCGATGGGTGTCGCGGATGCAGACCACGAACTGCACTGGGCCTTTCGTTGGACCGGCCTTCATAATCGCATCGTTGATGCATGGTTCGTGGGTGGTCCCAGTCGATACATCTCGGCGGAAGACACCTCCCCGGTATGTCAGGTCAGCTTTCCGGCCGACACGCCCGCGTCCGCGCTCGTGCCCCTGATTGAAAAGGCAATGGTGCCGATGTTTGAGATGTTTCGAGGCTATTCGACTCAAGCTCAACAGATAGACGAGATGCTCACCGCGTTGATCAACCGGCGCTCGCAATACTGACGGTCTGAAGTAGTTCTGCGTGGGGCGGAATGTATCCGGTTAGGCCGCAGTCCTCCTCACGCGCACAATATCAGTCAGCGAAGCGGCACCTCACTCGCGAACTCGATGAAACCAGGCCGCCAAATCTAGTAGTTCAGAACGGCCTCGATCGAGGCGAATGAAGGTCTGCTTCCGGGCCGATTGGCCTGATCGCCGAATGATCCCTTCAAGGGCGCGTTGCCGATCGCCCGCTTTGACCTGCGAGATCGTCAGCTTTCGTCATGACCCGACGTTCACCGGAGATGGGGCAAACGACGCGCTTTGGTCGGAAGGAGACTATCCGCTTAATCTAGTTGGACCAGTAGATATACGTCTCGCCCGGTTTCGGCTTGGTGCCGAGCGGGCGGTCGATCGCGATCGGGGAGCGGATCAGCGAGGGCCAGGCGGGTTTGACGCTGGCGCGGTCATGCGCGGCGAGCAACTGGTCGAGATGCGCGACGACATCGGAGTGCTGTGCGGCGACGTCATGCCGTTCGGTCGGGTCGGCCTTCATGTCATAGAGCAACTCCACATGCGGCAGATCGAGCGCCTGCAGCTTCCAGTTGCCGTCGCGCACGGTGCGATAGCGGCCGCTGCGCCAGAACAGGGTTTGGTGCGGCGTGCCGCTCTGCTTGCCGTCGATAAAGGGCAGCAGATCGACCCCGTCGAGTGCGCGGTCCTTGGGCAGCGGGGCATTGCCCGCATCGCCCGCAGTGGCGAAGATATCGAAATGGCTGACGGGGCCCGCGATGCGCGTGCCCGGCTTGATCCGCGCGGGCCAGCGCATGAAAAACGGCACCTTCACCCCGCCTTCGAAGAAGGTCGCTTTCCACCCGCGATACGGCCGGTTGATGTCGGGCAGGCCGATATAATTGGCACCGCCATTGTCGCTGGTGAAGATGACCAGCGTGTTCTGGTCGAGCCCCTGTTGCTTGAGCGTCGCCATCACTTGCCCGACCCCGCGATCGAGCGCGCGGATCATCGCGGCATAGACGCGCAGGCGATGATCGGTGATCTGCGGTAGCGCGTCATAATCGGCCTTTGACGCCTGCAGCGGCGTGTGCGGCGCATTGTAGGCGAGATAGAGGAAGAACGGCCGGTTGCGATTGGCGGTGATCGCGGCCTTGGCCTGCACCGTCAGATAATCGGTCATGTAGCGATCGGGGTGGAAGCGCTGCCCGCCATTATATTGCACGCTGAACGGCAGGTTCGCCCACAGGAACTTGTCGATCGGATCGAACGGCTGTTTCGAATTTTCGACGTCGGGGCTGGATTCGGGCAAATACATCTGGCCCCCGATCATAAAGCCCAGGCTCTCGTCGAAACCCTGATCCTCGGGCCGCATCCCCTTTGCTTCGCCGAGGTGCCATTTGCCGAGGTGCATCGTGTGATAGCCCTTGCCGCGCAGCAGCTCGGCAATCGTCACCTCGCTCGACGGTACGCCCTTGGGTGCCGTCGTGGCGGGCTGGCGCGCGGCGTCCTCGTCGAAGATCGTCTTGTGTTCCCATGTCGTCGGGAAATTGGCGATGGTGCGCGAGAACATGGCGTCGGTGCGGATCACGCTCGACGGAAACCAGGCGGGCGGGTGCGTATCGGCGGGCGTAAATTCATACCCAAAACGCGTTGGATAGCGCCCGGTCATCAACGCGGCGCGACTCGGTGCGCAAGTGGCATTACCGGCATAGCCGTCGGCGAAGGTGACGCCATCATGCCCCAGCGCATCGATATTGGGCGTCTTGACCAGCCCGCCCGCAACCCCGCCGCCATTGAAGCTGATGTCGTTATAGCCAAGGTCGTCGGCGACAATCAGCACGATGTTGGGCGGGCGGGTGCCCGCCGGAATGGCGGGGGCGGGGCCGCGCTGCCATGTTACCGCGCGCGTCGGATAGACGTGCGGCGCGGTCCAGCCCGGCAGATGCAGCAGTATATAATCCTTTGACGCGAACCCCGCGATCGCCAGCACCGCGACCAAAGCGAGCACGATCTTGCCCCAATGCTTCACCGCGCGACGTCCGCGAAGCTGCGGCGTGCGAGCAACAGCACCACGATCATCACTGCCTCCGCGACCATCGGCGGAAACGCCGAGGCGGGTGTGCCGTCGAGGATCAGGCTCAGGCAGCGTCCGCCAATCGCGATCCCGAGCAGCGATAACGGCACCGCCAGCGGTGCGCGCGCGCAGCGCCATGCGCCGAGCAGCGCGAACACCCCGCCAGTGACGAAGAACGCGGTGAAGTCGGCGCGCACCGTTGCCAGCCCTTGCGTGCCGCCCGGCGTGAGAAAGAAGCGCGCGACGGAATGTGCCGGATCAAACAGGAAGGCCATTCCCAAGGCGATGTTGAACAGGCCGACCAACCCCACCATCGCCCGCATCAGGTTCCGCATCGCTCGCCCCCTTGTTTCTTGCATCGTAGCAGCGTCGTCCGACTCTGCAATGTCACGGCACGCTGCGTGCCATTATCGCCGCGCCAGTCCCTGTTGCTCCATCCGCCATTTGAGCTGGTCGAAGCGGTCCTGTCCGAAAAAGGGTTCACCCTCGAACACCATCAGCGGCACGCCATAATGCCCGCCGTCGCGCTGTGCCGCCTGGTTGATGACGACGATCTCGACATAGCGTTCCGGTTCGGCCGCGACCGCAGCGTCGAGTTCGGCGAGGTCAAGGCCGGCCTCGGCGGTGGCGCGGGCGAGGTGATCGCCCTCATGCCATCTGCTCACTGCCCCACTCCAGAGCAGTCGCCCCACCGCTTCGAGAAAGGCGAGGCCACGCCCGCGTTCTGCCGCAGCGACCCCAAGATGCGTCAGACGGTGGATATAGGGCTGGTCGAGCGGATAGGTGCGGGTCGCGAAATCCATCACCACCGGATCGGGCTGCGCCCAGCGGAACGGCATCCCCACAAAGGCGGCGCTGCGACCGATATCGCGCAGGAAATAGCTAAGCCACAGGGGATCGTTGCTGGTGAAGAAATCGGGTTGGCGAACCGCAATCGGATAGACCGGCCGAACCCGCGCCACGACGTCGAAATCGCGTTCCAGTTCGATCAGGCGCGGCGTCACCAGATAGGAATAAGGCGAACGGAACGACCAATAGAGATCGTAGGTGAGCGTCATGCGCCAAGCGGCTTGGTGCGGATGTTGAGCTGCCCGGCAAGCCCGGCGACGCGATGCTTCTCGATTGCCTGGTAATCGGGCGATTGCACCATCGCCAGCATCGCCGCCCGTGACGGGTAGCGGGCAAGCGCGACCATGTCCCACGGCTCGTCCATGGTGCCGAGCATCAGTTCGCTGACCGCACCGGCATAGAGCGCTTCGCCACCGACCGCCGCCAGGCAGGCCCGCACCGCCGCGCCATAGCGGGCATAGGCCTCGCGCCCGCTCAGCAGGGCGTCGGAGCCGTCCGGATATTCGGCATGGTCCTTGAACTTCAGCAAATTGACCATCACGAACGGCCCGTCCTCGGGCGCGCTGAAAAAGGCGGCGGCCTGTTCGGGGGGAGGAAAGACCGCGTTGGTGACGTTCATGCCGATGCTCCGGTGCTGCGAATGAAGCTATCGATCAGCGCGCTCAATCGGTCGGGCGCGTCTTCCTGCAGGAAATGGCCGCCACCCGCGATGATGGTGTGCGGCTGCCCGCGGGCGCCGGGGATGCGCTCGATAAAGATCTTCTCGCCGCCTGCGGTCACCGCATCCTTGTCGCTGAAGGCGGTGAGGACGGGCTTGTCGAAGCGTTCGAGTACCGTCCACGCCGCGCGGTTTTCGGCAACCGAGGCGTGCTCTGGCGTGACCGGTACCAGGGTCGGGAATTGCCGCGCGCCTTCCTTGTAGCTTTCGTCGGGGAAGGGGGCGTCATAGGCCGCGATCTCGTCGCTGGTGAGCTCGCGCACGGTCCCGCCATTGACGATCGCGCCGACCGGGAAGAGCGGCACATTCTGGCTGAAGGCTAGCCACGCATCGAACCCCGCCGACGATCCGGTGCCGACCGGCAGTCCGGTATTGGCGATCACCAAGCGTGCGAAGCGATCGGGAAAGGCGGCGACCAGGCGCAGCCCGATCAGCCCGCCCCAATCCTGACAGAACAGCGTAATGTCGCGCAGGTCGAGCGCGGTGAGCCAGTCGGACATCCAGGTGACATGGCGTTCATAGGTGTAATCGGCGCGCGCGGCGGGCTTGTCGGATTTGCCGAAGCCAATCAGGTCGGGCGCGATCACGCGGTGCCCGGCAGTGGTGAGCGGTGGCACGAACTTGCGATAGAGATAGGACCAGCTCGGCTCGCCATGCATCAGCAACACCGGCGCGGCGTCGCGCGGCCCTTCATCGATATAGTGGATTCGCAGGGGCGTCCCGTCGCCGTCGGTGACGGTTTGATAGTGCGGCGCGAAGGGATAATCGGCCAGCCGCTCGAACCGGGCCTCGGGCGTTCGTAAAACCTCCACCGCACTCTCCTTATGGCATGTATCGTGCCAATAGAGTCGCGGGACGTCAAGCGCCGATAGCGGCCCCTCCATAAAGGGGAGGCACCGCTATTGATATCGCGGTCGGGAAAGGTCAGTCCGAAAAGGGATCGCGGACGAGGATCGTGTCGTCGCGCTCGGGGCTGGTCGAGACCAGCGCCACCGGGCAACGGATCAGTTCCTCAATGCGGCGAATGTACTTGATCGCCTGCGCGGGCAGATCGGCCCAGCTCCGCGCGCCCGCCGTCGTTTCCTGCCAGCCGGGCATGGTTTCGTAGATCGGCTCGACCTCGGCCTGATCGGCGGCATGCGCCGGGAAATAATCGAGCGTTTCGCCGCGCAGGCGATAGCCGGTGCAGATCTTCACTTCGTCAAAGCCATCGAGCACGTCGATCTTGGTCAGCGCGATGCCGGTGATGCCGCCGACCGCCGCCGATTGCCGCAGCAACACCGCATCGAGCCAGCCGCAGCGACGCTTGCGCCCGGTGACGGTGCCGAACTCATGGCCGCGCTCGCCCAGGCGGATGCCGATCTCGTCTTCCAGCTCGGTCGGGAACGGGCCCGATCCGACGCGGGTGGTATAGGCCTTGGCAATGCCGAGTACGAAGCCGACCGCGCTCGGCCCCAGGCCCGAACCGCCCGCCGCCGTGCCCGAAATGGTGTTGGACGAGGTGACGAACGGATAAGTGCCGTGGTCGACATCGAGCAGCACGCCCTGCGCGCCTTCAAACAGGATGCGCTTGCCATTCGCGCGCGCATCGTTGAGCACGCGCCAGGTCGGTTTGGCGAAGGACAGTACGAAATCGGCGATCTCGCGCAGTTCCTGGACCAGCGCGGCGCGATCGATGGGCGGTTCGCCGAAGCCTGCGCGCAGCGCGTCGTGATGCGCGGTCAGACGGTCGAGCTGGGCATCGAGCGAATCGAGATGCGCCAGGTCGCACACGCGAATCGCGCGGCGGCCGACCTTGTCTTCATAAGCCGGACCGATGCCGCGCCGCGTGGTGCCGATTTTGCCCGCCCCGCTGGCATCTTCGCGCAAGGCATCGAGATCGCGGTGGAACGGCAGGATCAGCGCGCAGGTATCGGCGAGCATCAGCGTGTCGGGGGTGATCGTCACGCCCTGGCCGCGCAGTTTTTCGACTTCGGCCTTCAGCGCCCACGGATCGAGCACCACGCCATTGCCGATGACCGAGGGGGTTCCGCGCACGATGCCCGAGGGGAGCAGCGACAGCTTGTAGACGCTTTCGCCGACGACGAGCGTATGGCCGGCATTGTGGCCACCCTGGAAGCGCACGACGACATCGGCGCGTTCCGCCAGCCAGTCGACGATCTTGCCCTTGCCCTCATCGCCCCATTGGGCGCCGATCACTGCTACATTTCCCACGGTGTCTTGCTGCCTGATTGTTACGTTTTCGGTGCAGCCCTAATGTGCAGGGGGCAGAGGGTCCATTGTTATTGCGCGCTGCGCCGGCGGCTGGGGCATCTGGCCCCGCGATACATCCTGCGACACTTGTTTTCTTGCGGCCCAAAAGACCGGCGCTTACCAAGTTGCGCACGCGTAATGACCAAGGTCCGGGAGCTTTGTGATGCGGAAACACCTTTTATCTGGCGTGATGGTGGCGGCGCTCACGTTCGCAACGACTGCCGATGCGCAGGGGCCGCTGCGCAAGATGATGATGAAGCGCTGGATGGAGCGCCAGCAACAGCAGCAGCAATCCGGCCCCGCGGGGACTGACATCGCTTATGGCAGCGATCCGCTCCAGCATCTCGACTTCTGGCATGCGACCAAGGCAAATGGCGCTGCGCCGCTGGTAATCTTCGTGCACGGCGGCGGCTGGGAGGCTGGCGACAAGGACATGGCGCGCGGCTCGGCCAAGGTCAGCCACAGTCTTGAGCGCGGCTACGCCTTTGCGTCGATCGGCTATCGGCTGGTGCCGTCCGCGACGGTCGAGCAGCAAGCACAGGATGTCGCCGATGCGATCGCGGTGCTGGTGCGGCAAGCCGCGACGCTCGGCATCGATACGCGGCGGATCGTGCTGATGGGGCATAGCGCGGGCGCGCATCTCGCGGCGCTGGTCGGCACCGATCCGCGCTATCTCGACCATGCGCACTTGCGTGCCGATGCGCTGAAGGGCGTGATCTTATTGGACGGGGCGGCTTATGACGTGCCGCGCCAGATCGCCGAGGGCGGCACATTCATGCACGACCGCTATCTGGAGGCCTTTGGGAGCGACCCGGCGCGGCAAAGGGCGCTGTCGCCGACCTTCCATGCCGCCGCGCCCAATGCGCCGAGCTTCCTCATTCTCCACGTCGCGCGCAAGGATGGCACCGCGCAGTCCCAACAATTGGGCGAAGCCTTGCGCAAGGCGGGCACACCGGCCGAGGTGCAGGGTTTTGCAGGCAGCGGCCTCAAAGGGCACATGGCGATCAACCGGCAATTGGGCGAAAACGCTTATCCCGCCACGCCGGTGGTGGACGCCTATCTCGACCGTCTGTTCGCGTGAGCGGTGCCTAGACCGCCCGCGCTTCGCCTTCCGCCAGTACGTGCGTGCACAATTGCGCCTCGGGCGTGTCGCCTGCCTCGAGCGCCGCGACGGTGACCCAGCCCGCCGCGCGCATGGCGGCGGCTACCGCCGGATCGGTGCCGAGCGGGACGAACAGGCGGCGACGGTCGACCTCGGCCAGCCCGGCCGCGACAATGGCGTCGGCGTAGAGCGAAAAGCCGACCGCCGATTCCTCGGCACCGCCTTCGTGCATGATCGTGTAGGTGCCGCCGCGCCCGATTTCGCCGCGCACGCCGCCTGCAAAGATCGAGAAGCCGAGCCAGCTTTGATATTCGAAGCCGTGGCGCTCGGTCGGGTCGAGCGTGAGCGCGACGCGGCCTTGCAGGCCCTCGGCGATTTTCCACAAGGCATCGAGTCGCGAGGTCAGCGCGCCCCCCGCATCGAACGCGCAGAGCCGGGCGTGCGCGGTTTCGAAGGGGCCTGCCGCCTCGATCAGCGGGAGATAGGCGGGGGCGATCGCGGCGACGCCGCCCGCATCCTTGGCGTCGAGCCGGTCGCGCAAGGCGGTGATCTGCATGGGCTCGATCGGGAAGGGGCCGTTGGCGAGGACGTCGATCAGGTCGGGCAGGGTGAAGTCGATCGAGATGTCGCTGACACCTGCGGCCTCCAGCGCGGCGACCGCAACTTCGACCACTTCGCGCGCCGCCGCCACGGTATCGAGGCCGATCAACTCGCAGCCGATCTGGCGCAATTCACGTTCGGGCGCGAGTTGCGAGGCCCGCAGTTTCAGCACGGGTCCCGCATAGGACAGCCGCACCGGGCGCGGGTGGTGGCCCATGCGGGTGGCTGCGATGCGGCCGATCTGCGCGGTCATGTCGGGGCGGATCGCGAGCGTCGCCTGGCTGACCGGATCGACGAAGCGCACCGCATCCTGCGCGCGCGCGGCCTTCAGGCGACCGGCGAGACCGGCCTCGAACTCGGCGAGGGCGGGGTCGGCACGTTCATAGCCATAGGCATAAGCGGCGGCGAGCGCAGCGGCTTCGAGGCGCGCGGCGGCGTCGGCGAAGGGCGGGAGCCGGTCGCGGAAACCGGTCGGGAGGAGGGCGGTGGTCATGCTATATCCTTCTCCCTCTCCCCTCCGGGGAGAGGGCCGGGGAGAGGGGCCGTCGCAAGCGCAGCGCTGATCGTCTCTAGCACGCCATCCAGGTTCCCCATGACGTCGGCATTGTTGAAGCGGATCACGCGATACCCTTGTCGTTCCAGCCACGCCGTTCTGCGGGCGTCGCCGCTCTCGTCGTCTGCGTGGGTATCGCCGTCAAGCTCGATCACGAATTTTAGGGAACGCGCGACAAAGTCAGCAATGAACGGGCCGATCACGACCTGATGGGCGAACTTGACTGCGGCGAAGCGTTTGGCGCGGAGGTTGTACCAGAGGCGCGCTTCGGCGGGGGTTGGGTTGCTGCGCATGGCTTTGGCGCGCGCTAGCAATAGCTTATCGGTTGTTGGCACGGCCCCTCTCCCCGACCCTCTCCCCGGAGGGGAGAGGGAGAAGAAGGGCGTACCGTCCGCCTGTTAAAACGCCAAGCCCATCGCGGTCTTCACGCCCGGCAGCGCGCGGATTTGCGCGAGCAGGTCGGGCGTTACCGCATCGTCGATCGACAGCAGCAGCACCGCCTCGCCACCGGCCGAACGGCGGCCGAGGTGGAAGGTCCCGATGTTGACGCCCGCGGTGCCGAGCAAGGTGCCAAGGCGACCGATGAAGCCCGGCGCATCCTCGTTGACGACATACAGCATGTGCCCGGCGAGATCGGCCTCGACCTTGATGCCGAACAGTTCGACCACGCGCGGGGCCGAATCGCCGAACAGCGTGCCCGCGACCGAACGCTCGCCCGCATCGGTCTTGACCGAGACGCGCAGCAGCGTGTGGTAATCGCCCTCGCGTTCGGTGCGGACTTCGCGCACTTCGATGCCGCGTTCCTTCGCGAGCAGCGGCGCGTTGACCATGTTGACGGTGTCGGTCTGCGTGCGCAGGAACCCGGCTAGCACGGCGGCGACGATCGGCTTCTGGTTGAGCTCGGCGGCGGCACCCTCGGCATGGACCGAGATGCGCGCGATCGCGCCGTGGGTGAGCTGCCCGACCAGGCTGCCGAGCTTTTCGGCCAGTGCCATGTACGGCTTTAGGCGCGGGGCTTCCTCGGCCGACAGGCTCGGCATGTTGAGCGCGTTGGTGACGCCGCCGGCGACGAGGAAATCGGCCATTTGTTCGGCGACCTGGATCGCGACATTGACCTGCGCTTCGGTCGTCGATGCGCCGAGGTGCGGGGTCGAGACGAAGTTGGGGGTGCCGAACAAAGGCGATGCCTTGGCCGGTTCCTCGACGAACACGTCGAGGGCTGCACCACCGATATGGCCCGAATCGAGCCCGGCCTTGAGCGCGGCTTCGTCGATCAACCCGCCGCGCGCGCAATTGACGATGCGCACGCCCTTCTTGGTCTTGGCCAGCGCCTCGGCCGAGAGGATGTTGCGGGTCTGGTCGGTGAGCGGGGTGTGGAGGGTGATGAAATCGGCGCGGGCGAGGAGGTCGTCCAATTCGACCTTTTCGATGCCGAGTTCGAGGGCGCGTTCGGGGCTGAGGAAGGGATCGAAGGCGATGACCTTCATCTTCAGCCCGCGGGCGCGGTCGGCGACGATCGAGCCGATGTTGCCGGCACCGATTAACCCCAAGGTTTTGCTGGTTAATTCCACGCCCATGAAGCGGTTCTTTTCCCACTTGCCGGCCTGGGTCGAGGCGTCGGCCTCGGGCAATTGGCGGGCGAGCGCGAACATGAGGGCGATGGCGTGTTCGGCGGTGGTGATGGAGTTGCCGAAGGGGGTGTTCATGACGACCACACCCTGCGCAGACGCCGCTGGAATATCGACATTATCCACGCCGATCCCGGCGCGGCCGATGACCTTCAAATTGGTCGCGGCGGCGAGGATCGCCTTGGTCACCTTGGTCGAGCTGCGGATCGCCAGGCCATCATATTCGCCGATGATCGCGATCAATTCTTCGGGGGTCTTGCCGGTGATTTCATCGACCTCGACGCCGCGTTCGCGGAAGATTTGCGCCGCTTTGGGGTCCATTTTGTCCGAAATAAGCACTTTTGGCATCGGTTTTGTCCTTCTGCTCCCTCTCCCCTTCAGGGGAGAGGGTCGGGGAGAGGGGAAGTGGGAAATTCGGGGGAGGTGGCGTGCTGGACTGCCCCTCTCCCCGGCCCTCTCCCCGCAGGCGGGGAGAGGGAGAAGAATTACGCGGCCTTCACGCTCGCATAGGCCCAGTCGAGCCATGGCCCGAGCGCGACGATGTCGGCGGTGTCGACGGTCGCGCCGCACCAGATGCGCAAGCCCGCCGGGGCATCGCGGTAACCAGCGATGTCATACGCGGCATGCTCCTTTTCGAGCAGACCGGCGAACGCCTTGATGAAGGCTTCGTCGGCACCCTCGACCGTCAGGCAGACGCTGGTCCTGGAGCGCGACGCCGGATCGGCGGCGAGATGGCCGAGCCACGAGCGCTCGGCGACGATCTTGTCGAGTGCTGCGGCATTGGCGTCGCTGCGGGCGATCAGGCCGTCCGCGCCGCCGACCGTCTTAGCCCATTCGAGCGCGGCGATGGCGTCTTCGACGGCGAGCATCGAGGGGGTGTTGATCGTCTCGCCCTTGAACACGCCTTCGGTGAGCTTGCCCTTGGAGACCAGGCGGAACACCTTGGGGAGCGGCCAGGCGGGGGTGTAGCTTTCCAGCCGTTCGACCGCGCGGGGCCCCAGGATCAGCACGCCGTGCGCGCCTTCGCCGCCCAGCACCTTCTGCCAGGAGAAGGTGGCGACGTCGATCTTGGCCCAGTCAATGTCGTACGCGAACACCGCGCTGGTCGCGTCGGCGAAGCTGAGGCCCTCGCGGGTCTCTGGGATCCAATCGGCATTCGGTACGCGCACGCCCGAAGTGGTGCCGTTCCAGGTGAACAGCACGTCGTTCGACCAGTCGACCGCGTTCAGATCGGGCAATTGGCCGTAATCGGCGCGCAGCACGGTGGGATCGATCTTGAGTTGCTTGACCGCGTCGGTCACCCAGCCTTCGCCAAAGCTTTCCCAGGCGAGCGCGGTGACGGGCTTTGCGCCCAGCATCGTCCACATCGCCATTTCGAACGCGCCGGTGTCGGAACCGGGGACGATGCCGATGCGGTGCGTGTCGGGGAGCTTCAAGAGCTCGCGCATCAGATCGATGGAATATTGCAGCCGCGCCTTGCCGATCTTCGAGCGGTGCGAGCGCCCCAGCGATTCGGTGGCAAGATTGGCGGGGGTCCAGCCCGGGGGCTTGGCGCACGGGCCCGAGGAAAAATACGGGCGTGCAGGCAGATGCGCGGGACGCGCAGGAAGGTCAGTCATGTAGTCTCTCCTTACAGAGAGCACGCGCGGCGTTGGGACCGCGTGGCCCGTCGACCGCCCTAGACAGTTTCACCCGGCGGTCAACCCGTGATCCGCTCGCCACGCCACGACATCGCTCTGCCGCGACCGCGCAGCTTCGCTATCCCTTCGCGAGTCGCGTGGGCTATAGAAAGAGCGTGAAACGCGCCGCCCTTCTTTTCTTGCTCCTGCTCGCCGGCTGCATGGCCGGCGGTGGGCAGGACCGCCGCCCCCCGCCACGCCCGCGCGGGGCTAGGCCGGTGACGCTCGCCTTGCCGACCAGCCGCGAGACGCAGGCTTGCTACGCCGATCTCTCGCGCGAAGATGTGCGCTTCTCGCCCTTGCCCGATCGCGACTATGGGGGCGGCTGTCGGTTGATCGGGACACTGCAACTGATCGACATCGGCGTGCCGGTCACCAACCTCAAGGCCATGCGCTGTGGCCTCGCGCGCAACTTCACTGCGTGGGTCGATTATGCCGTGGCCCCGGCGGCGCGGCAGATGCTGGGCAGCGATCTGGTGCGGATCGAAAGCATGGGCAGCTATGCGTGTCGCGCCGTGGTCGGTGCGCCGGGCGCTGGCGGGCGCTTGTCGGGCCATGCCACCGCCAATGCGGTCGATATATCGGGCTTCGTGCTGAAGGATGGCCGTCGCGTCACCATCCAGCAGAATTGGAATGGCGGCGATGCGGACGCACGCGCTTTCCTGCGCACGATCCGCGCCTCGGCGTGCAAGCGCTTCGGCACGGTGCTGAGCCCGGATTACAATGCGGTGCATTACAACCATCTGCATCTGGAAGACGATCATGCCGGGTTTTGCCGCTAGGCTTCAAATTTGCGGCGCAGTGGCTTAGGGGCGGTGGATGAACGACACTCCGAACCCGGACGCCCCAGCCCAAGACTCGCTCGTCCACGAGTCCGATGCGCGCGATACGCACGTGCCGTCGCGGGTCTTTCCTCGCGCGCGGCAGGATGCCGAAACTGCCAAGACGGCGGTCAGCACGCCGCAGACCGAGAACCCGGCCTATCGCCTCGCCTTTCAGGACATGGATTTCCTGTTGCGCGAGGATTTGCGCCCGGTGCGCTTCCAGCTCGAACTGCTGAAGCCCCAGCTCATCATGGACGAGGCCAATATCGCCTCGACCTTCGTGATGTATGGATCCGCGCGCATCCCCGAACCGGCCAAGGCGCAGGCCTTGCTCGACATCGCGCACGCCGCCGAAGGCGACCGCGAGCAGGCGATCCGCATCGCCGAGCGGCTGGTCGCCAAGTCCAAATATTATGACGTGGCGCGCGAGCTCGGGCGGCTGGCGAGCAGCTTCCCGGTCGATACCGACGGCAAGCGGCACTTCGTGGTCTGTTCGGGCGGTGGCCCCTCGATCATGGAAGCGGCGAACCGCGGTGCGGCCGATTGCGGGCACGAATCGATCGGGCTCAACATCGTGCTGCCGCATGAGCAAGCGCCCAACCCCTATGTCACCCCGGCGCTGTCGATGCAGTTCCACTATTTCGCGCTGCGCAAGATGCACTTCCTGCTGCACGCGCGCGCGCTGGCGGCGTTTCCGGGCGGGTTCGGCACGTTCGACGAACTGTTCGAGTTGCTGACGCTGATCCAGACCGGCAAGATCGCGCCGATCCCGGTGCTGCTCTACGGCCGCGAATTCTGGAACCGCGTCGTCAATTTCGAGGCGCTGGTCGAGGAAGGCGTGGTCTCGGCCAAGGACCTCAAGATCTTCACCTTCGTCGAAACCGCCCAGGAGGGGTGGGACGTGGTGAAGGCGTTTTACCGCGACAAGGACTGAGCCCGCCGCCCCCTGGGGTTGGACCCGGGGGGCGCGCAGATCAGATCATTTCTTGGCCGGTTCCGCCCCGGCTGCGGCAGGCGCGGTGGCGTTGCCCAGGTCGGCTGCGGCAGGCGACGCCTTGCCACCGGGATCAGCCGCGCCAGCGGCGGGCGGTGCCTTGGCTTCGGTCGCGGCGGGCGCAGCTGCTGGCAGTGGCAGGTTGGAGCCTTGCGTGTTGAGATAGGCGATCACGTCCGCGCGGTCCTTGCCGCTGGTCAACCCGGCAAAGGTCATCTTGGTGCCCGCCGCAAAGGCGCGCGGGCTGGTGAGCCATTTGTTGAGCTCTTCGAAATCCCATTTCTTGCCAGCGCCTGCGGTCTTCAGCGCATCGGAAAAGGCGTAACCCGCTTTACCCTGCGCGATCGCTTCCCCCACGGTCGCCCACAGGTTCGGGCCGATGCCATTGGCACCGCCCTGGGCGATCGTGTGGCAAGCGGAGCATTTCTTGAACACTTCGGCACCGTGCGCAGTGTCCGCCGTGGCCAGCAATTCGGCGATCGGCTTGTCGGCGGCAGCCGCTCCGGCACCTTCTTCCGCGCCGCCCTCGATCGGATAGCCGGCCTTTTCGGCCTTGATCGGATGGACGATCATATTTCCGGCGATGCCGAGCGCAAGCGCGACGCCCATGGAGCCCAAAACCCAGCCAGCGATCGTATTGGTCCGGTTGTCCATGTCTCGTCCTAAACCTTCTGCCGCGGGACGGCCCCTGTTAGAGCCACGAAGTCGCCCAACCCATAGATTCGCGCGGCGTGCATCGCAAGCGCCGTTGGCGGGCGGGGTGGCGATGGCTTGCAGCGCGACGACGAGCGCAGTACCGCCCGGCACCCATGGAAAATTTCCCCGAACCCGCCCGCGCGCTCGTCGCCGAGATGACCGCTGCCGCCGCCATCGATCCCGCCCGCACCGTCGCTTTTCAGGGTGCCCCCGGCGCGAATTCGCATATCGCCGCGCGCGAGGCGTTCCCGGATGGGCTGCCGCTGCCGTGCTTTGATTTTGCCGATGCGATCGATGCGGTGCGCGATTTTCGCGCCGATTGCGCGATGATTCCGATCGAAAATTCGCTGCACGGGCGTGTCGCCGACATGCATTTCCTGCTGCCCGAATCGGGGCTGGTCATCACCGGAGAGCATTTTCTCGGTATTCGCTATGCCCTGATGGGCACCGGGCCGTTGTCGGGCGTACGCGAGGCGATGAGCCATCCACAGGCACTCGGCCAATGCCGGTTGTGGCTGCGCGACCACGGCATTGCCCCCGTCGCCTATCCCGACACCGCAGGCGCGGCGGCGCTGGTGGCGGAGCGCCGCGACCCGGCGCTGGCGGCGCTTGCCCCGCCGGGCGCGGCGGCGCTGTACGGGCTGGACACCTTGGCCAGCGATATCGCGGACGCCGAACATAACACCACGCGCTTCGTGGTGCTGGCACGCGAAGGGCAGGAACCGGTTGGCGACGGTCCGTGGATGACCACGCTGATCTTCGAGGTGAACAACGTGCCCGCCGCTTTGTACAAGGCGATGGGTGGTTTCGCGACCAACGGCGTCAACATGACCAAGCTGGAAAGCTATCAGCGCGGCGGCAGCTTTGCCGCGACCGAATTCTATGCCGATGTCGAGGGACGCCCGAGCGACCCCGGCCTTGGCCGTGCGCTGGCCGAATTGGCGTTCCATTCGAAATGGGTGCGCGTGCTCGGCACCTATCGTCAGGCGCGCGCGCGCGGGTAAAGCGGGGGGCGCGGACAATCCGCTTGCGTCGTCCCCAAGGGGCGACCGTACAACCTGGCGCATGACCCGACTCAAGCGCCCTTCCGCCCAGTTTCCCGACGGTGCCGCCGACGTCGCCCGGCGCTTTGGCATCACCATCAAGACGCTGCGGCTTTATGAGTCCGCCGGCTTGCTCGCGCCGGTGCGCGATGCGCATGGCTGGCGCACCTACGGCCAGGCCGAGTGCGAGCGCCTGCACGTTATCCTGCTGCTGCGCCGATTCGGCCTGACGATCGCGCGGATCGGCGCGTTGCTCGACGAGGGCGCGCCCGATGTGGCGGCGGTGCTCGACCTGCAGGAACAGGCGCTGATCGATCAGCGCAACCGGGTCGAGGATTCGCTGATCCTGATCGCCCATGCCCGCCGCAAGCTGTGTGCGGGCGGCACGATCGATGCGACGGCGCTGGCCGAACTCGCGCGCGCCGAGCCGTTGCGGTTGCGCTGGACCCCGGCGTTGGAGGCGCTCGGCGCGCGCGTTTTTACGCCTGATCAGCAACGACGCCTGGCCGAAGTCGCACCCAGCACCGAGCGGGAATGGGCCGAGCTTTATGCCGAGCTCGACACGCTCGTCGACGGGTCTCCCGACACGCCGCAGGCACGCGCAGTTGGGGGGCGAGCGGCCGCGCTGATTGCGCGGATGACTGGCCAAGACGGCGGAATGCGCGCCGCGCTGACGCAGTTTTGGCAGGATGGTTTTGCCGATCCGGCGCTTGCCGCCTCGCTTCCGCTCGATCGGCGGCGGTGGCTGTTCCTGGGTGAAGCGATGGCCGCCCATGCCCGTGACGGAGACTCGAAATGATGCGCCTGCGCTCCTTTCTCGCGGCGGTGTTCCACACCTTTGGCGGGCTCCTCCTGTATTGGGCTGTGCTGCTCGCTTTCGGCATCAAGCCGGCCATCGCGGTCGCGCTTGGGTTTATTGCCGTCGAGGGCGGCTGGCGACTGGCGACTCGGCGTCCGTTCCCGCCCCTGTGGTTGTTGGCGAACGGCGCGGCGCTGGTGTTCGGGGCGATCGATCTATGGGCGCAGACCCCGTTCATGATCCGCTATGAAGGCGCGATCCTCAATCTGCTGACGGCTGGCGTGTTTCTGGTCGGCGCATCGGGGCAGGAGCCGCTGGTGCTGCGCATCGCGCGGCAGCGCAAACCCGATATTCCGGCGGACCGCCCCGAGGTGGTGCAGTTCTTCCGCGCCTTCACGCTCGCTTGGGCGCTATATTTCGTGGCGCGGGCAGGCGCGTTCGTGTGGATCATGAGCGCGTTTCCGCTGGCCCAGGCGCTCGCGATCCGCGCGGCGGTTTCTTGGGGAAGCATCGGCGCGATGTTGCTCGCCTCCTTCAATGGCCGACGCGTGTTCGACGCGTGCCAGCGGCTCGGTTTCTTCAAACCCGTCGAGGACAGTACCCGATGAACCTCCCTTCCGCTCCCGTTGCGGATCGTATCCCATTGCCGAAAGACGCGTGGTATGTCGGCGTGGCGAGCACGCAATTGCGCGATGCGCCGGTCGCGATCACGCTGCACGGCGCGCCGATCGTGCTGTTTCGCGATGCCGACGGCTGCCCCCAAGCGCTGCACGATCGCTGCCCGCATCGCGGTGTGACGCTGTCGCTCGGCACCGTTAGCGCTGGGACGATTGCCTGTGCCTATCATGGCTGGCGGTTCGATGGAGCCGGGCGCTGCCGCCATATTCCGTCCTTGCGCGAGGATCAGACGATCAAGAGCGCACCCGTCCGCCGCTATCCGGTGGCGGAGCAGGACGGCTATGTCTGGCTGTGGACGGGTGCCGATGAGCCGGAGGGCGCACCGCTGGCGATTGACGGATTCGACCGGTTTCAATGGCTGCAGGGCGCGATGGAGCTGGCGTGCGAGGCGATCCTGCCGATCGAAAACAATCTCGACATTTGTCACGCGGCCTTCACCCATCCCAATATGCATCCGCAATGGTTCCGGGTGCAGGCGGTGGGGTTGCTGCCGACGCGCTATGAGGTGGAAAGCACCGCCGCCAGCCTGACCGTGACCGGGCCGGGCACGCACTTGCGCTTCGATTTGCCCGATCGGGTGACGGTGGCGGGCGGCGATGCCTTCCGTCTGGTGCTGCACCATGTGCCGACCGTGCCCGGGCGCTGCATCCAGCATTGGTTGTTGCAACGTGGGCCGGTGGAGACAGCGCAGCCGCCAATCTGGACCTCGGCCGAGCCCGAAATTCTGGCGCAGGACCGTGCCGTGCTGGAATCAGCGCAGCGCGCTTATACACTGGAAGGCGATGCCTTCGAACAAAGCGTCGAGGCCGACGCCACCACGCTCGCGGCGCGTCGTCTGATCGCGCTGGCGGCGCGACCGGATGCGCGCGCGATGCCTGAAACGAGGCGGGTGGTCAGCGTGTTGAGCTGAAGCGGCAAGGGTAGCGACTCGCGCGGAAGTGTGTGACATTGAACGTAAGGAGAACAGAAATGAGGGTTTTCGTTTACGTCCTGCTCGCGGTGGCTACGCTCTGTGGCTACATCGTCCCCATCGTACTTGGGGTTTTTGTCGCACCGTTGGTGGGCGAGACATCGCTCACTTTCCCGCAGATTGGCGTTTGGTGGGCGATCGCTTTTGGAGGGCTGGCGGGGCTTGGCGCTATCGCGCCGCTAATCTGTGCGGACCGCAAGGGCTGGCTGAGGCTGTAAGTCTCGTTCGACCCGTTTGCGGCTTACCCCGCCGCCCACGCCGTCAACAGCGTGTGTGCGATGGCATAAGGCGGGGGCGGCAGGAACGGGCCGGGCTCCCCCGCCAGCACCGCGCGCACCACGTCGCGCGGGACCCAGATCGCATCCTCCAGCTCATGGGTGTCGAGCGTGATCGCATCGTCCTCAGCCATGCCGACGCAGGCGACCATTAGCGAAGACGGGAATGGCCAGGGCTGGCTGGCCACATAGCGCACGTCGTGCACGCGCACGCCTGCTTCCTCGGCGATTTCACGCACCACCGCTTCTTCGATCGATTCGCCGGGTTCGAGGAACCCCGCCAGCGCCGAATAGCGACCGGGCGGGAAAGATGGCTGGCGTCCAAGCAGCGCGCGCCCGTCATGCTCGGCGATCATGATCACCACCGGATCGACGCGCGGGAAATGTTCTGCATGGCAATTGGGGCAGTTCCGCCCCCAACCGGCGCGGAACATCGCGGTCTGGTGCCCGCAATTGGCGCAGAATTGGTGGCGGCTGTGCCAGTCGAGCACGCTGCGCGCGGCGGCGTACGTCGCCGCCTCGCCCGGCGCGAAGCGATCGAGCAGGCCGAACAGCCGCGCCGAGCGGCCCTTGGGTGCGCGCATCCCCGGCGTATAGGCGGCGAAATGCGGGCGGCCATTGTCGAGCCCGAGCAGCACCAGCTCGGCATCGTCGGGCGCATCGGCCAGCGTTGTCCAGCCAAGCATGCCCATATCATCGAGCTCAGGCTCGAAATTTTCGAGCTTGAGCAGCCGCGCGCGCCAGTCGCTCCGGGCAGCGGCGAGCGCGGCTTCGTCGTGGCGCAGCGGATCGGCGCGGTCGAGCAGGCCGCCGGTAAAGCCGGGTGTCAGCATCGCCGCCGCGCTCACTTGTGTGGCAGCACCGGAGCGAGGTCGGCATAGACCGCCTTGGTCGAATCGGCGCGCAGCGGCCAGCGATCGCCCGGCAGATAGTTGACCATGATCGTCGCGCGGAACTGATTGACCGGATCGACCCAGGCGATCGTGCCGGCAGCGCCGCCCCAGCCATAAGTGCCTTTGGCCGGACCACCGGGGGTATCGTGCAGCGTGACCGAGCCGCCCGCACCAAAGCCCTGCGGGTTGGTGGTGCCGCCGGTCGCCGCAACTGCGCCTGGATAGACAACCCCATTCGGCAGCAGGTTGGACATTGCGAGCTTGACCGTGGCGGGCTTCAGGATGCGCACGCCGTCCAGTGTCCCGCCATTTTGCAGCATGTGCAGGAAGCGGTCGTAATCATAAGCCGAGGTCACCAGCCCGGCACCGCCATAAGGGAAGCTCGGGGCCTTGAGATAGACCGAGGTCGCGCCCGGATCGACCGGCGTGCGCCCATTGGGGGTGATGAAATAGCCGGTGGCGAGACGGTGCGCCTCCGACCCCGGCACGGTGAACCAGCTCGAGCGCATCTTGAGCGGGGTGAAGATGCGCGTCTGCAGGAAGCGGTCGAACGGCTGGTGCGAGGCGACCTCGATCACGCGGCCCATCACGTCGAGGCCGATCGAATAGCTCCATTTGGTGCCGGGTTCGGCGATCAGCGGCAGCGTGGCGACCTTGTTGGCGAAGGCTTCCAGCGTCGGCGGGCGCTTGAGGCGAAGCTGCGCCTCGGTCTTGGCATCCGAGGTGAAGGGGGTGATGCCGGCATCTTCATAGGCCTTGAGCAACGGCCCCTTGGTGATGATCGTGTAACCGAGCCCGGCGGTGTGCGTCAGCAGGTTGCGGATCGTGATCGGGCGCGTCGCCGCGCGCGTGTCGAGCGAATCCGGGCTGACCTGTACGCGCATCGTCTTGAAGGCGGGGATGAAGTCGCTGACCGGCTGGTCGAGCCGCATCTTGCCTTCCTCGATCAGGATCATCGCCGCCATCGCGGTGATCGGCTTGGTCATCGAATAGACGCGCCACAGGCTGTCCTTGTCGGCGAGCGGAGCACCGGGTTCGTCACCGATCCGGCCCGCTGCAACGACCGCGAACGGGGCATTGCCGCGGCCGATCACGCCGACCACGCCGGGGATCTTCTTTGCCGCGACATAGCCCGAAAACACCGCCTGCGTTTGCGGGAGGCGCGGGGCGGTGCGCAGCACCACGGGGGCATGTACGACGTGCCGCGCGACCGCCGTTCCGGTTGCCGCGATGAGCAAGGCGCTCGCTGCCATCTTGAACCGCGTCGCTACCATCGTGCCCTCCTGATTGCCGTTGCCGCCTTGGCGAAGACAGTCGGCAGGCCCGCCGAGTCGATCCCGGTCACATCCCACCACTCTCCGATCGGCCCATGCCCATCCACGCGCGCGACCGCAAGCGCCAGTTCAAGCCGGAAGTGCGTGAAGGTGTGCGACACCGTCTCGGGCAACACCCGCCAGGCAGCCGCGAGTGGCGGGTCCGCGAGCGCAGGCGGAGACTCCACCCACGGCCCGGTCGGCAGCGCGCGCATACCGCCGAGCAGCCCATGCGGTGGACGCCGCATCAGCAACACGCGGCCCTCCTGTTCGGCCCAGAAGATGGTGCCGTGGCGCTGCGGCTTGGCGGCCTTGGCGAGCTTGATGGGAAAGCCCTCCGGGTTGCCCACGCGATAGGCGGCGCAATCCTCGGCCAAAGGACAAGCGAGGCAGCGCGGTGCACGCGGGGTGCACACCGAAGATCCGAGATCCATCATCGCCTGCGCGAAATCGCCCGCGCGGGTGTCGGGGGTGATGCGATCGGTCGCTTCGCGCAGATCGGGCATCGCGCCGGGCAAAGGGCGCTCAATCGCGAACAACCGTGCGACCACGCGCGCGACATTGGCATCGACCACCACCGCGCGCGCGCCAAAGGCGATCGCGGCGATCGCGGCGGCGGTATAGGCTCCGACGCCGGGCAGCGCGCGCAGTCCTTCTTCGGTGTCGGGAAAGCCACCGCGCTCGGCCACGGTGCGGGCGCAGGCGTGCAAATTGCGGGCGCGGGCATAATAGCCAAGCCCCGCCCAGGCCGCCATCAGATCGGTCTCGGGCGCGGCGGCGAGCGCCTCCACCGAGGGCCAGCGCGCTACAAATTCCGCGAAACGCGGGCGCACCGCCGCGACCGTGGTCTGTTGCAGCATGATTTCGGACAGCCACACGCGGTAGGGATCGGGTGCGTTGCTGCCGGGGGCGGCGCGCCACGGCAGATCGCGGGCATGGGCATCATACCAGGCGAGCAATCGGGCGGCGATGGTGGAAGGACGCTTGGCGGACACCGCATCGCTATGGCATGGACGGGCCGATGAGCAAACGCGATCCCGCCAAGCCTGTGATCAAACGTGCCGAGCCGGAAAAGGCGCGCGGTGGACGCGCGCGCTCGGTTGCGGAATTGTTGCCCGACGCCGGGCGCGCGGCGTTTCGCCGCTTCGGCTTCGTGCAGAGTGCGGTGGTCAGCCGTTGGGGCGAGATTGTTGGGCCGCGCTATGCCGGAGTGTCGGCCCCCGAATCGATCAAATTTCCGCATGGGCAGCGCACCGGCGGCACGCTGAGCCTGGTCGTGCGCGGTGCCCATGCCACCATGATGCAGCATATCGCGCCCGAAATCGTCGAGCGGGTCAATCGCTTCTTTGGCTATGAGGCGATCGTGCGCGTGCAGATCCGCCAGGGCGACGTGCCCGCGCCCGCGCCGCGTGCGGCCCCGCCGTCGCTGCGGCCGGTGCCGGTCGAACTGGGCGCGAGCTTGCGCACGATCGCTGATCCAGAATTGAAGGCGGTGCTGGAAGCGCTGGCCGCAGGGGTAGCTGCGACGCGCGGCGCGCCGATCGTTGGTGGGAGCGAAGGATGAACATGCGGTTGGTGGTGGCGGCAATGGCCGTGGTGGTTGGCATGGCCTCTGTAGCGCAGGCCGCACCGGCGAAAAAGGCGGTGGCGCATCGCGCGCCCGCCAAGGTCGCCTGGGTCAACATGATCGTCGCCACGCCTGAGGGCGGGGTGCGGATCGGTAACCCCAATGCTAAGGTGAAGCTGATCGAATTTGGATCGCGCACGTGCCCGCATTGCGCGCATTTCGACGCGGACGGTTTGCCCGCTTTGCGCACCGGCTACATTGCGACCGGGCAAGTGAGCTATGAATTCCGCGACTTCCCCATTCATGGCGCGCTCGATCTCGGGCCGATCCTGCTCGGGCATTGCGTGCCGACGCGGGCGTTCTTCCCGCTGTTGAACGCGATGATGGCCAATCAGGAGAAATTGGTCGGGCGGCCGGACCAGGTCCCCGCCGACAAGCAGCAGCAATTGCAGGGGGCCAAGCCGACCGAGATCGCCGCCTATCTCTCCAAATTCTACGGCTATACCGATCTGGTGGTGCAGAAGGGCATGCCGCTGGCCAAGGCGACTGCGTGCCTGGCCGACACCAAGGCGGTCGATCTGGTCGCTCAGCGCGCCGCGGCGGCCAACAAGGCCTATGCCGTGAACAGCACCCCCACCTTCCTCATCAACGGCGTGGCGCAAGCCAATACCTTCACCTGGGCGGCGCTGGAGCCGCTGGTGCGCGCCGCCGTTGCCAAGTAAAAATGCGTTTTCTCCAAGGAGCTTATTCGATGAACCCTCGCATCCTGTTCGCCGCGCTGGCTGCCGTTTCGCTCGCTTCGTGCGGCGGTGGCGGGGCATCGGGCGGCAACAGCGTCGCCGCAGCGCCGGTGGCGGCCAAGCCGGCACCCGCCGGGCAAAACTGGACCGAAGTGGTCTCCAAGACGCCCGAGGGTGGCTATCGCATGGGTAACCCCGATGCGCCGATCAAGCTGGTCGAATATGGATCGCGCACCTGCCCGACTTGCGGCGCGTTCGGCCAGACCGGGCAGAAGCCGTTGACCGAGAAGTACGTCACCACCGGCAAGGTGTCCTACGAATTCCGCGACTATCTGGTGCACGGCCAGCCCGATTTCGCGCCGAGCCTGCTCGGGCGCTGTACCGATCCGAGCGCCTTCTTCCCGCTGCTCGAAGCGATGTACATCGCGCAGCCGCAATTTGAGGCGAAGCTGGCCGACCAGAATGCGACCAACGCGTTGCAGGCGCAATTGCAGGGCAAGACGCCGAACCAGATGGCCGCAGCCTGGGGCGACTATCTCGGTTATGTCGAGTTCGTGAAGCAGCGCGGCATTCCCGAAGCCAAGGCGCGCGCGTGCATCGCCGACAGCAAGGCGCTGAACGAACTGATCGGCTTGATGAACAAGGGCGAGGGCGCGACCGTCTCCGGCACACCCACCTTCATCCTCAACGGCACCAAGGTTGAGGGTGTGTCCTGGCCGGATGTCGAAGCGGCGTTGAAGCGCGCCGGGGCGTAAGCCACGCTGCTCGTCATGCCGGGCTTGTCCCGGCATCCACGGTGCCGCATGTTCTGCAATTGCGGGGTACTGACGACGGTGGACCCCGGGACAGGCCCGGGGTGACGGCCTCTTGTTGGAAGGACGCCCGCGCTGTTTCCACTCTAGCCGGGGGCCTCTGAATGCAGATCAAGCGTCTCCGGCTCTCGGGCTTCAAGAGTTTCGTCGACGCCGCCGATCTGCGGATCGAGCCGGGGCTGACCGGGATCGTCGGCCCCAATGGCTGCGGTAAATCCAATCTGCTCGAGGCGCTGCGCTGGACCATGGGGGAGACCTCGGCGCGCTCGCTGCGCGGGGCGGGGATGGACGACGTCATCTTCGCGGGCACCAACACGCGCCCGGCGCGCGATTTCGCCGAAGTGTCGATGCTGATCGAAAGTGCGGGCGAGGAAAGTGAAGTCGTCCGCCGGATCGAGCGCGGGGCGGGGTCGGCGTACCGGATCGACGGGCGCGATGTGCGCGCCAAGGACGTGGCGTTGCTATTCGCGGATTCGGCGACGGGGGCGCATTCGCCCGCCTTGGTCAGCCAGGGGCGGATCGGCGCGATCATCGCCGCCAAGCCGACCGAGCGCCGCGCGATGCTGGAGGAAGCCGCCGGGATTGCCGGGCTGCACGTCCGCCGCAAGGATGCCGAGCAGAAATTGCGCGCGACCGAGGCCAATCTCGCGCGGCTCGACGAACTGATCGCCGACCAGGACGGTCGCGCCAATGCGCTGCGGCGGCAGGCGCGGCAGGCGGAGCGCTATCGCGCTTTGTCCGAGCAGATTCGCGTGGCCGAGGCGCGGATGATCTTTGCGCGCTGGCGCGATGCGCAAAATGCCGCCGATGCCGCCAAGGCCGAGGCGGCGACGTGCGAGGCGCGCGTGGCTGAGGCGAGCGAGGCGCAGCGGGCGGCGGCGGCCTATGCGCTGGCGGCGACCGAGGCGCTGGCGGACGCACGGGCGCAAGCGCAGGCGCTGCGCGAGGCGGCGAGCGAGGCGGGCCACAAACTGGGCGGCTTGCGCGGGGAGCAGGCAGCTGCGGTGCGGCGGACGCAGGAGCTGGCGGCGGCGCGCGTGCGGCTGGCCGAGGACCGTGCGCGCGAGGGATCGCTGGCGAGCGATGCCGCCGAGGCGATCGCGCGGCTGGCCGAGGAGAGCAAGGCGCTGGAGGCGCGACTGGCCGAGGCGACTGCGCGCATCCCCGAGCTGGAGACGCGGCTGAGCGAGGCGGAACGCGCCGGGCGCGATGCCGAAGTGGCGCTGGCGCAAGCGCTCGCGGCGCAGGCGACCGAGCTGGCCGATGCGCGGGTGGCCGAAGCGGCGCTGGCGGCCGCGCGGGTGCGGGCCGAGCGCAGCGCGCGCGATCTGACGCGGGTGACGGCGGAGAGCGCGGCTTTGGGCGATGCCGCGCCGCTGATCGCCGAGCGCGCGGCGGCAGCGGCGGCGCGCGCGCAGGCGGTGCAGCATGGCGAGGATGCGCGGGCGGCGCTCACCCGCGCCGATGCCGAAGAGCGCGGTGCGCGCGAGCAGCGCGACCGGGCGCAGGCGGCGCGGGCGACGGCGCATGCCGATCTGGCGGCACTCGACAGCGAAGCGACCGCGCTGACCAAGGCGACACGGCGCGAGGGGCGCGAGCGGTTGCTCGACCGGTTGCAGCCCGAGGCGGGCTATGAACGCGCGCTGGCGGCAGCGCTGGGGGATGATCTGGAAGCGGGGCTTGATCCGGCGGGCGAGCGGTTCTGGGCGGGGGCAGAGGTTGCGCCGGGCGATCCGGCGGCACCCGAGGGGACGGTGTCGCTTGGCCAGCATGTTACAGCGCCAGCGGCGCTGGCGCGGCGACTGGCGCAAGTGTTCGTGGCGGAGAGCGATACGGGCGTGCCGCTCGCGGTCGGGCAGCGGCTGGTGACGCTGGCGGGCGTGCTGCGGCGCTGGGACGGCTATGTCGCCAAATCGGGCGGGGCGGCGGCGGCGGAGCGGCTCGAACGCATGAACCGGCTGCGCGCGATCGAGGCGGCGCGCCCGGCGGCGGTGCGCGCGGTCGAGGCGGCGGATGGCGAGCTCGCGCGGATCGACGCGGCGATTGCGGAAGCGCGTAGCGGTGCGGTGGCGGCGCGGCGCCTGCTGGAGAGCGCCGAGACGCGCGCGCGCGATGCGGCGCGCGCCGAGGATCGCGCGGCGGCGGCGATCGAGCGGATCGAGGCGCAGCGCGCCGATCTGGCGGCGCGGCGGCAGCGCATCGTCGCCGATCATGAAGAAGCCGAGGCGGAGGTCGCGCGCGCGGGCGCCGTGCAGGCGGCGCTGCCCGATGGGAGTGCGACGCGCGAGCGGGTGCGGGCGCTGTCGGGCGAGGCCGAGGCGCGCCGCACCGCCATCGCCACCGCGCGCGCGGACCGCGCCGGGCTGGACCGCGATGTCGGCAGCGGGCGCGAGCGGTTGGCCGGGACGACCGCAGAGGCGAAAAGCTGGCGCGCGCGGGCAGGGGAGGCAGCGCGGCGCATCGCCGAGATGGACAAGCGCGATGGTGACCTTGCCGCCGAAGCGCAGGCGCTAGTCGGGCGGCCCGAGGCGCTCGCTGCCGAGATCGTTGCGCTGGAGGCGGCCCATACGGCGGCGCGTGCCGAGGCCGATGCTGCTGCCACCGCCGAACGCGCCGCCGAAGCGGCATTGCGCGCGGCCGAAGCACAAGCCAGCGCCGCTGCCGAAACGCTGGCGCAAGCGCGCGAGGCGCGTGCCGGGGCCGCGGCGCGCGCGGAAAATCAGGAAGTGCGCCGAGTCGAGATGAACCGCCTGTCGGGCGAGCGCTTCCAATGCCCGTCGGTGCTGCTGCCCGAACGGGTCGGCTTTGCGGGCGATACGGTGCGGTCGCCGGGGGAGGAATCGGCGACACACGAGAAATTGATGGTCGATCGGGAGCGGATCGGCCCGGTCAATCTGGTCGCCGAAAGCGAACTGGCCGAACTCGAAGCAGCCTCCAAGGGCAATGCCGCCGAGCGCGAGGAATTGGGGCTGGCGGTCAACCGCCTGCGCGGGTCGATCGGCACGCTCAACCGCGAGGGGCGGCAGCGGCTGATGGCGGCGTTCGAGGCGGTTGACGGGCATTTCCGGCGCTTGTTCACCACGCTGTTCAATGGCGGACAGGCGCATCTCGAACTGGTCGATTCGGACGATCCGCTGGAGGCGGGCCTCGAGATCATGGCGCAGCCGCCGGGCAAGAAGCTGCAATCGCTGACGCTGCTATCGGGCGGCGAACAGGCGCTGACCGCGGTCGCGCTGATCTTCGGCTTGTTCCTGACCAACCCCGCGCCGATCTGCGTGCTCGACGAAGTCGATGCGCCGCTGGACGATGCCAATATCGAGCGCTTTTGCGGGCTGCTGGATGCGATGACGCGCGAAACGCAGACGCGCTATCTTATCGTGACGCACAATGCCGTGACGATGAGCCGGATGCACCGGCTGTTTGGCGTGACGATGGTCGAGCAAGGCGTCAGCCGCCTTGTTTCGGTCGATCTCGGCGGCGCGGAATCGCTCCTCGCCGCCGAGTAAACGGATCAGCAGCCGTTGCGGCGGTTCTGGGCCGCGTCGTGCTTCTTGTCGAGATGCTTGCCGAGCAAGGCACCGCCGACGCCGCCAGCCACCGTGCCGAGCACACCGCCGCCGAGCGCATTGCCGACCAGCGCGCCACCGGCACCGCCCGCGATCAGGCCAGTCGTGCCCGACGAGCGATGGCAGCGATAATGACGGCTGGTTTTGCCATAGTAGCGATGCTTGCGCGCTTCGGCCTTATCGACCGGGAGGGCCATCGTCACCGGAACGACGAGCGAAGCGGCGGCGAGGCTGAGAAACAGTGAACGCATGATGTCGGTCCCTTTTGATCTTTGTGTGGGCGTAACGTTTTAACCGCCTGCGGGTTGCATCTGCGAAACTAGTAGGGCCTTTCAAAACCTCAGCTTAACCATTGTCCGGCAAGCACGGGGTTGCACCGCAATCGGAAAGGGGTTTGCATGAACATCATTCCAGCAGTGTCCCATGCGGTCGGCGGCCGCTTCACCGACGTTCCGGCTTCGGTCTCGGCTGGGCTGTGGTCGTGCGATCTCGCGACCGAGCAGCTGACCTGGAGCGATGGCGTCTACGATTTGTTTGGAGCCCCGCGCGGCAGCCGAGTCGATCGCCACGCTGCGACGGCGCGCTATACACCGGGATCCCGCATCTCGCTCGAATGTCGCCGTATGGCGGCCATCCGGGATCGCTCCGGCTTCACCCTGGACGCCGAAATCACCGTGGGCCCGACGCGGCGTTGGATTCGCATTGTCGCGCAGGTGGAATGCGACGAGGGCAAGCCGATGCGGCTGTTCGGCTCCAAAACCGATGTGACCTTTGAGAAGATGGCGGGGCTGCTGACGGACCACTGACCCGAATGACGAACAGCGCCGCTTGCGCCGATTGTGATGTGAACATATGAAGAACATATGGCCCAGCTCGATGTTCAACAAAAGCTCGCGATCCTGGCGGATGCCGCGAAATATGATGCGTCCTGCGCATCCTCGGGCTCGGTCAAGCGCTCGTCGCGCGATGGCAAGGGGCTGGGCTCGACCGACCAGGGTATGGGCATTTGCCATGCTTATGCGCCCGATGGCCGCTGCATTTCGCTGCTCAAGATTCTGCTGACCAACAGCTGCATCTTCGACTGCCATTATTGCATCAATCGCAAAAGCTCGAACGTGCGCCGTGCGCGCTTCACCGCAGCGGAGGTCGTGCGGCTGACACTGTCTTTCTATCGGCGCAACTATATCGAGGGGCTGTTCCTGTCCTCGGGCATCATCGGCTCGTCCAACTACACGATGGAGCAGATGGTCGAAGTGGCGCGCAGCTTGCGTGAGGATCATGATTTTCGAGGCTATATCCACCTCAAGACCATTCCCGATGCCGACCCCGACCTGGTGCATCAGGCCGGGCTCCATGCCGATCGCCTGTCGATCAATGTCGAATTGCCGACGCTGGCCGGGCTGACGCGGCTTGCGCCCGAGAAATCGGCGGCGCGGATCGAAGGGGCGATGGCGGGGACCAAGCTGGCGATTGCCGACACCGGCGACGCCCGCAAGCGCTTCAAATCGGCGCCGCGCTTTGCGCCTGCCGGGCAATCCACGCAAATGATCGTGGGGGCGGATGCCGCGACCGATGGCGACATCGTGACGCGGGCGTCCTCGCTGTATGACCGGTTCGGCTTGCGGCGGGTCTATTATTCGGCGTTCAGCCCGATCCCTGATGCGAGCGCGGTGTTGCCGCTGCAGCGTCCGCCGCTGATGCGCGAACATCGCCTGTATCAATCGGACTGGCTGATGCGCTTTTATGACTATACCCCCGGCGATGTGGTGGCGGCGACCGACGCGACGACGGGAATGCTGCCGCTCGACATCGACCCCAAGCTCGCCTGGGCGCTCAAATTTCGCGGATCCTTTCCGGTCGACGTCAACCGCGCGCCGCGCGAGGCGCTGCTGCGGGTGCCGGGGCTGGGAGTGAAAGCGGTTGCCGCGATCCTGTCGGCGCGGCGCTGGCGGCGGCTGCGGCTGGCCGATGTCGCGCGGCTGACGGTGTCGATCGCCAAGCTGCGGCCGTTCCTGATTACCGAGGATTGGCGCCCGGTGGCGCTGAGCGACCGCGCCGATCTGCGCCCGCAAATTGCACCCAAAACCGAGCAACTGGAGTTGTTTACGGCCTGAGGGGAGACACGATGCACGTCGTCACTTTGGCCGAACCCGACGATCTGGATGGCTGGCGCGATGCGGCGCGCGGGCTGGCGGGGGCGGGCGTGCCGCCCGAGGACGTGGTGTGGCAAGTGGGCGGAGCGGCGGACGATCTGTTCGCGCTGGCGGGCACGCCGCCACCGGTGCCGACGCAACCGGCCTTCACCGTGCCCGCGGCCTTCATGGCGCTCGCGCGCAGCGTTGTTTTGCACCGCGACGCCGAACGCTTTGCTCTGCTTTATACAGTGCTGCTGCGCTTGCGCCGCCAGCCAGGGGCGATCGAGGATCGGGCGGATCCATTGGTGCGGCGGCTGGAGGGATTTGCGCGCGAAGTGCGCAAGGACATTCACAAGATGCGCGCGTTCCTGGGCTTTCGCGAAGTCGACGAGGATGGCGCTCCGCGCTTCGTCGCGTGGTTCGAGCCCGAGCATCATATCGTGCGCGCCAATGCCGGTTTCTTCCTCGATCGTTTCGCGAGCATGCACTGGTCGATCCTGACGCCCGAGCTGTCCTTGCATTGGGACGGCGAGACGCTGGCCGAAGGGCCGGGCGCGACCAAGCGTGATGCGCCCGAGGGCGACCCGATCGAGGAGGTGTGGAAGACCTATTATGCCGCGATCTTCAACCCGGCGCGCGTGAAGATCGGCGCGATGCTGAAGGAAATGCCGCGCAAATATTGGAAGAACATGCCCGAGACGGCGTTGGTGCCGGGGTTGATCGCCAGCGCACAGGCGCGGGAGAGCGGGATGATCGCCAAAGCGAAGAGCGAGATTGGCGGGAATGCCCAGGCGGCATGGGCGGCGTTGCGCGAGGAGGCGGCGGGCTGCACGCGCTGCCCGCTCTACCAGCCCGCGACGCAGACGGTGTTCGGCGAGGGGCCGGTCGATGCGGCGCTGATGTTCGTCGGCGAGCAACCGGGCGACCAGGAGGATCTGGCGGGGCAGCCCTTTGTCGGCCCGGCCGGGCAGATGTTCGACCGCGCGCTGGCCGAGGCGGGGATCGATCGGGCGGGGGTGTACGTCACCAACGCGGTCAAGCATTTCAAGTTCGAGCAGCGCGGCAAGCGGCGCATCCATATGAAGCCCGATGCGGGGGAGATCAGCGCGTGTCGCTGGTGGATCGAGCAGGAGCGCTTGCTGGTTCGGCCCAAGGTGACGGTGGCCTTGGGCGCGACCGCGGCGCGCAGCTTGCTCGGGCGGGTGGTGACGATCCGCAAGGAGCGCGGGCGGGCGCTGGCGCTGCCCGATGGCGGCGAGGCGTGGATTACGGTGCATCCTAGCTATTTGCTGCGCTTGCCCGACCGCGACGCGGCCGCACTGGAATATGCGCGCTTCGTCGAGGATTTGCGGCGGGCGGGGGAGCGGGGCGCCTGACGGCGGTTATAGGGGCAAGGTCGCCTGGACCGCCTCGCTATCGCCTTCGACCATGCCCGACAGCGTCAGCCCCAATAGCCGCACACCGAGCGGCAGCGGCAGACGCGCATCGAGCAAGGCGTGGCCGATCGCGAAAAAGGCGTCGCGGTCGACTACGCCGCTGAGCGAGCGCGCGCGGGTGATCGTGCGGAAATCGGAGAAGCGCAGTTTCAGCGTCACGGTGCGACCGCGCGCGCTGTGGCGGTCGATCCGCACCCAGGCGGCTTCGCCGACGCGATCGAGCGCTGCGTGGAGGTCGCCCGGCGCGGACAGGTCGGTTTCGAAGGTGCGCTCTGCCCCGACCGATTTGCTCGGCCGCTCGCTGCGCACCGGGCGGTGATCGACCCCGCGTGCGGCACCGTAAAGATAGTCGCCATAGCTGCCGAAATGCGCGTGGAGGAAGGCAAGCGGGCGTTCGCGCAAGTCAGCACCGGTTTCGATGCCGAGCGCGGTCATGCGCCCCGCCGTGACCGGGCCGACGCCGTGGAAGCGCTTGACCGGCAGACTTGCGACGAACGCCGCGCCGTGGCGGGGCGCGATGACGCAGATCCCGTCCGGCTTGTTCTGGTCGGAGGCGAGCTTGGCGATGAACTTGTTGTAGCTGACCCCGGCCGAGGCGGTGAGGCCGGTTTCGGCCTTGATGCGGGCGCGGATCTGCTCGGCGATGGCGCGCGCGGAGCCCAGGCCATGGCGGTCCTCGGTCACGTCGAGATAGGCTTCGTCGAGCGAGAGCGGTTCGACCAGATCGGTATAGTCCTCGAAAATCGCGCGGATCTGCGCCGACACCGCGCGATAGGCCTCGAAGCGGGGCGGCACGAACACAAGATCGGGACAGCGGCGAAGGGCGGTGACCGAGGGCATGGCCGAGCGCACCCCGAAGGCGCGCGCTTCATAACTGGCGGCGGCGACCACGCCGCGCGCGCGGGACCCGCCGACCGCGACGGGTAGTCCACGCAAGGCGGGGTCATCGCGTTGTTCGACCGACGCGAAGAAGGCATCCATGTCGATATGGATGATCTTGCGCTGGGGTGGGGTGTCGGCGGAATCGGCCATGCAACACCCTGATAGCCGCGACGGGAAAGGGTGGGGAGTTTCTGTTGCTCGGTACTCCCCGGACCGCCGGTGTCTGCTTCTGTTGCCCGGTGCAGCCCGAACCGCGTTCTTTTGGGGTAACCTAGGCCGTTAGGCCTTTAGTTACGCCGCAATCGCGAGTGCTTCGTTATCGTTAGCACTTGTGGTTTTGAGCCTTTTACAGGTTACTCAGCCCGGGCAAAAACAGCGCCTTTCAACACACGTCGATCCTGGTTCGACCCCGTCAGAGCCCCTCCGGCAAGAGGGGTTTTGGTGGAGTCGCCGGGTACTGCCCCCGGGTCCGCTGCATCTAGTCTACGCTGCACTTTATCGCCATAGCCGGGCGAACCCGGCAATTCCCATATAGGCATCCGTGCGATAATGAAAAGAGCGCCTTTCACTCGCCATAAATCGGGTGCATGGGCTATAGTATCATGTTGACGCAACGTTCCCGCTACGCGCTTCGCGCGATGATGTTCCTGGCTGAAGCCCCCCCGGGGGGCCCGCCGATCCCGATGAACCGGATCGCCGCCGAGGCCAATGTCCCGCGCAAGTTCCTCGAGCTGATCCTCGCCGATCTGCGCGAGGCCGGTTTCCTGCACAGCCACCGCGGCAAGATGGGCGGTTACTGCCTGTCGCGCCCGTCGCATTTGATTTCGCTGGGCGAGATCATCCGCGTGATCGAGGGGCCGCTGGCGCTGGTGCCGTGCGTCAGCCGCACCGCCTATCGCAGTTGCAAGGATTGCAAGGACGAAGCGAGCTGCGCGATCCGCCACGCGATGATGCGCGTGCGCGACGAGACCGCGCGGATCCTGGATGGCACGAGTCTGGCGGATTCGGTCGCCGAGGATCTGGTCGCGGCCTGAGACCTTCGCCCCATTCCCCGTTCGCCCTGAGCCTGTCGAAGGGCCCCTCCGTCCGCGATCGCTGCGCCTCGGTAGAGCAGGGCTTCGACAGGCTCAGCCCGAACGGAATTTGGGTAATCGGACTTAAGAAGAACCCCTCAGCGCCGCTGCAATGCGTCGCGAATTTCGCGCAGCAGCGTGATGTCGGCAGGTTCGACCGGCTCGGCGGGCGTTTCCGGTGGCTTGGGCATCAGCCGGTTCACCGCGCGCACCAGCAGGAAGATGATGAAGGCGACGATCACGAAATTGACCGCCGCCGTGACGAACGCGCCATAGCCGAACAGCGGCACGCCGGCCTTTTTCAGCGCGGCATAATCCGACGATCCGGCGAGCGCCGGGGGCACCTTGCCGAGCACCACGAAATAGCTGGAAAAATCGAGCCCGCCGAAAATTTTGCCGATCACCGGCATGATGACGTCGTCGGTCAGCGACGTCACGATCTTGCCGAACGCCCCGCCGATGATGACCGCAATCGCTAGGTCCAGCACGTTGCCGCGCGCGATGAATGCCTTGAACTCCTTGAACATGGAGCCTCCCAATCCGATTTCGTTTCTCGCGGCCATGCTACCGGGCTATCAGGGCCGCGCAAGGCCTGGAGGGATGAACACCATGAAGTATCGCACTCTGATCGCATTCGTCGGCGCATTCGCGCTGGCCGGTTGCGGGCTGAACAGCGTGCCGACGGCGGAAGAGAACGCCAAGGCGAAATGGGCCGATGTGGAAAATTACTATCAGCGCCGTGCTGACCTGATCCCCAATTTGGTGTCGACGGTGAAGGCGGCGGGCGCGCAGGAAAAAGCGATCCTGGTTGAAGTGACGCAGGCGCGTGCCTCGGCATCGCAGGTCAAGGTTTCCAGCGCGGATCTGAACGATCCGGCCAAGGTTGCCGCTTATGAAAAGGCGCAGGCGGGTGTCACCTTGTCGCTGCAGCGGCTGCAGGAGGCCTATCCCGAGCTGAAGAGCCAGGACAATTACAAGACGTTGATGGACCAGCTCGAGGGCACAGAAAACCGCATCTCGACCGCACGCCACGATTATAACGAAGCGGTGCAGGCGTATAATACGACGATCCGCACCTTCCCCGACGCGATTGGCGCGAAGGTGTTTTACGGGGCCAAGCCGCTGGTGCCGTTCAAGGCGACGACGCCGGGGGCGGACGTGGCGCCGACGGTCAATTTCGGCAACACCAACTAAGTACCGGGCCGGAGGCCCCATGCCGATGCGCCTGATTCAGGCAATGCTCGCGATGCTGGTTGCGCTGCTACTGGGGGTTACCCCGGCGACAGCGCAGACCTATCCCAAATTCACCGGGCTGGTGGTGGATGCCGCCAACGTTTTGCCGCCCGCGACCAAGGCCGATCTGACCGCCAAATTGGAAGCGCTGCAGAAGGACACCAAGCGGCAATTGGTGGTCGCGACAATTCCGGACCTGCAGGGTCAGGAGATCGTAGAATATGGAGTTGGGCTTGGCCGGGCATGGGGCGTCGGCCTCAAGGGTGCCAATAACGGCGCGATCCTGTTCATCGCGCCCAATGCGCCCAAGGGGCACCGTGGGCCACGGCTGGTAGTGGGATACAGCCTCGAGCCGATCCTGACCGATGCATTCGCGGGCACGATGATCCGAGAAAAAATGATGCCCAAGCTGACGCAATCGGGCGACATTGCCGGGGCGATGGAAGCAGGCACCGATGCGGTGATCGCGCAACTGCGCGCCTCGCCCGAAGAGGCCAAGGCCAATGTCGACGCGGCGGCGGCGAAGTTCGACAAAGTGCATCAGCGCAGCCGTGCAGGCAGTGGCGGCGGCATTCCGTTTGGCGTGATCATGATCCTGTTCGTGATCGGCTTCATCGTGCTGTCGAGCTTGCGGCGCGGTCGGCGCGGGCAGGAATATCGCAGCGGCGTCGCTCCGGCGGTGCTGTGGGGCTCTGGGCTCGGTAGCGGCTGGGGCAGTGGTTGGGGCGGCGGCTGGGGTGGTGGCTCCGGCGGTGGTTTTGGCGGCTTCGGCGGCGGCGGTGGATCGAGTGGCGGTGGCGGCTCGGACGGAAGCTGGGGCGGCGGCGGCTTTACCGGGGGCGGCGGCGGCGATTTCGGCGGCGGTGGCGCTTCGGGGGATTGGTGATGGCGGGAACGGCACGGCTGACGCGCGACGACCATGCGCAGGTGCTGGCCGCGGTGGCGCGCGCCGAGACGGGCACCGATGGCGAGATCGTCACGATCGTGACTGAGCGTTCGGACAGTTACCACGATGCGGCGCTGCATTATGCGATTGCGGCGATGCTGATCGTGCTCGCGCTGGCGGCGATCAACCCGCTCGCGATCGAGACATGGCTGAGCGGCTTCACCGCCGGGTGGGACGATGCGCCCGATCCGCGCTTGCTGTTGGGCGTAATCCTGGCGGCGCAAGCCTTGGTCTTTTTGATCGTGCGGTTTGCGCTTGCCTATATGCCGCTACGGATGGCGCTGGTGCCCAAGGCGACACGCGCGCGGCGGGTGCGGCGGCGGGCAATCCAATATTTCAAGGTCGGGGCCGAGCGCCGCACCACCGCGCGCGTCGGCATCCTGCTCTATCTCTCGCGCGATGAGCGCATGGCCGAGATCGTCGCTGATGAAGCGATCCACCGCGCCGTCCCGGCCGAGCGCTGGGGCGATGCGATGGCGGCGTTGGTCGCCGAAACCCGCGCTGGCAAGCCGGGTGCTGGCATGGCGGCGGCAGTCGAGCGGATTGGCGCGATCCTCGCGGAAACTTTCCCGAAAACGGCGGACGACCGAAACGAGCTCCCGGACAGGCTGATCGAACTATGAGTGCGGAAATTGTCTGGGAAGGCAAGTACATCAAGGTCGTGAAGGACGGGACCTGGGAATATGTGTCGCGCGCACGCGGGATCCAGGCGGCGGTGATCCTGGCGGTTGAGGACGGGCATGTCCTGCTGGTCGAGCAATATCGCGTGCCGCTCGGGCGGCGCTGCCTTGAGCTGCCGGCGGGCCTGGTCGGCGATGAGGACGAAGGTGAGAGCGTTGAAGCCTCTGCCGCGCGCGAACTGGAGGAGGAAACCGGCTATCGACCCGCTAAAATCGAGTCACTGGGCTTTTTCCACTCCTCGCCCGGCATGGTGTCCGAAGGGTTCACGCTGGTGCGCGCGACCGGGCTGGAGCGTGTTACCGATGGCGGCGGGGTCGAGGGCGAGAATATCACCGTGCTGCGCGTGCCGGTCGCGGAGATTGCGAGCGTGGTCGCCGCCAAGCGCGCCGAGGGCGTGGCGATCGACGTGAAGATGTTGCTGCTGCTGGGCGCGGGAATGCTGGCGGGATAACCGCCGCGCCGCGCCCGGCTCTTAGCGGAAGTTGTCGGCGTAGCTTTGCAGCTTCAGCGTGCGTTCCGGTGCGGGAAGCACGGTGAAGGCCAGCCCTTCGCGCTCGGCATAAGCGATCGCCGCTTCCTGCGTCGGGAAGGTGAGGCGGAGCTGGTCGCGCGTATCGCCCGAGCCGGCCCAGCCGGTGAGCGGATCGGGCAGCTTGGCCTCGGCGGGGGCGAAGTCCAGCATCCAGATGCTGGTGCGTGCGCGGCCCGACGACATGGAATTCTTCGGGCGCTGATAGATTCGGGCGATCGACATGGCGCTTCCTTACCGTGCTTCTTTCGCGCGCGCATCTGCGTTTTTTGTGCGCAGCGTTGCATTGGCCGATGCAGGGTCATCGGGCCAGGGATGGCGGGGATAGCGGCCGCGCATTTCCTTGGCGATGGCCGCCCAGCTGCCCGCCCAGAAGCCCGGCAAATCGCGCGTGGTCTGGATCGGGCGACCAGCGGGCGAGGTGAGGCTGAGCACCAGCGGAACGCGCCCGCCCGCAATCATCGGGTGCGTGGCGAGGCCGAACAATGCCTGGGGGCGCAAGTCGACGCGCGGGCCGCCCTCGGCGTCATAATCGATCGGATGGCTGCTGCCCGCAGGGCTGGTGAAATGGGTGGGGGCAAGGCGGTCGATCGTCTTGAGCGCGTCCCAGCCGATCAGCGCGCGGAGTGCATCGGTCAGCGCACCCGAGTCGATCGCATCGAGCCGCCGTTTGCCGACGAGCAAGGGCGTGAGCCATTCGTCGGCGCGGGCGAGCAGGGCGGCGTCGTCGAGCGCGAGCTCTGCGCCGCCATGGTCCTGCGCGAAGGCAGCGCGGTGGCGCAGCGCGAGCGCGGCGTCGCTCCACGGCAATTGCGCGAGGCCGTGGGCGTGGATGCCCGCCAGCAAGGCAGCGGTGATCGCGTCTGGATCGGCTTGCGCATCGGGGCCGCTCGAAAGGCGCAGCGCGCCGAGGCGGCGCTCGCGTGTGGTCTGCACGCCGCCCGTCGCGGGATCGAAGGTGACGGTGCGGTGGATCGCGATCGACTCGCCGAACAGCGCCTCGATCGTCGGCAAGTCGATTGCGGCGGCGGAAAGGATGCGCGCGCCCGAGGCCATGCCCTGGGTTTCGGCGACCGCCAGCCATTCCTCGCGGGCGAGCGCGCTGGTCGGATCGAGCTTGAAGCCGCGTCCGCCGACCGAGGCCCAGGTCTCGCCCGAGCCGTCGCGGCGGCGCGCGATACGATCGGGGAAAGCGAGCGCGATGGCGGTGGCTTCGCCTCCCCTCCCGCTTGCGGGAGGGGCCGGGGGAGGGGATGCGGGGCGAGCGGCGGGGGTTTCATTCCCTCCCCCAGCCCCTCCCGCAAGCGGGAGGGGAGCGAGATTCGTCCACCGCTTCGCCAGCTTGCGCCCGGCTTCCGCGCGCGCGCCGCGTTCGGTGCGCCAGCGGCGGCGGCGGGATTCCAGGTCGACATCGTTGCCGCCAAGCCCGCGTTCGCCGAGCAGCACGGCAATCTCCGCTGCGACTTCCGCCAGCCCGAGTTCGCCCGCACGCACCAGCATATGGCCGAGGCGCGGGGCCAGTGGCAGGCGGGCGATGGCGTGGCCGTGCGGGGTCGGGCGGCCATCGGCATCGAGCGCCTGCAGGGTGTGCAAGCGCGTGCGGGCTTCCTGCACGGCGGCTTCGGGCGGGGGATCGAGCCAGCGCAGCACGCGCGGATCGGCGACTCCCCACAAGGCGCAGTCGAGCGTTAGCGCCGAGAGGTCTGCCTCGAGGATTTCGGGCGGATCGAAGCGCGGCAGGCCAGCGGTCGCGGCTTCCTCCCACAGGCGATAGGCGATGCCGGGCTGCTGGCGCGCGGCGCGGCCGGCACGCTGGGTGACGGCGGCCTGGCTGGCGCGTTCGGTCACCAGCCGCGTCATCCCCGCCGCGCGATCATAACGCGGGCGGCGCGCGAGGCCGGAATCGACCACGATCGAAATGCCGTCGAGCGTCAGGCTGGTCTCGGCGATCGATGTCGCCAGCACGATCTTGCGCTGCCTTTGCGGATCGGGCGCGATCGCGGCGCGCTGTGCGGCGGGGTCGAGGCTGCCATGCAGGCGGTGGAGCAGGATATCGGGGCCGAGCCCCTCCAGCCGCTCGGCGGTGCGTTCGATCTCGGCGACGCCGGGCAGGAAGGCGAGGATGCCGCCGGTCTCCTCGCGCAGCGCCAGCCGGATCGCGGCGGCGACCGAATCCTCGATCCGCGCTTCGGCGGCGCGACCGAGGTGGCGCAAGCTCAGCGGGTGCATCCGCCCGGCGCTTTCGAGGATGGGGGCACCCTCCATCAGGCCGGAAAAGCGTGCGCCGTCGAGCGTTGCCGACATTGCCACCAGCCGCAGATCGGGCCGCAAAGCGCTTTGCGCGTCCAGCGCAAGCGCCAGGCCGAAATCGCTGTCGAGGCTGCGTTCATGGACTTCGTCGAACAGCACGGCGGAGACCCCGGCGAGTTCGGGATCGTTCTGGATGCGCGCGACGAAGATGCCCTCGGTCACCACCGTGACGCGCGTCGCCGCCGAGCGCTTTGTATCCATCCGCGTGGCATAGCCGAAGGTCTGGCCGACATTTTCACCGGCAGTGGCGGCCATCCGCTCGGCCGCGGCGCGCGCGGCGAGGCGACGGGGGGAGAGCAGCAGGATTTCGCCGCTGCACCATGGCTCGTCCAGCAATGCGGGCGCGACGGCGGTGGTCTTGCCCGCCCCAGGCGGCGCGACCAGCACGGCGTTGGGGGCGTCTCGCAAGTGGCGGAGCAGGTCGGGCAGGACGACGTGGATGGGGAGGGTGGACGTCACGCCTCGCTCCTACCGCCTTGCGCCGGTTTTGGAACCACCGCGTCGTGACGTAATTGTCATGTGCGGCGTCCTAGTATCTCACGGATTTGAAATGCTAGGCCCGCGCTAGGACATTGGAGACCGACATGGCGGGGCATAGCCATTCCCACGGGCACGGCGATCATCACGGGCATTCGCACGGCCACGGCCACAGCCACGCGCCGGTGGCGGGTCACGATCGCGCGTTCGCGATCGGTATCGGGCTGAACCTCGCCTTTGTCGTCGGCGAGGCGGCGTTTGGCCTGATCGCGGGCTCGGTCGCGCTGTTGGCGGATGCCGGGCATAACCTTTCCGATGTGCTCGGCCTGTGCGCGGCGTGGGCGGCAATTGCCCTAGGACGGCGCGCGGCATCGAAGCGCTTCACCTATGGGCTGAAGGGCTCGACCATTCTGGCGGCCTTGCTCAACGCACTGCTATTGTTGGTCGCGCTCGGCGCGATCCTGCTCGAGGCGGTGCAGCGGCTGGCGATGCCCGCGCCGGTGGACGGGCCGACGGTGGCGTGGGTCGCCGGAGCCGGGATCCTGGTCAATGGTGCGACCGCGCTGCTGTTCCTGCGCGGTCGTGAGGGCGATATCAACATTCGCGGTGCCTATCTCCACATGGCGAGCGATGCGATGGTATCGGCCGGGGTGGTCGTGTCGGGGCTGGTAATCTGGTGGACCGGGCTGACCTGGATCGATCCTGTGGTCAGCATCGTCATCGCGGTGCTGATTTTCCTGCAAACCTGGGGCCTGCTGCGCGAATCGGTCGAGATGGCGCTGGCGGCGGTGCCGCGCAGCATCGATTCGGACAAGGTGTGGGACGCACTGCGCGCGCTGCCAGGCGTCGCGCGTGTCCACCACGTTCATATCTGGCCGATGAGCACGACTGAGACCGTGCTGACCGCGCATCTGGTGATACCGGCGGGCCATCCGGGCGACGCCTTCCTGGATACGACGCGCGCTATGCTCAAGGGCCGTTTCGGCATCGGCCATGCGACGTTGCAGGTGGAATTGTCCGGCGCTGAAGCAGGCGATGCCGAGGTGCGTGGCTGCTAGACGTCTCCGACGGTCAATGCCGCCATGCCGCCGTTATGGCATCAAACAGCGTGACGCCCGCCAGCGGGCCGACCAACAGCATCACCAGGTTGAAACCGATAATCCACGCTGCGATGCTTTCCCGACGCGGGTTTGGCGTCGGTGCGGGCTTGGCTTCCCAGCGCTCAGGCGGCGGCCAGCCATTTTGGAAATCGACGAACATCTCCGACGCTCCTGCAGTCCGGCACTGAAGGTACCGGAAAGGAGGCGGTGCGACAAATGCGGATCGGCGACAACGGAGCCGAATCGCCGTGACTGACGCTCAATAGGCGCGTGCGATCGCGAACTCGACGGCTTCGACCATCGCATCCTTGGCTTTGCCATTGCCAAAGATGCCGAGCGCGTCGATCGCGCGTTGCCCGTAATGCCGCGCGCGCGCCAGCGTGTCGTCAACTGCGTGGGTCGAGCGCACCAGATCGATCGCTCGCACGAAATCCTCGTCGCGGTTACGATGGCCCTCGATTGCCGCCTTCCAGAACGCCCGGTCTTCGGCACCGCCGCGGGCATAAGCAAGGATGACGGGGAGCGTCGCCTTGCCTTCGCGAAAATCGTCGCCCGCGTCTTTGCCCATCGTGCCTGCGTCGGACACGTAATCGATTGCGTCATCGACCAGTTGGAACGCGATGCCGAGATTGCGGCCATAAGCGTCGAGCGCGAGTTCTTCCGCCTCGGGGCGCTCCGCCACCACCGCCGCGACCCGGCACGCCGCAGCGAACAAGGCGGCGGTCTTTGCACCGATGATATCGAGATAGCGTTCCTCGGGGATGTCGACTCGGCGCGCGGCGGTAAGCTGGTTGACTTCGCCCTCGGCGATGATCGCGCTCGCGCCCGCCAGGATCGACAGCACCTTGAGCGAGCCGTCTTCCACCATCAGCTCGAACGAGCGGCTGAACAGGAAGTCGCCGACCAAAACGCTGGCGGGGTTGCCCCAGATCAGATTGGCGGTGCGCTTTCCCCGGCGCAGATCCGACCCGTCGACGACATCGTCGTGCAGCAGCGTGGCGGTGTGAATGAACTCGACAGCGGCGGCCAACCGGTGGTGGCGCGAGCCGAGATAGCCCAGCAAGCGCGCGCTCGCGAGCGTCAGCATCGGGCGCATACGTTTGCCGCCGCCCGCGATGAGATGACCGGCAAGTTCCGGGATCAGCGGGATTTCCGACTGCATCCGCGACAGGATCACCGCGTTGACCAGATTCAGGTCACCCGCGACGAGTTGCACCATGGGCTCCAGCGAGGGCTGGGCACGCGAAGGGTCAATGCGGAGAATGGTGGCGCTCATCTGCGCTGCGATGTGGCGGCGTGGCGCGCTAAAGGCAAGTCTTTCTCGGGTTGCGCCAAGCCGCCAGCGCACGCAAAAGAGCGCTGACGCGCGATGAGGAGTGGACGGTGACCGACGAAACGCTGAACGGATACCGCCAGAGCATCGACAATATCGATGCCGCCCTCGTCTTTTTGCTCGCCGAACGCTTCAAGACCACGCAGGCGGTCGGTCGCTATAAGGCCGAGGCTGGTTTGCCGCCTGCCGATCCGGGTCGTGAAGAAGCACAGATCGCGCGGTTGCGAGGCCTTGCCCATGATGCGAATCTCGATCCCGATTTCAGCGAGAAGTTCCTCCGCTTCATCATCGACGAGGTCATTCGTCATCACGAGCGCGTCCGCGTTACGGATACACGTTAACCACGAAGCTTTGCCAGAAAATCGGACAGCGTGCACAGGCCATCGATGCCGCGTGCCTTGCAGCCCGCAATTGGTAATACTTTGTGATAGGGTGTCTTGGCCGTCGCCGCGCGCAACTCGGACAGCGATTGGGCGCGATAGCTGGCGCGGACATAATGGTTGCCCTTGCCGTCGGTCAGCCGTTCCAATTGGATGGCCCCACCTGGTACGGGATCATCCGCTGCAATCCCGGGGACGTTCCAGTGCAGGCCTAGCACTCCGGCAAGATTGGCGACGTTCGTATCGTGACCAGCAATCAACGCCACTTTCGGGGCGGTGGGGGCTTCATCGGTAAGCCAGGTCGCGATGCGCGGCGACAGACCGGCCAGATTGCGCGTCGCGATATAAGGTGGTCGCGCCAGCAGCCGGAATTCGAGCGCATGGAAGGCTCCGAAAGCCGCGATGTCGGAAGCGGTGGCGCGGCCCCAGCCGACTTCGTTTGCCGGTTTGCCTTCCGCATATTCCAACAGGAGAATCTGCGCTGCGGTCGACGCACGGTCGAGTGCGCCGCCGAGCTTGGGCCGTGAGGTGGCCGTAGCCGGGCGGATGGTGGTCGGCTCGCGCGCCACGCCGCAAGTCGCGGTCGCGGATCCGCACAACACGCGGTCCAGGCGAATCAGCAGCGGTTTCATGCCGCGCTCGGTCGTGGCGATCCCGCGCGGTCCCACCGCCGCGTCGATGGCGGCGGCGGCGCGCGCAGGGTCAAGCGGGGCCTGCCCGCTCTCGATTGGGTTGAACATCGGATCGGGCTCGTCCTGCGGACGATGTTCTATGGTGAGGGAGCAGCCAGGGGCGACGCCCTTGGCATAGCTTGCTGCGGTCGCGATGGTGCGTTGGTCGCTGTCGGCAAGGAGCGCGATGCGGGTGGGGCAGTCGGTCAAGGGCAGCAGCCCCGCTTTAATAAAGCCAATCCGGTCGAAATCGGCCACCGCCACGATCGCGCTGGCACCGTGTTCGGTCAACCAACCGGGCTTGACGCTCCAAGTCGGCCAAGCGGCGGCGGCGGTACCGATCGGCATCGGCTGTGCTTTGGTGGGCGGGCGGATGCCGTGCCGCATCATCAGGACGACGCGATCAACCTGTAACGGGTCAGCTGGCGCTCCGGCAGTCAGCGCGACACCCGCCAGCATTGCGGCCAGCGCGGCCAACGTTCGTCCGGTTCGTGAAGTGCGCATGCGACCATCTCCTTCGGACGCTATGCCGCACAATTATGACAGCATGGCAATCCCTGAAGGGGGGATCTGGGCTGCTTTCATTGGCCCGGCAGCGTGAAGTAGACTGCCGCGCCGCCCTGGGCGGTGTTTTCGGCGCGGATCGTACCGTGATGCGCAGCTACGATGGCTCGGCATACCGATAAGCCGATGCCTAGACCGCCTGTGGTTGAGGTCGCCCGCTGATGGAAACGCGCACTATCGGCCTCCGGATCGAAGCCGGGACCATTGTCGATTACGCCGATCTCAACCGTGCCGTCCTGTGTCCGGCGACAGGAAACGGTAATGGTCGGTGACGCGACGCCGCGCAAAGCGGTCGCCGCGTTACGCAGCAAATTCGTCATCACCTGGGTGATCTGCACACCGTCTCCGACGAGCGCGGTGACGCTGGGGTCGATATCATAAATCATCGCGGGCGCGGCACCATCGTGATCGGCGAGCGCAAGTTCGAGCGAGTCCGACAGCACTTCACAAAGGTTGGCATGCTCGTTCGCGACCGTTCCGGTTTCGACCAATTGGCGTGCCTTGGCGATGATCTGAGCCGATCGGGTAATCTGGGTCCGGGCCTGTACGAGGCGACGCAGGATGTCGGCGTCTCCCAGCCCGCCGAGCGCCATTTCGGCGGAGGCGATATAGTTTGCGGCGGCGGTGAGCGGCTGCGTCATTTCATGGGCAAGCGTTGAAGCGACAGCGGATGTATCCGACAAGCGCGATAAAGTGGCGATGCGATCGACGAGCCGCGTTTGTTCGACGGCAAGCGCATCGCGAGCACAGGTCGTCTCCCACAGGGTCAGCTCGGTACGCAGACGGTTTTTGGCGATGGCGACGAAGCTGCAGATTGCACGCAGGAACTGCACTTCGGCGCGACTGAATGGCATCGTCGCCTTGCGGCCAAAGCCGAGGGTGCCAAGCAAGGTATCACCCTGCATCAGCGGCGTCCCGACATAAGCGGCGAGCCCGATTGCGCGGGCATAAGCGAGCCGCGCGTCCTTTGAGCCGCGAACCCGATTGAAAACATGCGGCGCGCGATCCGCAGCCACCAGCCCGCACGGACCTTGACCGAGGGCAAGATGGGAAGCCGCTCCGCTTTGCGTCGGGGTCAGGCCGCCATGTTCTTCGAGGATGAGGCCATTCCTGCCATCGTAACGATAGCAGAAATACACACTCAGGTTCAGCTTGACGCGGACTGACTCAAAAAGGGCGTTCAGCATCGACGACGTATCGGAGGCGCAAAGAATTCGTGCGGCGCAATCCGCCAAGAGTCCCAGATAAGGACTAACGCCATCATCATTCGAAGGAATGATACCGTTGTCATATAACCGTAAGGCGCTGCTGGATCGCATCGATATTTCCTCTCTGCGATCCCGGATGCCACGGTTTTATAACAATAAAAAGCGGCGAATGCCGCGTTGGCATCGTCTTATAGTATGAAAATTGGCCGATTTGGCCCGAATTTTTCGAGGAGCCTTGGTTGGATGTCGCTTTTATACAATTTATCCGGTCACATCGTGGAAACAAAACGCGTGTTCGAACGTACGCGCGAAGATCGGGATGTGAGTCGGTCTTGCGGTGTCGACAGACCGACCCCGCTCGGAAATTGCGCTAGAGGCGTGCGTTGATCGAGATCGGCGCGGGCAAGTCGATCCGCATCATGTCGCCTGACGCGCCATAGGTAGAACTTCGTTTTCCCGTAGCGCGCTGTGCTTCTGCTGCGATCGCGCGCATCAAGTCGCTCGAAAACGCGATCTGCCGCTCCAAAATCTGCGCGTTGACGATCGAGGCGTCGCGTAAATGCCCGAAGACAAGCGCCATTTCGGCACGCTGTTCCTCGGACAGGGCATCGGCCCAATCGGGAGTTTCGCGCTCCCGCTTCGTAACTTCGGCCTCGATTTGTCCAGCCAACCGCAATTTCGCCGCGACGAGTTCTGCCAAGCCCTGCAAGCGGCCGCTTCGGGTCAGCGCCTCGCTCTCCTGCTCCATCAAGTGCGAGAGCGACGTCACAAGATCGATCAGGTCATCGTCCATTGTCAGCATTTTCCTGCATTTTTAGAATTTGAGCGAGCACCGCCGGGGCAAGGCCGACGCCGCCCTTTTGGGCAATTGCAGTCCCGAGCTTTTCAGCGAGAACACCGCGAAACATTTCCTCGCCATGCCCCCCGGAAAACTCGCCGGTCTGCACGCTTTCGAACATCAATTGCGTCATCTGTCCGAGGAACACCGCCTCAAAGGACTGGGCGGTGGCCTTTTGCGCGGGCGTTGCGGCCTTGGCGGGTGCCGCGCCGACGGTCGCAGCAGGAGTCGGGATTTCGATCGTCATTGGACCTCAATGTCGGCCTGGAGCGCGCCTGCACTCTTCACCGCCTGCAAAATGGTGATGAGGTCACGAGGGGAAACGCCGAGCGCGTTCAACCCGCTGACCAGCGTCTTGAGCGATGCGCCTCCGCCGATCAGCGCGAGATGGGCGTCGTTACCGTCGTTGACCGATACCTGCGTGCGCGGGACGACCGTCGTCTGGCCGCTGGAAAGCGGACCCGGCTGCGACACTTGCGGAGTTTCGGTGACGCTGATGGTCAGCCCACCCTGCGCCACCGCGACCGAGCTTATCCGTACGTCCGCGCCCATTACGACGGTGCCGGACGCTTCGTTGATGACGATCCGCGCCGGCTGATCGACATCGACGTCGATCGTCTCGATCTGTGTCATCAGATCGACGACCGAACCCTGAAAGCCTCCGCGCGGCGCGATTTCGACGGTGGCGGGGTCGAGCATCTCGGCCGTCCCCGAGAAACGGCCGTTGATCGCGGTCACGATTCGCTGCGCCGTCGTAAAGTCGGGGTTTTTCAGTGCGAGCTTCAGACTGGTCGCGGTGCGTAGCGCAAACGGCACCTCGCGCTCGACGATCGCGCCGCCGGCGATCCGTGCCGAGGTGGAAACACCGCGGCTGATGCTGGCGGCGGCCCCTTGCGCCTTGAAGCCCGAAACTGCCACCGGGCCCTGTGCGACGGCGTAGATTTCCCCATCAAGCGCGCGCAGCGACGAAGCGATCAGCGTGCCGCCCTGCAGGCTCGAAGCATCGCCAAGCGCCGCAACTTGCACGTCGATGCTGGAGCCAGTGCGCGAAAAGGGCGGCATCGACGCGGTGATCGACACGGCCGCCACGTTCTGCGTCTTCATGTCCGACCCACGGATGTTGACGCCCATGCGTTCGAGCATCGCCTGCATCGATTCCTCGGTGAAGGGCGAATTGCGCATCCGGTCGCCGGTGCCGGCCAGGCCGACGACGAGGCCATATCCGACCAGTTGGTTGGGCCGGACATTCTCGACATTGACGATATCCTTGATCCGCGTTCGCGCGATGCCGGGCGAGACGCAACCGAGCACAACCGCAAGCGTCGCGGACGCGCGCAGCCCTTGTCGGATAAAGCGGCGAATTCGTGGAAAAGATCTCATGAATCTCTTATAGGATAGGTATGGCCGATGACGGTCTGGAGGTGTAAGTTTCGGTGCGGATCGATGCCCTGACAGTGCCGGTGACACGGACCCTGCTCTTGGGCGCGTTGCCCAAGGCGGCGGCGCAGTTCGCCGCGCAGGAATTGCATCCCCACGCCGTGCAGGCACCGACCCCCGCACCGACCGCGCCGGCGATGCCAAGCGTTGAAATGCTGGTTACGCTGGCGATGAACGAAGCGCCGATCGAGCGCCGCCGCCGGATTGCCCGCGACGCGAGCCGTGGCCTCGACATGCTCGAGCGGCTGCACCAGGAGTTGCTGGTCGGTGTTGCGGCACCGACGCGCTTGCGCGAGATCGTCGAGTGGGCGCAAACGACCGAGCAACCCGAAGATCCGGTGCTGGCGCAGATCTTCCACGACATTGACGTCCGCGTTCGCGTCGAACTGGCGAAGCACGACATCGAGGTGTAAGGCTCAGCGCCCGCGGGCGAGGCGCAAAACGTAGCTGATGATTTCGGCGACTGCGGCAAAATGCTCGGTCGGGATCGGGCGATCCAGTTCCGCGCTGGCGTAGAGCGCGCGCGCGAGCGCGACATTCTCGACGATCGGCACGCCATTGGCGGTCGCGATCTCGCGGATCTTGGCGGCGATCGCGTCGACGCCCTTGGCCACCACAATCGGCGCGGCCATAGCGCCGTGATCATATTTCAGCGCAACCGCATAATGGGTCGGATTGGTTATGATCACGCTGGCATCGGGCACGGCGGACATCATCCGGCTGCGCGCGCGCTGCATCTGGATCGCGCGGATCTTGCTCTTGATCAGCGGGTCGCCATCCTGTTCCTTATGCTCGTCCTTAATCTCCTGCAGCGACATTTTCATGCGGTTGGTGAACGACCAGCGCTGATAGACGAAATCGAAAATGGCGAGCGCGGCGACCAGGATCGCCACCGCCTTGATCATGGCGAGCACGACCCCGACTGCGGCGGCGGTGACCGCAGCCGGATCGGCACCGACCAACTGGTCCAGGCCGACAATCTTGGGCCAGATGACATTGGTCGCAATCACGATAACGCCGGTCATTTTGGCGAGCGTCTTGCCGAACTCGATCAGCGCGCGCGGGCCGAACATGCGGCCTAGGCCCGAAAACGGGTTGAGCTTCGACCATTGCGGCTTGAGCCGGGCGAGCGCGAAGCTTGGTCGCCCCTGCAACACACCGCCAAGCAGCGCGAACACGAACAACACGCCCAGCAACGGTGCCACCGCCAGGCCGACCGCACCGAGAAGACCGATTGCGAAATTTTCGGCCCCTTGCGGATTGAACAGATAATCGTCCGCGCCGCCCCACAACCGCACGAAGATGACGCCGAGCTGTTGCACCGTATAGGTGCCCATACCGCCGACCACGACGATGGCGGCGGCGAACATGGCCGCGTGCTTCATCTCGGGCGACGACGGCATGTCGCCCTTGGCACGCGCGTCGGCGAGCTTCTTTTCGGTGGGATCGAAGGTTTTCTGGTCGTTGTCGGCCACGCTTTAGTTCCAGCTTGTCTGCATATAGGCGGCCATCGCCTGCGCGAAGCCGGTCAGCAGTCCGCCCAGCGTCATCGCCATCACCGCCAGGCCGAGCAGGATGTTGAGCGGCTGGACGATGAAGAAGAGCTGGATCGCAGGCGCTATCCGCGTCGACAGGCCGAGCGCCACGTTGAACACGATGCCGTAGACCAGCAAAGGTGCCGACAAGCCGATGCCCAAGGTCATCGCGCGTGCCACCGCGTCAAGCGCGGCGCGCAGGAAATCATGCGCCGGTGGCATGCCGCCGATCGGGAAGGTGCGATAGGATTCGACGATCGCGCCGATCCAGAGATGATGGACGTGCAACGACATGCACACCACGGCAGCGGCGACGGTCACGAACTTGGACAGCAACGCCGCCTGGCCGCCTTGCGAGGCATCATAGAGCAGCGCCGATGACAGGCCGATTTGCGAGCTGATGATCGATCCCGCCATCGACACCGCGCTGAACACGATCTTGACCAGCGCGCCGATGGCGAGCCCGGTGATCAGTTCTGCCAGCAGTACCGCCGGCAGCGCCCCGCCTGCGGCGGCCGCCGTGCGCATCAACGGTGCCAGCACGCCCCACAGGCCGATGCTCATGCCCAGCGCGATCAGCAAGCGAATCCGCCCGGGCACCGCATCCTCGGAGAAGACCGGCAGCAGCATCAACACCGTGCCGACGCGCGCAAACAGAATCAGGAATGCAGTCGCCTGCACATCGAGATGCGACAGGTCGAACGATGGCGGGGCGAGGGCGGCTGGCACTCCGTTAACCGGCGATGATCATGCTGCTGATCCGCGCCATGAAATCGGACAGTGCGCCGCCGATCATCGGCAGGCACAGCAGCATCACCACGCCCATGGCGATGATCTTGGGGACGAAGGTCAGCGTCATTTCCTGGATCTGGGTCAGCGCCTGCAACAGGCCGATCGCGACGCCGACGATCAACGAGGTGATCAGCAGCGGTCCGACGATCGTCATCACCAGAATCAAGGAAGCGCGGGCAAGCTCCATCGCGGCGAGCGCATCCATTGGCGTGCGCCTCAGATCTGCATGCGCATGATGTCGGAATAGGCGTTCACGACGCGATCGCGCACCGCGACCATGGTGTCGAGCGCGGTTTCGGCCGATCCGATCGCGGTCACCACGTCGATCAGGTCGCCCTTGCCCGCGACTTGCTTGGCCGAGGCGCTTTCGGCGGCGCGCAATTGCGTCGAGGTGTCGGTGATCATCGCCTCTACCATGCCGCCAAAGCCGCCCGATGCGCCGGGCGCGGTTTCCTTGGTCGAGCCGGTCTTGAGCGGGCTGCCAAGGCCAAGGGTACGGCCATAAGCCGAGGTCGCGTCGAGAGATCCGATGGACATTGTCGCTCTTCCTTATTTCAGCAAATCGATGGTGCGCATCGTCAGGTTCTTGGCCGCTTCGATGGCGTTGAGGTCGGCTTCGTAGGACCGCTGCGCGTCCTTCATGTCGGCGGCCTCGAGCAGGGGATTGACGTTGGGTTTCAGGACATAGCCTTGCGCGTCGGCGGCCGGGCTGCCGGGCATGTAGACCTTGGTGAAGGCGGTCTTGTCGGCGTCGACACTGGAAATCTTGACGGCGGTGCCGCCATTGGCCCGGTCGACTTCGGCCTGAAAGCTGACGACCCGCCGACGATAGGGATCGCCACCGGCGGTGCGCGCGACCGAGTCCTGGTTGGCGAGATTTTCCGCGATCACCCGCATCCGCAGCGACTGCGCGCGCAAACCCGATGCCGATACTGCCAACGATGTCTTGAGATCCATGAGGTCGCTCCACCGGCTCCGTGCCGTCACCCCTCCTTCATAGGCAATTATTGCCTAGCCAGACCGTCAATGCGGAAAAATAATCCTATAACTCGGGGGAAGGAGCCGTGCATTGTCCATCCTCGAAGATATCGAAGTCGAGCTGTCGATCGTTCTGGGCTCGGCCCAGGTTCAGATCCGCCAGATCCTGCAAATGAGCCGCGGCGCGATGATCCCGCTCGATTGCGGGCAGGACGACCCGACTTTGGTGTTCGTCAATGGCGAGCTGATCGCCAAGGGCCGGATCCTGGTCAACAGCGAGGAGATGTCGCTGGAAGTGACCGAAATCACGCGCAAGAGCCGCAACTGATGGATGTGCTGTCGCTGCTGCGCACGATGGGGGCGCTCGGGGTCGTGCTTGGCTTGCTCGGCGGAGCGCTGTGGGTGGTGCGGCGCTACAATATCGCCTTGCCGGGTCGCGTTACGCTCGGTCGCGGGCGGCGGCTGGAAGTGGTCGAGCGAGTCACGCTCGACGGCAAACGCTCGCTCGCTTTGGTGCGGCGCGACGGGTGCGAACATCTCATCCTGATCGGCCCGGATGGGCAGATGGTGGTCGAAAGCGGAATCCTGCCGTCTGTCCCGGCCGACGTCGCGGCTACTGTTGTCGCCGCGACAGCGGATGTGGCCGAAAGCGCTGAAACGCTAACCTCGGAACTGGCAGCGCCCGAACCCGTAGCCCCGGCACCGGAGCCCGCGCTTGGAAGCACCGCAGAGGCCACCGTCGATCAGGCGACCGCGCCGGAACCCGAAACCGAGTTGCGCACCGCCCTGACGTTGCTGCTCGACCATCTCCAGTCGCGGCGCGACAAAGCGGCCTTGATCCAGGCCTCGCTTTCGTCGGCGCGCGAACCGTCTGCACCCGTCTCGCCGGTCACTTCGGTTTCGTCCACGCCGCGTCGTTCTGTGGCGGCATTGTTCGACCATCTGACCGAGCAGCATCATCAGGCGAACGTCGTTGCGTAAGTCGGTCCTGTTCGCGCTCGCCGCAGGCGCGCTGTTGATCCCCTTCGCCGCGCACGCCCAGGCTGCATTGGCTCCGTCTGCAGTGGGCGCGTCCGCCCTGGGCTTGCCCGGTGCTGGCGCGGGCGGATCGGTTTCGGGCCGGGCGATTCAACTGGTGCTGATGCTGACGGTGCTGAGCCTTGCGCCCGGCATCCTGATGACGGTCACCAGCTTCACGCGTATCGTCGTCGCGCTGTCGCTGTTGCGCACCGGCATCGGCGCGCAGGGCGTGCCGCCCAATCCGGTGATCATCAGCCTGGCGATGTTCCTGTCCTTCTTCGTGATGGCCCCGACCTTCGAAAAGGCGTGGGAGCAGGGGATCAAGCCCTACACCGCCGGCAAGATCGCCGAGGAGCAAGCCTTCACCGCGACCGCCGAGCCGTTCCGGCAGTTCATGCTGAAGCAAGTGCGCGATGATGACCTGAAGCTGTTCATCGACATGGCGCATGCCAAGCCGACCGCGCGCAAGGATGTCGCGCTGACGACGCTGACCCCGGCCTTCATGATTTCCGAACTGCGCCGCTCGTTCGAGATCGGCTTTCTGCTGCTGCTGCCGTTCCTCGTCATCGATCTGGCGGTGGCGGCGGTGCTGATGGCGATGGGCATGATGATGCTGCCCCCACCGACCATCGCCATGCCGATGAAGATCATCTTCTTCGTGCTTGTCGATGGCTGGGCGCTGGTCGCTGGCTCGCTGGTCAAGAGCTTCGGGACGACGTGAACCGGCATCCCACCCCCGCTGCGGCGGGGGTGGGGCGGGGCTTAATTATTGTGGCTTGCGCCTGCGAGCCATGCCGACAGCTCGGCATAAGAAATCAAATCGATGAACGCGACACCGACATGCAGGTCGTTGCGCCAACGCACCGAACAGGCGCGCGGGGACAGGCCCGCGATGGTAAGCGTAACGGGAGCGCCGAGCGGAATGTCGCTCGAGAGTGTCAGCCGCGCACCGCTTTGCGACAGGTTCTCGACCGTTACCGGGCAAGACCGGCCGAGGCTGCTCAACCGGCCTGGCGCGGCGACGGCGAAGCGCGGGGCCCGCCCGACCGCGGGAACATGGCCCTTGGCCTTCACCACCTGCGGCCGCAACGTGCTGGCCACATCGATTTCGCGGTCGAGCTGGATGCCGACACGGCCTTCGTCGGCCCACACGACGGTGGCCGACAAACGCTCGCCCGAGCGGAGTTCGATCACCACCGTGTCGTCGCGGGTGAGCGGTTGACCGGTCTCGACCAACATGCCGGTGGTCGACACGTTGCGTAAGCGGCACAGCGCTTCCTTGCCCGGGCCGAGCTCCAGCTTCGCCGCTATCAGCGTCGTAACCGTGCGCTGCGCGCGCGGCTGGAATCCCTCCTTAGGGTTGATGGGGGGATCGGCCGGAAAGTGACGTTCGATAGGGGCCATGATCGCCTCTCGCTAAAAAGAGTATTCCTCTTTTTATAGGATGATAGTCCCCCCTCAGGCGGGCTCGGCGCGCGTTATTGCGATGCGCTTGACCGTGCCGGCACCGAAGGCCTCGGTCGAGGCGGCGCGCACGACGTCGCGGAAGCCGCCGATATTGGCGAGCAGCCCGTCAGGCCCCGTCGCAAGCGGGGTCCGCCAGGTGCGCATGTTGATTGCGTGGAGCATCAGCGGCAGCTTCGACGTGACGGTCTCGGCCTTGTCGCCCGCCACCTCCAGCGACACGTCGAAATTGACGTAACCGGCCAGTCGACCGTCTGGAAAGACCAGCGGCGCCAGGATTTTGGCGCTGGAGACGAAGCTGCGCGGCGGTTCTGCGGCGGGGGTCGCGGCCGCCTTGGGCTCGCCGCCGCCCGGTTTGGCGAACAACAGCACCGCGCCATAGCCAGCGCCGCCGCCGATCGCGACGCCGAGGATGAGCAGCAACAAAAGGGAGAGCACGCGTTTCACGAACCGGATCTCCTTAGAATTTGAAGCTGGCGTCGCTTGGCAGCGCCGATTGCTGGCCCATCACCACGACGGTGATGCGCCGGTTTTCCGGGCGATCGGGTTGTTCGGGATAGACTGGCTGGCTCGCCCCCAGCGCGACGATCTCGGCGAAGCGATCGGGCGTCATGCCCGCCGCGATCAGCGCCGATCGTGCGGCGAGCGCGCGCGCGCCCGAGAGCTGCCAGTTCGCGTCGCTTTGGCCGCCGGTGCCGTCCGTATGCCCTTCGATCGCCAGTTGTGCCGAAGAGCGGGACAGTTTTTCGGCAAGCTTGCCAAGCACTACGCGCGCATACGGGTTGAGCTCCGCCGTGCCGGCGCGAAACATGGACTGTCGGTCATTGTCCATCAGCGTGATGCGAAGGCCGTCGCGAGCCACTGCCAGAGTGACGTTCTTCTGGCCGTCATTGGCTTGCGGCACGCTGTCGATCGCGATCTGCAATTCGGCGGCGACAACGCGTTGCGACGCATCGGGCACATTGGCGGTGCCGCCGCGCGCCGGGCCGGCTGCCGCAATTTCGGTCGAAGTCCTGCCTTTGGAGCGGCTGCCCGCCCCCGATCCTGGTGCGCCGCCTTGCGGGCCTGTGCCGCTGGCGCTGCTGGGCGGGGACGGCGTGAAATATTCGGCCAGGCCCTTCAGCTTCGCTTTGTCGGGGCTCGACAGCAGCCACAGCAGCATGAAGAACGCCATCATCGCGGTCACGAAATCGGCATAAGCCACTTTCCACGCCCCGCCATGATGGCCGCCAGCGATCTTCTTGACCCGTTTGATGATGATCGGGCGATCATTGGCCGCTTTGCCAGCCATGTCAGGTTCCGATCAGCGCGATACGCAGACGTTCCTGCACCGCGCCAAGGCGAACATGCTTGATCGCCTCCACCGAATTTTCGCCAGCCGCGATGCGGTCCATCAGATTGGCGCATTCATCGGCATGTTGGATCAGGTAATCGAAGCTTTGGAGCTGTTCCAGAAAGCTGGTCACGAAGTGTTCGTCCGCGACGAGCACTTCGGCCAACCCTTCCAACTGTTCGCGGATTTCGCGCAGCTCGGCCGCCATCACGCCGTGCAACAGGCCCGAAAACGGGTCGAAGGCTGTGACAGGGGTTCCGTCCTGGGTTGTGATCGAGGGAAGATAGGCCATCAAAACAACTCCAGTTCGCCATCGCTGGGCGGGGCAATGACAGGGACGGGCGCGCGGACGAGGGGGACCGCATCCGAAACGTTTTTGCTGCGGCTCAACCCCTGATAGGGAATGAACTCGACCTTGCGGGCGGAGCGCCCGCCAATGTCGACGTGCCCGATCTCGATTCCTTCGGTTTCAAGGAAGCGACGCGCGAACTCCGCATTTTGCGACCCGATCGAGCCCAGCCCGGCAATGATGTTGGCACCGCCATAGATATGGCCTTTCAGCCGCGCCCGGGACGCGCCCTTGGCCATCATTCCGTTGATCAGCAATTCCATGGCATGGACGCCATAGCGCTGCATCTCGTCGGGCCGCGGTTTGACATCGGCTCCCGGTTCGCCGAGCAGGAAATGATTCATGCCCCCGATCCGAGAGACGCTGTCGTTCAGGCAGACTGCGATGCAGCTGCCGAGAAGGGTCGTCACCATCGTATCCGGTTCGGATACGACGCAATGCTCGCCCTGGATGATGTTGATCCTCCGCATGGCGTCAGGTCAACGCGCCGAAGACGCGCTCAATCTTTTCCTTGAGGGCAGCCGGCGCAAACGGCTTTACGACATAGTTGTTGACGCCGAGGGCTGCCGCCTTTTGTACAAGATCGCGGTCAGAAGAACCGGTCAGCATGATAAAGACGGTCTTCCCGATCACCGGGTCGGCCCGGACTTGCTCGAGAAACTGGAGTCCGTCCATTTCGGGCATGTTGTAATCGGAAATGATGAGATGAACCCGGTCGCTGCGGACCGCGCTCAACGCCTCGGTTGCGCTGCCCTTGTCGCGCACATCCTTGAAGCCGAGATCCTGGAGCGTGCGCCGGATCATGGCGCGCATGCTCGTCTGGTCGTCGACCACCATAACCTTGATCTGTGCAGCGGCAGGCATCAGACAATTCCCAGGGGCTTGGCCCGGCATGCCGCAAGGATCGCCTCGGGCATGGCGGACAGGCTGATTTCTTCCATCACCGCGCCGATTTCCATCGCCGCGCGCGGCATACCGTAGACCACGCAGGTTTGCCGGTTCTGCCCCAGCGTGCGCGCACCGGCGCGTCGCATTTCGAGCAGGCCTTGCGCCCCGTCCGATCCCATGCCGGTCAGGATCACTCCGACCGATCCGGACGCGACCGGACAGAACGAGCGGAACAGAGCGTCGACCGAAGGACGATGGCCGCTGATCGGGTCGGTTTCGCGCAGTTTGATCCGGCGGTCGCCGTTGGTCGCGAGTTCCATATGTGCTTTCCCCCCAGGAGCAATATAGACGGTTCCCTGCTCGACCGGGCTGCCATTGGTCGCTTCCACCACCCTTACGGCACATTCGCCATCGAGGCGTGCCGCGAAGTTGCGGGTGAACGCTGCTGGCATGTGCTGGACGACCAGGATCGGCGGGCTGTCCTTGGGCATCGCCTTCAGCACCGAGAACAGCGCCTCGACGCCGCCGGTGGAAGAACCGATCGCGATGATCGAACCCTTGCCGACGCCACCGCCCTTGGCAGGCGGGAGGTTCGGCGTCGGCCCCGGCCGCACCGAAGCGCGGGCGGCCGCCTTGACCTTCTCGCACAACAGGGTCGCATCGCGTGCAATGTCCTCGGGCGTGCCGGTGGGCTTGGCGATATAATCGACCGCGCCCAGGCGCAGCGCCTCGATCGTGACCTCGGCACCATGCGCCGTCAGCGTCGAACACATCACCACCGGCATGGGCCGCAGGCGCATGACCCGTTCCAGGAAGGACAGGCCATCCATACCCGGCATCTCGACGTCGAGCGTCAGGACATCGGGATTGAGCGACTTGATCATTTCGCGTGCGGCAAACGGCTCGGGAGCCATGCCGACGACTTCGATTTCGGGGTCGGCAGACAGCATCATTTTGAGCGTCGCGCGCATCGTGGCGCTGTCGTCGACAATCAGGGTTCGGACACGGCGGGTCATGTTTGGCCCTCGATTTTGGCATAAATGGTCTGGCCGCTCGATCGCATCCGGGTCGCCGAGACCCCGATGAGACGTTCCGAGTGGCCGATGTAGAGGTGTCCCGCTGGCGCAAGCTGATCGACGAAGCGCTCTTCCAACTCGGCCTTCGCTTCCTCGTCGAAATAGATCATCACGTTGCGGCAGAAGATCACGTCGTAGAGTTGGCGCAGCGGCCACGGTTCGAACAGGTTCAGCACCTTGGCCGTGACGAGCGCACGCGCTTCGTCGACCATGACGTAATCCTCGCCGTCCTGGCGCATCCACGTCGAGCGATACTCGGCGGGAATAGGGCGGACGGTCGCCGCGTCATAGACGGCGCGCCGGGTGGCTTCGACCACGGGCGGCGACAGATCGGTTGCGAGCAGCCGAACATCGGCGTGCCGCAGCCAGCTTGCCGACGCCCGATCGGGGCCGAGCAAGCACATCGTGATGCTGTACACTTCCTCCCCGCTCGAACATCCTGCCGACCAGATGCGGATCGGGTGCCCCTTGGCAGCCCGTTGCTTCAGTTCAGGCAGAACGACTTTGCGGAAATGGTCGAAGTGATGGACCTCGCGAAAGAAATGCGTGTGATTGGTGGTCAGCGCGACCACCATCGACGCGCGTTCCGTCTCGTCCGACTGCACCATCGCGACATAATCGCGAAAATGCGCCAAGCCGTGTTGCCGAAGCCGCTTGGCCAGTCGAGACTGGACCAGCGTCACCTTGCCCGCGCTAAGCGAGATACGCGCGTCGCTCTGCATGATCGCTGCGATCGCTGCGAAATCCGACGAGGTCAGTTCTGCGTTCGTCATGGTGGTGCCGCCGGCGGGCGCGGCGGGGGCGCCCCCGGCCGCGGTCACGCTACGAGTTCCAGATGGCGGGTCAGCGACAGGCCATCGAGATCAAGCAGCAGGATCATCTGCCCGGTGTCGTCGCCGCGCGCTTCCATCGTCCGCGATTCGACCCGGACCAGGCCCAGGATGACGCTCGGTTCGCCGATTTCGACATCGGGTGCCGGCTGAATTTCCTGGTCGCCGATCGAGACGATGTCGCTGACCTCGTCGACCAGGAAGCCGGCCTGTTTTTCGCCGATCGAGACCACCAGCACGCAGCTCCGCGCATGGATCTTGCTGGGTTCCCAGCCAAGGCGCTCGGCCAGGCCGATGACGGGAACGACGTTGCCGCGCAGGTTGGTGACACCTTTGATGAACGACGGGACGGTCGGCAGCGGAGTCGGCTCTTCCCACTCGCGAATTTCGATCAGCGAGTGCATGTCGATCCCGAAGGTTTGATGGCCCAGCGAGAAGGTCACGATCTTACGGTCGGCCTGCTTGTTCGCGGTGCGATGGTCGAGGGAGCTCATGCTGCGATTCCTTTTGGAGTGAAGCGGTTGAAACTGTTCGAGGCGACCAGTGCCTCGATATCGAGAATAAGGGCGATCGATCCGTCACCCAGGATGGTCGCGCCACCCAGCCCGCGGATCGGGTAGAGGTTCTGGTCGAGGCTCTTGATCACGACCTCGCGACGGTCATCGATCGTGTCGACGATCAGGCCGACATGGCCGGCGCTTTCGCTTTCGACGATCACCACCAGCGAATCTTCCAGGCTGCGGTTGCTACCGGGCAGATCGAAGATGTCCGTCGCACGCTTGACCGGCAGATACTGGCCCCGCATGTCGATCACTTCGTTGGTCGGGCTGGTGCGCTTGACCTGGCCGGGGGCCGGCTGGACGGTCTCGATCACGTTCGCCAGTGGCAGGACATAGCGTTGCCCGCCAAGGCGAACGATCATCCCGTCGAGAATCGCCAGCGTGAGCGGCAGGATCATCGTGAAGGTCGTGCCTTCGCCGGGGGTGGAGGCGATCTCGACGCGGCCACCCAGTGCCTCGACGTTCGAGCGGACCACATCCATGCCGACGCCACGCCCCGAGATGTTCGAGATTGTCTCGGCCGTCGAGAAGCCGGGCGCGCAGATCAGCTGATCGATCTCTTCGTCGGTCAGTTGCGCATCCGCCTGGATGATGCCCTTTTCGATCGCCTTGGCGCGGACCCGGACGCGATCGATGCCGCGGCCATCATCGGCCACGCGCACGAAGATGCGCGCGCCCTTCTGTTCGGCCGATAGCCGGATCGTGCCTTGGGCTTCCTTACCTTTGGCGATGCGGTCGGCGGGCGGTTCGATGCCGTGGTCGATCGCGTTGCGGATCATGTGGGTCAGCGGGTCGCCGATCTTCTCGATCACGCCCTTGTCCACTTCGGTCGTCTCGCCCGTGGTCTCCAGGATGACCTGCTTCCCGGTTTCGGCCGAGAGATCGCGCAGCATGCGCGGCACGCGGCTGAATGCCTGACGGATCGGCTGCGCGCGCAGCGACATCACGTTGTCCTGGATCTGGCGCGTCAGGCGCGCCAGTTCCGGAAGTTCGACGCGCTGCTGGTCGGCCGGGGTCAAGCGATCCGCGAGGATCGAGTTGCGGATGACCAGTTCGCCGACCAGATTGAGCAGCAAGTCGAGTTTGATCAGGTCGACACGGATGGTCTGCGCGGCGGGTTCGGAAGCGCGCTCGAGCGTTGGCGCGCTTGGCGACGGTGCTGTCGTCGATACCAAAGTGAGCACCGGTGCCGACAGTTCGGGCTCCGCATCGGCAATGTCGTCCGAGGTCTGGTCGAGGGGATCGGTGGCCGCGGCAGAGGTTGCCGGAACAACCGACTCTGCGCGCGCAATGCTCACGAGCGAATCCGGGGCGACGAAATCGAAGCAGTCGGTCAGCGCGGCTTCTTCAATGCTTGCCGGGACGCGGATCGTCCACCGCAGATAGCTCTGCTCGGGTTCCATCTCGCGCAGCGGTGGCAGCGCCGACAGGTCGACACTAACAATGGAGCCCCCAAGCGCTTCGACTTCCCGCACCAGCAGCAGCGGCTCGCCGCCATTGGCCAAGGCGGCGTGCGACGGTGCGAAATCGATGATCCAGTCGGGCTCGACCGGCTCTTCCGTCGCATCGAAGATGTCGAGCGCGACACCAACCGGGCGGAACCCGAATTCGTCCTCGTCGCTTTCCTCGGCCTCCGGCTGGGGCGCGTCGGGCGTGGCGGGCGCGGGTGCGGGTGCGGCGGTAGCACCGCCGCCGACGCCGACGCCTTTTGTCTCCAACACGTTCTCCAGCGCGGCCAGGACGGCAGAATCCTGGGGCAAGGGTGCGGTGCCGCGGGCGGCGGCGACGTGGTCGGTCAGAATGTCGAAGGCCGACAGCATGACATCGGTCACACCGGGCGTCGCGGGAATGCGACCGGCACGTACCTCGTCCATCACGTTTTCAAAACGATGGGCAAAGGCGGTCAGGGCAGCGTGACCGAACGCGCCGGCGCCGCCCTTGATCGAATGCACCGCGCGGAACACGCCGGCAATGGTTTCCGACGACAGGTCGCCCGCGCGCATGGCCGACAGGCCCTGCTCGGCGACGGCCAGCCCTTCAGCGCATTCTTCAAAGAAGATGCCCTGGATTTCGTCCATTTCGTCGCTCATGAGCATACCCGCCGAATGGCGGCTCCCAGTTTTGCCGGGTCGAACGGCTTGGTGATCCACCCCGTCGCGCCAGCCTCGCGGGCGCGCATCTTCTTCTCGTCGGAGAATTCGGTGGACAGCACGAGGATCGGTGTGCCGCGGAAGGCGGGCTCTGCGCGCACCGCCTCCATCAGCTCGAACCCATCCATCTTCGGCATGTTGATGTCGGTGATGAGCAAGTCGGGCTGGACTTCGCGCATGCGCTCAAGCCCATGCTCGCCGTCATTGGCACTTTCGATACGATAGCCTTGTGCGGTCAACGATGCCTTCAGCAGCATACGCATGCTGGCAGAATCATCGACGGTCAGGATCAACTTGCTCACGCCTGGTCTCCGATGGTTTTGATGAGGCCGATCGCGTCGGCAAGACCGCACTTCTCCATTCGTTCGACGAAGGCGGGGCTGGGGTCGATGATGTGAAATTCATGTCCGGCGTCGCGCGCTTCGATGCGCGCGGCGAGCAACACTTGCAGCGCGGCCTGGCCAATGCTCTCGCTCGCGGACGCGTCGATGGTCGTTGCGCCGTCGTCGGCGGCGTTGATGAGCCGAGCGAGCAGATCCTCGGCGGTCACCGTCGTCGCATGCGATGGCAGGTGGATCACCGACGATGCGGTCTCGGGGTCAAGCGGGGGTGGCATTGAGTTCATTTTTCGCCTCGTCGAGTGCGGCTTCGAGCTGCTGGAAGGTTGGGGCATGGGCCGAGGGCGCCATGCGTCGGGCAATTTCCACCGCGACCTGAACGGGCACGTGCTGCGCGTAGGCAACGATCGCGGATTTCGCGACCAGGAAGGGTTTGGAATCGGCTTCGATCACTTCGAGCAGTTTCGATGCGAGCGGGCCGACGATGCAGTAGGACAGCAACACGCCGAGGAAGGTGCCGACCAGCGCGCCGCCGATCATCGCGCCGAGCACTTCGACCGGCTGGTCGATCGAGCCCATTGTCTTGATGACGCCGAGCACGGCGGCGACGATGCCGATTGCGGGCAAGCCGTCGGTCATGATCTGCAGCGCGTGCTGCGGTGCCAGTTCCTCGTGGTGGTGCTTGTCGATATCGGCATCCATTGCCGATTCAAGCTGGTTAGGGTCTTCGAAATTGACCGTCATCATCCGCAGATAGTCGCAGATGAATTCGATCAGGTGATGGTCCTTGAGCAGCCGCGGATAGGGCGAGAACAGCTTGCTCTCCGACGGCGTGTCGAGATGCGGTTCGATCCCGGTCGCGCCACCCTTTTTGAAGGTGGTGAGCAAGCCGAACATCATGGTCAGAAGATCGCGATAGTCGCTCGACTTCCAGCGCTCGCCCTTGAACGCGCGCAGCAAGCCGCCCATCGCCTTCTTGATCGTGCCAAGCGAATTGGCGACGATGAAGGACCCGATCGCTGCGCCCATGATCGCCATCAGCTCGTGCGGCAGCGCTTCCAGCACGACCGCCAGCTTGCCGCCCGAGAGCAGGAAGCTCCCGAACACGCAGCCGAGGATCACTATGAAGCCGATACCGTTCAGCATGATGGATAACGCGTCCGCAATGAAAGGTGGGTGACCCTTTGATTATAGGATGAACGCGGGCGCTTGGGCGCGGGAACGATACTAAATCTGCAATCCTCCCAAGATGACGGCCTCCGACCGCCTAGAATGATAACAGAACCGTAAGAGGAGATTTCATGTCACTGCATGCTTATCAAAGCGCCCGGAGCCGCGCCGAAACCCCGCGCGCGGCCGAGGCCCGCCTGCTGAGCCAGATTACCGGCGAATTGATGGATGCGCAGGCTGCGCGCCTGTCGGGCGGAGCGCTGATCCAGCCGCTGCACCGCAACCGCGAGATGTGGTGTACCTTTGCCAGCGATTGCGCCGCACCAGGCAATGCGCTGCCCGAGACATTGCGCGCGCAGATCATTTCGCTGGCGCTGTTCGTCGACCGCTTCACCACCGAGGTGATGATGGGCCGGGAAAAGATCGAGACGCTGATCGATTTGAACCGCACGATCATGGAAGGGCTGCGCGCACCTTCGCTGGTGAACTGACTTTCCCGCCGCTCCTGTCGCTCGGACACAAAAAGGGGCACCGCAGAGAACCTGCGGTGCCCCTTTTGTTTGGGTTGGATGGGCTCAGAAGCTGGCCCAATCCTCCCCATTGACCGATTCAAGCGCCTTCACCGGCGAAGTATAGGCGGGGGCCTTTTCCTTCTTGGCCGGCGCAGCGGCGCGGGGCTTTGCAGCGGGCCGGGCCACCGGGCGAGCGGCGGCATTGCCGCCAATGTCGAAGCGTGCGGTCTGCTGCGACAGCGAACTGACCTCGGTGGTCAGGTTGCGGGCGGCAGCCGAGGTCTGTTCGACCATCGCGGCGTTCTGCTGCGTCGCACGGTCCATGCTGCCGACGGCAACGCTGATCTGCGAGATCGCGGCGGCCTGGGCCTGGTTGTCGGCGGCCATGTCGCCGAGCAGCTTGTGCACTTCGCCAACGTCACCGGCGATGTTGACCAGCGCGCCATCGACCTTCTGCACCGCGCCGACTGCGGACAGGATTTCGCTCTGCGTGACGGTCAACTGGTCGCGGGCGCGCTTGGCTTCCTCTTCGGCGCGCATTGCCAGCGCCGAGACGAGATCGGCGACGACCGCGAAGCCGCGACCGGCGTCGCCTGCACGGCCCGCTTCCACGGCCGCGTTCATCGCCAGAACGCGCGTCTGGAACGCGATCTTGTCGAGGCCTTCGATCACGCTGTCGATGCCCTTGGCGCTTTCGGACACGCGGCCCATCGCCTGCACCGCTTCATCGGCGATTTCACGACCGCCCGAGACGGTGGCGATCGCGCCGTCGGCACGGGCAACGGTGCGCCCTGCGGCATCTGCGCTTGCCTTCAGGCGACCATCGATCTGGGTGATCGCGGCGGAGGTTTCCTCCAGGCTGGCGGCATTGCCTTCGGTCCGGCGTGCGAGATCTTCCGACGCCTGCGCGATTTCGGTCGAGCCGGTGCCGATGGCCGAGGTGCTTTCCACGACCCCGCCGATCAAGCCGCGCAACGCTGCGGTGGCGGCGTTGAAGTTGGTCTTGAGTTCGGCATAGTTGCCGGGGAAATCGGCGTTGATCGTCGCGGTCAGGTCGCCAGCGGCCAGCGCGCCGAGATTTTCACCGACGGTCGCAACGACCATATGCTGTGTCGCGTCGTCCTTTGCCTTGGCGGCCTGCGCTTCTTCAAGCTTGACTGCGTTGTCGCGGAAAACAAGGACGACCTTGGCCATGTCGCCAACTTCATCCTTGCGGACGGCGCAAGGGACGTCGACCGAATTGTCGCCATCGGCGAGCTTGCTCATGGTGCCTTGCAGCTTGTGCAGCGGCCCGGTGATGCCCTTGCGGGCGACAACGATGCTAAGGCCGATGCCGATGGCGATACCAAGGATGCTCACGATCGTGAGCGTCATGCCGGTGGATGCCGCGTCAGCGCTTAATTGGTCGGAGAGCTTTTGCCCTTCGGCGATGATACGAGCGTTGAAGGCTACGCTATCGTTCGACAACGGTTCGAGCGTTGCATCGACCTGGGCAAGTACCGCCTTGGCTTCATCGTTGCGATTCACCGCGCCCAGCTTGGCCGCCTTGTCGGTCAAGGCATGCAGCGCGGTTATGCGCTGTCCGAATTGCGCAAACTCCGCTGAGTATTTAGGAAGTTTTTCATTGGCCTGCTTGAGTAGATCAAGCGCGGACTTGTAGGATGCGTCCTGTCGAGCAGGTGCTGTCTGCGCCATCTGGGTCGACGCGTCGTAGGCCATAGCCTGGTAGGCGAACAGATCCATCTCGTTCGCGCGGCGAACCACGCGGGCGAGCAATGTCGGGACAGGCAAATCATTTGCGATAACATAGGAATAGGCTGCATCGGCGCGCAATAGCGAGGATATGCCGAGGTACGCGATCGTTCCGGTGATCGCGCCGAGAAAAAGAAGGAGGGAAATGATCTTGGGGGCAATTTTCATATTGTCGAGAAAGCGCATGGGGCTCTCCTGGAGTGAGCGTGGACAGGGGCAATTATTCGTTTCCAGATCATTATAGGATAGTGGTTCGGAACTTGGTGCCGTCCTGCGCAAATTGGGTACTCACCTCCCCGGAGCGGGATGGACCCGGTAACGGAGAGAATGGGGTCGAGCGCCCGCGCGTTTTCTGTTCGACACGCCTTCATTGTCGCGGGAATCGACCGATTTCCCTTTTCTGAAGAAGGGCAGCGGCAGCCATCCCAAGAGATGATGGTCGCATGACCACCGAACGACGGCCTCTCCCACAAATCCTCTATGATGAAGGCTAGGGATCTGGCCCGGAACCTTGCGCATGGCTGCGTCGCCTTCGCTCGCCGTGTCACCGCGCGGGATATGAGCATGACCAATATCGGAACCAGGATTGCACGGCTGCAGGTGTTCGGTGCCGCGCTGTTTTTTGCGGTGGCGGCGCTGGTCGTTGGCGGGATGCACCAGACCAGCGTGGCGATGGAGCAGAACCTCGAGGACATCCGCCGTGTTTCAGCGGTGATGGAAGTCGCTGATCTGATTTCCGAAAATCGCGTGGCGCAGGCTTCGTTGCTGCTTGAGGACGGGCAGGCTGCGCGCGCGCTGTTGGCGAAGCGCACCGGCGCGCTAACCGTCGAGCTGGCGCGCTTATGCGCCCTGACGCCGCCCGGTCCGCTCAGGCCGATGGTCGATGCCATGGAGAAGGATTGGGACTCATATCAAAAGGCGCAGCAGCGAATGATCGCTATGGACGGGGATGGGCACGCCGCTGACGCGCTTGCCCTTTTCCGCGGGGAGCTACAGAAGAAATACCTCGATTTTGACCGGCAGGCGGATGTTTTGGCCGGCCAGTTTCGTGCCAATGCCGATCGATCCGGGCAAATGGCGACCGGGGTGGCGCACTTCGTCGCGGTGTTTGTACTGTCGTTTTCGGCCGTTGGTTTCCTGGCCCGCTTCCTGGTTCAAATCTTTATTCACCGCCGGGTGGTGCGACCGTTGGTCGACATTACCAAGTCGCTGACGGCACTGGCGTCGGGCAAAACCGACGTCGTGCTGGCTGGCGGCGAGCGGCGTGACGAGATCGGCGCGATGGTGCGGGCGCTGGATGTGTTCCGCGCCCAGGCTCGGCTGATCGAGGCGGAGCATGAGCGGACCCTGGAGGCCCAAGCCCGCGCCGAGCGATTGGCGCGGCACGACTCGTTGACCGGTCTGCCCAATCGGCGCTTCTTTACGGAAGTTCTTGGGCGCATCACTGCGAACGCAGAGCATCCCGCAGCCGTAATGATGATCGATCTGGACCGCTTCAAACCAGTGAACGATATCTATGGGCATGATGCCGGCGACCTCGTGCTGAGCGAGCTCGCGCAACGTTTCATTGCCCACCGCGATGAACTGGGAACGGTCGCCCGGCTTGGCGGAGACGAATTTGCGGTAGTGTTCCCCTCTTCGAACGATCGCAGCCATGCCGCGCGCGTTGCCCAATTGCTCAGCGTCATCATTTCCCGCCCGATTCAACTGGAAGATGCCGTGGTCGAGGTGGGCGCGGCGATCGGCATCGCGCTCTTTCCGCACGACGGGACAAGCCCGGCCGCGCTGCTGCGAGCTGCCGATCTGGCAATGTATCAAGCCAAGACCGGTGGCCAAGGACGCTATCGTTTTTTCGATCCGTCGATCGAAGACAATGTCCAGGCACGGGCCGCGATGCACATCGACGTCCGGCGTGCGGTTGTCGCCGGAGAAATTATCCCTTACTATCAGCCTCTTGTGGCTATAGATGGAGGCGGACTGGTTGGTTTCGAGGTGTTGGCGCGTTGGATCCATCCCGATTGTGGAGTGGTTATGCCCGATGCGTTCATTCCGGTGGCGGATGAAATCGGCGTGCTGACCGACCTTACCTATCGTTTGTTGGAACGGGTTTGCCGGGAAATTCGGGAATGGCCCGACACGCTGACCTTTTCCATTAACTTGGCACCGAGTCAGTTGCGCGATCCGCAGATTGCGTCGCGACTGATTGCCATCCTGGATCGCTACGGCATCGCACCGCAGCGGATCGAAGTGGAAATCACCGAAAATGCCCTTATCACGGACTTTGGTGCGACCAAGAAGGTATTGAGCCGCCTCCAGAAGCACGGCATCCGCATTGCGCTTGACGATTTCGGGACCGGTTATGCCAGTTTGAACCATCTGCGCGAATTCAAGTTCGACAAGATCAAGATCGATCGGTCCTTCCTGCGCGGGCTCGACCAAGGCAGCAAAAACGAGGGAATCGTGCGCGCCATGATTACGCTCGGGAAAAGCCTTGATCTGGCGATCACCGCCGAGGGCATTGAGGAGATGAGCCAGTGGGCGCATCTGTCGGAATGGGGATGCGATTTTGGCCAAGGCTATCTGTTTGGGAAGGGCATGCCGGCCGGAAAGGCGAAGGCCCTGATCTCCACCGGCGCGCGCGGGTTGAAAGGTGCTCCACGGTCCCCGCTTCGCGTGGCCCAGTTATAGCCCTGAACGCCGTCGCCGACCGCAGATTCAGTCTTCGAAGATTGTGCGCAGGCGTTGCAGCAGGTCCCGCGCGCGCAAGGATTGAGCGCTGGCATCCTTTACGAACCCGGTGATCGTCTCGGGCGAAGAACCCGCCATCAGCGCGATTTGGGCAGCGGCTAGAAAATTGGTCATCGCGGTCATCGGTTGGTTCAGTTCATGCACCAGAAGCGCGACGGTGTCGGCCGATCCAATCGCGTTCGCATCACGCTCGCTCGCCTGCGCGGCATGTGCGCCGGTGCCAAGCCAATCCGAAAGGGTTTGCAAAGAGCAGGCAAACACCCGTTGCCCTTCAATGACCACCTTACTCACCAGCGCGGCGACCGGAATTTCATAACCGTCGCGGTGGCGCGCCATGAAGACCCGACTTTGCGCGATTCGTTCGCCGTCCAGACTTCCCGCATACTCCGCGATGGTCCTATCGTGGATATGATGATATAGTTGGGGTATCAATTCGTTGATGTTCTGGCCCGGCGCGGTCTTGCCGTCAAAGCCGAACAAAATCTCGGCATGATGATTGGACGATCGCAGGATTCCGCAATCGTCGATCACCATCATCGGAAAAGGGACAATGGCCAGGATGGATCGCGCGATCGCATGATCGCCATCCATGGGCTTATCCGATTCTCGTGCGCCGTTCATCACCGGTCGCTTATAGCTCCGCGATGCAGCGCACCATACATCATATTGGAGCGTGTGTCTGGAACAGATGACACCGCACCGATGGGCGCGATTTTGCGACCCTTGAGCCGAGGCATCCGCAATTCAAACAATGCGCGGGCGGGTCAATCCACGAGCCCGGCTGCAAAAGCGATGCGCAGCGCGTCGGGTAGGGACCGGACGTGGAGCTTGGTCATCAAGTTGGCGCGATAGACCTCGACCGTGCGCGGGCTGATGTCGAGTTCGTGCGCGATGACCTTGTTGACCTTCCCCGCGATCAAACCCATCAAAACATCGACTTCGCGCGGGGCCAGGCGCGCGATCGATTGTTGTGCGGCAAGGACGCGTGCCGCGTCCGCTTCGACCTTTTGCAAGCGATCATAAGCACGCTCGATGGTGGTGATCAGCGAACCGTGATCATACGGTTTTTCCAGAAAATCGATTGCGCCGGCTTTCATCGCCTCAACGGCCATGCTGATATTGCCATGCCCAGTGATAATGACGCAAATCAGGGGCAAATCGCGCGCGCTAATGGCGGTCAGTACGTCGATCCCGGACGCGCCGGTCATATGCACATCGAGCAGCACCACTCCGGGCTCGAGGGTTTGTGCCGCCGCTAGAAATTCGTCGTCCGAACTGAAAGTGCTGATGATGAATTCAGAGCGCATGTTGAGCAAGGATTGCAGCGATTTACGCACCGGTTCGTCGTCATCGACGATATAAATCTGTTTTAACATGGCTACCCCGCTGGCCGTGGCGAAACTGTTTCCTGAAGCCCTTTATCCCCACGTGGGAACGGCGGCGCGCGGATCACCCCTTGTGCCGGGCAGTCAGAAGAAACAAACTCTCCGAAATAAACGTGATTGATTGAGAGCGATCTATCTTGCGGTGCAGCAATATTGTGCAAATGCACATTGGAGATTTTGACGTCTCCCACGGCGTAAAATGTTCGATCTGAGCGTGATAAAGGTACAACAGATTCGACCCGGCGTTTACGTCGGTGAAATGCACGGACCGAGGACACTTCTCGTAAAACCACATTTCACTATTACACCTAAAAAAACGCTTTCCATAGCAAAAATGGATGATGCCGTTGGCCAAAAAGGGGATTTACTTTAAGGATAAAACTGCTCCCGCGGAGGGTGAGCTCACCGTTCAAGCATAGCCAGTGGCCCCGCCGGTTAACTGGGCAGGCCGTTCCTTCCACGACCGCGTTCGTTGATTTCCGGACGCGGAGCTGCAGGACCACCGCCCCAGATTGGGAAGTTTGTCCTTGCGGCTTGGGAGGCATGATCCCGTTCTGAAGGGTGGGTTTGGCTTGCCCGGGATGCCAAACCGAAGCGCTGGGCAGTCACTTGCCGATATGATCGGGCACGGGCGTAGCAGGGGGTTGGGTATCGGAATGTGACTGCCCAGAAACAGCCCTTCGTTCGTCGGGCGATATACGGGGGACCTGACGCCTTGGGTGGAAAGCTGTCGTTGGCCGCGCCTCTGCCGAAGCGGGTCACCAGTGGGGTTTTTCGCCTGCCGCCAGTTCATAGCCATGGTTGTAAGCATCGGTGAAGTCGGCACCTTCCATCTTCGCGCCAGTGAAAATTGTCGCGCAAAGTGCCGATCCCCGAAAGTCAGACCCGGAAAGATCAGCGTCGGTAAAGTCGCAAGTTTTCACGTTCGCGTGGACGACAGCGTTCTTCAGAGAAGCGTTGCGGAACGACGCCGTTACAAAACAGTCAATAATCTCAATATCGTCAAGAATTGCGCCCACGAGAGCGTCCGATCCATCATCGCCAATATCTAAGTTGTGGAAACGCCTCTGCCCCGAGGCATATCTACACAGTAGCTCCGACTGTGTTATATCTTCGTGCACGACTATCATGCCCGCAGCTATATGCTGCTTTGCCCGCCCCTCCAACCCGCCTTTGGCGCGCGATCCATCGCACTGCGATGTTGCGTGTAGCTAAATCGAATGTCCGCTATTGGGCGTGATCCGACGCTTGGCACTCGACCCGGCACGTTGCGCCATTGCGCAATGCTGCGCACGCCCAACGCAGCCATGCCAGTATCTCCTGCTACGTCTTGCGGGAAGCCGCTACTGCTGAACGAAGCGGCGCTTTCTGCGCCTGAACGGTCAGTGTTGCGGGGACCAGCGGCATGCCCAGCGCTCCGCTTTCCGCTGCCTCGATCAGAATCGCGCCGCTGCGTTTGCTCGACTGGACGATCACTTGTGCCAGTCCGTTGAACAGCGACCGCTCGCTCCCCTTGTCGCTCTCCAGGCAATTGGGATTGCCGTTGCCGACGCCGATCAGCTTGCCCGCTCCGGACACGCGGAAGCCGAGTTTCTGACTGGCGGTTGGCACCGGACGCCCGCGTGCATCGAGCGCTTCGATCTTTATCAGCGCGACGTCCTCGCCATCGGCATCGATCGTCAGCCGGTCGGCGGTCAGGCGCAGTGACCGCGCCGGGCCGGTTGTCTCGCGCCGCTGCGTCATCACGACGCGCCCCCCACGCCGCCCGCGCGCCTCGATCACGCCGGGCTGATATATGGCTTTCCACGCGACGTGCCCGAGGTGCGGTACCGCCTGGCTGCCGAGGCTGCGACCATTGACCAGCAGTTCGACCTCATCAAGGTTGGAATAGACCCAGATGGCGAGTTCATCCCCCTCGCGGCCCGTCCAGTTCCAGTGCGGGAAAAGGTGGAGCGCCGGCTCCGGACGCCACCATGCCTTGTAGTAATGGAAATAATCCTTCGGAAAGCCGCACATGTCGACGATGCCGAATTGCGAACTGATCGACGGCCATCCATACGGGGTCGGCTCGCCGCGGTAATCGAAACCGGTCCAGGCGAAGCCGCCCGCCAGCCACTCGCGCGCGCCGTAAACGCCCCACCATTGTTCGGGCGTTTCGCCCCAGGGTACCACGCCGTCATAGCTGTTGACGGTGTTCCGCGCCGGGTCGCTGCTATATTCCCCGCGCGTCGAGATCGCGCTCGACGTCTCCGAGCCGAACACCGGTCGGGTCGGATGCTTGCGATGGAATTCGTCGGGCAGCTTGAGATTGTAGTTGAAGCCGATGATGTCGAGCGGGTCGGACACGCCTTGCTCGTTATTGCCGTTGACCGCAGCCGATACGACCCGCGTCGGGTCCAGCGCATGGCAGCGCCGCACCATCGCTGCGGCGATGGCGCTGCCTTGCTTGGCCATGTCGCCCGATTGCAGCAGCCATTCCTCATTGCCGATCGACCAGATGATGATCGAGGGTGAATTGCGGTAGCGCTTCACCATCATTTCGAGCTCCTGCATTCCTTCGGCATTGGAGCTCATCTGGCGCGTCTCGCACATCAGCATGACGCCCATGCGGTCGCACGCCTCGACCCATTCGGGTGTCGGCATGTTGTGCGAGGTACGCACCGCATTGCATCCCATCTCCTGCAGGACGGACAGGCGAAAGGCCTGTAATCGATCGGGCAATGCCGCGCCGACGCCGGCATGGTCGTGATGGTTGCAGGTGCCTTGGATCTTGAGCGGGCGGTCGTTGAGGAAGAAACCGCGGTCGGCCGTGAAGCGCGCGCTCCGCACGCCGAAGGTCAGCCGCTCGGCATCGCGCACCGCTGCACCGCTCAGCACTTTTACGACGGCCGAATAGAGATAGGGCTGGCCGGGTGCCCAGCGCTGCGCGATCGCGATCGTCGCGCTGGCGGTGAAAAGGGCTGAGGTGCCTGCAGCGATGTGCTGCACCGGCGTTGTCGCCGTCGCGACCGTCTGGCCGGCTGCATCGAGGATCGTCCATTCGACCGCGGTGGCGGTCGCCTGCTCGCCCTCATTCTCCACGACCGTCGCCAGTTCGAGCGCGGCACCGTCACCATTTGGCGTTGCGCGTACGACGCTGTCCCATTTGCCGAGATGGAGCGGGTCGATTTTGCGCAGCCAGACGTGCCGGTAGATCCCGGCTCCTTCATAGAACCAGCCATCGCCGAAGCTCGCGTCGACGCGCACCACGACGCAATTGCTGCCGCCATAGACGAGGAAATCGGTCAGATCGAAACGGAACGGCGCATAACCGTTATCGTTGCGGCCGATGAAGCACCCGTTGACCAGGACGATCGCGTCGCGCAGCGCGCCATCGAACTCGATCCAGATGCGTCGGCCTCGATCGCTTTCGGCCACGTCGAACAGGCGACGATACCAGCCGACGCTGGTCTCGGGATAGCGCCGACCGAGCGGTTTATAGCCGTGCGAGCGCAGCTTGCTGTCGCCCTCGCCGCCCTCGTCGTTGACGAAGGGCAATTCGACCGCCCAATCGTGCGGCAGGTCGATCATGCGCCAGCCACCGTCATCATAGGCGGCCTTGGCAATCTTGAAATCGCCGGTCTTGGCGAAGTCGGCCTGTCCCGCGCCATAGCCGAAATCCTTGGCGGGATCGCTCGCATGGCCGAATGCAAAACGCCAGCCAAAGTCGAACAGGGACTCTTCGCGCGGCGATATCCCCGTGTTCGGGCGCTGCTTGGATGCGGCCGTGGGGACGGGCGCAGCCATGCTGGCGGTTGGCAGCAGCGCGGCTGCCGACATCACCAAACCGTCTCCTATAACTTCTCGACGAGAGCGATCATGCATCAGAATTTCTCCGCGCCCGTAGCTTTGCGTCCATTGCGAAGGTCGCACCGTTAAAGCGTCCCACGTCGCGCCAGATGAGAAAGCGTAGGGCAACCAGGCGAGAACCGCCAGATCTGTCGCCTCGTAAAGGCAGGCAAACGTGTCGGTGCGCGAAGCCGCAACAGTGGAATGATGCGCTTTTCTTGTAGGAGTATTGATTCTGGATGCGTAGGCTGCCCTCAACGCCAAATGCCGGGCGAGCGGCGGGGGGAGGGGTGATGCGGACACTGTCGAGCGTGGTGGGCTGTGCGGCACTGCTCCCCTGCCATGCTGCTCCCACGGCGGTTCCGCGCGTCGCGCCAGCGAAAACGCAGGGCGCGGTCGTGAGGGTTACGCCCCGAGCTATGGTACTTCCGGGAGATAGATCTGTCATGCGATCATTACACCGACTATTCGCGACCGTACTACTGCCGATGTCCGTGCCGATCCCTGCCGCCGTTCTGGCGGCAAGCCCGGCGCTCGCGCAGTCGGTGGCGGCACCGACTGGCCTCGACCCGCTCGGGCAGATGCAGTTGGCGGCACCGGCATCGGACGCGGCGTTCCACTATCGGCGGCTGCGCGGCGGCGTGCAGTTCATGCTGGGCGGCGTCACCAAATCGGTGATTTTCTACGCACCGGGCGTGGTGCGGGTGAACGCCAATCTCGGCCAATCCTATTGGACGCAGCGCAGCCTCGTCGTGATCCGCGAGCCCGGCGCGGTGCCGTTCACGCTGCGCGAAAGCGCTGACACGCTGGAGCTCGTCGGGCAAAAGCTGCGCGTTGCGATCGACACGCACACCGGCGCGGTGCGCTATTATGACCCTTCGGGTCGCTTGCTGACGCGGGAGAAGGACGACGCGCCGCAATCGATCGACAAGCGGATCATTTCCAACGCCCCGACCTATGAGGTGGAAAATCGTTTCACGCTCAAGCCCGATGAAGGCATTTACGGCTTCGGCTTCACCAGTGACGACGAGATCAACCGGCGCGGCAAGGATCTGCTCCTCGTCCAGACCAATGTCGGCATCATCATCCCGGTGATGGTCTCGACCGAGCGGTACGGCGTGCTGTGGGACACCTATTCGCAGATGCGCTTCAAGGATGATGCCGATGGCGCGCGGTTATGGGCGGAAAGCGCGCCGGGCGGCGTCGATTATTACTTCATGGCCGGCGACACGATGGACGGGGTCGTCGGTGCCTATCGCTGGTTGACCGGCGATGCGCCGATGTTCCCCAAACAGGCGTTCGGGCTGTTCATGAGCAAGGAGCGCTACCCGACGCAAGAGCGCATCGTCGATGTCGCGCGGGCGTTCCGCAAGGAAGGCTTTCCACTCGATTACATCGTGCAGGACTGGCAATATTGGGGCAGCGACAAGGACGGAAGCTGGTCGGGCATGATCTGGGACCCGAAGCGCTATCCCGACCCGGTGGCGATGAGCCGGGAAATTCATGATCTGCACATGAAATTGATGGTGTCGATCTGGCCATCGGTCGGCGACGACACCGCGCTCGCGCACGATCTCGATCGGTATGATCTGCGGTTTGCACCGGAACACTGGATCTCGAAGCACGCGCGCGTCTACGACGCGTACAGCCCGAGGGGCCGCCAGATCTATTTCAAATACGTCAAGTCAGGCCTGCTCGACAAAGGCGTCGATGCGCTGTGGATGGACGGCACCGAGGTCGAGGTCAGCTCGGCGATGTGGAATCCGGTCGACAATGTCCGCGACACCAAGGCGCTCGGCCGCAATGCGATGGGCGATTTTACGCGCTATCTGAACCCCTATTCGCTGCTGACCACGCAAGGCACCTATGACGGCGAGCGCGCGACCGGCGACAAGCGCGTCTTCACGCTGACGCGTTCGGCCTGGGCGGGGGCACAACGCACGGCGGCGGCATCCTGGTCGGGCGACATCTATGCCAATTGGAAGACGTTCGCACAGCAGGTGTCGGGCGGTCTCAACGTCACGATCACCGGCAATCCGTATTGGACGCAGGACACTGGCGGGTTCTTCGTCAGCGATTTTCCCGGTGGCGAGAAGAACCCGGCATGGCGCGAACTGTTCGCGCGCTGGTTCCAATATGCGACCTTCAACCCGATCATGCGCGTGCACGGCACCAACGTCGAACGCGAGCCATATATCTTCAAGACGCTCGATCCGGCGGTGTACAAGACCCTGCTCGACAGCGTGCATCTGCGCTATCAATTGCTGCCCTATATCTACAGCCTGAGCGCACAGGTGACGTCCGCTGGCTATACGCTGATGCGCGCGCTGCCGATGGACTTTCCGGACGATGCCGCGACGCGCAACATCAATGACAGCTTCATGTTCGGATCGGCGTTTCTCGTCCATCCGGTGACGCGGGCGATGTACAATATCCTGCCCTCGGAAGCGGGCACCGTGCCGACCGAGTGCTTGCGCACTGCCGACGGGAAAGCCGGGTTGAGTGTGCAATATTTCGTCGGCGAGGATTTCGAAAAGGCGGGCGGCGTGGTGTCCGATGCGAAGATCGACCACACCTGGCCCGATCCGCCGCTTGCCGAACTGCCGCCGGGCCTGACCTCGCTTAGCCACTTCTCCGCACGCTGGCAGGGCGAGTTGATCGCGCCTGAAGATGGCGAGTATGAGATCGGGGTGACCGGCAACGATGGTATGCGGCTATTCCTTGGCGGCAAGCTGGCGATCGACGACTGGAAGCGCAGTGCCACGCGCTCGCGCGTGGTGCGCTACACGCTCAAGCAAGGCGAACGGCTGCCGGTGCGGCTTGAATTCTTCCACCCCGAGGGCGGGCGCGTCTTCCGTTTTATCTGGCGCACCCCGAGCGAGCTGAAGCGGGATGCCGCGATCCTGAGTGCGCCGCGCGACCTGACCATGCGGACCTACCTGCCGCGCGGGAACGACTGGTATGATTTCTGGACCAACCAGCGCTACCCCGGCGGCGTGACCGCTGCCCGCGAAGCGCCGCTCGACGTAATTCCCCTCTATGTCCGCGCCGGGGCGATCGTCCCGATGGGGCCCGTGCTGCAATATGCGACCGAGCGGCCCGATGCCCCTTATGAGATCCGCGTCTATCCGGGAGCGGACGGTCGCTTCACGCTCTATGAAGACGACAACGAGACCTATGCCTATGAGAAAGGGCAGTCGGCGCAATATGATCTGGTGTGGGACGACGCCAAGCGGACGCTGATGATCGGCGCGCGGCGCGGGGCCTTCCCCGGCATGGTGCGGCAACGGACGTTAAAGGTCATCGTCGTCGACCGCGGGGGTGACGAAAGGGCTGGGCAAGAGGATACGCGAACCCTCCGGTATGACGGAGGTGCGGTCAGTCTCCATTTCGATCGCACGGGTTGAGGCAACCCGCTAACCGTGCCGGAAGGCGCACGGCAACAGGACGTTGCGCGTTCCCAAAGATCGCTCGACCGCACTCTCGCGATACCCGCGGGCCTGCCGGGAGCCGACAAGCTGAATCAAATCTCGCTCCGTTTTGAAATCCTGCAAGCGATTCCAACGCTTAAAAACGGGTATCAGTGGTCCAATTCCGGGGAGTTTTTTTATAGTTACAAATTAACCACACTGCCAATGAAACGACCTGTCGCTTTCATTGCCCCTTGCGGCAACCGTGCCGATTGTTTCACCATCCTGTCATAAACCCGGAGAGGATGTCGCAAAGACGACAAACGGGGAAACAATCATGCTCAAAGCTATCTCGCCTTACTATCTCGGTGCCGCCATGGTTGCGCTCGCGGCCGGCATTTCGACCGCTCCAGCGTCCGCGCAAATCGCGCCCGGGAGCGCGGCTGCGGCCTCCGACCAGGATATTGTCGTCACCGGATCGCGCATTCGCCGCAGCCCGCTTGACCAGGACAAGCCGGTCGTCACCGTCGATCAGGCCGCGATCGCGCGCACTGGCCTGAGCTCGGTCGCCGACGTGCTGCAGCGCTTGCCGAGCGCCGGCGGGGGGCTCAACACCAAGGTCAACAATGCCGGCAATATCGGTGGTCCGCCCGACGGCACCGGCGTGAGCTCGGGCGCGGCGGAAATCGACCTGCGCTATCTCGGTGCCAAGCGCACGCTCGTGCTGGTCGACGGCCTGCGCTACGTCAACGGTTCGTCAGCGGGTGGCATCCCGGCATCGGTCGATCTCAACGAGATCCCGATGAACTCGATCGAACGGATCGAAGTGCTGCAATCGGGCGCGTCGCCGCTCTACGGCACCGATGCGGTGGCCGGTGTGGTCAACATCATCACCAAGCAGGCGCAGAAGGGGCTGCAGGTCAACGCCCAGTTCGGCACCTTCCGCCAGGGCGACGGCCATACCCAGAATTACGAGCTCAGCTACGGCATCCAGAAGCCCGAAAGCGGCACCTCGGTCGTGTTCGGTGGCTATTACACCAAGCAGGAAGCGGTCAGCACCGGCAATCGGGCGATTTCGCAATTCCCGGCGTCGGGGGCGGTGTCGTGCCAGGATCCGGCCTTTGCCGCGACCGGTGGTGTTGGGTGTAGTGGCTCGCCGCCGCTCGGGCGCTACCGCGTGCTGGGGCAGAATTTGACGCTCAAGGCACCCGTTATCGGGCGCACCGCGACGCTGGCCGATTTCAAGACCTTTACCGATGCCGACCGTTTCAACTTCGCCCCTTTCAACTATCTGCTGACGCCGTCGGAGCGCTATGGCGGCTTCCTGAACTTCAAGCAGGCGCTGGGCGACAACGTCAACATGCGGGTGAAGCTGGTCTATAACCACCGCCACTCGACCACCGAGGCGGCGTTCCTGCCGCTTGTGATCGGGCCGGGCGCGGGCAACGGCAATTTGCTCGACCGCATCTCGGTCGATGCCAGCAATCCCTACAATCCGTTTGGCGTCACGCTGTCCTCGGGCGTCAACCTCGACGGCACGCCGTCGGGCGTGCCCGCCAATTACGTCGCGATCAATCGTCGCTTCGTCGAGGGCGGCCAGCGCGTCTTCACGCAGGATGTCGATACCTTCTCGGGAACGGTGACGCTCGACGGCTCGTTCCACATCGGCGACCATAAGTGGTTCTGGGATGCGAACGCGGTCTATGGCCTCAACGACGCGCACCAGCTCTTCACTGGCAACGTCAATGCCGCCAAGCTCGCACAAGCGCTCGGGCCGGTATCGCAATGCACCGGTGCGTGCGTGCCGTTCAACATCTTCGGCGGGGCGACGGTCGGCGGCGCGGGCTCGATCACCCCGGCGATGCTCGCCTTCGTGACCTTCAACGAGCGCGACAAGAGCCAACAGGAGCTCAACGATTTCAGCGCCAACCTGTCGGGCTCGCTGTTCACACTGCCCGCCGGCGATGTCGGCCTGGCGATCGGCTATGAACATCGCGATCAGGGGGCGAGCTACGACCCCGATCCCGTCATCGTCGCCGGGCTCGGTGCCGACGTGCCGACCCAGCCAAGCCGCGGCCGCTTCAACGTCAACGAAATCTATGGCGAGCTTCGCGTCCCGATCCTGACCGACACGGCGTTCTTCCAGAAACTCGAATTCGACGGCGCGGTGCGCCACTCGAACTATTCGACCTTTGGCGGCAACACGGTCTTCACCGCGTCGGGGCTGTGGAAGCCGGTTTCCGACCTGCTGTTCCGCGGCGGCTATGCCGAGAGCCTGCGCGCGCCGAGCATCGGCGAACTCCACGCCGGTGCCTCGCGGTCCGACCAGACGATCCAGGATCCGTGCACCAGCGGCCTGGGTGGCTCGTTCCAGACGAACGCGACCGTGAAGGCGAATTGCATCGCCAATGGGGTGCCCGCGAACGGCAGCTATGCCGAGCCGGCCGGCCAGATCGGCGTCTTTTCGGGCGGCAACATCAACCTCAAGCCCGAAACCGCGAAGACCTGGACTGCGGGGGGCGTCTACAGCCCGTCCTGGGCACGTGGCGGTTTGGCCAGCGTGCTGAGCCTCGAGGTCAATTATTACGCGATCAGCCTGAAGAACGCGATCGACTCGGCACCGGCATCGCTGATCCTCTCGCGCTGCGCGTTCAACGCCGATGCCGCGAGCTGCGCGCTGATCAAGCGCACGACCGTCGGCACCATCGCATCGGTCGGTGCCGTCCTGCAGAACCTGAACTCGATCAAGACCAACGGACTCGACGGCACCTTGCTCTATCGCACCCCGCGGTTCCGTGGCGGCACCGCTGGCCTGAGCGTCAATGCCGCATATCTGCTGAAATATGACGCGCTGCTGCCGACCGGCTTGCAGAAATGCGTCGGAACCGAGCGTTGCCTGTCGGTCGATCAGGCCTTTCCTCGCTTCAAGCTCAACAGCACGGTCGACTTCGCGACGCCGTATTTCGGGGCGTCGTTCACCGGCCGCTACATCAGCGCCGTCACCGAAAGCGATGCGACCAAGCACCGCATGACGCCAACTTTCTATGGCGATGTGCAACTGTATCTGTCGGCAGACTGGATGCAAAAGTTCAAGCTGGTCGCAGGCGTCAACAACGTCTTCAACAAGCAACCGCCCGTCTGCATCACTTGCGACGGCGCGAACTTCGACACGACGACCTACGATGTGCCCGGACAGTTCGGTTATTTGCGGCTGTCATACGGCTTCTGAGCCAACCGGCCACCTGGCCGATGAGTCCTGCGCGGTGTTCTTCACCGCGCAGGCACAGCCCCACGAAACGATCTGCAACGGCGTGTGACCGCGCCGATCAGCATCAAGGTCGGCGCGCAAGGCCTGTCAGGCCCTGCGCGCCGGTCGGTGTGAACGCCTCAGAACTGATACGAGACCTTTACTGTCGCAGTACGGCCGGAGTCGACGATCGAACCGATGGTTGAGCTGGAGCGACCGATGGTGGCATAATAGCTACGCTGGTTGGTCAAATTCGACAGCGCGGCTTCGAACTTGGCGCGACCATAGCGATAGGCGACGTGAAGATCGAGCTGGCTGTTGGCCCGCACCCAGCCGTCCAGGTCGCTCTTCCCGTCAAGTACCGCATATTGATACACGTAGGAGCCGATGTAGCGATACGAGAAATCGGCCTCGAACCCGCCAAGCACATAGGACAATTGGGCGTTGCCGGTCAGGTTGGGCTGGTTGAGCAAACGTTCGTTGCTCGACAGGCCGCCCTTGGGGTCGACGCTGGACCCTTCGAGGGTGACGTTACCCGACAGGATGAAATTGCCCGGAATACTGGGCGCGGCACCGAGCATGGTCGAGGCGGCGAGTTCCAGCCCGTAGACGTCGCCCGATCCGCCATTGACCGGCTGCGAAATGGTGGTCGAGCCATTTTCCTTCGAGCTGGTGACGTTGGTGAAGCTGTTCACCCGCGAATAGGTGAAATTGGTGATGTGCTTGTAGAAGCCGCTGATCGAGGCAGAGCTCTTGGTATTGAAGAACTCCGCAGAGGCATCAAGGTTGGTGGCGTCGAGCGCCTTCAGATTGGGGTTGCCCATGGTGATCGAGGTGGTTCCGCCCGCTTCGGCACCCCCGCTCGACCGGTTGATGCGCTGACCACCGGCAAGTTGGAAGAAGGACGGGGCGACATAGGAGCGCGAGACCGAAAAACGATACACGCTGTTGCCGGTGGGCCGATAATTGACCGCGAAGCTCGGCAGAACCTTGTCGTAGGTTGTTTTGCTCGATGCAAAATTGCCGGCGATCTCCGCACCGGTGCCGTCGGTGGGCAGCACCCAGAAGGTATTGGTGATGCCGGTATGCTCGTAACGCAGGCCCGCCAGAATTTCGGCCTTCCCGGCCTCAAACGTCCCCATCGCATAAAGCGAGGTGATGCGTTCATGTCCGGTCTGCGTGTTACAATTTTGGTTGTTGACGTTCTTGATCGCCGGATTGGGATCATTGCAACTGTCGTCCGCAGCTGCGAACGAACCGTAGGTCGCGAGGATCGCCTTGTTGAACACCTGGTCATATGCAGCGCGGTCGATCAGCGGGGCCGCGAAATTGTAAACGCCCGGGACGATCGATGGGACGCTCCCGCCGAAGATCCCCAGGGTGGTCCAATTTATCTCGGCACCAGCAGCGTTGTAGACCCGCGGCGTGTAATAGTCGTTGTAGGTATGCTTGCGATAGGCATCGCGATATTTGGCACCAAAGCTGATGGTTTTGAGAAAGTCGCCATCAAAATTGACGTCAGCATCGAATTTTGCGCCATATTTGCTCTGGTTGCTAAATTCCGCCGAGAGATCGCCGTAGCGACGGGCGTTATAATTGGCGATGTCGTTGATATAGGCATATTGCGCCGCCGATCCGATCAGCAGCGGAATCCCGTTCTGGTAGGTGAACATGGTCGAGCCGCTATACGGGAGAGCCGTACCGCTATTAGGTTTGCGTGCCGAAATTTCCGCGTGGTCGGGTGCGTTATATTCGCCATAGCTGAAGAAGATGTTGGGCCGCAGCGTCAGTTGGCCGAACGTGACCTTGCCGCCGAACTGCGCGGTCGCCAGCAACGCCTGTTCGGGTGAGGTGGTGTAATAATAACGTGGACGGATCGCGCCGATGCTCGGCGCGTAAACGCCGCTGGTGCCGATCTGGGCCTGGCCGATGCTGTCCCCGTAAATCTGCGCGTAATAGGAATTCTGCGTGATCTCGTTCTGGGCATAAGTGCCACGCAGATACCAGCTTTGGGTATCGCTCGGGGCCCAGTCGAGCGAGATGCTGCCGCCGTAGCGCTGGTTGGTGCCCTGGGTGAACCCGGCATTCACCCCGGTGGAAGTAAGATTCTGCGCGGGCGACAGACCCGAGGCGCTGGTGCCGTCCTTATTCTGGCTGGCATAGGCCCATTGGCCGTTAGTCGCCGCCGGGTAGACACCGTCGATGATCGTGTTGGTGAAGTTGGAGCGGTCATAATAGCCGCCGACATAGAGGGTGAACGCCTTCGACGCGCCAAAACCATGCGCGAATTCAAGCGAGGCGGTCTCGCCATCGGCCTTCTGGCCATAGTCCCGCGCGCGCGTGTTGAGGCGGCCGGTCACCGATACGTTGAACGCGGAGCTGTTCTCGAAATCCGCCGCGGTCGGCGTGCGGAAATCGATCGAGCCGCCAATCGCGCCGCCGTCTTCCGTGGCGAGGAAGGATTTGTTGACCACCACGCGGTGCATGCCGCTGGGCGGCAGCAGGTTGAGCGGCACCTGCCGGCTGAACGGCATACCCTGCGCGCCTTCGACGCCATTGATGAGGTTGATGTTATATTCAGCCGCCATGCCACGCAGCGAGACGTAATTGCCCTGCCCGCGACCGGCGATATCGACGAACACGCTGTTGGTGTTGCCCTGGCCGCCGTTGAATACGGATACGCCCGGCAGACGTGCGAGCGCCTCGGCGATGTTCACATCGGGCGCGCGCTCGATCGTTTCGGGGGAGAGTACCGCGATGGCGTTGGGCGACGCTACCTGCTCTTGCGCCGGGCTCTGCGCGACCTTGCGATTGCCGGTGACGACGATCGTTTTGGAGCTGGTTGTATCGGACTCCGGCTCAGCCTCGGTCGGCTTGGTGGTTTGGGCGTGGAGGGCGATCGGCATCGTAAACACCGATGCGACCAACATGGATTTCAACGTCAGGCGATAATTTTTCACGGCGACCCCCAAAAGGAAAAACCCCGTCGGGCAGGCTGCGAAGCGTTTTTCGCGGCCTGCCGCGAACAGGACCGGGGCCGCCTAACAGGGGGGTGTTTCAGTGATGGTGCACTGCAGCGTCAGTTTCGTTACGGATCGGATACGAAATCCGATCGGAGCTGCCATGTCGCACAATCGCCAGCCAAGCCGCGTTGCGTCCTGTTCTAGCCGACCGCCCTTCGTTCGATCAGTTCGGTCAATGTGGCCAGCGGACACAGATCGTGTCGCCTGGCGCGGCTACAGCCTGGCACGTTCAAAATCTGACGCGCTGGCGCATCGCCGTCGGAAAAGCGCACCAGGTGCCGGATCTGTTCCGGATTGGCGGATTCGAAGAACAGCCGTGCCCAACGGTGTCCGCGTCCGTCGCGCAACACCTCGATTCCCAACGCGCCGCCCGGCGGTGGATCGCCCGGTGCATAATCGCGGGCGGTGACCTGTACCCCCAAGAGCGCCGAGAGCGCCGCGACATTGGTGTCATGCCCCATGAAGATGCTGACCTTGGGGGCAGCGGGATTGCGCAGAAGCGCCGCGATCCGGAGCGCCAAAGGGCCCGCCACGCGCGCGGCCATGTAGGGCGGCCGCGCGTAAACGTCGAATAAGGCGGCATGGAGTACGGCGAGGCGTTTGAGCGTGGCGGGCGTGGCGCGCCCCCAGCCCACCTGCGCCATCGGCAGCCCCTCCAAATATTCCAGCAGCAGCACCTGCGCCGTGCCGGAATAGCGACGGATGGGCCCGGTCAGTGCCACATCGCGGCCATCGTCGCCGACGCTGACCGTAGCGGGCACTGCCGCCAGATCGCAGGGGGCAGGAGCCCGGTCGCAGCCAAGAACGTGCGCCATCTCGCGTAGAGCGGCGGCATTGCGCGCGGTCATCGCGGCCACGCCACCGGTATAGGCCTGGACCGAGGCGATCGCCGCTGCGCCGTCAAATGGCATCGGGCTTATACGCATCGGCTCGAACAACGGGTCGGTCTGGCCGTCGGCCAAGTGGCCGATCGGCACCGTGCAGCCCGGTGCGAGGCCATTGGCGAGCGCCGCGCCGCTGGCGATGGTACGGGCGGCGGTGTTGGTCCAGATCGCCAAATCGCGTGCCGCCGGGCATCGCCCGCGCCACAGTCCGCTACGCTGGAAGCGCGCCCGGCGCCAACTGCCGATCCGGCGCAGTGCCTCTGCGCCATGCGGGGTGAGCAAGCTCGGCGAGACTGGCCAGGCGGGCAATGGGGCATGCGGTAAATCGTCGATCGCGGCTTCCGATTCCAACGGCGCACGTACGCCGTGCCGGTAGAGCAGCACCACCTTTTCCAGGGTCAAAGGCGCGCGCGTCTGCGCCGCCGCATCGCCGGCCGCGCTCGCCGCGACCGCCACGACGGCAAGCCAGCCCAACATACGCCGCATCATGGAAGCCTCACAACAAAGCCGAGGTGCAACGGGTCGGGCGCACCCGGATAATAATCGGTACTGATGATCTGCGCGCCCGAACGGAGCGCGGCCTGAAACCGGCGATAGTCCCCGCGGCGCGCCTCCACCGTGTCGGAATCGGCGCGAGTGCGCACGATAAAGCCCTGCGCCACGGCTTGACGGATGCGCGCTTCGTTCTCGACCGGATTCTGTACGTTGAAGATGGCGGCTTCGGCATCGCCTTCGCCGAAAAAGCCGAACATCGCCCGACCACGCAGCGAAGCGTGGCCGCGTCGGTAGGCGTCGAGCACACGGTCGTTGGTGTCGAGGATCAGCATCACCTTGCCCTTCGCGGCGCTTTGGCGGGGCCACCCGCGATGCAGGACGCCCGCGCGCAAGGTCGGCCATCGACCGCGAACCTGATCGGGCGTGATGAGATGCGCGGTGCCGAAGGTGGTCCGCGCGCTGGTATCGATCGCTGCCAAGGCGGCCGCGTCGAACGGCATCAATTGCGGCATGATCGGATTGTCGTCCCGCCCGTCACTGGCATTGACCACCACGGTGATCAACGCATGGCCGGGATGCGCGCGCGACCACGATGCAACCTGCGCGAAGCAATCTGCCAGCGTCAGGCACAGGCTGCGCCTGTCGACAAAGGGCACATGCAAAACCTTCGCGCCCGGGCGGCGCATAGCGGCGAAGCTGGCAGGATCGCCGACATAGGGGGCGGCGAACAGCCCGCCAAAGGGATCGGCGACGGGATCGAATTCGAGTTGGCGCAGCCCGAGATCGAGCTGCCGTGCAATCGACGGGTGGCCATATTCGACTGCGGCGGAGTGTTCCCCGAGGATGCGCCGCTGCTCGGCAAGCGTCTGCTCCGTCAATGCCGGACGGTAGGAATTGTGGGAACCAAGCACGCGCATCCCGTTGAGTGGCACATCCTGGGCCCGCACCGCGATCGGCGCTGCGGCACACAACGCCAATGCCAGCGCCGCAAGCCATTTCTGCATCACGACTCATCGTCCCGATTGGTGAACGCGATCGATCCGCGCGGCTCACGAAGGGGATCGATCACGTTTCACTATGTCCCGTTAAATGCGGGCCATTGGGTGAGGCCGCCGGTCGCTGTCACCACAGGACAATGACGGTGCCATGACAGGTGCGGTATTATATAGCGGCACTGGCGGATTCGGACCTGATCCGTCTACCAAACTGCGTAGGACGTAGCCCCTGGAGGTAGCGAGTATAGGCCGGGCGCAAGGCACCTTACGGCAGACTGCAACACAAGCCTCCGGGACGGGTGGCTCGCGGCGACCTTATGGCCGGCACCGCTGGCCGCACCGCGACCCGACCTGCGGCGCGGCGAACGAGCGCGCGTTTCACCGCAAGAGCATAGGATATTTGATCGTTTCACGACGCTGCCCTAGACGAAGCGTTCCTACATCCCGCTTCATTAGGCGCATCCCATGATAGCTCCGCCGCCTCCACCCTCGTCCGGCGACGTGACGACGATCGCAAGCCTTGTCGATCTGGCGCAGGCCGCTGGTACGTCGGTATCGACCGCTTCGCGCGCGCTATCGGGGCATTCGTCGGTCAACGAAAAGACCCGGCTGCGCATCCAAAAGCTCGCCGACGCCCATGGCTTTCAACCCAACCGTCTCGCTCGCAACTTGCGGTTGCAGCGTACCCAATCGATCGGGCTTGTGCTGCCGCTTGGGCACGAGGCCGGGCAGCACCTGTCCGACCCGTTTTTCCTGTCGCTGCTCGGCCATCTGGCGGATGGGCTGACGGAACGGGGCTACGATTTGGTTCTATCGCGGGTGATCCCGCACGATGGCACCTGGCTTGACCGCCTGGTCGATAGCGGACGGATCGATGGGCTGATCCTGATCGGTCAGTCCGACCAGAGCGACGTGATCGACAAAGTCGCGGCACGCTATGCCCCGATCGTGGTGTGGGGCGCGCGCCTTCCGGGACAACGCTATCTGACGGTCGGATCGGACAATCGACTGGGCGGAGCGCGTGCAGCCGAGCATCTGATCGCGATTGGCCGACGCCGACTCCTGTATCTTGGCAATGCGAGCGCGCCCGAGTTCGCGGAACGGCTTGCCGGATTTCAAGACGCGGTGTCGCGGGCCGGTCCCGGCGTGGCGGCAGCGGCGCTGGACCTGCACATGACGCCCGACGCAGCCCATCTTGCGATTGCCAAATACCTTACCGAGCATCCCGCTCCCGATGCGATTTTCGCGGCATCCGACGTGGTCGCGATGAGCGCCTTGCGGGCGTTGCGCGAGCGCGGCCTGAGCGTGCCACAGGACGTCGCCGTGGTCGGCTATGATGATGTAACGCTGGCGGCGCATACCGCCCCGGCACTGACGACCATCCGCCAGGATCTGGTGGTCGGTGCTAAGGCGCTGATCGAGATTCTGTTTCGCCGGATTGCGGGCGAACCCGCGCAATCGCTGCAACTGGACCCGCAACTGATTGTGCGCGGGTCGAGCGTGGCCTGACGTCAGGCGGCTGTCGCGACCGTTCGCGCTGGCGCCACTCGCATCGTCGCCAGCGCGGCGGCAAGCATCAGCACGCCGCTGAGATATAGCACGTTGCGTGGGTCGCCCCGCAGCACGCCATTGTACAGCAAGGGCAGCGTCAGGCTCTGGATCATCATCGGCACAACGATGAACATGTTGAAGATGCCCATATACACGCCCGTTCGCGCCGGTGGGATCGAATCCGCGAGCATGATGTACGGGTTCCCCATCAGGCTGGCCCAACCCAGACCGATGCCGATCATCGGCAAGAACAGCCAGTTTTGCGTGGTGATTCCGGGGATCGTCAGCATCGCAGCGCCCGCCGCCACCATACACAGCGCATGGACGTTGCGCGCGCCCCATGCCCGCGTCACCGGCACCAACGCAAAGGCACCGACAAAGGCGATGAAATTGTAAAATCCGCCAAGCTGCCCGGTCGCAAGTGCGGCGGCGCGAAAGCCGGGGGAGGCGGGGTCGCTCGTGCCGTGGAGCGAGCGCGCCAGCGAAAAGGTGATGTACTGCCAGTAGCAGAACATCGCATACCATTGGAACAGCATCGCCACGGCCAATTGTCGCATCGTCGGCGGCATTTCCCGGATCGCGTCGCCAATCTCGCGCAGCGTGCTACGGACCGATAACGGGGTACGGCGCAACTCGGCAATCTGGGCCGCCGTCAGGGGAAGCTCGCGGACCGACAGAACCGACCACAGGATCGTCGAAAGGGACAGCACCGCGCCGATCAGAAAAGCTGCTTTCGTAATGTGCGGGATGCCATTCAGGTCGACGGCATCGCGGCTCATTCCCGCATAGACCAGGATGGAGGGGGCGAGGTAGGCCAGCGTTTGCGCAAGGCCGGTAAAGGCGCTCTGGGTCAAGAAACCGATCGGTCGCTGGTTTGCATCGAGCCGGTCGCCGACATAGGCGCGGTAGGGTTCCATCGTCACATTGTTGGCGGCGTCCAACACCCACAGCAACGATGCTGCCACCCACAGCGTCGGGCTGTACGGCATGGCGAGCAGCCCCAGGCTGCACAGGATTGCGCCGATCAGGAAATAGGGCGTGCGTCGCCCGAAGCGGCTGATGGTGCGGTCGCTGAGCGCGCCGATGAGCGGCTGCACCAGCAGCCCGGTCATCGGGCCCGCCAGCCACAGCAGCGGCATCGCCGCCTCGCTGGCCCCGAGGTAACTGTAGATCGGCCCCATATTGCTTTGCTGCAGGCCGAAGCTGAACTGGAGCCCGAAAAAGCCGATATTCATTTGGAAGATGCGCGCCAAGGAAAGGCGCGGCTTGCGCTCCCCTGCGGACGCGTTGCCCGTGCCGTCATCCGCCTTCTGGTGCATCGCCCTCTCCAACCTGTTCGTGACAGCCTGTCTTTCGGCGGTCGCTACCATCGATCCAAACTTTTCACAAACGATTGCGAAAAATTATTGCAATCGATTGCGAAGCGCTTATGAGCATCCCTCAAGCCGCAATACAGCGGACACTAGGAGGGGTTATCATGAAGCTTGCAACGCTTTTGCTCGCCGGTACGGCTTTGGCGTTTCTGCCGCAGATCGCACTCGCGCAGAGTTCCGTGCCCGCGCCGGAAGCGGCCGCCGCGCCCGAAGCCAAAACAGATGCTGCCGATATCATTGTGACAGGTACCGCTCGGCCCGAGCGCCGTTTGACGACCAGCATCTCCATCAGCGCGGTCGACTCTCAGGAAATCGCCAAGCTCGCCCCAATGGGCAGCGCCGACCTGTTGCGCAACATTCCGGGCCTGCGCGCCGAATCTTCAGGCGGCGAAAGCAACGCCAACATCGCGGTCCGCGGTTTGCCGGCGGCAAGCGGTGGCGGCAAGTTCGTTCAGTTTCAGGAAGATGGCCTGCCGGTGCTGGATTTTGGCGATATCGCCTTCGCGACCGCCGACACCTTCGTTCGCCCAGACTATAGTGTTTCGCGCGTCGAAGTGGTGCGCGGCGGTTCCGCCTCGACCTTCACCAGCAACGCGCCGGGCGCGATCATCAATTTCATCAGCAAAACCGGTGACGTGGCTGGCGGAACGGTCGGCATCACCAAGGGGCTTGATTTCAACCGTACCCGGATCGACGCCGATTATGGCGCGCCGCTTGGCGAAGGGTGGCGGTTTCATGTTGGCGGGTTCTACCGCGTCGGCAATGGCGTCCGGAACGCCGACTATACGTCCGAGCGCGGCGGCCAAATCAAGGGCAACGTCACCAAGACATTCGCAAACGGTTTCATCCGCCTGAACTTCAAATATCTCGACGACCGCTCGCCTATCTATGTCCCGACACCCATTCGGGTGACCGGCACCGCTGCGAACCCGACCTATGCGTCCTTCCCGGGTTTTGACGTGCGGTCGGGAACGTCGCTGTCGCCCTATTTCCGCTCGGATATTGCAATCGGCAGCGGCGGGCAGCGGATCGTCTCCGATCTGGGCGACGGCTACCGCGTCAAGACGCGCGGCGGCGGTGCCGATGCATCATTCGATCTGGGCGGCGGCTGGCACATCGAGGATAAGTTCAACGTTGCGAGCAATTCGGGCAGCTTCGCCACCTCCTATCCGGGCCGGGTCGCGCCGCTGACCACCTTGATGAGCGAAATCGGCGGTGTAGGGGCCACCTTGCGCTATGCCAACGGGCCAAATGCGGGGCAGGTCATCGCCAACCCGGCGGGTCTCAATGGCAACGGCCTCGGCATCAACGCACTGACCTTCGGGGTGACGCTGAACGATTTCACCAATGCCACCAACATCCTGACGCTGAACCGCGACTTCAGCGCCGGTGGCGGCACCGGCAATGTGACGGCCGGCTATTTCAAATCCTACCAGGCGATCCAGATGGATTGGCACTGGAACAGCTATATTCAGGAAGTGAAGGGGCGCGATGCGGCGCTGCTGAACGTCTATAATGCGGCCGGTCAGTCGGTTACGCAAAACGGACTCATCGCTTATGGTGAACCGGTGTTCGGCAATTGCTGCCAGCGTTATTACAATGTCGATTACAATATCGATGCCCCCTATCTGGCGGTGTCGTACAAGATAGGGAAATTGAATCTGGACGGGAGCGTTCGTTTCAACAGCTCCAGGGCGAGCGGATATTACGCCTCGAATAACGGGCTGAGCGTGGTCGATGTGAACCAGGACGGCATTATTCAGACGCCGGAGCGCAGTGTGCCCGTGGTCAATCCCCAGGCATCGTCACCCGTCAACTATCGGAAAAACTATTTCACCTACTCGGTCGGTGCAAACTATGAGGTCATGCCGAGTCTGGCGCTCTTCGCACGCGTGAGCCGCGGTGCGCGGTTCAACGCGGACCGTATTCTCTTTGGTGGCGGCGTGCGGGCCGATGGCAGCGTCGCGGACGAAGTCGCGGTCAATTTCGTCAATCAGCAGGAGGCGGGCATCAAGTTCCGGCGGGGCGGGGCCTATGTCAACCTGACGGCGTTCCGCGCGACCACGGCCGAGGCCAATGAAATCGTCATCCCGCAGCAAGCCATCATCAACAACAAATATCGGTCTTACGGCGTGGAATTCGAAGGCGGGGTCGATCGCGGCATTTTCCACCTTACGGCTGGTGCCACCTATACCCATGCCCGGATTAGCGAGAGCCAGGTGACCCCGGCGCTGAACGGCAACATCCCGTATCGCCAGGCGGCCTTGATCTTCCAGGCGACGCCTTCGATCCGGACCGACCGGTTCGACATCGGCGCAAACGTCACCGGCACCACCTCGTCCTACGCGGCTGACGTCAACACGCTGAAGATGCCGGGATATGTCATGACAAATGCGTTCGCTTCTTATGCGATAACGCCAGCGATCCGGCTTTCGGTGAACGTCCAGAACCTGTTCGACGTGATCGCGATTACCGAGGTCGGCCAGGTGCCGGACAGCGTTCCGGCCGACGGCATCGACACCGCGCGTGCTTTCCCGGGGCGCAACGTCAGCGCCACCGCGACGCTGCGTTTTTGATGCGCGGGCGAGCGTTTGCGGTGGCGGCGATGGCCACGGTGCTTGTGTCGGTCGGGGCGACGGACAGGGCGGCAGCGATGGACGAGACCGTCGTCGTTCCGTCGCGGCCTTTGCCCGTGCCGAAAACGGTCAGCCCTGAATTACAACGGCTGATCGGCTCGCCGATGAACCCGAGCTGGGATCAGCATCCGGCATCGGCGGAGGCGTGGCGCGCGTTGGTCAAGACCTATGCGGCCGACATTGAAACGGTGTTGCCGGCGCTGATGGCCCGCGAAAAGGTCACGATCCGCGCAGACCGGATGAACGGCGTGCCGGTGTTCTGGGTCGAGCCAGAAACCGTGCCGTCGGAGAATCGCGACCGTATTCTGCTCAACTTCCACGGCGGCGCGTATGTTTTCGCCCCCGGCAAAGCCGGGCTACGCGATGCCATCTTGCTCGCCGGGCGTGGCTTCAGAGTGCTGAGCGTCGATTACCGCATGGCCCCGGACGCCCCATATCCTGCCGCGATCGATGATGCCGAGGCAGTGTGGAAGGCGGTTGTCGCCCGATATCCGGCCAAGCGTGTCGGCGTGTTCGGATCGTCGACCGGCGGGGCGATGACATTGGCGCTGGTGGTGCGCGCCAAGGCGCATCATTTGCCACTGCCCGGTGCCTTGTGGGCGGGCACGCCGTGGGCGCAACTCGACAAGATCGGGGACAGCTATTTCACCAATGACCATGTCGACAATGCGCTGGTATCCTATGACGGGCTGCTGGGCGCGGCCGCACGGCTCTATGCGAACGGCCATGACATGGCCGACCCGGAGCTGTCGCCCGTCAATGCCGATTTCACCGGCTTTCCGCCGACCTTGCTGACGACGGGCACCCGCGATTTGTTCCTGTCCAACACCATCAGGGTTCATCGCAAGCTGAAGCAGGCGGGGGTCGTTAGCGACTTGAACGTCTATGAGGGCTTGTCGCACGGCGATTTCGAGCGCGATCCGGATCTGCCGGAATCGCGCGAAGTTTACGGCGAAGCTGCGGCCTTCTTCCGCCAAATGCTGGCCCGATGAGCGAGACGTTGCAGTCGTTGTTCGATCTGCTGGAACCGCTCTACCAAGGCCATCCTGCCTGGCCGGTGGAGCGCGACCGGATCGCGGCGGCCGTGTCCGCCGCCGCCGGGGCCAGATCGCCGACCTTGCGCGCGCTCGACGCCGACCGGGCGGCGCATCCCGCCTGGTTTGGCGCGCCCGACATGGTCGGCTACAGCTTCTATGTCGATCGGTTCGCCGGGACCCTCGCCGGGTTGCGGCAGAGATTGCCATGGCTGGAAGCGCTGGGCATCCGCTTGCTCCATCCCTTGCCCATGACATTGGGCCAGTCGGAGCACAGCGATGGCGGTTTTGCGGTGGCGGACTATCGCGCGATCGAGCCCGCGCTTGGCAGCCTGGACGACGTTCGGGCGCTGGCCGCCGATCTGCATGAGCGCGGCATGGCGCTGGCGATGGACTGCGTGTTGAACCACACCGCGCGGGATCATCCCTGGGCGCAGGCCGCGCTGGCGGGCGATTACGAGATGCGCGGCTATTACCGCATTGTCGACGATGCTGCCGACGTCGCCGCCTGGGAGCGCGATCTGGACGAGGTCTTCCCCGATACCGCGCCGGGCAACTTTACGCATGAGTCCGCGCTCGGCGGGTGGGTTTGGACGAGTTTCTATCCGTTTCAATGGGATCTCGACTGGTCGAACCCAGCGGTCTTTCGCGAAATGCTCGATGTGTTGCTGTTCTGGTCGAACATCGGCGTGGATGCCTTTCGCCTCGATAGCGCCCCCTATCTGTGGAAGCGGCGCGGGAGCGTATCGCGCAACCTGCCGGAAACGCATACGCTGGTTGCCGCGCTCCGCGCCGGTCTCGATATCGCCGCGCCCGGTGTCGCGCTGTTGGCGGAAGCGATCGAACGCACCGCCGACGTGCTGCCCTATATCGAGCCACAGGATGGCACGCGCGCGGCGCAGCTTGCCTATCACAATGGCGTGATGGCGGCGTTATGGGTGGCGTTGGCGACGGGCGACGCGGCGATCGTCGGCGATCTGGTTCGCGATACCGTGCTGACGCGGCCCGATACGGCGTGGCTCACCTACCTGCGCTGTCATGACGACATCATCTGGTCCGCACTCAATGGGCGGGTGTCCGCCGAAGCGCTGGATCGTATTTCGGATTTCTACACCGGTGTGGGCGGGTTCGGCGATGGCCGCCGCTTTCAGGCCCGCCCCGGCGCGGCCGCCAGTACGGTCGGGATGCTCGCCTCGCTGGTTGGCACTAAGGGCCCAGAAGCGCTCGGCCGCTACCGCTTGCTGCTGGCGACGATGCTGGCGCTGCCAGGCATGCCGATGTTGTACATGGGCGACGAAATCGGGCTGCCCAACCATGTCGATCCCGCTGCGCCGGACGATGCGCGCTGGCTGCATCGGCCGCCGATGGACTGGTCACGCGCGGATAGCGCGGCGGCGGGGAAGGGCGCTGGGGCGGAATGGCTGGCGCTGACCAAGCGGCTTCTCGCGGTGCGGGCCACCTTGCCGGCGTTCGACGCCAAGGCCGCTACAAACGTGCAGGCCGATGTGCCGGGCCTGCTGGTCGTGTCACGCGGCGGCGATAGCGATACGGTCGTACTCGTTGCGAATTTCGGTGATGTGCCGCAGGCGTTACCCTTTGCGGGGCGGTGGAAAGATGCGATCGAGGACCGTCCGATTGGGCGCGTGATCGCGCCAGGGGCCGTGCTCTGGGCAATCCGTTGTGATTGACCGGTTTACAAACAGCGTCCTTCGCTGATCATGCGATGTCGCCCCTGACCGCGAAACCACCGGCCGCCAACGTGACGGTGCCGGTCGGGATTCGCGCGCGCGGTTGACATCAAGAAACGATAGCTATCAATATCGCCTTGTCGCTATGCTCCGGTCGTGAGAAGCGCGCCGGTCGCGACAGGAGAGATGTATTGAGCAATCATCGCAAGCCGATGCAGGAGCGGTCGCGCAAAACCTATGAGCTCCTGCTTTCGGCTGCGGAAACGCTGCTTGAGGAGGTTGGCATCGAGCGGATTTCGAGCAACCTCATTGTCCAGCGCGCCAAGCTGACCTCTCCTGCATTCTATCGATATTTCGATGATAAATATGCCGTTATCGAGGCATTGGCGGAACGACTGATGCAGCGCCAGAATGAAGCCCTGACCCGCTGGATCGACCGGTATCGGGATGCGGGATACGATACCTTGGTCGATCATATCGAAGATCTGGTTCGCGAAATGGACGCGATCACGCGTCAGCAGCCAGGCGCGATCTGGATTATGCGCGCCCTCCGTGCAGTGCCGAGCCTCACCCACATCCGACTCGCTTCGCATCATTTTGTCACCGATCTGATGACGGACGTTTACATGACCTATCTGCCTGGCGTGCCGCGCGAGCTGGTCCGCCGCCGTACGCGGCTGGCGGTGGAGATCGCCTATTCGGTGGATGAAATGCTCAAGGAAGACGCGGGCTCGCGCGAGGAAGTCTTTGCAGATCTGACCTATATTTTCCGCTCGCTCTATTATCATCCCGATTTGGGAAGGGTGCCGCCGACGCCCCAGACGACTGTGGCTTCGGGCCTTGCGCTATCGGCCGACGCCTGACGGGACAATTCCCGACCTGTCATAAAAACGATACCGAATACTATCATATGCGCGTCGACACGAATCATTCGGGGCGCACAATGATCCATTCCATCGTTCATCGATCGACGCTGGTCGCCACCTTGCTGGCTGGCACAGCGATCGCCACTCCAGCGCAAGCGCAGCACAATGCGGTGGCCGATCAGGCCATGGCGGCGCAGCAGGAACCGGATAAGACGCAGGTCGCCGATGGTGACGATATCGTCGTGACCGGCCGCGCGGGCACGTCGCGCCAACGCAAGGTCGAGACGAGCTATGCGATCTCGACGATCTCGGACCAGGATCTGCGCATCCGCGCGCCGATCGGCGTGGCTGAGGCGCTCAAGCAGGTGCCGGGCTTCTACAGCGCACCGACCTCGGGTGAAGTCGCCGGCGGCGTGCGCGTGCGCGGCATCCCGAGCGACGGCTATCAGACCGTCGCCTTGCTCGAGGACGGTATCCCGATCCAGGGCGACCCGGGGCTCGGCTGGCTCAACGGCGACCAGTCTTTGCGCATCGATCAGAGCGTCGAGCGGATCGAAGTGGTGCGCGGCGGACCCTCGGCGATCTTCTATTCGAATGCGCCGGGCGCTGCGATCAACTTCATCACGCGCAAGGGCGGCGACACGCTCGAAGCTCTCGCGCGCTACGAAGCGGCGAGCTACAATTCGCACCGGATCGACGGGTGGATCGGCGGGCCGATTGGCGCGACCGGGTGGCATTTTTTCACCGGCGGCTATTACCGCGTGTCGGATGGTCCGCACAATTCGGGCTTCACGCAGGATCGTGGCGGCCAGATCCGCCTGAACCTGTCGAAGGAGTTCGAGCGCGGCGGGATCAGCTTCGGCGTAAAGCGGATCGACGAGCGCGTTGGCTATTGGGGCGGTGGTATTTATCAGGCCAATGCCGACGGGACGCCGGCCAATGTGGTTGGACTGGACAATAAGGTCGACAATGTCGTCGGTCCCGACACGCGCTATTTCACCTTTCTGACGCCGAACGGCACGGTCAAGTTCGACAATGGCGTCGGCAGCAGCGTCAAACTGACGCAGCTCAGCTTCCAGGCGCATTACGACATTACCGACAGCTTCAAGGTCGAGGAGAATGTCCGCTATCGCACGAGCTGGACGCAGCGGAACAGCATCACGCCCTATTCGGTCGCCGCGTCGGCGAGCGCGCTGCTGACCAGCACCTTCGGCAAACCCCCGACCGGGACGAGCTATGCCCTAATCTACCGCGACAGTGGTGCGGCCTTCAATCTCGCCAATCAGAACGGCAACGGCTTGGCGTTGATCGACCTTGCGCGCACGCACACCGTGCCGCTCGACGAATTCATCACCGACACCCGATTGGTCGGCAAGGTCGATTTTCTCGGCACGCACAACCTGGCGTTCGGCGTCTATTATGCGCGCGAGCAGGAAGATTATAACGCGCTCAGCGCCGCCGTGCTGACCGACGTCAAGCCGCATGCCGAAGTGCTCGACGCCTATCTCGTTGATGCGAAGGGCAACAAGCTGTTCAAGATCAGTGACAATGGCGTCATCCAATACGGTGCCGAATATGCCAATGCGAGCGGCAGCTCGGACAATATCGCAGCCTATGCCAGCGACGAGTGGCAGCTGACCCCCAAGTTCAGGCTCGAGGGCGGCGTGCGCTACGAGCAGATCAAGACGCGCGGGCAGGTCGAGGGCACCAAGAAGGTCAATCTCGGCCAGAGCGCGACCAGCGCCGACGATTCGGTCGGCGTCGGCACCGGGGTGTTCACGCCCTTTTCGCGCAAATACGATCATGTCGGCTGGACCGCGGCCGCCAATTATCAGGTCCGTCCGTTTTTCGGCGTGTTCGCGCGCTATACCGACACCTTCCGGCTTCCTGCAGTGTCGAGCTTCATCACCAACGCCAATGCTGCGCCCGTCGTCCAGACGCTCAACATGCTCGAGGGCGGGGTCAAATATTCGCGCGGCAAGATCGATCTCTACGCAACGGCCTTCCGCACGGTGTATAACAGCTACGCGATCAGCGATTATCAGAAGCTCGCCAATGGCCTGTTGTCGCCGGTCACGGTCTATGGCGACACCAAGACCACCGGCACCGAGATTGAGGGGACGTGGCGGCCGACGGACTGGTTCGATCTGCACGCTTCCTGGACCTGGCAGGACAATCGCTTCAGCAAGTTCGTCTATACCAACAGCGCGGGCGTGCTGACCGATTATTCGCACCACCGCGTCAACGGCGTGCCCGACAATACCTTCCGCATCACGCCGGGCCTGACGCTGTTCGACCGCAAGGTGCGGCTCCAGTCGGACGTCAATTATGTTGGTGCGCTCTATACCGACGTCGCCAACCAGATCCGGCTGCCATCCTATTGGTCGGTCGATTTCGACGCGCAATTCCAGATCACGCCAAAACTGCAATTCGGGCTGATCGTCGCGAACGTCACCAATGCCTTTGGCCTGGTCAACGGCAACCCGCGCGCGGGCACGATCGACAACAGCCAGGCCGGGCAGCCCGTCTACATCGGCAGTTCGCTCTATCAGCGCAACTACCGCGGCTCGCTCACCTACCGCTTCTGACGCGGGCGCGGCGTGAAGCCATCACGCCGCGCGCCGCTTTCTCTGTTCGAAAGGATCCTGCCGTGCGTGTTGGTCTTACTCTGCTGGCGCTCGTCCTGGCACAAACGCCGTTGCTTGCCGCTGCGGGCGATTCCCCGCGGATCCCGCCGGTCGCCAGCCTGACCGATGGCCAGTGGCTCAAGGGCGATCTCCATCTGCACTCGCGCCACAGCAAGGATTCGACCAACAATCCCGAAGCGAAGATCATCAAATTCGCCGAGGATACGGGCTTCGACTATCTCGCCATCACCGATCACGACAATCACGTCGCGGGTGATGTCGCGCACAACACCTGGAGCGATCCCGAATTCAAATCCAAGTCGGTGATCCTGCTCTACGGTGCCGAATGGACGACCGAGCGCGGCCACGGCAACGTGTTCTCGGCCAAGCCCTACGACCATCAGCGCCTGTTCGATGTGCGCGATGCGCGGGACGCGAACATCCTTGCGGTCAAGAAAGCGCTCGGCATTCACCTTTCGGGCAACCATCCCGCCGGCAAGGACCATTTCGGTTTCAGCTTCGACATGCTCGATTCGCTGGAAGTGTGGAACTCGGCGATCTGGCCCAACAATGCCGCTGCCATCATGATCTGGGACGACATGCTCAAATCGGGCCGCAAGCTCACCGGTCGCGGCGGCAGCGATTCGCATCACGGCACACCCGATACGCCCGAGCAGAAGACGTCCCACACCGGCGAACGCAGCGCCAACTATGTCGGCTCGCCAACCACCTGGGTGTTCGCCAAGACACGCGATGCCAGGGGCGTGGTCGACGCGCTGACCAATGGCCGCGTGTCGATCAGCGCCAATCCGTACGACCCGCGCGTAGAGCTACGCGCCGATCTCGACGGGGATGGGCGTATGGACATGATGATGGGCGACAATGCGCGCCCGACCGGAAAGCCGGTCACGTTTCAGGTGCGCCTTGTCGGAGGCGGCGTGCGCGGTGGGGTCTATCACGTCCGCGTTATTAAGAATGGCGATCCGCTCGGCACCTATGACACCGACTCGGCGAGCAACGCCGTAACCTTCGCCGACACGCCCGCCGCAAAGGGGCGCAGCTATTACCGCGTCGAGGTCGAAGGCCCGCAAACCCCCTATCCGCAAGTGCCGGTTTCGAGCCTGCTCAGCGGCAAGATGATCGCGCTGTCGAACCCGATCTATTTCAATTTCGATCCCCACTTCTGAAGCGCCAGTCGACGGCGGACGCACGACCTGAAAGATCGCGGCGAGCGAACCGCCCGCTTGCGCGGTTTGCAAGGCGGTCCGCTTTCACGGCTGGGGTTGGGGTGTCAGATGTGTCGCCACCCGCGGACCAACAGTGTCGCAGATGCGTATAAAGTCGCGCAGTTCCTCACCGGCCGCAGGTAACCGGTTCCGGTCGAGGAGGAGCGCTGTCGGCTCGAGATCCGCTACGCCACGTAAACGCTATCAAAGCCCGTTGCTCGCTGCCAAAGCGATGGTGAGGGCCTGCCTGAGCCGACCGGATAGGATGAGACAATGATGATTCGCGCAATCGTGGTGTTGACTGCGTTAGCCGCTTCCGTGCCGGTCATCGCGCAAGATCCTCCCGTCGAACAGTCCACCATACCGGCAAGCGTGCCGCTTTGGCCGACGGGCGCGCCGGGCGTCGGCGCGCGAAGCACAGAAGCGGAAATCGGTCGCGACTATTGGGTGCGCAACATCCACCGGCCGTCGGTGATCGCCTATCCGGCCAACCGCGATCACAATAGCGGTGCCGCAGTGGTGATCTTTCCGGGCGGCGGGCACAAATTGCTTGTCTGGACCAATGAGGGGACCAAGGCCGCAGTGGCGCTCAACCGGATGGGGATATCGGCCTTCGTCGTTAAATATCGCCTCGCGAATGAGCCTGGCTCGCCTTATTCGGTGGAAGGCGATGCCGCCGATGACGCGCGACGTGCGGTGCGATGGGTTCGTGCCAATGCCGCGCGTTATGGCATCGATCCTAAGCGGGTCGGCGTCATGGGCTTTTCGGCCGGCGGCGAGCTTGTCTCGCTGATCGCCGACAATCCCGAGCCTGCTGGTCGTCCGAAACGTGACGCGATCGATACCGAGCTGGCACGGCCGGACTTTCAAATCCTGGTTTTCCCGGGGTCGCGCGGAATCCCCGCCAAAGCGATCAAGCAAGCGCCGCCAGCGTTCATTGTTGCGGGATCCATTGACCCATGCTGTGCTGCACCCTCTGTGGCGCTGTATGAACAGTTGCGCACCAATGGCATGTCGGCGGAACTCCATATGTATGCCGAGAGCGGCCATGCCTTCAATCTGGACGAATCGAACCGCATCTCGATCCTGCATTGGCCGGACCGTCTGCACGACTGGTTGGCCGATGGCGGGTGGCTCGAGCCTCGCCACGCTCAGTAAGCGCAGCGGCATCGATCGCGCGATCATGGGGCAGCGCCGCGATGAACGAGTGCGGCCTACAGCCGCACTGAATGTCTGGGGCTCCCAAGAAACATCCATCCCGCATCGGAGCGATTTGCGCCCCTGTGTGCCAGCCTCAGGACGCTGCAGGGGCGCGGAAATATTGGAACATATGTGAGGCGTAATCGGCTTTCCCGAGATCAATGCCTTGAGCTCGAAGGATCGAATAGGCAGTCATCACGTGGAAATAGAATTGTGGCAGCGCCCAGTCGCGGGCGTATTGCTGCGCAGTGAGGTCCAAAATCATGCCGTTCGGCAGAGCATGGGCAATTGGGGCCGCAGGTTCAATTGCGATGCCCGCTGCCCCGGCGGACTCTACGATCGCCAGCGTTTCCGCGATCCGGGCTTGTGCGTCTGCCACGGTGCCCGGCCGCTCGTCGGCGTTGCGCCCTTCGTCCAGCAGGATCTGCAACGACGGCGGAAAGTCTCGTTGCAACAGCCGGAAGACTCCTTCCTGCGCTTGCCGACATGCGAAGCGCACCTGGGTCGCCAAAGGAAACATGTCCGGCGCGAGCCGCGCGCCCAACAAGGCGTCTGCGCCGCCGGTCGGTCGCTGGGCCTCAGCTTTGGCAAGCCACTTCGACAACGCGCCGAGCATCTGCACGTAAGTGGGTACGAGGAGGTCTGACAGCGTCATAAGAGATTGCTTTCATAGCGGATCAGGCGCGCGCAGCCCAAGCCGCTACGAGCATGAGCGTCAAGCGCACCGTCGAGCGATCTAGACCGCGAGACCCGAATTGGCGACCCACTCCGCTGTCGTTTGCGCCGTCGCAAGCGGGAATGAACCGATGCCGGAAATTGGGGATCGCAAGCCGCCCCTTGAATGTCGCACCGTCGCATTGTCGGCGGTGTTTTGAACGGCATTGGTTTGTTTAACGCGGTCGTTTTGATAGTTTACGAATCATTTTTAAAGTTTCAAAAATAACAAGATAGCGACATGAATCGAGCGGAAGGGGGAGGTGGCTTACGCCCCCCGGCCTGCTTGGCGCGCGAATAGGGAACGGGCGGATGCGAAGGCTTTGGGTAGTCGCTGTGGCCTTCGCGGTGATTGGCTCGCCCTGCGCGTCCGCACAAACTCCGTTATGGGTTGCCGAAGAGCGTGGCGAGACCCCCGATCCCGCGATCCACTACGGCGAACTCGCCAATGGCCTGCGCTACGCGGTCATGCGCAGCGCCGAGCCCAAGGGGGTCGCTGTCGTCGAATATCATATTGCGGTCGGCACCGCGCAGCAGTCCGCCAACGAAAAGGAGTTTGCGCATCTCGTCGAGCATATGGCGTTCGGCGCGACCACGACGTTTCCCAAGGGCGATGCAATCGCGCAATTGCAATCGGCCGGTCTGCAATTGGGGGGTGATGTCAACGGTGCGACTTCTGCGCGCGGCACAGTGTACAGCCTTTCGATCCCGCAGGTGACGACCGAGAAGCTGGCGCTTGCGCTGCGGTTCCTGCGCGGGTTTAGCGATGGCGCGCTGTTCGACGCCAACGAGGTTGAGCGGCAAAAGGGTGTGGTGGGGGCGGAGATTGCGGGCGGCGAGACGCAGGCAACACGCGCAGCCCGGGCGCTGCGGCAGCAATTCTATCCCGAACTGCCCTATTTGTGGGAAACGCCTGCGCAACGGCTGGCCTCGCTTCATACCATTACGGCGGACCAGTTGCGCGCGTTTCATGACCGTTGGTATCGGCCCGACACCGCTTTTCTCGTCGTGGTGGGCGATGTCGACCCGAGCGAAACCGGCAAGGCACTTGAGGCTGCGTTTGCAAGCTGGAAACGGCCGTCCGCGCCGATTCCCGCGCTCAAGCCCGTGCTGTTTCAACCGCGCACCGCGTCCGCATCCGTCGTGCAAGAAGCCGGACTTACCGATTCGCTGACCCTTGGCGTGGCAAAGCCGCAGCCCAACGTCGTGCCGACGGCGGCGACGCGGCACGATGCGATCTTGGCGACGCTCGGCATGGCCATCGTGCGCGATCGGCTCGAGCGGCTCGTGTTGACGAGCCCGCAGGTTCCGATCGCCTCGGTTTCTTTCCAAACCTCGCGCTGGCCTGAGCTCGCCGAATTTTATTCCTTCTCCGCGAATTTCCGTACCGGCAAATGGCACGAGGCGCTGACGCTGCTCGAGCAGGAGACGCGCCGACCGCTGGTGACCGGATTCACCGTCCCGGAAGTCGATCGCGCCGTTACCAATACCTTGAAGGGCGCACGCAGTGCGTCGTTGCGCGCCGCCGCGCGGACCTCGTCCGAACTCGCCAACGGCATTGTGGCTGCCTATGCCGATCGCCAGGTCTTTGTGCTTCCGGAGCGGAACTTCCAGCGCATCTCGGAAGTGCTCAACGCTGCGTCCCCGGCGGACATCGCGGCGGCCTATAATGCGGTGTGGCGGGAAACGCCGCCGGCGATCGCGGTTGCCGGCTCGGAGGCATTGCCCGCATCCTCGGCGCTTGTGCGAGATGCTTACGCCCTGGCGCATCGCGGTCCGCTGCCGACGCGCGATCTCACCCTCGCCGTCGCCAAGCAATTGCCCGTTCCCGGGCCTACGGGCACCGTCGTCGAACGGCATCATGTCGATGACCTGGGTGTCGAACAGATACGATTTGCGAACGGCGTCCGGCTCAACATCAAACATACCGATTTCCGCGCCAATGAGGTGTTGACCACGATGCGGTTGGGCGGCGGGTTGCTGGCCATGCCACATGGCGAACGCCCGGTCGCGCCGCCGCTGTCGATGCTGTACCTCGGCGGCGTCGCCGGGCTGAGCGCCGAGCAATTGCTCGCGGGTTTGCGGGCGACACAAGTGTCGGTCGATTCGGTCGCGCTCGGAACGAATGTCGTCCAGTTCAAGGGGCAGAATAACCCGGCATCGTTGTCCGATCAGCTTTGGCTTTGGGCGGATCTTGTCGGCAAGCCCGATTTTGATCCGCATGCCGACTCCTTGGTGCAAGCACGGGTAGAGGCGGCGCTGCAAAAGGCGGACGCGACGGCGATGGCGGCTTTTGCACGGCACTGGCCGGTGTTCAGCAACGGCGATCTGCGGTTCGCGCCGCTCGATCTGGCCGACGTCGCCGGATTGAGTTTCTCGCAGAGCCGGCAGCGTTTCGCACCGATCCTTGCCGATGCCCCGATCGAGGTCACGATCGTCGGCGATATCGATGTCGATAAAGCGATTGCGGCGACTGCGGAAACGCTCGGCGCACTCCCCCCGCGCCGCGCCCAGCCGCTGCACGACGCCGGGCCCGATCCGAAGTTCCCGACGGGCGGCGAGCCGATCGTGTGGTCCCATCACGGCGATGCCGGGCGTGCGCTGGTGGTGTCGGCTTGGCGGGCGCACGACGGCTTCGACCCCAATGACGGTATTTCCCAGGCTGTTCTCGACGAGATCCTGCGGACCCGGCTTTTCAACGATCTGCGCCAGACGTCGGGTGCGACCTATTCTCCCGCGCCTTTATATGCGGCATCGACCAGTGTGCGCGGCTTTGGCTATATCGGTGCGATCGTCGAAGTCGCCACCGGCGACGTTCCGCTTGCCGAACGGACGCTTCGCACGATTGCGAGTTCACTCGGGGAATTGGGGCCGACTGCGGAGGAAATGGCGCGCGTGACGGCACCGATGAAAGCGCGCGCCGCGCTTGATATGCGGACCAACGCCTGGTGGCTCAATGCGCTCGACTGGGCGCAGACGCAGCCCGACGCGTTGGCGCGCGCGCGTGGCTATCAAAGCGCGCTGGCCGCGCTGTCGCTCGACCAATTGAAAGCCCGCGCCGCCGAAGTCTTTGGCACGGCACCGGTTACGATCCGCGTTTTGCCAAGCCCCGCCGCGAAACCCTGAGCCGCGCCAGCCGCTTGCTACGGCGCGATTCGGCGTGGGCGGGAGACTCTACCGCACTACCGGCAGCACGATCTTCGATCCGGCGCACACTTGCTGCGTTGCCTTGACGAAATCGGCAGGCGTGGCGCGGGCGATGTTGGGGACGAAGCTTTGCGGGTTGCGGTCGATTACCGGGAACCAGCTCGACTGCACCTGCACCATGATGCGGTGGCCCTTCAGGAAGACATGGTCGTGCTCGCGCAAGGGCACGTCCCAGCGCGTCACCTTGTTCGGTACCAGCGCTTGCGGTGTGGTGTCGCTGGCGAGGAAGCGGCCGCGGCGGACATCCATCGCGATCGGCAATTGGTAGCCGTTCAGCGACTTGGCATAATCGCCGGGCTTGGGATGTTCGGGGGGCTTGGCCGCATCCTCGGGATAGACGTCGATCAGCTTGACGACGAAATCGCTGTCGGTGCCGCTGGTCGCGGCGGCGAGCTCCGCAAGCACGCTGCCCGTCACCGTCAGATCGGCGTCGAGCGGGGCGCTGGTGTAGCTCAGCACATCGGGGCGGCCCTGCAGGAAGCGCTGGTCGGCGGCTTCCCACCACGACCAATCGGGCGAGAGATAGGTGCCCGACATTGGGCGCGTGCGGAACGGCACGGGGTTGGCCGGATCTGAGACATAGTCGCGGCAGCCTTCGCTTTCGGCTGGTGCGGTGAAGGAGAGCGAGCCATCGGCGTGGAGATAGAGGTCGGTCGCCTTCGCGCCGGGCGCGGGCCAGCCGGGATAGCTTTTCCACGTCCAGCTGCCGCTCTGGAAGCTCTTCACCCCCGAGGTCGGGCGCGGGCCGGTGCCGTGCAGCCAATAGGCGAAAAACGGGGCTTGGATCTGTTCCTGGAACTGCGGGCCGCTCGGCACGCCATATGGGATTGGCCCCAGCGCCGCGGTCGGGCCTTGCCACCAGCCATGCGCCCAGGGGCCCGCCACCATCGTCGCCAGATGATCGGGGTCGTTCTGCGCTTGCTTGAAATAGATCTGCCAGGAGCCCCACGGGTCTTCCTGATCCCAATAGCCCGCGACGTTGAGCGTCGGCACCGTCGTCTTGCCGAGTTTGTCGCTCCAGCGCTGATCGGTGTAGAAGTGATCGTGATTGGGATGGTCGAGCAGGGCAGTGAACATCGGCACCTGGCCCTTGAACACTTGCCGGTCAATTTCCGCGACCGGGCCTTTGCTCAGGAACCAGTCATAGGTGTCGTAGCGGTCATACTGAAAGTCGGTGTCCGTGGTCTTGTCGAGCTGCAGCATCGACAGCCAGTCGGTCGCGTAGCTGAGGCGCAGCGCGCCATTGCGGTGGAGATCGTCCGATTTCCAATAATCGATCCAGGCGGCTTGCGGGCTGACCGCCTTTAGCGCCGGATGCGGGCCGATCAGCGCGACGGCGGCGGCGAAGCCGGGGTAGGACACGCCCCACATGCCGACCTTGCCGGTGTTGCCTTTCACATGCTTCACCAGCCAGTCGATGCTGTCATAGGCATCGGTCGATTCATCGGTGACCTTGGGCTTATCCGGATGGACCGCGGTCGACAGCGTGAACACGCCGTCCGATTTGAAGCGCCCGCGCATCGACTGATAGACGTAGATATAGCCGTCCTTGTCGAGCGAGACCTGGTTGCCGGGGACCTTGGCCGGGGGCGCATCGGGCACGCCATAAGGGGTGCGCTGGAACAGGATCGGCAGCGGGCCGGTCTTGCCGCGTGGCCGCAGGATGACGGTTTGTAGCCGCGCGCCATCGCGCACCGGGATCATCACTTCTTCATAGCTGTAGGGGGATTGCGCTTGCGCTGCGGGAGCCGGGGCGGCTTGCGGGCGAGCGACGAGCGCGACCGGGAGCAGCGCGGCACTGGCCGCGAGAAGGATTTTCAGTGTTCGCATAACGCCCCCAAACTCCACACCGGCGGTCACCCCGGCCTTGTGCCGGGGTCCACCGTGCCGTGAATCTCGAAGCTGGGAGTGTGCGGCACCGTGGCCCCCGGGACAAGCCCGGGGTGACGGATTTCGGCCTCAGATGCGGTGTTCGCCCTTGACCCAGCGCACCGTGCCCGAGCTGGCGCGCATCACCACGCTTTCGGTGGTCATCACATGGCCCTTGCGCTTGACGCCTGCGAGCAGCGACCCATCGGTGACGCCGGTTGCGGCGAAGATGCAATCACCGCGCGCGAGCTCGGTCAGATCATATTGCTTATCGAGTTCGGTCACGCCCCATTTGGCGGCGCGGGCGCGCTCATCATCGTTGCGGAACAGCAGTCGGCCCTTGAACTGCCCGCCGACGCAGCGCAGCGCCGCTGCCGCCAGCACGCCCTCGGGCGCGCCACCCGCACCCATATAGATGTCGATGGTGGTGTCGGGGTTGGTGGTCGCGATCACGCCCGCGACGTCGCCATCGCCGATCAGCATGATGCCGCAGCCGACTTCGCGCAGTTCGGCGATCAGTTTCTGGTGGCGCGGGCGATCGAGCACGCAGGCGATGATCTCGCGCGGTTCCACCCCCTTGGCAGCGGCGAGCGCGCGGACATTCTCCGTCGGCGATTTGTCGAGATCGATAATGCCCTCGGGATAGCCCGGGCCGCAGGCGATCTTGTCCATGTACACGTCGGGGGCGTTGAGTAGCCCGCCTTCCTCGGCGATGGCGAGCACGGCGAGGCTGTTTGGGCCGGCGGTGGCGCAGATCGTGGTGCCCTCCAGCGGATCGAGTGCGATGTCGATCTTGGGGCCCTTGCCGATCGCCGAGCCGACTTTCTCGCCGATGAACAGCATCGGCGCTTCGTCGCGCTCGCCCTCGCCGATCACCACGGTGCCGTCCATATAGAGGTTGTTGAGCGCGGCGCGCATTGCCTCGACCGCCGCTGCGTCCGCAGCCTTTTCATCCCCGCGCCCGGTCAGCTTCGACGCGGCAATCGCCGCCGCTTCGGTGACGCGCACCATTTCCAGCACGAGGACTCGGTCGAGCGTTTTGGAGCGGGTGGTGTTCATCAGGAATCCTCTTATCGTTTGCGTGTCGGTTAGCAGAGCCTTTGCGTGTGTCGAGCCAGATTTCCCCTCCCCCTGGCGGGGGGGGTAGGGGAGGGGATGTGATAGCGGCGTTGCGCTCGCGGCAGACTGCCCTCCCCCAGCCCCTCCCGCCAGCGGGAGGGGAGGAAATTAGTCTCGCAGCAATTCGTTGATGCTGGTCTTGCTGCGCGTTTGCGCGTCGACGCGCTTGACGATGACCGCGCAATAGAGCGCGGGCTTGCCGTCGCCGCCGCCCATGCTGCCGGGCACGACCACGGCATAAGGCGGCACTTCGCCGCGATACACGTCGCCGGTCGCGCGGTCGACGATCTTGGTCGAGGCACCGAGATAGACGCCCATCGACAGCACCGCGCCTTCGCCGACGCGCACGCCCTCGGCCACTTCGCTGCGCGCGCCGATGAACGCGCCGTCGCCGATGATCACCGGGTCGGCCTGGAGCGGTTCGAGCACGCCGCCAATCCCCGCGCCGCCCGAGATGTGCACGTTCTTGCCGATCTGGGCGCAGGAACCGACCGTCGCCCAGGTATCGACCATCGTGCCTTCGCCGACATAGGCACCGATATTGACGAAGCTCGGCATCAGGATCGCGCCCTTGCCGATGAAGCTGCCGCGCCGCGCGACCGCACCCGGTACGACACGGAAGCCGCCCGCGCGGAACTCGGCCTCGCCCCAGCCGGCGAATTTGGAGGGCACCTTGTCGAACGCGGGCGCGCCGCCAGCGCCGCCCTCGACCAGGCTGTTATCGTTGAGGCGGAAGGAGAGCAGCACCGCCTTTTTGAGCCACTGATTGACTGTCCAGCCGTCGCCCTCGGGTTCGGCGACGCGCACCGCGCCCGCACCCAATTGGTCGAGCACGCTGTCAACTGCGTCGCGCACCGCGCCCGTGGTGCCAAACCCGATCGTGTCGCGCGCGTCCCATGCGGCTTCGATCGTGTGCTGCAGATCGCTCATGCTTCCCCCATATGCTCGTGAAGCCACGCCGTCACATCGGCGCAGGTAAAATCGATATAGCTGCGGTCCTCGTCCGGCCCCTGTTCGGAGCCATTGTCGACCCACACCGTCGTCATGCCGATCGCCTTGGCGGGCGCGAGGTTGCGGGCCATGTCCTCGAAGAAGATCGCCTCGGCGGGCGCGATGTCGAACGCCGCGCACAGCCCGGCATAAGCCGAGGCTTGCGGCTTGGGCAGCAAGTCCATCGCATGGATGTCGTGGATCGCCTCGAAGCTTTCGCCCAGGCCCAGCCGCCCGAGCACGCGCGTGGCATACGGCGTGTCGGCATTGGTGAAGACGATCTTGCGCCCCGGCAGCCGCGCGATGGCAGCGGCGAGCGGGGCATTTTCTTCGAGCACGTCCATTTCGATGTCGTGGACGAAATCGAGGAATGCGTGCGGGTCGACGTCATGCTCGGCCATCAGCCCGGCGAGCGTGGTGCCGTGGCCGTGGAAATAGCCCTTCTGAATGCGGCGGGCCTCGACCAGATCGACCTCGAACTTGGCGGCGATATAGGCACCCATCTTGGCGTCGATCTTGTCGAACAGCCGCGCGCTCGCGGGATAGAGCGTGTTATCCAGATCGAAGATCCAGGTGCGGATATGGGCGAGGCGCGGGTCCATGTCGCGCAGGCTCTAAGCGGGGTGGGCGAGGGGGGCAAGGCGTGGAGTGCGGAAAGCCCCTCACCTTCAGGGGAGGGGTTGGGGTGGGGCCGTCCAGCAAACGCTGCGCCCAGACCATAGCGTCGAAGCGGGCATCAAGCCCGCTCCGCCGCCGCTACCCCACCCCCAAACCCCTCCCCTGAAGGGGAGGGGCTTTGAAACACCCGCTGGCCTCCCCACATCCCTCTTATGACCCAATATTCCCTGCTCGATCTCGTCCCCGTCATCGAAGGCGGCAGCGTTGCGCAAGCCTTGGCCAATGCCGCCGACCTTGCCGCGCATGTCGAGCGGCTCGGTTTCACACGCTATTGGACCGCCGAACATCACGGCATGACCGGCATTGCCAGCGCGGCGACATCGGTGGTGCTGGCGCATATCGGCAACGCTACGTCCTCCATCCGCATCGGTGCGGGCGGGATCATGCTGCCCAACCATGCGCCGCTCGCCATTGCCGAACAGTTCGGCACGCTCGACGCGCTGTTTCCGGGGCGGATCGACCTGGGGCTGGGCCGCGCGCCGGGATCGGACCAGATCGTCGCGCGCGCGATGCGCCGCAATCTCGACAGCGACGCCAATGCCTTTCCGCAGGATGTGGTCGAGCTGCAAAGCTATTTCGCCGATGACGGCCAGACCGGCATTCGCGCGACACCAGGCGCGGGGGCCGATGTCTCCTTGTGGATCCTGGGGTCGAGCACCTTCGGCGCGCAACTCGCGGCGATGCTGGGCTTGCCCTATGCCTTCGCGTCGCACTTCGCGCCCGATGCGCTGATGTCGGCGATCGACATTTATCGCCGCACCTTCCGGCCGTCCGCGGCGCTGGCCAAGCCCTATGTGATGGCGGGCTTCAACGTGTTTGCCGCCGACAGCGATGACGAGGCCGAGTTGCTGGCGAGTTCGCAGCAACAGGCGTTCGTCGCCCTGCGCACCGGCAACCCACGGCAATTGCCGCCGCCGGTGGCGGGTTACCGCGCGAGCCTGGGGCCGCAGGGCGCGGCGATTCTCGATCATGTCTTGTCTTGCTCGGCGGTGGGCGGCCCGGCCAAGGTCGCGCGCGAGATCGGCGCGTTCGTCGCGCGCACCGGGGTGGATGAACTGATGATCGCGAGCTCGATCTACGACCATGCAGCGCGCAAGCGCAGCCTGGAGATTACGGCGCAGGTGATGCAGGACATCGCCGTCGCCGCCTGACCCCGTTCCGGCACCCCGGCCTTGTGCCGGGGTCCACCGCACCGCACTCCCTGCCGCCGGAGAATGCGCAGCACGGTGGACCCCGGGACAAGCCCGGGGTGACGGGGGTGATAGGTCCCGGTATTTCATCGCCGCTCAAGCCGTGTTACATAAGTGCATCACTGTCGAAGGATGGCCCGATGCGCTACGAGATTTCCGGCACCGTCATGCAGACCGTCTCGATCGATCTGTCGCCGGGCGAACGGATCGTAAGCCAGACCCACGCCATGGCGTGGATGAGCGACGGCATCACGATGGACACGCATACCGGCGGCGGGCTGTTCGCGGGGTTGAAGCGCGCGCTGTCGGGCGGCAGTATCTTCATTACCGAATATGGCGCGGAGCGCCCCGGCCATGTCGCCTTTGCGCCGCGCTTCCCCGGCACCATCATCGCGCGCGAATTGCGTAGCGGGGAATCGCTGATTTGCCGCAAGGAAACCTTCCTCTGCGCCGAATATTCGGTGTCGCTGGAAATCGCCTTCCAGCAGCGCCTCGGTGCGGGGGTGTTTGCGGGCGAGGGTTTCATCCTGCAGCGCGTGACCGGGCCGGGCACGGTGTTCCTCGATCTGTCGGGCGAAGTGATCGAGAAGACGCTTGCCCCCGGCGAACGGCTCCGCGTCCATGCCGGGCATATCGGGATGCAGGAGCCGACCGTCTCGACCGACATCCAGATGGTGCGCGGCTTCCGCAATATCCTGTTCGGCGGGGAGGGGCTGTTTCTCGCGACGCTGACCGGGCCGGGCAAGATCTGGCTGCAATCGATGCCGATCCTGAACCTGGCCGAGGAAATTGCGCGGCATTTGCCCAGCACTGAAGCGCGCGATGTGGGCGTGGGTGCGGGCGTCGGGCGGCTGGTCGGCGGCGGTGCTGCGGGCGCGGTGGTCGGGGGATTGCTCGGCGGGTTGTTGGGGAATGAGTGAGGGGTGACAGGCGCGTTTGCGGGACAGGAGTTCGCCATTGGCGTAATTGCGCATTCATTAAAGGTTGCGTACTCATTGAAGAGATTTGATTTCTACATAAAACTCGATCAGGTTTTCTGAAGATATCGCAATCTAGGCGCGCTATATGAATAACGGAAGCTGGCCCACGCTTCTTGCCGCAGCTTTGGGCGGCGGCGCGACGGTCAAGTTTATCGAGATCGTCTATGACCAGTTCCGTCGTTGGCGAGATCGGCGCGAGGTGGATGCGAAGGTTGTTGATCGCAATCTCGAGTCGCTGTTGCGCGCCGCCGACGAACTTGTTGGAAAATTACGTTCGCTTGGGGAGCAGGATTTCCTTCCACTGCGCAAGCGGAAGCAAGAGGGGCTTGACGACGAAGGCTTTGCCAGCGTCGTTTATCTGTTCGTTCAGTTTTGGAGCGAGGTGGAAATCGTGCGGCAACGGGGACTATCCGTCGATGTCGCGCGCAGCAAGCGCGGCCGACAGACGCAAGCGTTTTTCCGATGCCTCGAATCGCGGAAGCTTCGGCTTATTGACCGTATTTCGCAACGCGCCATTGGTGAGAGCGCGCTGGTCGATGGTCGTACGATGAATTTCGTGGAATATATACGCTATTTCGATTGCGACCCATATGCGCGCCGCTGGGCAGCACCTCTCATCGAGATTCTGTCGAGCACTTGGGATACCGGCTCCCGCCAGCTCATTCTCCAATATTTGGTTGTGCTTCATGCCATGATTGACACGCTGGACCCAAAGCATTTGGTAACGCGCGACCGACCGGGCATTCCAAACAAGCTGTCCGTGAAATCTTGGAAAGAACTCAACTATCGAGTCTTTCGATTGTATCTACCCGACCTCAGGGATAGCCACAAATACATAGGGCCGCCTAAACGGCGGCCCTGAAATATGTCCGGCGGTGCGCAGAGTACTGTGACCCGTTGCACCGCCTTTAGCTCGGTGCCGCCAACGCGACTTGAGAACGTTCCTACTATCCGCGCGCTAGAATGTCAAGATGCGAGGCTCTGGAGCAGGAGCTTGATAGTAGCTCTCTCAATTCGCTGCGGGCAACCGCAACCGCACCAGCAACCCGCCCAGATCCTCGCTTTCTTCCAGCGAGACCGTGCCCTCGTAAATCTCGGCCACGTCGCGGACGATCGCCATGCCGAGGCCGGTGCCGGGTTTGCCCGAATCGAGCCGCACGCCGCGATCGAAGATGCGGATACGCTCTTCCTCGGGGATGCCGACGCCGTCATCCTCGATCAGGAATTCGACAAAGCCCGAATGCTTGGACACGGTGACGAACACGCTGCCGCCGCCATATTTCGCGGCATTCTCGATCAGATTGCCGAGCATTTCGTCGAGATCCTGCCGCTCGACATGGACTTGCAAGTCCTTGGGACCGGAAGTGTCGATGCGGACGTGGCGATACAGCACGCCGACCGCGCGCTCAACCGATTCGAGGCTGGGCCACACGTCCGCCCGGCTATGCGCCGACCCACGCCGGCCGACCGCGCGGGCGCGGGCGAGATGGTGGTCGACCTGGCGGCGCATCGTCCGCGCCTCGCGTACCACCGTCTCACCGAGATCGTCGGCCTGTGCCGTCGCGGCGTTCATGATCACCGTCAGCGGAGTCTTCAGTGCGTGCGCCAGATTGCCGGCGTGGCGGCGCGCTTCCTCGGCCTGGCGTTCGTTATGCGCGATCAGCCCGTTCAGTTCCTCGACCATCGGCGCGACTTCGATCGGCATCGGGCGCTCGATCTGGCGCGATTTGCCCGCGCGCATCCGGGCGATTTCCTCGCGCACCTTGCGCAGCGGCCACAGCCCGTAAAAGGTCTGCAGCGCCGCCATCACGATCAAGCCGAAGCCGAGCAGCGCGAAGCTGCGCACCAGCGTCTTGCGCAACACCTTGATCTGCGCGTCTAACCCCTCGCGATTCTGCGCGACCTGGAAGCGCCAGCGGACTTTAGAGCCGGGCAGCGTCGCGTCGCGCTCGACGATGCGCAGCCGCTCGGGGCTGTCGGTCGTGGGATCGACGAACTGGTCGCTGTCATAGGCATGGATACCAAGATCGGTATGCGCGCTGCCATAAGCGAGGCGGCGATCCCATAGCGAACGCGACGGATAGGGTTCCTGCCCCGGCGCGCTGATCTGGTAATATAGGCCCGAATTGGGTTCGAGGAAGCGCTGGTCGGCGAGTTCGCGATTGTTGAACACCTCGCCTTGCGGCCCGATTTCCGCCGAAACGATCAGCGCGTTCAACACATATTCGAGCTGGTCGTCGAAATTCTGGGTGATTGCGGTGGTCAGCACCCGGTCCAGCGCGAAGCCGCCGCCGGTCAGCAACAACAGAATCCACCCCGCCGCGATCAGGATCATGCGGCGGCTGAGCGAACCCGTCGTGCGCGTCGGGATCGTCGCACGCGGCTCGGTGTCGAGCGGCGGTAGCGGAGCGGGCACAGGCTCGTGCGCCACCGTGCTCTCGGCCGCCGGAATGACGGCGAGATCGGTGCCCGGCGCGTCAGCCATTATGCATCCGGATCTTCAAGGCTGTAGCCAAGCCCGCGGATCGTGGTGATGACGTCCTGCCCGAGCTTCTTGCGGATGCGGGTGACGAACACTTCGATCGTGTTCGAATCGCGGTCGAAATCCTGATCGTAAATATGCTCGATCAGCTCGGTGCGGCTGACCACCTTGCCCTTGTGGTGGAGCAGATAGCTGAGCAATTTATATTCCTGCGCGGTCATCTTGACCGGTTCGCCCGCCAGCGTGACCTTGCCGCTGCGCGTGTCGAGCCGCACATCGCCCGCCGTCAGTTCCGACGAGGCATTGCCCGAAGCGCGGCGGATCAGCGCGCGCAGGCGGGCGATCAATTCCTCCGACTGGAACGGCTTGGCGACATAATCGTCGGCTCCGGCATCGAGCCCGGCGACCTTGTCGGACCAGCTGTCACGCGCGGTCAGCACCAGTACGGGGGCGGTGCGGCCTTCCTTGCGCCAGCGGTCGAGCACGGTGAGGCCGTCGATTTCGGGGAGGCCGAGATCGAGGATGATCGCGTCATAATTCTCGGTCGAGCCCATGAAATGGCCTTCCTCGCCATCGGTGGCGAGGTCGATCGCATAACCTGCCCCCTCCAGCGTCGCCTTCAATTGCTGGCCGAGATTGGGTTCATCCTCGACGATCAGAACACGCATGAAAGTTCCCCTTAGGACGGCGCTGGCCGCGCTTAGTTGCTGGTGCGGCCGAGGATCTGGCCGGAACGCCCGTCCACCTCGACCCAGATGACGGTTCCATCGCGCAGGAACTTGAGCGTGTAAATCCCGCGATCGGGCTCGAAGTCGAAGCCGAGATACTGGCTGCCGCGCATCGAGGGCAACACGCGCCCCTCGATTTCCTTGAGCGGGAGGATGCGGCCTTCCTGGCGCGCGCGCCACGCTTCGCGCTGATCGGCGCGCTGGAGTTGCACGCCGTCGGTCGGCAGCGGTGCCGTTGCGGTGGCCAGTCCAAACAGGATGGGTACGAGCATTGTCATGGGATTGGCATAGGCAGTCAGCGTTGAACAGCCTGTGAATGAGCGGGGACGGGGGTTGGAGGCGCGACGGACCCGCGCAAGACCGGTTTCAATCCTTCTCCCTGTGGGAGAAGGTGGCGCGAAGCGCCGGATGAGGGTGATCCGGGTGCCGGCGGCATAGCGGATCCCCCTCACCCTCCCACCGCTTCGCGGCGGGCCCCTCCCTCTCCCGATGGGAGCCGGGAGCAGGACATGCGTCGCGGTAAAGTCGGCGATGTGCGGAAAGCCTCGATTTAGCTGCGCTACATCGTTAGGGCGCACACGCTATGGCTGCACCAATTCTTGCATATGAAAATCTCGGCGTCATTCAAGGCTCGGGCTGGTTGTTCCGCGGCCTCGACATTCATGTCGGGCCGCGTGATCGGCTGGCGCTGATCGGGCGCAATGGCGCGGGCAAGACGACCTTGCTCAAATTGCTCGGCGGCAAGATCGATTCGGACGAGGGGCGGCGCACGATCGTGCCCGGCACGCGCGTGATCCAGCTCGAGCAGGAACCGGCGATGACCGGTTTCGCGACGCTGGCCGATTATGTGCTGGCGGGCGACGACGCGCCGCAGCGGCATGAGGCTGAGGCGATTGCCGACCAGCTCGGCATCGACCTGACGCGTGAAGCGGCCAAGGCTTCGGGCGGCGAGCGCCGCCGCGCCGCGATCGTGCGCGCCTTTGCGCAGAACCCCGACGTTTTGTTGCTAGACGAGCCGACCAACCATCTCGACATCGGCGCGATCGAATGGATCGAGGAATGGCTCCAGCGCTTCCGCGGCGCGTTCGTCGTCATCAGCCACGACCGCACCTTCCTGACCAAGCTGACCAAGCAGACGCTGTGGATGGACCGGGGCAATTTACGGCGCGCCGAAATCGGCTTTGGCGGCTTCGATGCGTGGACCGAGCAAGTCTATGCCGATGAGCAGCGCAATGCCGAAAAGCTCGACGCCAAGCTGAAGCTGGAGGAGCATTGGCTGCTGCGCGGCGTCACCGGGCGGCGCAAGCGCAACCAGGGGCGGCTGACCAAGCTGGTCGAGATGCGCGCCGAACGCGCGGCGATGGTCGGGCCGCAGGGGGCGGCCAACCTCACCATCGGCAGCGACGATGCGCGCTCCAAGGTGGTGATCGACGCGAAGCATATCTCCAAGGCGTTTGGCGACCGCACGATCATCCGCGATTTGTCGCTGCGCGTGACGCGCAAGGACCGCATCGGCATCGTCGGCGCGAACGGCGCGGGCAAATCGACCCTGCTCAAGCTGCTCACCGGCGAGTTGGAGCCCGATAGCGGCACGATCCGCTTCGCCAAGACGATCGAGAAGATCGTGATCGATCAGCAGCGCAGCAAGATGGCCCCCGACAAGACGATCCGCGACGTGCTCGCCGATGGCGGCGACTGGATCGAGGTGCAGGGCATTCGCAAGCATGTCGTCGGCTATTTGAAGGAATTCCTGTTCGAGCCGGGCGTGCTGGATGCCAAGATCGGCACGCTGTCGGGCGGTGAGCGCTCGCGCCTGTTGCTGGCGCGCGAATTCGCCAAGCCGTCCAACCTGCTGGTGCTGGACGAGCCGACCAACGATCTCGACCTCGAAACGCTCGATCTGCTGCAGGATGTGATCGGCGATTATGATGGCACCGTGCTGATCGTCAGCCATGACCGCGACTTCCTCGATCGCACGGTGACGATCACGCTCGGGCTCGACGGGTCGGGTACGGTCGATGTCGTGGCGGGCGGCTATGAGGATTGGGAGCGCCGTCGCAAGGCCGCCGCGCCGACCAAGCGCGGCGCGATCGCCAGGAATGCAACCTCGGCTGCCGCGCCGCCGCCGCCGGGCACCAAGGTCAAGCTGACCTATAAGGACCAGCGCGACTACGAATTGCTGCCCAAGCGGATCGAGGCGCTTGATGCCGCGATCGCGCGTGACCAGGCGTTGCTGGAAGACCCCGATCTCTACACGCGCGACCCGGCGTTGTTCGAGCGGCTGATGGAAGCGATCGGCCAGGCGCAGGAAGACAAGAACGCGGCGGAATTGCGCTGGCTGGAACTGGCCGAGATGGTGGAGAGCCTCGCCTAAATCCTCCCCGGAACGGGGAGGGGGACCCTGAGCATTCAGCGAAGGGTGGAGGGGGCGTGCCGCAGGCGCTCCGCCCGTTGATGCCCCCCTCCACCATCCGGCTGAAGAAGCCGGATGGTCCCCCTCCCCGTGCCGGGGAGGATCACTTGAGCGATCGGCCGTTTCGGCCCGCGAGATCGACGATGTAATGCCACGCCACCCGGCCTGAGCGCGCGCCGCGGCGGGTTGCCCAGCCGACCGCGTCCGCCGGATCGAACGGCAGGTCATAGGCGTGCGCATAACCCGCGACGATCGCGAGATAGCCGTCCTGATCGACGACGTGGAAACCGAGGCTGAGGCCGAAGCGATCGGCCAGCGCCAGCGCATCGTCGGCGGCATCGCGCGGGTTCACGGCGGTCGGCTGGTCGATCATCTCGCGCGGCACCAGATGGCGGCGGTTGGAAGTGACGACAAGGCGGGCATTGGCGGGCCGGGCTTCCGCCCCGCCATCGAGCATCGAGCGCAGCGCGCGCCCATCGGCGGCGGCATCGAAGCCGAGATCGTCGAGGAACAGCAGGAAGGCGCGCGGCACGTCGGCGATCTGCGCGAACAAGCCGGGCAGGGTGTCGAGCTGCCCGGTGACGACTTCGATCAGCGCGAGCGCGCCGCCCTCAGCCTGCACCGTGCCCGTCACCGCCTTGACCAGTGCCGATTTGCCGGTGCCGCGCGCGCCCCATAGCAGCACGTCATGCGCGGCTGCTCCGTCTGCGAGATGGCGGGCATTGGCATGCATCGCCGCCTTTTGCGCGTCGATTCCGTGCAGGCGGTCCAGCGGCAAGGGCCGAAAATCGCGCACCGGCTCCAGCACCGTGCCGCGCCAGACATAGGCCGGGTGCGCCAGCGGATCGGCGCTTGAGGGTGGTGGCGGGGCCAGCCGTTCGAGCGCGGCGGCGATGCGGGCGAGGGGATCGGTCATGTGGCCGCATGTTTAGCCGCGCGCGGCCTCGTGTGGCAAACTATCCCAACGCCTTGAGCGCCGCTGCGGCTGCTACGCGGTCGCCAAAGGCGGGGTCGGCGAGTGCCGCGCGGATTTGCGTCGCGGCTTCGGCGGTGCGGTCGAGATCGGCATAGGCCTGCCCCAAATGCCAGCGCAGATCGGCGCGGCCGGGCGCGATCGACGCCGCTTTTTCCAGCAATTGCAGCGCGGGTTCGCTCTTGCCCTGCTGGTACAGCGCCCAACCATAGGCATCGCTGGCGGCAGGGTTCATCGGGGCAAGCGCATAGGCCGCCTTGCCATAGATCGTGCCGGTATCAGCGTCTCCGGCCCCGGTATAGGCATAGGACAATTCGGCCAGCAGCGCGGTATCGCGGTCACCGATGCGCCCGCGCAGCTCCTCCAGCGTGTCGATCGCGGCATCCCAATCCTGCGCCGCGATTTGCCAATGGCCGATCAAGCGCCGTGCCGTGATATTTTGCGGGTTTTGCGACGCGAACAGCGCGAGCACCTTGCCCGCCTCGGCGTGCCGGTTGGCATGGTCGAGCGCATCGACCACGCGCAACAGGGTCGGTTCGTCAAAGCGCAGGTCGGCGGCATGGCGATAGGCGTCGGCGGCGTCGCCATAGCGGTTCACCGCCATCAACGTGTCGCCGAGCGCGAGATAGGCAGGCGGCGCACCCGGCGTCAGCCGCACCAGCGCCTGCGCCTTGGCCAGCGCCGCGGCAGTATCGCCCGCCTCGATCAGCCCGCGGATCAGCGTGAGCTGCGCGACTGGTTCTGCGGGGGCAGCGCTGGCGGCGTCGTTCAGCGCCGACAAACCGTCATCGATGCCGAACGGCGCGGAGCCGACCGCGCTCGGCAGGGCCGAACGATCGAGATATTTCGCAGCCCAATCGCGCTCGCCCGTTTGTTCGAAGGCGCGCGCGACCAGAGCGAGTGTGTAGCTGTCGGCATCGGCGCGCAGCGCGACCGGGCGCAACACATCGAGCGCCCCCTGCGGATCGCCCGAGCGCAGCAAGGCTGCACCAAGCAGGCGGCGCGCGGTGATGTTGGTTGGCTGTTGCCCAACCAGCACACGCCAATCGTCGATCGCTTGCTGATAGGCCCCGGCTTCATAGGCCAAAGTCCCGGACAACAGCCGCGCGCCGGGCATAGCGTTCAACTGCCCGCCGGTGCGCGTGAGCAGGGTGCGGGCGAGATCGTCCTTGCCCGCCCGCGCTGCCAGCACCGCCTGAAGATACAAGGCTTGCGGGCTGTCCGGCCGCGCGGCCAAGGCCTTGCGCGTCGCCGCCAGCATATCGGTATAGCGCCCGACATCGCCGAGTGTGGCGGCATATTCGATCAGCGCAGGATGATAATAAGCGTCATGCCCCAGCGCCTTTTCAAACCAGGGCAGCGCGGCGATCAAGCCATATTGGCCGCGCACCAATTCGCCGCGCAGCGTGATTGCCTCGACATTATCGGCATCGAGATCGACCGCGCGCTGTGCCGATTCGATCGCGCCCGCAATGTCCCCCGCTTGATATTTGATGCGCCCGAGGTCGGACCAGGCGAAGCTGTCCTTGGGCGCATCGGCGAGCAAGGTGCCGAGCGCGGCTTGTGCGCCTGCGACATCGCCCTGCGCCGCCAGCGCGCGCGCGCCGATGCGGATGGCATAACCACTATAAGGCGCGCTTGCCTTGGCGGCTTCGGTCAGCGCGCGGTTCGCGTCGCCCTGTAGCAACCACGCATGGGCGTAAAGCTGGTGCGCCCGGGCCGGATCGAACCCGGCGTCGCGCGCGCGGCCAAGCTCACCCTCTGCTGCCACCCCATCGCCAATCGCCAGGAAGCTGCGCGCGAGCATCGCATGGGCCAGGCCCCAGCTTGGATCGGCCTTGATCGCGGCTTGGGCGTGGCTGCGCGCGGCGCTGTAATTGCCGGCCTTCAGCAAGCGCACGCTGAGCGCGAGTTCGGTGCGCGCGCTCGCGGCATCGGCATGGGCCGGGCCAGTCGCCGCGACCGCGATCAGTGCGGCGCTGGTTATCGCGGCGAGGGTGCCGATGGCGATCGAAAGGGATTTACGCATGGAGATCGTAGCTCTTTAGCAAATCGTACAGGGTCGGTCGGCTGACCCCTAGCAGCTTGGCGGTATTCGAAATGTTACCCTCGGCGCGGGCGAGTGCTTGCGCGATCGCCGAGCGATCGGCGCTTTCGCGCGCGGCGCGCAGGTTGAGCGGCAATTCTGCCCCCCCTTCCGCCAGATCGAGATCGGCGGCGGTGACGAGCTTGCCCTCGGCCATGATGACCGCGCGCTTCATGCGGTTTTCCAGCTCGCGGACATTGCCCGGCCAGCCCCAGGCGGCAATCGCGGCACGGGCATCGGGCGACAGGCCGGTAACGGCGGCGTGCATCGATTTGGCGTAGCTCTTCAGGAAATGCTGCGCCAGCAACACCGCGTCGCCACTGCGTTCCGCCAGCGACGGGATGCGAACGACGATTTCGGCGAGACGGTAATAAAGGTCTTCGCGAAAGCTGCCGGAGGCAACCATCGCATCGACGTCCTGATGCGTGGCGCAGACGATCCGGGTATCGACGGCAATCGGCTTGCGTCCGCCGATCCGCTCGATCGTTCGCTCCTGCAGGAAGCGGAGCAATTTCACTTGCAGCGGCAGCGGAACGTCGCCGATTTCGTCGAGGAACAGCGTGCCGCCCTGCGCTTGCTCGATCTTGCCTTCGGTGGTCTTGATCGCGCCGGTAAACGCGCCCTTCTCGTGTCCGAACAATTCGCTTTCCAGCAAGGTCTCGGGGATCGCGGCGCAATTGATCGCAACGAACGCGCCACCGCGGCGCGGGCTACTGTCATGAAGCCCGCGCGCGAGCAATTCCTTGCCGGTCCCGCTCGCGCCGAGCAGCATGACCGAGACATCGGCCCCGGCGACGCGTTCGATCGTGCGGGTGACCTTCAGCATTTCCGGGCTGGCGGTAATCATGCCGCCGAGCGCCGTGCCGGTCGCGCGCGTGGCGAGGCGGCGATTTTCGGTCTCCAGCGCATGGACGTGGAACGCGCGCGCGACGATTAGGCCGAGCGCATCGATGTCGATCGGTTTGGCGTAAAAGTCCCAGGCACCATCGGCAATCGCTTGCAGCGCGCTTTCGCGTGCGCCGTGGCCGGAGGCGACGATTACCTTGGTATCGGGCTTCAAGCGCAGGATTTCAGCGAGCGTGGCGAACCCTTCGCTCGTGCCGTCGGGGTCTGGCGGCAGGCCGAGGTCGAGCGTCACCACGGCAGGCTCGGCAGCGCGCACCGCATCGAGTGCGGTGGCACGATCGATCGCGGTCAGCACCTCATACCCTTCATACGCCCAGCGGAGCTGGCGCTGGAGGCCTAAATCGTCCTCGACGATCAGGAGCTTGGGCTTGTCGGTCATGCGGCTTGTTCCAGGGTGCGCGCGTGCGCAGTCGGCAATGTAATGCAAAAGCTGGTGCCGATGCCTTCGCGACTCTCGACTGCAACGCTGCCGCCCATCGCCTCGGCAAGTTGCTTCGCCTCGAACGCGCCGATGCCGAAGCCGCCGGGTTTGGTCGAGACGAACGGCTTGAACAACTGGTCGCGTACAAAAGCCGGGCTCATCCCGCTGCCCTGATCGATCACCGTCAGCGAAACCGCCATATCCGCGATGGCGAGCGCGATGGTGACGGGTTCGGTTGGCGGGCTCGCGTCGATCGCGTTCTGGACGAGGTGGCCGAGCAGTTGCTCGACGCGTGCCGGATCGGCCTTGGCGAACAGGCCCTGTGGACCGACCACCACGACCGGATGCTGGACGCGCTTGCCGCGCGCGACGGTCTCGGCCAGCGGCAACAGCTCGACCGGGCGTAGCACCTCGGCGCGCGCGCGGTGCTGTTGGGAGAGCCGGGCGAGCAAGTCGTTCATGCGCGCGGCGGAGTCTTGCAAGGTGGCGACCATGTCGACGCGAAAGTCGGGATTGTCGGCGTGGCGTTCGGCATTGCGCGCGACCAGCGTCAACTGGCTGACCAGATTCTTGATGTCATGCAGGATGAAGGCGAAGCGCCGGTTGAACTCGTCGAAGCGCTCGGATTCGGCCAGCGCCTCCTGCGCGCGAGCCTCCGCGAGATAACTTGCCACCTGCCGCCCGGCGATGCGCAGCAGATCAAAATCTTCCCAATCGAGCGCACGGTCGAGCGGCGGGCGTGCCAGCACGATCGCCCCCTGCAAACGATCGAGATGGATCAGCGGCACCACAGCCCAGGCATCGCAGTCGATCATCCAGATCGGGATGCTTGCGGCTTCGATCGGGTCGGCGGTTTCGCTGCGCACGGTATCCAGCTCGATGATCCGGCCACTACCGGACAGGTGGGCGACCAATCGCGCATCGGCGGCACCCGTGGCGGCGTCCCAGCGCCATCCGGCTCCAATGCCAAGACCATCGCCTTCGGGCACCAGCAGCAGACCTGCGGGGGAATCGGTCAGGTCGGCGACGGCCTTGACGATACGCTGGTCAAGTGGGGCTGCCCCATCGGGCTTGCCAAGCGTGTCGGTAAAACGCGTCCATTCCGTCCGATAATCATAGCGGTGGCGGAAGAAGTGCTTGGACACCTTTACCTTGGCCCAGGCGCGCAACCATGGGGAAGAGAGGATCGTCAGCCCCGCCGCAGTCGACCCGAACACGAAGGCGGTTTGCCACAGTCGGGCATTGTCGCCGCTGATGCTGGCGATCGCGCTGGTCGCCAGCAGCATACCCGCCGTGTAAAGCAGCATGACGGCAAAGGTGAGCGTCTGCCAGGCGACGGTGCGGGAGAGTTGCAGGGTCCAGTCGCCATTGCGCTGCACCGCGATCGCAAACATCGGAGCCGCCAGCACCATGACGATGCCCCGCGCTGCGATCAGACCGGCATACCATGCGCTGAATGCATAAGCGGCGGCGCAGAGGAGCAGGTCGATGCTCCACATTGCCGCAAGCGCGAGGACTGCCAGGCGGATGCCGCCGCGTGCCTGTGGCGTTACCGCCGAATAGAGATGGTGAAGCAGCAGCATGGCACCGATCGCGATCATCATCCGCCACACCGCCCGGACCGCAGCGACTTGCGAAACCGTCTCCGCGCCAATCGCGGGTTCGATCACCGTCAGCGTCGCACCGGCCAGCACAAGCACCGCGACAAGACCGTAGATGACCGAAATCGCGTGGTGTTCCGGGCCCGTGCCGCCGCGCCGGACCAGCGCGTACATGAAGCCGAGCCACGCGAGATTGCGCGCCGCTTCGGCCAGGCGCGTGACGACGTCGGTCGTGTCGATCCCTGCGACCGCCAGTGCCCACAAGGCGGTGCTGCCCAGCGCGATCACGAAGGTCAGCCGCGGCAGCGCCGTGCCCGCATCGTGCAGCCGTGACAGCGCGACGCCCGCAAACAGCAAGGCGGCCAGCGCGTGGCTCCACAGGATAAGGGTGGCGAGTGCGGTCACGGGATCAGCGCGCGCCTTCGGGCCACAAGACGACGCGCACCGTCTGCAGCAGAATCAGCAAGTCGAGAAAGGGCGAATAATTCTTGGCGTAATACAGGTCATATTCGAGTTTCTGGCGGGAATCTTCGATCGACGCGCCGTAAGGATAGTTGATCTGCGCCCAGCCGGTAATGCCCGGCTTCACCATATGGCGCTCGGCATAATAGGGAATTTGCTGTTCGAGATCCTCGACGAATTGTGGTCGTTCAGGGCGTGGCCCGACGAAACTCATCTCGCCCTTGAGCACCGACCAGGTCTGCGGAAGCTCATCGATGCGCAGCTTGCGGATGATGCGCCCAATGCGGGTGATTCTTGGATCGTCTTTCTCGGCCCACACCGCTTGGCCCGCGACCTCGGCATCCTGCCGCATCGAGCGCAATTTCACGCAATCGAATCCGACGCTGTACAGGCCGACGCGCCGCTGACGATAGAATGCAGGGCCTTTGCTCTCGATCTTGATGGCGATGGCGGTGATGAGAATCAGGGGGAGGGTCAGGGTCAGCAAAAGAACGCTGGCGACGATATCGAAGATCCGCTTGAACATGCTGGACAGCATCCGCCCTGACGAAAATCCGTCGGAAAAGATCAGCCAACTCGGGTTGACGCTCTGCAGATCGACACGGCCCGTTTCGCGTTCGAGGAAGGTCGAGATTTCGTTGACGTGCACCCCAGTGGTCTTGATCCGCAGCAGATCCTTGAGGGGCAGCGCGTTGCGGCGTTCCTCCAGCGCCAGCACCACTTCGCTTGCGTTGAGCAGGACGACATGGTCGGCGAGGTTATAGATTGCGTCGCGTGCGATCGCCTCGGGGATGACCCGCGCCGACTCGCTCATTGACACATAGCCGACCACCGCGAAGCCCGCGCCTGGTGCCTGCGCCAAGGCCTTTAGCCGAGCCGCCCGTGCCCCTGCGCCGAGCACGACAACGCGGCGCTTAAACACTTGTCCGCCCAGCGTTTTCCCCAGCAGGATACGCAGGGCGATCAACAAGAGCGCCGCCACCGCCATACCGTATAGCAGGTTCGATCGCCAGAAGGTGGCTGCGGGCACGATGAAGTAGATGACACTCAGGAAGATCACGCCGAGCGAAATCGCGACCAGCAGCCGCGCCGTCGCATAGCGCAGCGATTGCAACGCGCCCGCGCCATACACGCCGACCGCGATCATCGCGATTTCCAACGATCCTGCAAAGGTCAGCAATTGCGGGATCCGCATATGGATCGGCGTGACCGGCAGCGCGGCCTGGCGCATGCGCAGCGAATAGCCGAGCTCACCCGCAACGACGAGCAGGATAAGATCGAACAACCCCAGCAACAGCACCGCGTTGGGAATATAATGCTTGAACAGCCTGATCATTGACGTCGTACCTCGCCCGCCTTCCCGATGACGGTGTAAACAAATCCGACATCGGCACGCTGCTGTCGCAGAAATTGACAAAGAAAGGTTGAACAGAATGGATCGGGCCTGATCCAAGGCAGTTACCAACTGCTGGAAACCCCGCTAGGGCGATTCCACCAGGAGGACCCAATATGCCGCAGACCATTCCGATCGTGCCCGTCATACTCTCCGGCGGATCGGGAACGCGACTATGGCCTATGTCTACGCCGGGCATGCCCAAACAGATGCTTTCGTTGACCGACGATGCAACCATGCTCCAACTGACGGCGCGGCGTGCGCAGGGCGCGCGTTTCACTGCGCCGATTGTCGTGGCCAATGAGCGTCACGCCGATATGGTCGAAGCACAGCTTGATGCGGTTGGTGCGACGGCAAAGGCCCTGATTTTGGAGCCGGTCGGCCGCAACACCGCGCCGGCCATCGCGCTTGCGGCGATTGCTGCGGGCAGCGGGGCCGCCCCGCTGCTGGTGATGCCATCCGATCATGTCATTGCGGATGTCGCGGCCTTTCACGTCGCAATCCACACGGCGTTGCCGCTGGTCGAAGACGGGTGGCTCGTCACGTTCGGAATCGATCCGACTGCCCCTGAAACCGGCTATGGCTGGATTCGTCTTGGCGAGGAAATTTCCGGGGGAGTCCACCGCGTCGCCAAATTCGTCGAAAAGCCACCGCTCGATGTTGCCGAAGCGATGCTGGCGGCGGGCAATCATGCCTGGAACGGCGGCATCTTTCTGTTTCGGGCGGATGCCTATCTCGCGGGTCTGGCCATTCACGCCCCGGAAATTCTCGCGGCGTCGCAGCGGGCCATGGATGGCGCACGCGTGGAGGGTGGCCGCCTTTATCCGGACCCTGCTTCCTTCGCGGCCGCACCGTCGGACTCGATCGACTATGCCGTGATGGAAAAGGCTGACCGCGTCGCTGTCGTACCCGTGTCGATGGGCTGGAGCGACCTTGGCAGTTGGGATGCGCTGCACGAGATCAGCGATCGCGACCAGGATGGCAACGTGCACGCCAGCCGCGAAGGGGGTGAAGTGATCGCGATCGACACGGCGAATTGTCTGGTGCGCAGCGATGGTGCACGCATCGCGATGGTCGGGGTGCAGGATTTGATCGTCGTCGCCAGCGGCAAGGATATCCTGATCCTGCCGCGTGGCCGCAGTCAGGAAGTGAAGGCCCTGATCGAGGCGATGAAGCGCTGAACGGGCCGGGGGGCACGTGATGGATGGTTTGACGCTTCACGGTTATCGCGCGCGCCCGCGCGCTGGGGGCGGAGCGGCTCTATTTGCTCAGCAACAGTAAAAGCGCCACTGCCATCCATCTCCACGAAAAGCTCGGATTCGTCCATGATACGGGGATCATGGACGAATTCGGTGCGCGCTATGAACGGTGCAATGTCGCGATGCTGTATCCGCTGTATCCGCTGGATCAGCCGATCAAGGCCTCGGCCTGATCGAGCGTTTCCTTGAAGGTCGCGATCACCGCGCGATACGGGGCGGGGCTGGCCATATCGAGACCGGCGCGCTGAAGAATCTCGGTCGGATAGGCCGACCCGCCCGCCTTCAGCACGGTCAGATAGGTGTCGCGCTCCTTCGCGCCACCGGTCAGGATGGCGTGCGCGAAATAGGAGGCCGCCGAAATGCAGGTGGCATATTGGTAGACGTAGAAACTGTTGTAGAAATGCGGGATATAGGCCCATTCGACGGCATAAGCCGGGTCGATGGCCACCTTCGGCCCATGATAGCGCTTGAGCAGATCGAGATAGAGCGCCGTGAAACGCTCGCCCGATAGGCCTTCGCCGGCTTCGGCCTTGTCATGCACGGCGAGTTCGAATTCGGCGAACATCGTCTGGCGGAAGAAGGTGCCGCGAATGCTCTCCAATTGCTGGCCGAGGTAGAAGAGCTTTTCCTGCTTGGTCTTGGCTTTCGCCACCATATAGGCAGCGAGCAGCATTTCGTTGCAGGTCGAGGCGATCTCCGCGAGGAAAATCGGGTAATCCGATTTCTCATAGACCTGCGTCTTGTTCGACAGCAGCGAGTGCATTGCATGGCCCCATTCGTGCGCGAAGGTGGTCATGCCCTCATAGTTTTCGCCGAGATTGAGCAGCAGATAGGGGTGCACGTCATAGGCACCGGGGTTCATATACGCGCCCGATTTCTTGCCCGGACGGGGCAGGGGATCCATCCATTTTTTCGCAGTGGCGGTGCCGAGTAGCGCGACATAATCGGGCCCGAGCGGCTTGACCGCCTCCAGCACGGTCGTGCGCATTTCGGGGATGGTGACCTTGCGGTCGAGCGACACCAGCGGCGGGTAGATATCGTAATAGGCCATGTCGGGCAGGCCGAGCAGCTTTCGCCGCAGTTCGAAATAGCGATGTAGTTGTGGCAAGCCAGCGTTCGCCTCGGTCACCAGTGTGCGATACACGCCTTCGGGAATGTTGTTGCCCGACAGTGATGCAGCGAGCGCGGTTGGGTATTTGCGCGCCTTGGCGCGGTAGATGTCGGCTTTGACATGGCTGAGATAGGCGGCCCCGAGTGAACTTTTGAAGTGCCCATATTCGCCCCAGAAGGTGTCGAACACCGCCTTGCGATCGGCGCGCGCCGGCGCGTCGCGGTTCAAGGTATAGGCCTGGTCGTCGAGGCGGACCTTTTTGCCGGTCGACAGTGTGATCGTCGGCCAGGGAATGTCCGATCCGACGAGCTGCTCGCGGATCGTGCCCGGTCCGGAAAGCGGTGCCCCCGCGCCTGCAAGCAGAATTTCGCCCTCGGGGGACAGCGTGTGCGGGGCCTGCCGCAGCGTGTCGGCTAGAAAGAAATCGAACCGCGTCGCGAGAGTCCGGTTTTCCGCGATGAAGCCGTCGATTTTGGCTTTGCCGAGCGTCAGGATCTCGGGTGCCATCCACGAAGTCGCTTCGCCAAAGGCGGTGAACAGATCGCCGACCAAGGCAAGCTTTTCCTGATTGGCGGAAATGCGCAGATCAGCATCGCTCTTCAGCCCGGCATAGGTATAGACGCGCGCCGCCTCCCGCGCGAGGTCGGACTGCGCCACCAAAGCGGCGGCAAGCACCTCCGCGCCGGTGCCTAGCTTCCCCTTATAGCTGGCTAGACTTGGGATCTTGGCGAGTACGCCCTTACGCGCCGCGTCCCACGCCGCATCGTCGGGATAGATTTCGGAAAGATCCCATTGCGCCGCGTCAGCCGGGGCCGACCGATCCTGCGCCCATGCAGGCAAAGCGGTGACAAGCGCCGCCAGAGCGGTCGCGGCGAGGGCGTCGCGGCGGGTGAGATCGGTCATGGAGCGGTTCCTCTGGCAGGCGTAATGGCGACAGTCTGTCGCATCACGCCTGCTCAGGGAAGTGCCGACTTAGAAGGCCAGCTGAACGCCGACGCGGAAGGTCTGGCGGTAATGCTCGTTCTCGATCAGCTGCGTCTTCACCGCCTGATAGCGCCGCCACGGCGAGTCGAGCAGATTGCTGACTTCGGCGAACAGCGTGTATTGCTTGACGGGCGAGTAAGCGATCCGCGCGTCGAGCGAATTGTTCTCGGCGGTGTATTGGTCGGTTGCTGCCGATCCGCCCAGCGTGTCGAGATAGGCCGACCGATAGGTGTAGGCCAAACGGCCGGTGAGGCCGTATTTCTCGTAGAACAGCTGCGCGGTGCCGGTGTATTTCGATTGCAGGAAGTTCGGCACGTTGCCCGCGCGATTGGGCACGCCGGTGGCCGAGCCGTCGGTATAGGTGAAGTTACCCGACACCCCGAAGCCCGACAGCGCGCCCGGCAGGAACAGCAATTGCGCCTGCAGATTGGCTTCGACGCCGTAAAGCTTGGCGCTGCGCGCGTTGATCGGTTGGGTGACCAGCGCGTTGGTCAGGGCCGTACCACCAAAGGTGCCCGACTGAATCTGGCCTGCGGTGAAAATCGGATCGTCGAGATGCTTATAGAAAGCGGCGACCGACAGGATGCCCTGGCCCTTCAGATAATATTCGGCCGAAAAATCACCCGCCACCGCCTTGTATGGCTTCAAATTGGGGTTGCCCAGCGTCACCGTGTTTCCGACCGGGTCGAGGTTTTGATACGGCGCGAGGTCGGCATAGTTCGGGCGACCGATCGCGGTCGTTGCGGCGGCGCGCAGGACCAGTCGGTCGGTCGCGTCGAAGCGGACGTTCAGATCGGGGAAGACATCGGTATATTTCTTGGTGTTGGTGACATTGAACCCCTGCGTCGCGGTCGAGGCGGCAGTGAAGGACTTGCCACTGTAGCGCCCATCGGTGTGTTCGACGCGGACGCCCGGAATAAGGGTAAAGGCCCCGAGCTTGGCGGTGGCCATCACATAACCGGCATAGACTTTCTCGCTCAGATCGTAATCGTTGATCAGCGAGTTGGCGAGGCTGGCGGCGGCGTCCAGCGTGCGGGCAGCCGGATTGGTCACGGTATAATAGGTCTGCGCAAGATCGTAGTTGATGCGCGGACCGACCAGGTAGCGACCATTATAGACCGAGCTGCCATCGTCATAGGCGGCACCAGTGCTGGCGAGCGTGCTTCCCGACAGGTTATATTGCTGGAAATCGCGATTGTTGGTCTTGTCGGTCTGCTGATATTTGCCGCCAACCTTCAGCGTGAAGGCATCGCCCGTGCCGAGCGGCACCGTCAGATCGACGCGGCCCTGATACAGGTTTTCGGCGGCGCGTCGGCGATCGTAATTGACGCGGTAGCCCGAATAAAGCGCCGGATTATAGGGTGTGCCATTGGCGGTGTTGACCTTGAACAGCGTGTCGCTGAGGTCGAGCGATAGACCCGTCAGCGCGGTGCTGCCGGTGCGGAACGAGAATTCGGAACGCAACGGATCTTTCTTCAGCGCCTTGCTGTACGTCCCCTCGACCTGCAATTCGGCGGTGCCGAAGTGGAAGTTGCCGCCAAGCTCGCCGGTAAAGGTGGAGTCATCTTCGTTGCGCAGACGCAGGAAGCGCGTGCCGCGCGCGCTGAAGGTGCCGCCATTGGCGATGTTGGCGTTGGCGTTCGTGGCGTTGGTCAAAGCGGTGTTATAGGCTGCGATCTGCGCCGGGGTGGCGGTCGCCGAAGGCGGTGTCGGCGGTGCAACGACGGGAATTTCGATGCGCGACTGGTCGCGGGTTTCATGGTCCTTGAAGGTCGAATAGAGCGTGCGCAGGTACAGGCTGACATCCGAGTTTGGCCGCCAGTCGAAATTGCCGACCAGGCCATAGCGCTCGCGCGTCAGATTATAGTCGCGTAGGCGGAAGTCGTCGGGCAAGGCCTTGCTTGAACCCGGATAATCGCTGCGCCAGTTGGACGAGCCTTGCAGATTTTCGGATTCGATCGGGCGCTTCGAATAATTGCCCGACAATACCACGCCGAAGGTCTTGTCCGCGCCGAAACGCGAGCCGACGGTCAGATCGCCTTCATAAGGGCTGCGACCGTTGAGGTTGCTATAGCCATTGGCGATGCGCGCATTGGCGAAGGCCCCCTTGCGATCGAAAGCGGTAAGCGTGTCGATGTCGACCTGACCGGCAATGGCGTTGGCATCGCGATCGGCAGTGAGCGATTTCACCACCGTGACCGAGCCGATCAACGAGGAGGGAATATCGTCGAGCTTGACCTGGCGGCCCTCCGGTTCTGGGGCGGGTGCGGTCTGGCCGTTGATGGTGACGTTGGCGAGGTTGGGGTTGGCACCCCGGATGATGACATAGCGGCCTTCGCCCTGGTCGTTGGCGACCGAAATGCCGGGTAGGCGGCGCACCGCTTCGGCGACATTCTGGTCGGGCAGCTTGCCGACGTCGTTGGCGTTGAGCGTATCCTGGATGAAGTTGGACGTCCGCTTCGCCTGGAGCGCACGGCGTTCGGCCGCGCGCTGGCCGGTCACGACGATGTCCCCACCGCTTTCATTGCCTGGCGGAACATCGAGCTTGAAGTCGACGATCTGCGGGGTATCGCTCGACGTCGCGCTGCGGGTCGTGGTGGGATAGCCGACATAGGTGAAGGTCAGCTGGACGGGGCCGGCGGGAAGATCATGGATCACGAACATGCCGTCATTGTCCGAGACGGCGGTGCGGCCGCCGACCGAGACCGAAGCGCCCGGCAGCGACGCGCCGGTTGCCGGGTCAACGACGCGACCCGCGACATCCGCGGCAAAGGCGGGCATGGCGGTGGAGCCGAGCAATGCGGCACACAAGCCTGCCTTGGACGCAACAGAGCGCGCCCGGACACGTCCGAACATGATGATTTCCCCCATCGAAAGGCACGTTGGGGTTCCCCAACTTTGCCGTTTGCGCGGCGCTACGCCGCTTTCATGACGAGTTCGTGACGAGCGGAGCGATATGAACAAATTGAGTATGTCCCGTTGTGTCGTTTCCATGCGGGAACAAAAATGCTCGCATGGGCGTCGTGCCGCTAAGGCAACAACTAAGGAAAACGTCGAACATGCGTCGGACACATGCTCTCAGCGGATTGGGCTCGATCGCTCTTATGCTTGCGCCCGTCGCGGCGCAGGCAGCCGGACCGCAGGATGACAGCGTCGGCAAGGCGGTTACCCAGCCGCTGCGCGACGTGCGGATTGCGGACAAGAAGATCCCGCCGATCCTGCAATTGGCGGCATCGGCCCCCTATTCCTCGCAGAACACGCGCTCCTGCGCCGCGATTGCGGGCGAGGTGCGGCGGCTCAATGCCGCCTTGGGGACCGATGTGGATGTGCCGGGCCAACCCAAGGGCGAAGGGTCCGCGCTCGCTGCGGTCGCCGCGCGAACTGCGGTTAATACGCTGATTCCGGGCCTCGGCATCGTGCGTGTCATCACCGGGGCGGACAAGCAGCAGCGTCGCGTCGAGGCGGCCGTCTATGCCGGATCGACACGCCGTGCCTATCTCAAGGGCATCGGGCTAGCGCGCGGGTGCAAGGTTCCTGCGGCACCGACCGCCGCAGCCGTGGCGGACCGGCCGGAACTGCCCTGATTTGTCTGCGGACTGACTGAGCCGCGCAAAAAAAAAGGGCCGGGGTGCGAACCCCGGCCCTTTTCTCTTGGTCCAGCCTGGGCTGGGAGGTTTGGATCGGCCCCGGCAAAGCCATGGCCTTTCGTCGGGCGGGTTCGACGGCATTGCCGCCGACCCTCCGCCCGTCCTCGGGGCGAGACCGTGGCCAGCATGGCCACGGCCCGCCCTTCGGATCAGAAATCCATACCGCCCATGCCGCCCATGCCGCCGCCGCCGCCCATCGGCATGGCGGGCTTGTCTTCCGGCAGTTCGCTGATCGCCGCTTCGGTGGTGATCAACAGGCCGGCAACCGACGCCGCGTCCTGAAGTGCCGTGCGAACGACCTTGGTCGGGTCGATCACGCCGCTCTCGACGAGGTTTTCATACTTGTCGGTCTGCGCGTTGAAGCCCTGGGTCGGATCGTTGCCCTCGAGCAGCTTGCCCGAGATCACCGCACCGTCATGGCCCGCATTCGCCGCAATCTGGCGAACCGGCGCGTAGAGCGCCTTGCGGACGATATCGATGCCGCGGGTCTGGTCGTCGTTGAAGCCCTTCATGCCCTCAAGGGCCTTGGTGGCATAGAGGAGCGCCGTGCCGCCGCCGGGGACGATGCCCTCTTCGACAGCTGCGCGGGTTGCGTGGAGAGCGTCATCGACGCGATCCTTGCGCTCCTTGACCTCGACTTCGGTCGAACCGCCGACCTTGATGACCGCAACGCCACCGGCCAGCTTGGCCAGACGCTCCTGCAGCTTTTCCTTGTCGTAATCCGACGTCGTGTGCTCGATCTGCTGACGGATCGCATCGGTGCGGCCCTTGATCGCGTCATGGTCGCCAGCACCATCGACGATGGTGGTGTTGTCCTTGTCGATCGTGACGCGCTTGGCGGTGCCGAGCATGCCGATCGTGACGCTCTCGAGCTTGATGCCGAGGTCTTCCGAGATCATCTCGCCCTTGGTCAGGATCGCGATGTCTTCGAGCATCGCCTTGCGACGATCGCCGAAGCCCGGTGCCTTGACGGCTGCAACCTTCAGGCCGCCGCGCAGCTTGTTGACGACGAGCGTGGCCAGAGCCTCACCCTCAATGTCCTCAGCGATGATGAGGAGCGGACGGCCCGACTGAACAACCGCTTCCAGGATCGGGAGCAGCGCCTGCAGGTTCGACAGCTTCTTCTCGTGGATCAGGATGTAGGGATCCGCGAGCTCGACGTTCATCTTTTCCGGGTTGGTGATGAAGTAAGGCGAGAGATAGCCACGGTCGAACTGCATGCCTTCGACGACGTCGAGCTCGAATTCGAGACCCTTGGCTTCCTCGACGGTGATGACGCCTTCCTTGCCGACCTTTTCCATCGCTTCGGCGATCTTCTCGCCGACGACGGTGTCGCCGTTTGCCGAGATGATGCCGACCTGGGCGATTTCCTTGGTGCCGGCAACGGGCTTGGAGCGCGCCTGCAGGTCCTTGACGACTTCGATGACGGCGAGGTCGATACCGCGCTTCAGGTCCATCGGGTTCATGCCGGCCGCAACCGACTTCATGCCTTCACGCACGATCGCCTGCGCCAGAACGGTCGCGGTGGTCGTGCCATCGCCGGCGATGTCGTTGGTCTTCGAGGCCACTTCGCGCAGCATCTGCGCACCCATGTTCTCGAACTTGTCCTTGAGCTCGATTTCCTTGGCGACGGTGACGCCGTCCTTGGTGATGCGCGGCGCGCCATAGCTCTTGTCGATCACGACGTTGCGGCCCTTCGGCCCCAGCGTAACCTTCACCGCGTCGGCGAGGATGTCCACGCCGCGCAGAATGCGCTCGCGTGCGTCACGCGAAAATTTTACGTCCTTGGCTGCCATGATGGCTAATCCTTTGCTTGATTGCGTTCCTGCGGGAGCAGGAACCCAGAATTATGGAGGGCAGAGCGTTGGGCTCGGGGCCCCTGCCTGCGCAGGAGCTCAAGAGCTTCAGCCGACGATCCCGAGGATGTCGCTTTCCTTCATGATCAACAGGTCTTCGCCGTTGATCTTGACTTCGGTGCCCGACCACTTGCCGAACAGAATCTTGTCGCCAGCCTTGACTTCGAGCGGGTGGATTTCACCGGCTTCGTTGCGCGCGCCGGTGCCGACCGAGACGACTTCGCCTTCCTGCGGCTTTTCCTTGGCGGTTTCCGGAATGATGATCCCGCCTGCGGTCTTCTCTTCTGCCTCTACGCGGCGGACGAGGACGCGGTCATGCAATGGACGAAAGGTCATGCGTGAAGTCCCTTTATATTGAACGTCTGTTAGCACTCGCACGGAGTGAGTGCCAGCACGGCGCATATGATGTCGCGACCGAGCATCGTCAACCGGTCGCGACCGCGCTCCCGCCACAAAAATAATGCGTGTTGGTCGTGCAACACGCATTTACTCGACGGACGCCTTGCCCTAGCCAAGGGCGGTATTTCCGCCAATCAAGGAGCGGCCAAGTGAAACTCGTACGGGGCGCGTGGAAGATTCTCGTCGGCATCAAGGACGGTCTTGTGCTGATCGCGATGCTGCTGTTCTTTGGCTTGCTCTTCGGCGCGCTGGCCGCGCGGCCGGGCAAGGCGGCAATCGGAAACGGGGCCTTATTGCTCAAACTCGACGGCGCAATCGTCGAGCAGCCCGCCGAGGTCGATCCGTTTGCCAGCCTCGGTGGTGGCGGCACGCCGCATCAATTCCGCCTGCGCGATGTCGTGCGCAGCCTCGATGCGGCGGGCAAGGACAGCCGCGTCAAGGCGGTCGTGCTCGATCTCGACGCGTTCGGCGGGGGCTATCCCGCAGCGCTGAACGAAGTCGCCGATGCGATCCGGCGCGTGCGCGACGGCGGCAAGCCGGTGCTGGCTTATGCGACTGCCTATACCGACAGCGGCTACCGCCTCGCCGCCAATGCCAGCGAAGTGTGGATGAGCCCGATGGGCGGCACGCTGTTCATGGGGCCGGGCGGCAGCCAGCTTTATTATAAGGGCCTGATCGACAAGCTCGGCATCAACGCGCACGTCTACCGCGTCGGTAAATACAAGTCGTTCGTCGAGCCTTATACCCGTACCGACGCCTCGCCCGAGGCCAAGGAAGAAGTGGAGAAGCTCTATCAGGTGCTGTTCGCCAATTGGCAGGCGGCCGTGGCCAAGGCGCGCCCCAAGGCCAAGGTCACGCCGTTTCTGACGACGCCGGGCGCGGTCATCACCGCCGCCAAGGGCAACATCGCGCAGGCCAATCTCGAAGCGGGCATCGTCGACAAGCTCGGCAGCCATCTCGATTTCGGAAAGCGCGTTGCCGAGCTGGCGGGCGCGGATTCGGGCAAGGCACCGGGCACCTTCAAGACCATCAAATATGACGCCTATGTCGCAGCCAACCCGCTGCCGACGAACGGTGCCAAGATCGGCGTGTTGACGATTGCGGGTGACATTATCGATGGCAAATCGAAGAGCGGCAGCGTGGGCTCCGATACGGTGTCCAAGGCGTTGCTCGATGCCCTGGCCAAGAAGGATCTGAAGGCGCTGGTCGTGCGGGTCGATTCACCGGGCGGTTCGGCGCTTGCGTCCGAAGACATGCGGCGCGCGATCCTGGAAGCCAAGGCGCAGAAGCTGCCGGTCGTCATCTCGATGGGCTCGCTGGCGGCGTCGGGCGGCTATTGGGTGTCGACGGCGGGCGACGTGATCTTCGCCGAGCCGACCACCATCACCGGCTCGATCGGCATCTTCGGCATCATCCCGACTTTCGAGAACACGCTCAAAAAGATCGGCCTCACCACCGATGGCGTGCGCACCACGCCGCTGTCCGGGCAGCCGGACATTTACGGCGGCACCAATGCCGAGACCGACACGATCTTCCAGGCGGGGATCGAGAATGGCTATCAGGAGTTCATCACGCGCGTCGCCACTGCGCGCAAGCTGACCCCGGCGCGCGTCGACGAGATCGGGCAGGGCCGCGTCTGGGATGGCGGCACGGCGCATCAGATCGGGCTGGTCGATCGTTTCGGTGGCTTGCAGGACGCGATCGACGAAGCCGCCAAGCGCGCCGGGTTGAAGGCGACCGACGTTCATGCCGAATATCTGGAGAAAAAGCCGAGCGCTTTCATGCAATTGATCGCGCAAATCCTGGATTCGAACAAGGATGACGATGCGAGCGCGGGCGATGCCTTCACGCGGATGGCGACCGAGCGGCGCGCGGTGTTCGCGCGCGCGCTGGGCGATGTGAAGCGGATCGGCACGGGGGCGGCGATCCAGGCGCGGTGCCTCGAATGCGACGGGCTGGGCGGTGCGCAGCCGCAGCCTGGCGATGCTACGTTGCTCACCCTCGTGCTTGCGCGGTTCGGCTTGTGAGCGTCGATCCCGCACCGCGCCCGATCGCGGTTCGCCCGGCGACGCCTGAAGATGCTGGCGTGATCGCCGAAATCTATCGGCCTTATGTCGAAGGCGGCACCGTCTCGTTCGAGTTGACCGCGCCTAATGCCGAGACGATGCGGCAGCGCATGGCGGCCTCGGGCGGGTTGTATCCGTGGCTGGTGGTGACCGAAGGCGAGGGCGGCCCTGTACGCGGCTACGCTTATGCCTCGGCCTTCCGCGACCGCCCGGCCTATCGCTACACGATCGAGACCTCGGTCTATCTGGAGACGGGGACGCAGGGGCGCGGCAATGGGCGGCATTTGTACGATGCGTTGATCGATACGCTGCGCGCGCAGGGATTTACCCAGGCGATCAGCGTGATTTCCTTGCCAAACGAGCATTCGATCCGCTTGCATGAATCGGTCGGCTTCCGCCGCGCCGGGGTGCTGCGCGAGGTCGGGTATAAGGAAGGCCGCTGGATCGATGTCGGCCTGTGGCAATGCGAACTCAACGACGCCACTTTGCCCCCGCTGGAGCCCAAGCCGTTCAGCGCGACCGGCATGGTGTGGAATTGGTGACGGGGTAGCTTTCCCCGTCATGCCGGGCTTGTCCCGGCATCCACCGTGCCGCGCTTTCTACAGATGGTTGGGGAGGATCGACGGTGGACCCCGGCACGAGGCCGGGGTGACGGGAGGGGGCCTTTGCAGGGGGCTTTCGACAGGGGCCGCTTCACGCTAAGGCCGCATCAAATGACCGACACTTCAGACACCACGCCCGCCCGCGACGCCCAACGAGATTGGCGCGACACCGTCTTCCTGCCGAAGACCGACTTTCCGATGAAAGCCGGCCTGCCTGCAAAGGAGCCGGGGATTCTCGCGCGGTGGCAGGCGATTGGTTTGTATGAGAAGACGCGTGAGGCCCGTCGCGGTCGCGAGAAGTTCATCCTGCATGACGGCCCGCCTTATGCGAATGGCGACATGCATATCGGCCATGCGCTCAACCACATCCTGAAGGACACGGTGTGCCGCACGCAAACCTTGCTCGGCAAGGATGCGCCCTATGTGCCCGGCTGGGACTGCCACGGCCTGCCGATCGAGTGGAAGGTCGAGGAGCAGTATCGCGCCAAGAAGCGTAACAAGGACGAAGTTCCGGCAAAGGAATTCCGCGCCGAGTGCCGGGCATACGCGCAGCATTGGGTCGACGTGCAGCGCGAGCAGTTGAAGCGGCTCGGCATCAATGGCGACTGGGACCATCCCTATCTGACGATGGATTTCGCCGCCGAGGCGACGATCGTCAGCGAGCTGATGAAGTTCGCCGAGAGCGGCCAGCTCTATCGCGGCGCCAAGCCGGTGATGTGGAGCCCGGTCGAAAAGACCGCGCTCGCCGAGGCCGAGGTCGAATATGAAGACGTCGTGTCGACGCAGATCGACGTGGCGTTCGAGATCGTGGACGCGCCGAACGCGCCCGAACTGGTCGGCGCGCATGCGGTGATCTGGACCACGACGCCGTGGACGATCCCGGTGAACCAGGCGCTGAGCTATGGGCCGGAGATTGAGTATGTCCGTGTTACGCTTCAAGCGTCGCGGCTTCCCGTCCCCGATGTCGATGGCGATCCGGAGCTATCGGCGAAGCGCGATGAACTTCTGGCTCTCTACGACGGCAAGCGCGTGGTGATTGCCAAGGAACGGCTTATCCCGTGGTTGGAGAGGCTGCATCTCTTGACCCGTCGTTACGGCGTCGGTGTGACGCCGCCGATGGCCGACGATGCAAATCCGGGCGACATCAGTTTGGTGGGCTCGCAGCTCGAAGGTGCCACCGCGCGCCATCCGATGCACGCGCTCGGCGGGTTCTTCGCCAAGCCCCGCCCGTTCCTGCCGGGCGATTTCGTCACCACCGAGGCGGGCACCGGGCTCGTTCATATGGCGCCGGATCACGGCGAGGACGATTTCCTGCTGTGCAAGCAATACGGCATCGATCCGGTGTTCGCGGTCGATGGCGCGGGCATGTATCGCGCCGACTGGGCATGGCTCGGCGGGCAGGGATCGGTGATCAACAAGAAGTTCGTCTCCGCCGAGGGGCCGATCTGTTCGGACCTGCGCGCCGTCGGCGCGTTGCTCGCGGCGAGCGATGATTTCGCGCACTCCTATCCGCATTCGTGGCGGTCGAAGGCGAAGGTCATTTTCCGCGCGACGCCGCAATGGTTCATTCCGATGGACCAAGAACTCCCCTCCCGCTTGCGGGAGGGGCTGGGGGAGGGCAGTGCCGCGAACGCTGCGCTCGCTGCTGATTTCCCTCCCCCAACCCCTCCCGCAGGCGGGAGGGGAGCAGAAGGGGAGACCCTGCGTTCCACCGCGCTCGCTGCCATCGAAGCGACGACCTGGTATCCGCCCAAGGGCCAGAACCGCATCACCGCGATGGTCGCCGGGCGGCCCGATTGGGTGATCAGCCGTCAGCGCGCCTGGGGCGTGCCGATCACGCTGTTCGTCAACCGCACGACCGGCCAGTATCTGGTCGACCCGGAGGTCAACCGCCGCATCGTCGCAGCTGTGCGCGAACAGGGCGTCGATGCGTGGAGCGAAGAGGCGGCGCAGGATCTGCTCGGGGCCGACTACACGCTCGCCGATTATGAGCGCGTCACCGACATTCTCGACGTGTGGTTCGACAGCGGCTGCACCCATGCCTTTGTGCTGGAAAGCGGGCGCTGGCCCGATCTGCAATGGCCGGCCGATCTCTATCTCGAAGGCTCCGACCAGCATCGCGGCTGGTTCCAGTCCTCGCTGATGGAAGCGTGCGGCACGCGCGGGCGCGCGCCCTATGATGCGGTGCTGACGCACGGCTTCACCATGGACGCCAAGGGCATGAAAATGTCCAAGTCGCTCGGCAACACGATCAACCCGCTCGACCTGATGAAGGAATCGGGCGCGGACATCTTGCGGTTGTGGGCGCTGTCGGTCGATTTCACCGAGGACCATCGCATCGGCAAGGAGATTCTGAACGGCGTCTCCGACCAGTATCGCAAGCTGCGCAACACCTTCCGCTACCTGCTGGGAGCGCTGGAAGGGTTTGACGAGGCCGAGCGTCTGCCGGTCGCGGAAATGCCCGAGCTGGAGCGCTACATGCTCCATCTGCTCGCCGAACTGGATGCGAAGCTGCGCGCGGCGGTCGCCGTGTATGACTTTAACAGCTATGTCCGGCTGCTGACCGAATTCGCGCAGGAAGACCTGTCGGCCTTTTACTTCGATATCCGCAAGGATTCGCTCTATTGCGACGGGGTCGACGATCCCAAGCGACGCGGTTGCCGCACGCTGTTCGACACGCTGTTCCACGCGCTGCTGCGCTATGCGGCGCCGGTTTTGTGCTTCACCGCAGAGGAAGTGTGGCAGTCGCGCTTCCCAAGCGAGGACGGGTCGGTGCATTTGCTCGAATGGCCCGAGGTGCCGGCCGTGGCGGACGTTGACGCCGCGCATTGGGCGGCAGTCCGCGCTTTGCGCACGCATGTGACCGAGGCGATCGAACCGCTGCGGCGCGAGAAGATCGTGCGCTCAAGCCTGGAGGCGGAGGTGGTGGTGCCCGAGGCACCGCTGTCGCCCGCGGCGCTGGCCGAATTGTTCATCGTCGCCAAGGTGACGACGGGCGAGGCGATCACCGTTTCCCGCACCGATTTCCACAAATGCGGTCGCTGCTGGCGGCATTTGCCCGAGGTCGCGGTGGATGGCGACCTGTGTGACCGTTGCGCGGGAGTCGTCGCATGAAGCTGCCTGTCGCTGGTTTTGCCACCGCCGCCGCCTTGTTCGTGGTCGATCAGGCCGCGAAATATGGCATTACCGATGTGCTGAAGCTCAATTTTCTGAGCGATGCCTATCACGTCACCTCCTTCTTCAACCTGCGCTTCGTCGCCAATCAGGGCGTGTCGCTGGGGCTGTTGCACGCCGATACCGCGACGATGCGCTGGCTGCTGGTGGCGATGACCGGGGCGATTGCGCTCGGCGTGCTGGTGTGGTTGCTGCGTGAGAAGAACCGTGCCGACCAGATGGCGCTGGGCCTGGTGCTGGGGGGCGCTGCGGGCAATATCGTTGACCGCATCCGCTTGGGCTATGTCGTCGATTGGGCGGATTTCCATATTGGGGCGTGGCAGCCGTTTTTGGTCTTCAATGTCGCCGATGCCGCGATTACGATCGGCGTCGTGATCTTGTTCGCGCGCGCGCTTCTGGTACGGGATAAGCCGACCGGGGATTCGGGCAAAAATTCTGGGGCGGAACATGGCCCAACGGAGAATATCCATGCGTAAGTCGTTTCTTCTCTCCGCGGCCAGCCTGGCGATCGTGGCGCTCGCCTCGGGCTGTGCCCATGGCCGTGGCGGGCGCGGCGGCCCCGACGAGTTCGCGGTGGCGCGTCAGGCACCGCTGGTGATCCCGCCCGATTTCTCGCTGACCCCGCCAAAGCCGGGTGCGGCGCGCGCCAACGATGTCAGCGCCAATGCGCAGGCGCTCGACGCGCTGTTCGGCGGCACGGCACAGCGTAGCCCGGGCGAGGCAGCCACCGTGGTCGCCGCCGGTGCCGATAGCGACGATCCCGGCATCCGTTCGTCGGTCGGCGATCCCGGCACGACCGTGGTCGACAAGGGCGCAACGACGCGCGACGTCGTGGCCGCCCCCGAAGGCGACGGGCAATCCGCCAAGGCCGCCACGCCGAAATAAGCGCCTGAACAGTACCAAAAAGGCCGCGTACCGGATGCCCGGTACGCGGCCTTTTTGTTGGTGCGCTGGAGCGTTTAGAAGCTTGCGGTCAGCGTGGCGACCACGCCGCTCTTGCTGACGTTCTTGGTCGCCGAGAGGAACTTGGCGTCGGTATCGACATAGGACACGCCGAGCGTCAGCACCTTGTAGGTTGCCGTGGCTCCCAATGCCCAGTCGGTATAGCCCTTCTTGCCGTTGGAATCGGTGGCAAGCCAGCTCGGACCGAAGCTATGGCCGACATGCGCGGTCAGGCCGAGCGGTGTCTTGGGGATCGCGACGGTGAAATCGTCGGCGAGATAGACGTTGTCGCGCGACTGGAGTTTGCCGCTCGCACCCTGATCGAGCGCCAGCGCCTTTTGCTTCGGGGCATAGTTGACCGTGGTCTTGGCGGTCACCGGCCCAAGCGTCGTCGAAATGTCGAAATACGGCTCGACAAAGTCGGAGCTGCTCTTGTCGCCCGCGAGCTTGGTCTTGGGATAGAAATAGTACAGGATCCCGCCATCCAGCTTGATGCCGCCGATCGTGTGGCTGTAGCCCGCGATCAGATCGATTTCCTGATGGCCGGTGCCGGCGACCGTTACATAATCGTCGATCGAGGAACCCCATACGGACGCATAGAAGCCCGATTTGTGGGTGATCGTGATCGATCCCTGAATCGCCGCATTGTTATCGGTCTGCGAAATACCGCGGAACCGATAATCGGTCACGACGGCTGCCGTCGCATTGATCGTGATCGGCGGCGGTGGGGCGGTTTCCTGCGCGAGCGCAGGGGTGGCGGAAGCGGCGAGCAAGAGCGCGCCGAGCGTGGTTGTGGAGAAGCGCATCGTTTCCCTTTCGAAAATGCGACTGTCCCCGCCTGCTTCTACCGGTGCGTGCGTCTGTCAGGAGCAGGAAATGCCCCCCGCGCCGCTAACCGGTAACGCAGAATAATTGACCGTTCATGCGGCACTGCACAACTCAATTTTGAGGTTTTACGACCGGTTCGGCACCGGTTGTTGTAACTCAGCAACAGTCGAGCAACGCTTCAGCAACAGGAGATGCTTTCAGCGAGACGCTGAAAATCGCTCCAGGCCCGCTGCCAGATCGGCAATCAAGTCGACCGGATCCTCCAGTCCGATCTGCAGGCGAACGATCGGGCCAGCATGAGCGCGCTTGGTTACGCTGCGATACCGTTGCGGATCGACGGGCAGGGCCAAGCTTTCGAAACCGCCCCAACTATAGCCGATCCCGAAATGCTCCAGCCCGTCGATCAGCGCCGCGCGGGCGGCTTCATTGCCGCCGTTCAGGACGAAGGAGAACAGCCCGGAGGAGCCTTTAAAGTCGCGCAGGAAGGTTTCGTGGCCGGGGCAATCGGGGAGCGCCGGATGCAGCACGGCAGCGACCTCGGGCCGCTGCTTCAGCCAATGCGCGATTTCCAGCGCGCTCGCCTGATGCTGTTTCAGCCGCACCGCCATGGTGCGCAGGCCGCGCGACGCAAGCCACGAATCGTCGGGGCTGGCGATCTGGCCGAGTTGGAAGCTGGTGTCGCGCAGCCGCGCGAAATGCCCCGGGGCGGCGGTGACCGAGCCGAGCATCACGTCGCTATGGCCGACGACGTATTTGGTGCAGGCAAGGATGGAGAGATCGATGCCGTGGGCGATTGCAGGAAAGAACAACGGCGTCGCCCAGGTATTGTCGAGCAAGGTCGTCACGCCCCGCGCCTTGGCTGCGGCGACGATTGCCGGCACGTCCTGCACCTCGAAGGTGAGGCTGCCTGGGCTTTCGAGCAGAATCGCGCGCGTATTCTCGGCGATCAAGTCGGCAATCCCACCACCGATCAGCGGATCGTAGAAGCGCGTTGAAATTCCCATCCGCTTGAGCAGGCCGGTGCCCATCGATCGGGTCGGGTCGTAGGCCGAATCGGGCAGCAGCAGCTCGTCCCCGGGCGAGAGCACCGACAACAAGGCCGCTGCGATCGCGGCGACCCCTGAGGGGTATAGGAACGTGCCCTCCGCGCCGGGTTCCAGTTCGTTCAGCGCGTCGGCGAGGCTCCACTGCGTCGGCGTGCCCTTGCGCCCGTAGAACAGCCGATGGTGCGTATTGCTGGTACCGGCGGCGCGGAGATCGGCAACGCTATCGTAGAGGATCGTCGAGGCGCGCCACACCGGCGTGTTGACGATCCCCTGCGTCCATTCCTTGCGCCGCCCCGCTGCTACGACACGGGTGGCATCGCCCTTCGGGCAGTCGCGATCGTCGTTCACGCCGCGCCGGTCGCCTTGGGTGTGGTGCGGTCTGCGCCCCATTCGGACCAGCTGCCGTCATAGACCGCAGCTTCATTGCCGAGCAAATGCGCGCCGAACGCCAGCGCCGAGGCGGTGATGCCCGAGCCGCACGTGGTAACGAGCGGCTTGTCGAGATCGATCCCGGCCCCTTCGAACGCGGCCTTCAGTGCGTCGCCCGTCTTCCACGTGCCGTCTTCGTTGAAGATCTGGCCGACCGGCAGATTCTTCGAGCCCGGAATATGGCCGGGATGCGTCGCCGGGCGCGGATCGGCCTCTTCGCCGGTGAAACGTGCCGCCGAGCGCGCATCGAGCACTTGCTCCGCGCCGCTTTCCACATTGGCTTTCATCTGGTCGAGCGTGCGCACGCCCTTGTCATCGGCCCAGACGGTGAAGTGACGGTGGCGCAGCTGCTCCTTGCCCGACGCGGTTTCGCGACCTTCGGCCTGCCATTTGGCCAGACCGCCATCGAGGATGGCGACATCGTGCGCGCCGAAGGTCCGCAGCATGAACCAGGCGCGTGCTGCGGTGTGGTAAGGCGAGTTGTCGTAGAGGACGATGCGGCTACCATCGCCGAGACCCAGCGACTGCATCCGGCTGGCGAATTTTTCGGCGCTCGGCAGCATCGAGGGCAGGTCGCTGGAGGTATCGGCGATTTCGGCCAGATCCATGAACACCGCGCCCGGAATGTGCGCCGCTTCATATTCGGCAGCGGCATCGCGATCACCGAAGCCGGCGAAATAGGTCGCATCGACAATGCGCAGATCGTTCGCGCCCAGCTCGTTTGCGAGCCATTCCGTCGTCACCAGCGAGTCCATGTATCGTCTCCTTGTTTTGTCCGTCCCTAGCCCGCTGCAGGCACGCCGTCGAGCCACCGGGATGACGCACGCGCCTTCTATCCCTATATCGGCCTCATGACTCCGAAACATCTTGGCCAGACCAGCGCGCTCCCGGCTTCTCCTGACGAAGCCGTGCTGGATTATGTTCCCAACCCGCGGCCGGGGCGCACGTATCTGGTGCGCTTTGCGGTGCCTGAATTCACGTCGCTTTGCCCGGTTACGGCCCAGCCCGATTTCGCGCACCTCGTCATCGATTATGCGCCTGCCGACACCATCGTCGAATCGAAATCGCTCAAGCTCTTCCTGGGCTCGTTTCGCAACCACCAGGCATTTCACGAGGATTGCACCGTCGGTATCGGCGAGCGCCTGTTCGGGGAAATGCGGCCGCTATGGCTGCGAATCGGTGGATATTGGTATCCGCGCGGCGGCATTCCCATCGATGTGTTTTGGCAATCGGGCGCGCCTCCTGAGGGTTTGTGGCTGCCGCCGCAGGAGGTTCAGGGGTATCGTGGGCGCGGCTGAGCGAGCGATTCGTTCATCTCACCGCAAGGTTGATTTCGATCAGCGCAATTCCCCGCGTTGCAATGCAACATCTGTGCAACCATATTGAAACTTGGCCGTTCGTTGGAGGTATTCAAAGGGCAAGCGCCCTGATTTTTTGAGGATTGCGAGCATGATGCAACAGGCGGATGGCGTGACCCCAATCGATCACCTGGCTTTGGTGGGCAATTTCCTGCCGCGGAAATGCGGCCTTGCGACTTATACTACGGATACCTTTACGGCGCTGAAGGGCCGCTTCCCCGATCTGCAGATCGATGTCTATGCGATGGACGACCATCCTGGGCGATACGACTATCCCCCCGAAGTAACCCGCAGCATCCCCGATCAGGACCGTATGGCCTATCTCGATGCCGCACGCGCGATCGAGGCGAGCGGGGCGCAGGCGCTGTGGTTGCAGCATGAATATGGTATCTTTGGCGGCCCGGCGGGCGAACACATCCTCGCGCTGCTCGATCGTGTGTCGATCCCGGTAATCGTCACGCTCCATACCATTCTCGAAAAGCCCGATGCCGACCAGCGTCGGGTCATGGAAGGCCTGCTACGCCGCGCAGCACGTGTGATCGTGATGGCCGAGCGCGGGCGCGAAATTCTCGAGCGGGTATACGGTGCCAGCGGGCGCAACGTGGTGATGATTCCCCATGGCGTGCCGGATCGTGACTTCGTCGATCCCGAATCGTTGAAGGGGCGCTTTGGCTGGGCGGGGCGAGAGGTGGTACTGACCTTTGGCCTGTTGGCACCGGGCAAGGGCATCGAAGTCATGATCGAGGCATTGCCTGCGATCGCCGAGCAGCATCCCAATGTGCTCTATGCGGTACTGGGGGCGACGCATCCCAATTTGGTCGCGCACGAAGGTGAAAAATATCGCGACGGGCTCAAGGCTTTGGCGGCGAAATTGGGCGTCGGGCGCAATATCGAGTTCATCGACGCCTTTCTCGAACATGACGAGCTGATCGATTACCTGCAGGCGGCCGATATTTACGCGACGCCGTATCTCAACCCGGCGCAGATCACCTCCGGCACGCTGAGCTATGCAGTCGGTGTCGGCAAGGCGGTGGTTTCGACGCCTTATGTCCATGCCACCGAAATTCTCGGCGATGGTCACGGCGTGCTGGTCGATTTTGGCGACTCTGCGGCCTTTGCACGCGAGATCAACGCCCTGCTCGGCAGCGACCGCAATCGCCTGAAGCTGTCGGAGCGTGCGTATGCGCGGGGCCGGACGATGATCTGGCCGCGTCTCGCCGAGGTCGCCATGCGCGAGATCGTGCAGATGGTGGCAGCCAAGCCGCAACGGTTGCAGAGCGTTGCATTGTCGCTGAGCCCGTTGGCCCCCGATTTTTCGGCGGTTGAGCGCATGAGCGATTCGACGGGCATGCTGCAGCACTCGATCTACTCCGTGCCCGATCGCCGCCATGGCTATTGCATTGACGACAACGCCCGCGCGCTCATGCTGGTCAGCCAAATGCCGACAATGGATGAAGGCGAGCGGGACAAATGGATGACGATTTACGCGTCGTTCCTGCAATATGCCTGGAATCCGGAGGCTCGACGTTTTCGGAATTTCATGAATTTCGACCGGACCTGGTGCGAGGATTTCGGGTCGGAAGATTCGAACGGTCGCACGCTGTGGGCGCTGGGCGTGACCGCGCGCGATGCGCAGCTGGCCAAGCATCGCCATTGGGCCGTGTCGATGTTCGATATGACGGCGTCGCTGTCGCTCGAACTTGGCTCGCCGCGCTCGCATGCCTTTGCCATGCTGGGCGCTGCGGCCATCCTTGATGCTTTCCCGGGCCATGCGCTGGCGCGCACCATCTTGGCGCGTTTTGGCGAGGAACTATGCGGGCTGCTTGAAGAGGCGCGGCGTCCCGAATGGGAATGGTTCGAAATCGTGTTGGCGTATGACAACGCCCGCTTGCCCGAGGCATTGATCAGGGCAGGGCACTCGCTCGGCCGCGAAGACATGGTCAAATGCGGTTTGAGTACGCTCGATTGGATCGTCGGCAAACAGACATCGCCAGAGGGGCGCTTCCGTGCGGTGGGCAGTGAGAGTTTCGGGCGGGTCTATGCCGAGCCGTTGCAGTTCGACCAGCAGCCGCTGGAGGCGCAAGCCACGATCGACGCTTGCAGTGCCGCTTTTGACGCGTCGGGGGACCATCGCTGGGTGGCCGAGGCACAACGGGCCTATCTTTGGTATCTCGGCCAGAACGATCTCGACCTGCCGCTTGCCACCGTGCAGGACGGCGGTTGCTTCGATGGCCTCATGCCGACCGGTTTGAACCGAAATCAGGGCGCGGAGTCGATTTTGGCGCTGCAATTGTCCGGTTGCACCATTTCTGGGCTGGCAAAGCGGGCGGAAAGCGTGGCAGGACCGCGGAGCGCCGTCGCGTAGCCTCGCTCGTGACGCCGCGAAGGCGTTACGCGAGGCTTTTATACCGTGATCGATTTGTTCCAACATGCCCTGCGGCTTCATGCCGACCCGTCGCGAGTCGTGGTGCGGCCGTTCCATCTCGCGTGGGGCGGGAATGGCGGCAACCGGACGGAGCGGATCGTCAGCGCGGTGATGGCGCTCGACTCTGCCGAGACGCGCGCGCAGCTCGAACTGGTGCTCAAGGATTTCGAGGCGCGCCACTGGCAGACGCGCCGCGTGTTCATGACGCGCTATGACGAGATCGAGGATATGCTCGGCATCGACGGCAGCGAGATTGGCGATGAGAAGCGCCAGTTGATCGGTGCCTATTTCTGCCACGAATATAGCTATGCTGCCGCCGCGCTGATGAACCCGAGCGCGGTGCCGCATTTCGACCAGTCGGGCATGCCGGCCGGATCGCAGCGCATTCTGATGAGCTTGCGTGCAGTGGGCGAGGGCCACATTTCCTCGGTCGCCTTCCGCGAAGGCATCATCACCGACGACAATCAATTGAAGCTCGCGCCCGAGCCGCCCTTCGCCACCGCGACCGATGCGGTCGGGCTGGATGAGGAAACGCTGCCCGAGGGGCCGATCACGGTCTATCGCCACCGCGATTCGACGCTGTCGGGCACTGTTATCTTCCCGATCACGGCGGCGCAGTCCAAGGGGCTGGAGGATCTGCGCCTCGTCCAGTTCCATCATGACAATGGCGATGTCGAATGGCTCGGCACCTACACCGCCTATAATGGCTCGACGATCCAGTCCGAATTGCTGCGCACGCGCGATTTCCGTGCGTTCGATCTGGTGCCGATGACGGGGCCGGCCGCGCGCAACAAGGGCATGGCGCTGTTCCCGCGCAAGGTCGCCGGGCAATATATGATGATCGGGCGGCAGGACGGCGAGAATCTGTTCCTGCTCAAATCCGACACGCTGACGCATTGGGACGAGGGGCAGAAGCTGCTCGTGCCGGTGTTCCCGTGGGAGCTGGTGCAAATCGGCAATTGCGGCCCGCCGATCGAACTCGATGAAGGCTGGTTGCTGCTGACCCACGGCGTCGGCGCGATGCGCAAATATGCGATTGGCGCAGTGCTGCTCGACAAGCGCGATCCGTCCAAGGTGCTGGGGCGCACGCCCGAACCAATCCTGGCGGCGGCGGACCAGGACCGCGAGGGGTATGTGCCCAACGTCGTCTACACCTGCGGCGCGATCCGGCACGGCGACACGCTGTTCGTGCCGTACGGCGTGGCGGACAGCTCGGTCGCGTTCGCGTTCATCAAGATCAGCACGCTGCTCGCGGCGATGTGAGCCGCTTTTCCCTCTCCCAATGGGAGAGGGAAGGGGCCCGCGCCAAAGGCGTGGGAAGGGTGAGGGCGAGGCGATACGGGAGCGATCACCCTCACCCTTCCGTCGCTTCGCTCCTCCCTCCCTCTCCCGTTGGGAGAGGGAAATTACCGCGAAACGGTGATGGTCCGACGGTACAGCACCGCCGCAATCCCCAGGAACAGCACGGTGCCGCCGATCAACGCCGCCGCCTCATGGCCTTTGCCGATCAGCGCGAGCGGCGCATCGCTGCCGCTGGCCCATACGATCAGCGCGAACAGCACGCCCCACAGGCTTTCGCCGACGATCAGGCCGGTTGCGGTCAGCGTGCCCATGCGCTCGGCCACTTCGGGGTTGGCGGTGGTGCGCGCCCAGCGGTCGTAGAACCAGCCGATCACCGAGCCCAGCACCGTCGGCAGGATCACCGACATCGGCAGATAGATGCCGAGCGCCACGCCGAGCGGGGGCAGGCGCAACAGCTTCAACCGCCCGAGCGCTTCGTCCAGCGCGATCAGCACGACGCCTGCCGCCACGCCATAGCCCAGCATCCGCCAATTGGCGTCACCCGACAGCACGCCCTTGGCCAGTGCCGAGATCAGCCCGGCTTGCGGCGCGGCGAGCGCATTCGGCCCGGCACCGGGCACGCCGACAAAGCCCATCCCGCTGTTGAGCACGTTCAGCACCGGCGGGATGATGAGCGAGCCGAACCCTACGCCGATCACCAAGGCGACCTGCTGCTTCCACGGCGTCGCGCCGACCAATTGCCCGGTCTTGAGGTCCTGCAGATTGTCGTTGGAGATGGTGGCGACCCCGAACACGATGCCGGTGACGATCAGCGCATAAGCGATCAGCGCGCGCGTGGTGTCGGCGCCCGGATGCTGCCCGAACAGGCCGACCAGCATCAGCGAAGATCCGATCACCGCGAGGATGCCGATGCCTGAGACGGGCGAATTGGACGCGCCGATCAGCCCCGCCATATAGCCGCACACCGCCGCGATCATCAGCCCGGCGACGAGCACGAACACCAGTGCGCCTGCGATCAGCAGCGCCGCCGAACCGACCAGCGCGCCGCCCGCGATCACGTCCCACAACAGCCAGGCGATTGGCAGCAGCGTGAGCAGCGCGACCCCTGCCACCCAGACGATCGGCAAATCCTGTTCTTCCAACGCCAGCGTCTCGCCCTTGTCGCGCGCGGCGCTTGCCGCCAGCGCCGAGCGCACGCCGCCGATGACCGGGCCGGCGATCTTCACCAGCGTCCAGATCGCCGAAATGCCGATCAACCCCGCGCCGAAGAAGCGCACATCGCCCTTCCAGATCGTATTGACCCAGGCGGCCATGTCGCCGGGCATCGGATGCGCGGCAGTGAGCAGCGGCACCAACACGAACCAGCCCATCACCAGCCCCAGCCCCATCGCCGCGCCGACCGAAATGCCGACGAGATGGCCGACGCCGAGCAAGACGAAGGACAGGCTGCCTGCTATGCCGGTTGCGCCCGCGCCGACGCGGAAGGTGGTGGCAGCGGTATCGGTGATGATCTTGGTCTGGGTGAAGATCGCGAACCCGGCCGACGCGATGCTGTTCCAGATCAGCACGAACAGCCCGGTGCGTGCCTCGGCGGCGCCCTCGCGCGAGCCTGCGCCGATTTGCAGTACTTCGGCGGCGGCGACGCCCTCTGGATAGGGCAGGTCGGTATCGACCACGAGCGCGCGGCGTAGCGGGACCGAAAACATCACGCCCAATATGCCGCCGGTCGCGGTGATCATCGCGGTCTGGACATACGGGAAGCCGTGCCACCAACCGATCATCACCAGCCCGGGCAGAACGAAGATGATCGCCGCCAGCGTGCCCGCAGCACTCGCCACCGTCTGCACAATGTTGTTTTCGAGGATCGTCGCGCCCTTGAACAGCCGCAGCACCGCCATCGAGATCACGGCGGCCGGGATCGAGGTGGCGAAGGTCAACCCGACCTTGAGCCCGAGATAGACGTTGGCGGCGGTGAACAGCAGCGTGATCAGGCCGCCAAGCAACACGCCCCGCAGGGTCAGTTCGGCGATCGGGGTGGGGTGGGGGGTGCGCATCCGGCTATCTGGCACAGCGCGGGGGCTCCGTAACAGGGGTTTTTGCAGCGGGACCATTCCAAGTCCGTGTCTTTATTGCGGCGCAGCAAAGGATACTATGGATAATCTAAGCATACTTACTATATGGGTGGTATGCAGGACTCGATTGGATTTTTGATCAGCGACGTCTCGCGCCTGATGCGGCGGCGGTTCGATGAACGTGCGCGACTGATCGGCGTGACGCGGACGCAATGGCGTGTGCTCAAGTTTCTTCAGCGCGGCGAAGGGATCAATCAGGGCGGTTTGGCCGATCTGCTCGAAGTGGAGCCGATTACGTTATGTCGGATGATTGACCGGCTCGAAGAGGCCGGTCTGGTCGAGCGCCGACGCGATCCGGCCGATCGACGGGCGTGGCAGATTTTCCTGACCGAGCGCGCGCGTCCTCTGCTCGAGGAGCTTGGGCATTTGGCCGAAGCGATGCTCGATAGTGCGCTGCAGGGTGTTTCTCCTGCCGAATATGACGCGGTGATGGCCACGCTCCGGCGGATCCACAGCAATCTTTCTTCTCCGGATAAAACCAGTGAGGTCGCAAATGGCTGACGCAGACCCCAAGATCGCCCGCAAAGCGGCAACCGACACCGTCGTAATTTCGCCCCCGCCGGGCACGCTGACCGAAACGCCGGTGAAGCGTCGGACATGGCTGCGGCCATTGCTGATGGTCAGCCTACCCTTGTTGATCATCGCGATCGCTGGCTATTTCTGGCTCACGGCCGGGCGCTTCGTCTCCACCGACAACGCCTATATTCAGCAGGACAAGGTGTCGGTCTCATCCGATGTCGGGGGACGCATCGTCCGTGTCGACGCGCGCGAGAACCAGCCGGTGAAAGCGGGCGATCTGCTGTTCCAGATTGATCCGGATCCGTATCGCATCGCGCTGGCGCAAGCCAATGCCGCGATTGCGACGGCACGGGTGCAAGTGAGCACGCTGGCGACCGACAGTGGCGGCGCGGCGGCCGATATTTCCAGCGCCAAGGCCGACATCGCGCTCGCCCAGGCGACCTATGACCGGCAAGCCGCGCTGATGAAGCAGGGCTTCACCACGCGCGCCAGCTTCGATGCGGCGGCGCAGCAAGTCGCGGCGGCGAAGGCGCGGCTGGCGACCGCCAATGCCAGTGCGGCCAAGGCGCGCACGCAAGTTGGCAGCGGCACCGATGGATCGGGCGTGCCCGCTGCGGTCCAGGCAGCAACGGTCCAGCGCGACAAGGCTGCGCTCGATCTGCGGCGCACCTCGGTCTACGCACCGGTGTCGGGCACGATCAGCCAGTCGGATCGGCTTCAGGTCGGCCAGATGATGATCGTCGGTCTGCCTGCGGTCAGCATCGTGTCGAACCACCCAGCGTGGATCGAGGCCAATTTCAAGGAAACCGAGCTCAACAAGATGTGCGTCGGGCAACCCGCCGAGGTCGAGTTCGATGCCTATAATGGCCTGAAACTGAAGGGCCATGTTCAGTCGATCGGTGCCGGCACCGGCTCTGAATTCTCGGTGCTTCCGGCGCAGAATGCGACGGGCAATTGGGTCAAGGTGACGCAGCGCGTGCCGGTGCGCATCGCGATCGACCAGGCGAGCAAACGGCCGCTGATCGCTGGGCTCAGCGCCAACGTCACCGTGGATGTGCGCAGTGGCCACTGCTAATCCCGATGCGGGCGAGGCCGACCGCCTCGCCCGCATCCCCTCGACGGAGGAGGCGGTGCCGCTCGAGGAGCGCGCCGCGCTCCACACCAGCAATCGTCCGCTGCTGACGATCGGCGTGATGGCGGCGACGATCATGCAGATCCTCGATTCGACCATCGCCAATGTGGCCCTGCCGCACATGCAGGCCTCGCTCAGCGCCACGTCCGACACCGTCACCTGGGTGCTGACCAGCTATATCGTCGCCTCGGCGGTCGCGATTCCGCTGACCGGCTGGCTCGCCGACCGGATCGGGTCGCGCAATCTTTTCCTCGGCGCGGTGGTCGGTTTCGTGATCGCTTCGATGCTGTGCGGTCTTGCCAGCAGCCTGCCCGAAATGGTGATCTTCCGCGTGCTGCAAGGTGTCGCGGCGGCGTTTATGAACCCGCTCAGCCAGACCGTGATGATGGATATCAACCCGCGTTCCAAACAGGCGGCGGCGATGTCGATCTGGGGCATGGGCATCATGGTCGGGCCGATTTTGGGGCCGGTGATCGGCGGTTGGCTGACCGACAATTACGACTGGCGCTGGTGCTTCTACGTCAACGTGCCGATCGGTATCGCTTGCTTCCTTATCCTGTGGGCGCTGTTGCCCTCGCGCGACATCACCAAGCGCGGGTTCGACATTTTCGGTTTCTCGATGCTGGCGGTGGCGATCAGCGCTTTCCAGTTGATGCTCGACCGGGGGCAAACGCAGGACTGGTTCAGCTCGTGGGAAGTGTGGACCGAGGGCATGGTCGCGCTGGCGAGCGCATGGATGTTCTTCGTCCAGTTGTTCACCGCCAGAAATCCGATGTTCGACCGGGCTCTGTTCCTCAATCGCAATCTGTTGACGGGCGTCGGCTTCATGCTGGTGCTCGGCGTACTGATGACAGCGACGCTCGCCTTGCTCCCCCCGATGCTGCAGCAGCTTTACGGCTATCCGGTGTTGACCGCAGGTATCCTGCTCATGCCACGCGGGATCGGCATTGTCGGTTCGATGTATATCGCCGGGCAGTTGATGAAGCGCCAGGTCGATCCGCGGATAATGGTCGGCACCGGACTGCTCATTGCTGCCTGGTCGCTTTATGACATGACGGGCTGGACGCTCGAAATGGGGCAGCAACCCTTCATCGTCACTGGCTTCGTGCAGGGGATTGGACTTGGGCTGGTGTTCATCCCGCTCAATATCACCGCCTTCGGGACGCTCGATCCCCGTTATCGTACCGAGGCGTCGAGCTTGATGAATCTGTCGCGCAACATTGGCGGTTCGGCGGGCATTTCGGTGGTGACTGCGTTGCTTGCCCGCAACATCCAGACCGCGCATTCCGAGATCGGTCAGCATATCCCCGATCCCGGCCTGGTGGCCAACGATCCGGTGGTGAGTTCGATCACGGGCGGAGCTACCGATACGGTGCTGGCGATGGCCGACGCGATCGTCAACAAGCAGGCAGCGATGGTCGCCTATCTCGACGACTTCAAGCTGATGATGATCCTGACGCTGGGCTCGATCCCCTTGGTGTTCCTGCTGCAACGCCCGGCGGCCCCCAAGGTCGGGGACGAACCTGTCCATGTGGCGATGGATTGAGCAGAGAATCCGTTGCGGAGGCGAGCCTTTTCGCGTCGTGGTGCGTTGGCGGGGCGATGAAGACACTTTGGTTCATTACAAATCCCAAATCGGGCACGGCCACCCCGGCCAAAGCGGAGGCGCTGGCGACGGTGTTCGCCGATCGCGGACTGGTGCTGGCCGGGCGCACCGCCTTTCCCGATGACGCCTTGCCGACACCGGAGGCGCTGGACTCGGCGGGCGTCGATACCGCGGTACTGTTCGCTGGCGACGGCACCATCAACGCCGCCGTGTGCGCGCTGGCCGAGTGGCACGGCACCATCCTGATTCTGCCCGGCGGCACCATGAACATGCTGGCGAAGCATCTTCACGGCTCCACCGATTCGGCAGCGATTGTCGCGGCCGCGGTCGAGCACGGGCGCAGGACGAGCCTGCCCTATGTCGACGTCGCCGGTCACCGCGCCTTCGTCGGCTTGATCCTGGGCCCGGCGGCCACCTGGGTGCGGGCGCGCGAGATGGTGCGCGCCGGGCGGCTGCGTGGGCTCGGCCGGGCGATGAAGCACGCGTGGCAGCGAACCTTTGGCCGGGGCATCCGGCTGGAAGGCGTGCCCGCTCTAAAGCATGGCGCGCAAGCTGTGTTCGTCCGGCCGGAAGCCGATCATCTCGACATCGCCGCCATCGACGCGCGCGATTTCCGGGCGATTGCGCGGCTGGGGTGGGAATGGGTGACGGGCGATTGGGTTGCCGCCGCCGAGGTCACGCAATGCCATGTCGGGCAGTTTCGCACGCGCGGCGACAAGCCCGCGCTGGCGCTGGTTGACGGCGAGCCGATCATGCTCGAACCCGGTAGTATGGTGCGGGTGGGCATGATGCGTGAAATCTTCCTTACGACCAGGGCCGCCGCGTGACGCGGTTGTTTCACGTCAGCGATGTCCATTTCGGGCGCGAGGATGCAGCCGCAGTCGCGTGGTTCGATGCGCTGGTAAAGGCCGAAAAGCCCGATGCCGTGGTGATGACCGGCGACCTGACCATGCGCGCTCGACGGCGTGAGTTCGCGGCGGGGCTCGCCTGGTTGCAAGGGCTTGGCGTGCCGGTAACGGTCGAAGTCGGCAATCATGATTTGCCCTATTTCAATCCGATCGACCGCTTCTTCCGACCCTATCGGCGAATGACTGCGGTGGAGCGCATGGTCGAGCAACCGCTCGATCTGCCGGGCATCGCGATCATCCCGTTGGTAACGACGGCGCGGGCGCAGTGGCGGCTCAACTGGTCCAAGGGCAAGGTCAGTCGCGCGGCGCTGGAGCGGGCGCTATCGCTGATCGCGGCGGTGCCGGAGGGGCGTTTGATCTTTATCGCGTGCCATCACCCCTTGGCAGAGCCCGAAACGCGGATGTCGGCGCGCACGCATAATGGCGCGCAGGCGCTGGTTGCGCTGGCGCGGGCGGGTGCCGATGCGGTGTTGACCGGCCATGTCCACGACCCGTTCGATATCGCGCATGAGATTGAAGGACGGACCGTTCGGATGATCGGGGCGGGCACCCTGTCCGAGCGCGTCCGCATCACGCCGCCCTCGTTCAACGAGATCCGCATCGCGGATGGTGGGTTCGAGGTCGTGCAGCGCACGATGGATCTCGCGCCTGCGGTCCCCTTGCTGCGCGAACGCGCGGAATAAGCGGCTCTCGGCGGGCCGGATCCCGACACGCGCTCTTCCCCAGTCTCGCTTTCTTGTGCCCCATCGTTCCTGCCGCAACGAAAAAGGGCGGCCCGTTGCCGGACCGCCCCTTCGCGACTGGGTGTGAAAAGGACTTAGCGCTTCGAGAACTGGAAGCTGCGGCGTGCCTTGGCGCGGCCGTACTTCTTACGCTCGACCGTGCGGCTGTCGCGGGTCAGGAAGCCTGCTGCCTTGACCGGCGCGCGCAGGATCGGCTCGAACTTGGTCAGCGCCTGGCTGATGCCATGCTTGACCGCGCCGGCCTGGCCCGAAAGGCCGCCGCCCTTGACGGTGCAGACGACGTCATAGGCACCTTCGCGCTCGGTCACGCCGAACGGCTGGTTGATGACGAGGCGCAGCGTCGGACGGGCGAAATACACGTCCTGGTCACGACCGTTGATGGTGATCTTGCCCGAACCGGGCTTGATCCACACGCGGGCGACGGCGTCCTTGCGGCGGCCGGTTGCATAAGCGCGGCCCTGCTTGTCGAGGATCTGCTCGCGCAGCGGCATCGTCGGAGCAGCGGGCTCGGCAATGTGGCCGGCCATATACTCTTCGGCCTTGCGGTCCGAGGCAGCCGATTCCGCCGGAATGGCGGGGGCAGGGGTGTTGGTCAGGCCGGCGAGATCGGCGAGGGACTGGCGGTTGTCGGACATTAGTTGCCCACCTTGTTCTTGCGGTTCATGCTGCCGATGTCGAGGACTTCGGGGTTCTGGGCCTCATGCGGGTGCTCGGTGCCGGCGAAGACGCGCAGGTTGCGCAGCTGCTGACGGCCAAGCGGGCCGCGCGGGATCATCCGCTCGATCGCCTTTTCAATCACGCGCTCGGGGAAACGACCTTCGAGCACCTTGCCCGCGGTGATGCCCTTGATGCCGCCGGCATAACCGGTGTGCTTGTAATAGACCTTGTCCTTCAGCTTGTTGCCGGTGAACTTGACCTTGTCCGCGTTGATGATGATGACATTGTCACCGCAATCGACGTGCGGGGTGAAGCTCGGCTTGTGCTTGCCGCGCAGGATATTGGCGACGATCGAGGCCATACGGCCGACGACCAGACCATCGGCATCGATGATCAGCCACTTTTTTTCCACCTCATGCGGCAACGCCGGCTTGGTGGTCTTCATCAGCGCCTTCATGGGGCTTGTGACCTTTATGTATGAACGGGTGTAAAACGACAGGTGCCGCCCCGAAGGACGGCACCGATGCACGGCCTATTGCGGCGAATGGGGGTGAAAGTCAAGCAAAGTGCGGCTTTGCTGACGGGTATCGGAATACCGCTTCAATCATGTGCTGGCGGGGTGACGGTTATGACGGTGGCGGTGCGCGTGCGGTGAAGGCTGCGGCCGTCCGACGCGATCACGTCGCTGGCTTCGGTGCTTTCGACGAGCAGGCCTGAGGTGGAGTCGAACCTCCGCGTCGAGTGGGTCGTGACCGATGGCGCGGCCACCGGCCCCGCCGCAAATTTTCCTGGGCTATCGGCGAGCGACGATGCGTCGACGTTGCCGGTCGCCTCGGTTTCGATGGTGACTTGACCATTTGCGGCATGCCGCACGGTTTCGGTGCCGGACAGGGCCATCCCCGGTGCCAGGGGTGGGCGACTGGGCAGCGTCACCGCGACTTTGCCTGGCAGGCGGTCGGTCAAGTGCCCGGCGAGCAGCGGCGACACGATCGACGTCAGCATTGCGACCTTCCGCTCGGGCGGCATGGCGCGCAGCGGTGCGGCGAGCGCGGTCGACATGCCGGGACGGCGGGTGCCGATCGCCATCCGCTCGATTGCCATAGCGATCTGCGCGATGGCGGCGTCGGCATCCTCGACACCCTCGATCGATCCATCGGGGCCGAGCGCGAAGCGCAGTGGGCGGTTGAGCAGACTTTCCGTTGCGGTCGCAAACATTTGAGCAACGCCTGCGGCATTTTGGTGATCGACCATCACCAGCGTGACGATCGCGGTGAATCCGCGGTCGGTCTGGTGAAACACGACCGTTCGCTTTGACTGAAACCGCCGCTCAACGCCGTCTGCGGAGCGCGTTTCGACCGAGTCGTAGCGGTAGGGGCGATCCTGGATGGGATGGAACGTTGCCTGTGCCGCACTTGCAATGAGCGCAACCGGGAGCAATCCCAGCCAGCGGGTCACGCGAAACGACGGCCCACGGCATGGGCGGCGGCCGTCGCCGCGATCAAGGTGAGTGCAGCATTGGCCTGGTGTGCGACCGCGACGACGATCTCGACGCCGCTTAGCAACGTGGCAATTCCAAGCACGATCTGACATGCGACCAAGCCGATCAATATCGCGGCGGTGCGGGGTGCCCCCGCCCGCATCGTCGCAAGCGCGAGCGTGACCAGTCCTGCCGCCGCCACGAAGGCGAACCAGCGGTGGATAAACTGCACCACCACCGGATTGTCCACGGCATTGCGCCATAACGGATCGGTCAGCGGCGTGGCGGCGGGAAAGATTTCATCGCCCATCAAGGGCCAACTGGAAAAGGCATAGCCCGCGTCGAGCCCGGCGGTGAACGCCCCGAACAGGATTTGCCCGAACAGCAGGCCAAGAGCGAGGACCGCGACGGGCCGCAAACGCGCCGGTCGTGCGCGGCCATTGAGCGCCAAAGCGCGCAGATCGAGCGCGGTCCATACCGTTCCGGCGAGCAAGGTGAGCGCGGTGACGAGATGGACCGCCAGGCGGACATGGCTGACGTCGATGCGCTTGACGAGGCCGGACGACACCATCCACCAGCCGATCGCCCCCTGGAAACAGACCAGCGCCACCAGCGCGAACAAGCGCGGCACATAACCGCGCGGCACGCGGCCGCGGATCCAGAACCACAGGAGCGGCAGCAAATAGGCGGCTCCGACCACGCGCCCGAGCAAGCGATGCAGATATTCCCAGAAGAAGATCGCCTGGAAACCCGCCATCGACATGCCGCGATTGAGCTGCTGATATTCCGGGATTTTCTTGTAGTTATCGAATTCCGCCTGCCACTGCACGGCATTGAGCGGCGGAATCACCCCGCTGATCGGCTTCCACTGGGTAATCGAAAGGCCGGATTCGGTGAGGCGGGTAATGCCCCCGATCACCACCATCGCGACAACGAGCGCGGCAACGCCGAACAACCAGTTGGACAAGGTGCGCGGGCGGAGCTGTTGCGGGAGCGAGGACGCTTGAAGCATGGGTCTGCCTTACGCGTCCGTCATCCGCGCGTCGATTGCGGAATAGCGCTCCGTCAAAAAATCCCCGACAAAAATCCTTGCGATGATATGTTGTAACTTTGGGCGTGGCGTGCCACATGGCACAGCAGAATGACGACTCTGACCCTATCTCCCACCGTACGGTGGATCGAACAGCGTTTCGACAATATGGCGATCGGCCTGTCCGGGCTGTGCGTGGTGCATTGCATCGCGAGTTCGGTGTTTATCGCGCTGGCTTCGACGGCGGGCGGGTTGCTGCTCAACCCGTTGTTTCATGAGGTTGGCCTGACGATTGCGATTGGTTTCGGCGTGCTGGCGCTGGGCCGCGGCATCTTCACGCACGGTTATATGATCCCGGCGGTGGTCGGTTCGGCCGGGCTCGGCACGATGGCGGGGGCAATTTCGCTGCCGCATGACGGATCGGGCATGGAGACGGTGTGGACGCTGATCGGCGTCGCCATTCTCGCGCTCGGCCATGATCTGAACCGGCGCGCGGCCAACTGACCGCTTGAGTCGCGCCGTTGCGGCTTGGGTCGACAACGCTTATCTGACCCGCATGGCAACGCATCACCATACCGAACCGCAGGGCGCGGATCTTGCCGTCGCGGCGCAGGCGACGCTCGAGCGCTCGGGCGAGCAATGGACCGCGATGCGCGCCAACATCTTTCGGGCGCTGGCCGGATTCGACAAGCCGGCCTCTGCCTATGACATTGCCGAGGCCGTTTCCAAGGCCGAAGGGCGGCGGATTGCGGCCAATAGCGTGTACCGCATCCTGGATTTATTCGTCGGCAAGAACCTGGCGCGGCGGGTGGAAAGCTCCAACGCCTATATCGCCAATGCCCATCCCGGCTGCCTGCACGACTGCATCTTCCTGGTATGCGACACCTGCGGGCAGACGGTGCATCTGGACGATGACCGGATCACCAATGGCGTGCGCTCGGCCGCCGAGGCTGCCGGGTTTTCGCCGGTTCGCCCGGTGATCGAAGTGCGCGGAAAATGCGCCGATTGCGACTAGGCGCGTTCCGGCGGGTTTGGGCAAAACGGCGTGTGTCCGATATCGTCAGACCAGATCCTTGCCCATCCTAAGCCCCGGCACGGGGGGATCGGTATCCGCCATTGTGGGCACGCGCTCGATCTGGTGATAGCCGCACGCCCGGTACAGCGGTTCCCCGCCCAGCGTCGCCATCATTTCCAGACGGCGAAACCCCGCGGCACGGGCGGCTTCCTCGCATAGCGTCAGCACCATCCGGCCAATGCCGCGGCGGATGAAATCGGGGTCGGTATACATGGCGCGAATCCGCGCCGGCTCGGTCGCCGGGTCGAGCAAGCGGGCATCGCGGCGGATCGCGCTGGCATCGCCGCCATAGAGCGTCGCACGATAACTCCAGCCGCCGCACCCCGCGATCGTGTCGCCTTCGGTGACGACGAAATAGGTGCGGTCCGCGATCAACTGCGTGTCCAACCCCATGCTGACCCGGCTTGCCGCGACTTGCGCCGGGGTCAGAAATGCCGACTGCAGCGCGTCGATCGCACGATCCATGACCGTACGGATTGCCGGGATGTCGGCCTCGGTGGCAAGGCGATGGGTCAATTGCGGCATGGTTAGACTGTGATGCGCAGATGCACCGCTCGTCAAGAATTTGCCGAGCGCGATCCAGGCAATCGACAGGCACGGGCCACGGCGCTAAGTTGGGGGGATGGTTGACGCTCTCCAAACGCCGTTGCTCGATACGGTTCATTATCCTGCCGATCTCCGGGCGCTTGCGCCCACCCAGCTCCGCCAGCTCGCCGACGAGCTCCGGCAGGAGACGATTGCGGCGGTCGGCGTCACCGGGGGGCACCTCGGTTCCGGGCTCGGCGTGGTCGAGCTGACGGTTGCGATCCACTATGTGTTCGACACGCCCAACGACCGACTCGTGTGGGATGTCGGCCACCAATGCTACCCGCACAAGATCCTGACCGGGCGGCGCGACCGCATCCGCACGCTGCGCATGGGCGGTGGCCTCAGCGGCTTCACCAAGCGCAGCGAGAGCGAATACGATCCGTTTGGCGCGGCGCACAGCTCGACCTCGATCTCGGCCTCGCTCGGCTTTGCGGTCGCCAACAAGATTGCGGGCAAGCCCGGCAAGGGCATTGCGGTCATCGGCGACGGCGCGATGTCGGCGGGCATGGCCTATGAGGCGATGAACAATGCCGCCCAGGCGGGCAACCGGCTGGTCGTCATCCTCAACGACAATGACATGTCGATCGCGCCGCCGGTCGGCGGGCTGTCGGCCTATCTCAGCCGGATCGTGTCGAGCCGCGAGTTTCTGGGCCTGCGCGATCTGGCGCGCAAAGTCGCCAAGCGGCTGCCCAAGCCGATCGCGACGGGCATGCGCAAGACCGAGGAGTTCGCGCGCGGCATGGCGATGGGCGGCACGCTGTTCGAGGAACTGGGCTTTTATTATGTCGGCCCGATCGACGGCCACAATCTCGACCAGCTCATCCCCGTGCTCGAAAATGTCCGCGATGCCGAGGAAGGGCCGATCCTGGTCCATGTCGTGACCAAGAAGGGCAAGGGCTATGCGCCTGCCGAAGCCGCAGCCGACAAATATCACGGCGTCCAGAAGTTCGACGTCATCACCGGCGCGCAGGCCAAGGCCCCGCCGGGGCCGCCGCAGTACCAGAACGTGTTCGGCGCACAGCTGAGCAAGGAAGCCGAGACCGATCCGCGGATCTGCGCGATCACAGCGGCGATGCCCTCGGGCACCGGGCTTGACGGCTTCTCCAAGGCGCACCCCGAACGCTTCTTCGACGTCGGCATTGCCGAGCAGCACGCCGTCACCTTCGCCGCCGGCCTCGCCGCGCAGGGGATGCGGCCGTTCTGCGCGATCTATTCGACCTTCCTGCAGCGCGCCTACGATCAGGTCGTACATGACGTGTGCATCCAGAACCTGCCGGTGCGCTTCGCGATCGATCGCGCCGGGCTGGTCGGGGCCGATGGCGCGACGCATGCCGGGTCGTTCGACGTGACCTATATGGCGTCGCTGCCCAATATGGTGGTGATGGCCCCGGCCGACGAAGCCGAACTGGTGCACATGACGCACACTGCCGTGCTACATGACAGCGGGCCGATCGCGCTGCGCTATCCGCGCGGCAACGGCACTGGCGTGGCGCTGCCCGAGGTGGCCGAGCGGCTCGAGATCGGCAAGGGCCGCATCGTCCGCCAGGGGCATAAGGTGGCGATCCTGTCGCTCGGCACGCGGCTGGGCGAGGCATTGCGCGCGGCCGAGGCGCTGGAGGCGCGGGGCCTGTCGACCACCGTCGCCGATTTGCGCTTCGCCAAGCCACTCGACGAGGACTTGATCCGCAAGCTGCTGACCACGCATGAAGTGGCGGTGACGATCGAGGAAGCCTCGGTCGGCGGGCTCGGCGCGCATGTGCTGACGTTCGCAAGCGACTCCGGCCTGATCGACGCGGGCCTCAAGCTGCGCACCATGCGCTTGCCCGACCTGTTCCAGGATCAGGACAAGCCCGAGGTGCAATATGCCCAGGCAGGGCTCGACGCCGATGCGATCGTCGATACGGTGCTGAAGGCGCTGCGTCACAATTCGAACGCAGTAGTGGAGGGCGCGCGGGCCTGAGGGGGAAGGGGCTCGCCCCCTCCCCTCGATACTTGGCGCTGGTCATAAGCGGCGACCCTCGTCCCATCGAAACCCCCGCCGTTCTCGAAAGACCCGCGCATGTGCTTTTCGGCCACCGCCAGCTTTACCGCCGCCGGGGTGCTGGCCACGGTCGGCGTGGCGACATTGCGCCATGTGCGTGAGCCGCGCGCGCTGTTATTCGCTTGTGTCCCGCTGCTGTTTTCCGCGCACCAGTTTTCCGAAGGCATGGTGTGGCTCGCGCTTGAGGGGCGGCTGGGCCCCTATGCACTCGATCATGCGGTGTTCCTGTTCACGCTCTACGCAATCGGCATCCTGCCGCTGCTGATGCCAGTCGCGGTGCTGCTGATGGAGCCTCCGGGATGGCGGCGCATTGCGATTTTGGGGACGGTTGCGGTCGGCGCGGTGGTGTTCGCTTGGGACATGTCGGGTCTTGTCGTCGCGCCGACCTGCGCCGTCATCGAGCAGCATTCGATCCGGTACACCAACCCGATCACCAGCCAATTGTGGGTGTCGCTGCTTTACATCTTGGCGACGTGTGGGGCGCTGCTGCTGTCCACCCACCGCGTGGTGCGGACCTATGGTGCGCTCAACGTGATCGGGCTGACGATCGTGCATCTGGTGAAGGGGTATGCCTTCGCCTCGGTGTGGTGCTTTTACGCCGCGGTGCTGAGCGTGGTGCTGTACCGCCAGTTCAACCGGCAGGACATCGATATCAAAACGCCCAACGGCACGACACCGGGTTTGCGGCCGTTCCTTCTGTCGTGGCTGCGCGGCTGAGGGGAGCGGTCGCGCCCCACCGTCCCTGTCGCGGGGCCTATATCTTGGTATAGTCGGCACGAATGGGGTCACCGCTATTGCGGTTGCGCGTTATGGTGGCTTCGCCCAGTCGAGAAAGGGGACGCAATGAGCACGCCCGATACACGCGCCCCGCAGATGTTTCCCGTGCTCAATGCCGCGCAGATCGCGACGGCGCGGCGCTTTGCCAGCGGCCCCGAACGCCACTTCGCGCCGGGCGAGCAAGTCTATGCGATCGGCGGACAGGATGCTCCGGCATGGCTGGTGCTGGAGGGATCGATCGACGTCGTCCGGCGCGATGGCTTGAACCATGAAGCGCCGGTTACGACTCATAATGCGGGGCAGTTTACCGGCGAGGTCAATCAACTGGCCGGGCGTGGCTCGATTGCTGCGGGTCACGCCGGGCCGAACGGCTGTGTGGCGCTGCCTTTCGATCCGGCGCATCTGCGCGCGTTGATGGTCGGGTCGGCCGATGTGGGCGAGATCGTCATGCGCGCGCTCATTCTCCGTCGCGTCGCGCTGATCGAGCAAGGCGGGGCGGGGACGATCCTGATCGGCGTGCCGAACAGCGCGGACGTCATCCGCCTCCAGGGCTTCCTGACGCGCAGCGGCTACCCCAATAAAGTGCTCGACGCGGCCGCCGATGCCGAGGGGAAGGCGCTGATCGAACGCATCGGAGTTTTGCCCGAAGACCTCCCGCTCGTGGTTTGCCCGAGCGGAGAGGTGTTGCGCAATCCGAGCAACCTGCAAGTGGCCACGTGCGTCGGCATGACACCCAAGCTCGATCCCGCGAAGATTTATGACGTGGCGATCGTCGGTGCCGGTCCGGCGGGATTGGCAGCGGCTGTCTACGCCGCATCGGAAGGCCTGTCGGTCATCGTTCTCGACGAACGTGCAATGGGCGGCCAGGCTGGCGCATCGTCGCGCATCGAGAATTATCTTGGCTTCCCCACGGGTATTTCGGGGCAAGCCTTGGCTGGTCGTGCCTTCAATCAGGCAGTGAAATTCGGCGCGGAAATCGCGGTGCCGCTGGGGGTGAAGGCGCTCGATTGCACCGCCGAGCGGATCGCGCTCGACCTGGTCGGCGGGCAGCAATTGCTGGCACGCGCAATCGTCGTCGCGTCGGGCGCGCGGTATCGACGGCCGGCAATCGCCAACCTCGCCGAGTTCGAGGGGCGGGGTATTTCCTATTGGGCCTCCCCGATCGAGGCCCGGCTTTGTGCAGGCGAAGAGGTCGCGCTGGTCGGCGGTGGCAATTCAGCCGGGCAGGCGATCGTATTTCTGGCACCCCAGGTGCGACATCTGCATCTTATTGTGCGGCGCAGCCTTTCCGAAACCATGTCGCAATATTTGATCGACCGGATCGCCGCGTTGCCGAACGTGCAGATCCATGTCGGCAGCGAGGTCGTCGCGCTGGAGGGCGATCCTGCGACCGGGCTTGAGTCGGCGGAGTTCCGAAATTTAGCCGACGGGACATCCCGTCGCCTGGCGTTGCACCACTTGTTCCTCTTCATTGGTGCCGACCCAAATACCGACTGGCTGAAAGACTGCGTCGACACCGACGACAAGGGCTTCATTGTAACGGGCGGCGGTGCCCGGTCGCTGGAAACCAGCCTGCCCGGTGTGTTTGCCATTGGCGACGTCCGCGCCGGCTCGACCAAACGCGTGGCTGCGGCGGTTGGCGAGGGGGCCGCCGTCGTCGCGCAGATTCACGCCCTTCTCGCCGAACGATCGACCACGGAGACCGTATGACATCCTGCCGTCACAGCATCACGATCAACGAAGTCACGCCCAGCGCGCGGGGGTGTGAGGAATGCCTGAAGATCGGAAGCGTCTGGCTCCACTTGCGCTTGTGCCGTTCGTGCGGACATGTCGGGTGTTGCGATCAGTCGCCGCATCGACACGCACGCGCGCATTTCCATGCGACCCAGCACCCCATCATCGAAGGCTATGATCCGCCCGAGGGCTGGGGGTGGTGTTACGTCGACCAGGAGGAAATCGATTTGCCCGACCAAACGCCGCAACGGGGCCCGATTCCGCGTTATTATTGAGCGACCGAGTGAGCATGGGCAATCGCCTCGCTGGCGTCGGAACAGCGCGGTTGCGCCTCGCGCGTTTCCATTGCCCGGCGGGTTCTGCGTATTAGTCCCAATGCCGATCTCTGGCGGTGAGCGGTATCGTGGCCCCGGTATCGATACCTACGGAGGCTGGCATGAAGACCATATTGCTGCTGCTGCACGACGATGGTGGCCAGGAGGCGCGCTTGCAGGCTGCGCTGGACCTGACACGCACCTTGGAAGGGCATCTGGTATGCCTGGACGTGACGATCATGCCGACCATGGTGGTTTCCGATGCGCTGGGCGATGCGGGTTTTGGCATGTTGCTGCAGGAGGAAAGGCAGCGCGAGAGCGCCAACCGCGAGAAACTGGAGGCCCGACTCGTTCATGAGGATGTGAGCTGGGACTGGCGCGATGCAACCGGCGAAGTGGCCCCGTGCCTGCGCGATGAAGCCGCGCTTGCCGATCTCATTGTCGTTAATCGCCAGTTGGAGGCTTGCCCGGTGCCCGACATGCGGGCGCTGGCGGGCGACCTGGTGGTAAAGACCCACATCCCGGTGCTGGCCGTGCCGGAGGATTTGAGTCGGCTCGATCTTGACCGGGCGCTGATCGCCTGGGATGGCTCTACCGCGTCGGCGGCAGCACTGCGGGCGGCGGTGGCGCTCCTGCGCCATGCCGAACGCGTGACGATCATCGCGATCGGCGACGAGTCCGACCGACTCCCCGCCGAAGCGGCCGCGGCCTATCTCTCTCGCTATGACATTCACGCAGAGGTCGAACATGTCGCGCTGGACGGGGCAAAGGTCGGCGATGTGCTGTTTGAACGGGTGTCGAGCGGGCACTTCGGCTATGTGGTGATGGGCGGGTTCGGCCATCACCGTGTTGCCGAGGCCCTGTTTGGTGGAGTTACCAGGATGATGCTGACGAAAAGCCCCGTGCCGATTTTCCTGGCGCACTGAACGATCTTGGGGATGTTCTTGCTCGTCCGCTTCGCTGCGGCCCTTTCGGTCGCGGCGAGCGTCCCGGTTGCCAGCGCGACACTCCAACAACCGGTGCCGCCCGCTGCGGCGCAGCCCCCGCGCTGGTCGGCCGGCGATCTTGCCGCGCTCGTCCAGGAAATCGGGCGGTCGACGCAGGAAGGGTTGAGTCCCGAGCGCTACGGCGCGACGGCGTTGCAACGCGCGATCGACCAGCGCGCGCCAGATCTGGAGGCGGAGGCCAGCCGCGCCGCACTGCTCCTCGCGCATGATTATGCGGAAGGTGCGGCATCCGCCGATGCGCGCAAGGGCTGGGAGATCGCACGCGATCCGATCGACCTGGACCTATGGCTGCGCGAGGCGCTCGCGCGGCACGATGTGGCCGGGGCGTTGCAAGCGCTGCTGCCGCGGTCGTCGGGCTATGCCGCATTGCGCGCCGCGCTGCCGGCTTGCGACACCCCGGCGCATTGCACGACATTGAAGGTCAACCTCGAACGCTGGCGCTGGTTGCCGCGCGCGCTGGGTGCCCACTACCTTTGGGCCAATCCGGCAGCGTATCGACTCGATCTGATCGAGGGGGACCGCGTCATCCAGAGCCACCGCATTATCGTTGGCAAGCCGACCACGCCGACCCCCGTGTTTGCCACGTTGGTGACCGGGGTGACCGCCAATCCGTGGTGGAATGTGCCGAGCAGCATCGTGTCGGAAAGCGTGGGTGCGATGGTGCGCAATCGCCCGGCCCAGGCCGCACGGCTTGGCTATGTCGCCACGCGCGGCGCGGGCGGTCGATTGCAAGTGCGGCAGCGACCGGGGCCGCTCAACGCGCTTGGCCAAGTCAAGATCGAGATGCCCAACGCCTATAGCATCTTCCTGCACGACACGCCGTCAAAGGGGCTGTTCGAGCAGGAGCGGCGGGCATTCTCGCACGGATGTATGCGGACCGAACACCCTGACGTGCTGGCGCGCACGCTGCTCGCACCGGAGACCGCGCGGAGCTTCGATCAATATCTGGCGCAGGGCACCAATCATACGTTTGCGCTCGATCGCCCGGTACCCGTCTACATCGTCTATTTCACCGCAGTGGCCGATCCGGCGGCAACAAGTGGCGTGGCGTATCTTGACGACGTTTACGGCCGCGATGCCGGGCTGGCGAAAGCAGCCTGAGTCTTTCACTCCAGGGCAACGATCCACGTACTCTTCCCGATAGAGCGGATCGGCGTCGCTGTTACCCTCCAGCCGATGAAGACCTCACCGCCTATTCCAGCGCCCGCGCCGGGCGAGCAGACAGAGACACTGGCGTTTCTCTCGTCGGGTGCCGCCTTTGGTCTCGCAAGTCCGCCCCGCCGGATCGACACCCATGCTGCGATCGTGTTTCTGTGCCCTGATCGCGCGTGGAAGCTGAAGCGCGCCGTGCGCTTGCCCTATCTCGATTTCTCGACACCGGCTCTGCGCGAACGCGCACTGGCGGCGGAACTGGCACTCAACCGCCGCACCGCTCCGATGCTGTATCGTGCGCTCCATCCTGTCCGGCGCGGCAAAACGGGGCAGTTGTCGATCGGCGGGGCGGGCGAGACGGTCGACTGGCTGCTCGAAATGACGCGGTTTCCCGACGGCGCATTGCTCGACGAGATGGCGGCGACGGCAGAGATCGACGATGCGCTGCTGCTGCGGCTGGCGGATCGCGTTCAACGCTTCCACGCCACGGAACCGATCGTCCGGACCGCGACAGCGGCAGAAGGCTTTCGCACCGTCGTCGAAGCGGCGCTGGATCGCCTGGGCGAGTTTTCGACGATCCTTGATGAAGCGCAGGTCGCCCGGCTGGGCGACGATCTGCGGAGACGGGTGGAGGAACTCGCGCCGCTGCTCGATGCGCGCGCAGTGGCGGGGCGGGTGCGGCATGTCCATGGCGATTTGCACCTCGCCAATATCGCGGTGCTCGATGGTGAGCCGACGTTATTCGACTGTCTCGAATTTGATGCCGAACTCGCCACCACCGACGTCCTTTACGATCTCGCCTTTCTGTTGATGGATTTGTGGCACCGCGGGCTGCGGCGCGCGGCGAACATCGTGTTCAACCGCTACGTCGACCTTTCGCCGGAGGATGAAGGGGGCGTTGCACTGCTGCCCGTTTTCCTGGCGACGCGCGCGGTTATTCGCGCGCATGTCGCCGCGACTCGCAGCACGCAGGCCGGCCGGGATAGCGCGCAGGACCGTGACGCGCGTGGCTATCTTGCCTTGGCGACGGAGTTGATCGCGCCGGTGCCGCCTTCGCTGGTCGCGATCGGAGGATTGTCGGGGACTGGAAAGTCGAGTGTCGCGCGCGGTCTTGGTGGAGAGATCGGTCGCGCACCGGGTGCCCGTATCCTGCGCACCGACGTGCTGCGAAAGCGCAGTGCGGGCGTCATGCCTGAAATGGGGTTGCCGCCCGCTTATTATGGGCCCGATACGACGGAGCAGGTCTATCGTCTGCTCGATCGGCTGGCCGCTGCGGCGTTGGCGCAGGGGAGTGCGGTCATCGTCGATGCAACCTTTGCCTCGCGCGATCAGCGCAATGCGATCGAGATCGTGGGGAGACGCGGTCGCGTGGCTTTTACCGGTATCTGGCTGGAGACCGATCTCCACCACCGCCTGGCGCGGGTCGTGGGGCGGCTGCATGATGCCTCGGACGCAAATGCGGCGGTCGTTCGCGGGCAAGCGGCGAAGGCCGTTGGACCGCTCGGCGACTGGCACCGTGTTGCGGCAGATGGCGCGCTCGATGACGTCTTGCGTGCCGTGCGCGCGTTGGTGCGCAGCGCCTGATGACAGATGCCGCGGCCTATACCTGCTTGTTGGCTGTCCGGCGGCGCGGATGGCCGACTGCGACGCCGCCGGACAGCCGTGCGACCCACGGGTAGCGCTGGGCAACCTCCTCGGTATAGCCGAGGTTGAACACGGTCGGGCTTTTCGTCGGTCGGTCGGCGCGCGAATAGAGCGTGCCGAACAGGCGATCCCACAGGAAATTGGTGATGCCGAAATTGCCATCCTCATCGTGGAAATGATGTTCGACGTGACGTACCTTCATCGTCGCCAGCCATTTGATCCGCGGCTTGTACGCAAGATGCTGGATGCAGTGGAAAAATTCGTAGAAGCAGGTGCAGAGCAGTCCGGTTGCGAACCCCGCTGCCGCGCCGCCGATCCCGCCGATCAGATAGCCGGGCAGGGCGGCAACCACGAGCAGCGTCGGCAGCGTGGTGTAGAGCGCGCCAAACAGCACCTCGAGATGATTGGGGTCGACATGATGGTCGTAGTGGATCCGCTTCCAGGTGGAGGCCAGAAACGGCACCTTGAACATCCAGTGGCAATGCAGCACCCAGCGGTGCAGCACGTACCAGATCAGCGGATAGGCAAACAGGATCAGTGCGACCGTCGCGACCGTCGGCAATGGTGCGGCGGGGTGCCACACGAACAGGCCGATCGAAAGCGCGGTCAGCGCCAGATAGGCGACGATGGTGTAATGCTGGAAATAGGCGACCACCAATTCGCGGAAGGTCATCCGGTCCAGATAATGCGACCGTGTCCAGAAGGTGCCGTTTTGGCCCGTGCGTGCGGTGTTCACTCGATGTCTGCCCGATCGTTCCGATTGGGGGCGAGCGATAGCGGTGGGGCAGGCGGCGGCGTTTGACCGCCATCAAATCGGCGATGGCCGCCGCCTCTAGGTAAAAATCCCAATATTCTAATGGGGTGGGGTGGCCGATCTGTGCGCCGTCGCGGGCCGACGCTTCCGGCGATCAGAGGATATTCCATGCCATTCGCAACGACCAATCCGTTTACGGGTGAAACCCTCAAGACCTTCCCGACTGCAACCGACGCCCAGGTGGTCGAAGCGATTGGCGCGGCGCACCAGGCGTTTCGGTCCTGGCGCGAGACGAGTTTTGCCGAACGCGCGCGGATCATGACCAATGCGGCGGCGATCCTGCGGCGCGACAGTGCGTCGCTGGCCGCGATCCTGACGCTGGAAATGGGCAAATTGCTGAGCGAGGCGAAGGCTGAGGTCGAATTGTCCGCCGCGATTTTCGACTATTATGCCCGCCATGCCGAAGCCTTGTTGCAGCCCGAGCGGCTCCCCGTTGCCGACCCGGCCGAGGGCGAGGCGATGCTGGTGTACGAGCCGCTGGGCGTGTTGCTGTGCGTCGAGCCGTGGAATTTCCCTTACTATCAGATCGCGCGCATCATCGCGCCGCAGCTTTCGGCGGGCAACACGATGCTGCTGAAACACGCCTCCAACGTGCCGCAGAGCGCCGCCGCTTTCGAAGCGTTGATGCTCGAGGCCGGGCTGCCCAAGGGCGCGTTCATCAACCTGTATATCGACCATAAGCAAATCGAGCTGATCCTTAACGATCCGCGTGTGCAGGGCGTGGCGCTGACGGGCTCGGAAGCGGCTGGCGCAAGTGTTGCCGCAGCGGCGGGCAAGGCGCTGAAGAAGTCGACGATGGAATTGGGCGGGGCCGATGCCTTTGTCGTGCTGGCCGATGCCGATCTGGAAAAGACGACGAAATGGGCGGTGTTCGGTCGCCACTGGAATGGCGGGCAAGTGTGCGTGTCGTCCAAGCGCATGATTATCGTCGATCCGGTCTATGATGCCTTTCTGGAGGGCTACACCAAGGGTGTCGCCGCGTTGCGCATGGGCGATCCGTTCGATCCCGAAACCACGCTTGCCCCCCTGTCGTCGCAGAGTGCTGCGGATGACCTGAAGGCGATGATCCGCAAGGCGGTCGAACATGGGGCCACCGCTACGGAAGTCGGGCCGGAAGCGCCCAATCACGGTGCGTTCGTGCGACCGACGATCCTGACCGACATCGGTGAGGACAATCCGGCGCGCTATTGGGAGTTCTTCGGTCCGGTCTCGATGCTGTTCCGGGCCAAGGACGAGGCGGATGCGATCCGCATCGCCAACGATTCGCCTTTCGGCCTCGGTGGCTCGGTGTTCACTGGCGACCCGGCGCATGGCGCGGAGGTCGCCAGGAAGATCTCGACCGGCATGGTGTTCGTCAACCATCCGACGATGGTCAAGGCCGACCTTCCCTTCGGTGGCGTCCGCCGCTCGGGTTATGGGCGCGAGCTGCTCGGCCTCGGTCTCAAGGAATTCGTCAATCACAAGCTGATCGACGTCGTCGATATCGACGCCCCGTTCTGACGCCCCTTAGAGTTCCCCCGAAAAGGAAGCAGATCATGCAAAAGACCATGAAAGCCGCCGTTGTCCGCGAATTCGGCAAGCCGCTGGTGATCGAAGAAGTCACGGTGCCGATGCCGGGGCCGGGCCAGATCCTCGTCAAGATCGCCGCGACCGGTGTGTGTCACACCGATCTCCATGCCGCCGAGGGCGACTGGCCGGTCAAGCCCAACCCGCCCTTCATTCCGGGCCATGAGGGCGTCGGCCACGTCGTCGCGGTTGGCAGCGGCGTCACCCATGTCAAGGAAGGCGACCGCGTCGGCGTGCCATGGCTGTACAGCGCGTGCGGGCATTGCGTGCATTGCCTGGGCGGCTGGGAAACGCTGTGCGAGACGCAGCAGAATACCGGCTATTCGGTCAATGGCAGCTTTGCCGAATATGTGCTGGCCGACCCCAATTATGTCGGCCATCTCCCCGACAATATCGGGTTCGTCGATATCTCGCCCGTGCTGTGCGCCGGGGTGACGGTTTATAAGGGCCTTAAGGTCACCGATACCAAGCCGGGCGACTGGGTGGCGATTTCGGGCATTGGCGGGCTCGGCCATATGGCGGTGCAATATGCCAAGGCGATGGGGTTGAACGTCGTCGCGGTCGACATTGACGATGCCAAGCTGAAGCTGGCCGAGGAACTCGGCGCGAGCCTGACGGTCAATGCCCGCAACGCCGATCCGGCCGCCTTCATCAAGAAGGAGATTGGCGGCGCACAGGGCGTGCTGGTCACTGCCGTCAGCCCGATCGCGTTCAAACAGGCGATGGGCATGGTGCGGCGCGGCGGCACGGTGTCGCTCAACGGCTTGCCGCCGGGCGAATTCCCGATGTCGATCTTCGATACGGTGCTTAACGGCATCACCGTACGCGGGTCGATCGTGGGGACGCGGCTCGATCTCCAGGAATCGCTCGATTTCGCCGCAGCGGGCAAGGTGCGGGCAACGGTGACGACCGACACGCTGGAGAACATCAACGATGTGTTCGGCCGGATGCACCGCGGCGAGATCGAGGGCCGCGTGGTGATCGATTTCGAAAATCCTCCGGTCGCGGCGAATGCGACGGCTGCGGCAGCCCTGGTGTCAGCGGCCTGACACGCGGTTCAGTCGATGGATCATGGACGAGGCCGGGCCTATGCCCGGCCTCGTTTGATTCGTGCGGCTGCGCGGCCACCACCGATGCCGCCGAACCGCGTGACTCTACGTACATCCGCCGTTCAGAATCCGCAGTAGCGGTTTGACGAAGGTCAAGGGCCGCGTCGGCTGACGTGGCCATTGGCAAGCTGTAGTGGCTGCGGAGGCGCGAATGGACGGAATCGTGATGAGGGCGGTGGCCTGGCTCTTGGTGGCCTTCGCGGCGGTGGGAATGTCCGCCTGCGCGATCGACCAGGGCTTTGCCATCCAGATGGGAATCGTCGCGCTGGCGGCATTTATCGCTGCGTTCTACGCGATGCGTCGCGTTGGCAATCCCGCGATTGCTGCGGACGGGTCCTTGCCCGCCCCGCGCGATCGCTATGATGACGAGGTCATCCGCTGGGGCGTGATCGCCACGGTGTTCTGGGCGATCGTCGGCCTGCTGGTCGGCGTGGTCATCGCCTCGCAGCTCGCCTTCCCGCTGCTCAACCTCCATTCGGAATATACCACCTTCGGGCGCTTGCGGCCGCTGCACACATCGGCGGTGATCTTCGCCTTTGGTGGCAACGCGCTGATCGCGACGAGTTATTATGTCGTCCAGCGCACCTGCCGCGCGCGCCTGGCTTTCCCCTGGCTCGCACGCTTCGTGTTCTGGGGCTACCAGTTGTTCATCGTGCTTGCGGCGACGGGCTATCTGCTCGGCATCACCGAGGGCCGCGAATATGCCGAGCCCGAATGGTATGTCGACATCTGGCTGACGATCGTCTGGGTGTCGTACCTCGCGGTCTATGTCGGCACGATCGTGCGCCGCTCCGAACCGCACATCTACGTCGCCAACTGGTTCTATCTCGGCTTCATCATCACCGTCGCGATGCTGCACCTCGTCAACAACATGACGGTGCCGGTGTCGTTCTTCGGCTCCAAATCCTATTCGGCCTTTGCCGGCGTGCAGGACGCGCTGACGCAGTGGTGGTACGGCCATAACGCGGTCGGCTTCTTCCTGACGGCCGGCTTCCTCGGCATGATGTACTATTTCGTGCCTAAGCAGGCCGAACGGCCGATCTACAGCTACCGGCTGTCGATCATCCACTTCTGGTCGCTGATCTTCCTCTACATCTGGGCCGGGCCGCACCACCTGCACTACACCGCGCTGCCCGACTGGGCGCAGACGCTCGGCGAAGTGTTCTCGGTGATGCTGTGGATGCCGAGCTGGGGCGGCATGATCAACGGCCTGATGACGCTCAACGGCGCATGGGACAAGATCCGCACCGATCCGATCATCCGCATGATGGTGTTCGCGCTCGCCTTCTACGGCATGGCCACCTTCGAAGGGCCGATGATGTCGATCAAGGAGGTCAATTCGCTCAGCCACTATACCGACTGGACGATCGGCCATGTCCATTCCGCCGCGCTCGGCTGGAACGGCATGATCACCTTCGGCGCGCTGTATTACATGACGCCACGCTTGTGGGGCCGCACCCGGCTGTATTCGTTGCGGATGGTGAACTGGCACTTCTGGTGCGCCACGCTCGGCATCGTGCTCTACGCCTCGTCGATGTGGGTGGCGGGCATCATGCAGGGGCTGATGTGGCGCGAATATGGAAGCGACGGGTATCTCGTCTATTCCTTCGCCGAAGTCGTCCAGGCGATGCACCCTTACTATCTGATCCGCACGACGGGTGGGCTGCTCTACCTCACCGGTGCGCTGATTATGGCCTGGAACATCTGGATGACGATTGCGGGCAAGCTCCGCGACGAAGCCCCGATGTCGTCCCCGGCCTTCGATCCGGCGCGCGACCGTCCGCTCCAGCACGTCCCAGCAGAATAAGGGCGCGACCATGGCAAATCTTCTCAACCGCCACAAAGTGATCGAGCGCAACGTCACGTTGCTCGCCGTGTTCGCTTTCCTCACCGTCGCCATCGGCGGCATCGTCGAGATCGCTCCCCTGTTCTGGATCGACTCGACGGTGACCAAGGTGGAGGGCGTGCGGCCCTACACCCCGCTCGAACTCGCCGGGCGCGACATCTACATCCGCGAGGGATGTTATGGCTGCCACAGCCAGATGATCCGCCCGTTCCGCGACGAGACCGAGCGCTACGGCCATTACAGCCTGGCTGCCGAGAGCATGTACGATCACCCGTTCCAATGGGGATCGAAGCGCACCGGGCCGGATCTGGCGCGGGTCGGCGGGCGCTATTCGGATGGCTGGCATGTCCAGCATCTGAAGGACCCGCGCGCGGTGGTGCCGGAATCGATCATGCCGCCTTATGCCTTCCTCGCGGATCGCGATCTCGATGTCAGCCACATTGGCGATCACCTGGTCGCGTTGCGCCGGGTCGGGGTGCCGTACACCAATGAGGAAATCGCCAAAGCGGCCGACGACGTCACCACGCAGGCGACGGGCGAAGGCGACACGGCGGGTCTCGTCAAGCGCTATCCCAAGGCGCAAGCGCGCGATTTCGACGGCAAGCCCGGACGCGTGACCGAGATGGATGCGCTGGTCGCCTATTTGCAGGGCCTTGGCACACAGGTCGATTTCAAGTCGGCCGCGCCCCGGGAGCAAGCGCGATGACAACCTACGATCTGCTGCGGGAATTCGCCGACAGTTGGGGGCTGATCCTGATGGGGGTCGCGTTCCTGACCTTCACCGGCTGGACCTTCCTGCGTTCGGTCGCCGCCGAGCATGAACGGGCGGCAAACAGCATCTTCGAACAAGAGGACGAAGTGGATGGCTGACGAAAAGCGCATCGACGAGCCCACCGGCACCAGCTTTGTCGGGCATGAATGGGACGGGATCGAGGAACTCGACACCCCGATGCCACGCTGGTGGCTATACACCTTCTACGCCTGCATTGCCTTCGCGGCGGTGATGGTCGTGCTCTATCCGGCGATCCCGATGTTGCATAGCGCGACGACCGGGGTGCTCGGCTGGTCGAGCCATGGCGATCTCGACAAGGAAATGGCGGCGGATCATGCGCGTCGCGCGCCGGTGATGCGCGCGCTGGCGCAAACGCCGATCGAAAAAATCCCGGACGATCCCAAATTGCTGCGCGCGGCGCAGGAGGGCGGGCATTCGGCGTTCAAGGTTTATTGCACGCAGTGCCACGGCGCGGGGGCCGCCGGGGCCAAGGGCTATCCCAACCTGAATGACGATGATTGGCTATGGGGTGGTGATTTGAAGACCATCCAGCAAACGCTGCTGCACGGTGTCCGCCAACCCGGCGACGAGGAAACCCGCATGTCGCAAATGCCGGCCTTCGGCCGCGACGGAATCCTCAAGCCTGACGAAGTGCAGGACGTGGTCTCCTATGTCCGTGTGCTGTCGAAGCAGGAGCGGGCGACCGCATCGTCGAAGCGGGGTGGGGCATTGTTTTCCGCCAATTGCGTGGTGTGTCATGGGGATGCGGGCAAGGGAACCCGTGCGATGGGCGCGCCCAATCTGACTGACGGCATCTGGCTCTACGGCGGGGACCGCGACACGATCACCGAGACGGTGACCAACGCCCGTTACGGCATCATGCCGGCCTGGGGCGCGCGGCTTGATCCGGTGACGATCAAGATGCTGGCAATCTATGTCCACTCGCTGGGCGGCGGCGAAAAGACGCCGGTGGATCCCGCTCCGGAGCCTGCGGCGGCACCGGCGGTCGCGGCCCGCTGATGGTCCATCCGCGGGACTTGACCGGTGACGGCCAACAGTTTTTCGAGGCGCGCCGCAAGGTGTTCCCGAAGGCCGTGGACGGTCCGTTCCGGCGCTTGAAATGGGCAATCATGCTGATCGCGCTGGCGATCTACTACGTCACGCCGTGGTTGCGCTGGAACCGCGGCCCCTATGCGCCGGATCAGGCCGTGTTGGTCGATCTGGCGCATCGGCGCTTCTACATGTTCTCGATCGAGATCTGGCCGCACGAATTCTATTATGTCGCGGGCTTGCTGATCATGGCCGGGATCGGGCTGTTCCTGGTAACCTCGGCGGTGGGGCGGGCGTGGTGCGGGTACGCGTGCCCGCAAACCGTGTGGACCGACCTGTTCGTGCATGTCGAGCGCGCGATTGACGGGGACCGCAACGCGCAAATCAAGCTGCAGCGCGCGCCCTGGGGGCCGGCCAAGGTCGCGCGGCGGATTGCCAAGCACACGATCTGGCTGGTGATCGGTGCGCTGACGGGCGGTGCGTGGATTTTCTATTTTGCCGACGCGCCGACGCTTGGCCAGGCCTTCGTGCAGGGAAGCGCGCCCTTCGTTGCCTATGCCACCGTGGGGGTATTGACCGCCACCACCTATATCTTCGGTGGCCTGATGCGGGAGCAGGTGTGCATCTACATGTGCCCGTGGCCGCGCATCCAGAGCGCGATGCTCGATGAGAAATCGCTGACGGTGACGTACAAGGCGTGGCGGGGCGAGCCGCGCTCCCACGGGCTGAAACGCGCCGAGCCGCTGGCACAGATGGACTCGGCGACGCCGTCGCTGGTCGCGCTGCTCGAACATCCCGAACTGGCGGACCGGGTCGGGGATTGTATCGACTGCAACGCTTGCGTCGCGGTGTGCCCGACTGGAATTGATATTCGCGAAGGGGCGCAGATCGGCTGCATTACCTGCGGACTATGCATCGACGCGTGCGACGGCATGATGGCCAAGGTCGGACGGCCTCCACGGCTGATCGGCTATACCACCGACCTCGACGCCCGGCGGGCTCGGGCGGGGGAGGCGGCGGTGCCCGCGCTCAAGCGCTTGTTCCGGCCGCGCACGCTTGTCTATTTCGGTGCCTGGGCGGGGATCGGCCTGGCGATGCTGTTCGCGCTGGGCAATCGTGAGCGGATCGGCATTGGCGTGCTGCAGACGCGCAATCCGCAATGGGTGCGCTTGTCGGACGGCAGCATTCGCAATGGCTACACCGTCAAGGTCCGCAACATGGAGGAGCGGCCACGCTCCGTCGAAATCGCGATCGATGGTGTTCCGGGCGCGGTGCTGTGGACCGAGGCGTCTGGCCGCAGTGGTGCCGCGCGAAGCGTGCACGTCAACGTCGCGCCCGATCAGGTCGCGCAAGTGCCGGTGTTCGTTACCGCGCCCGGTGCGGGTCCGGCGCGTTCCGACCTTGGCTTCACCGTCCGCGCGCTGGATACTGAAGGTGGAACCGCGCGCGACAGCAGCTTTTTCGAACGTCCGGAGCAAACGCCATGACCCGTCCCTTCACTGGTTGGCACATGACCGGTATTGTCGTCGCGATGTTCGGCCTTGTCATTGCGGTCAACGTGCTGATGGCGAGCTATGCCATCGGCACCTTTGGCGGGACCGTCGTCGACAATAGCTATGTCGCCAGCCAGCGTTTTAACGACTGGCTGGCCGAAGCGCGGGCGCAGCGCGCGCTCAAGTGGAATGTCGATGCTACGGTCGATGGTGACCGCGTGGTGATCGTCACCGCGCTCGCGCCGCATGGCCCGCTCTCCGATGCTGTGGTCACGGTGCGCGCAACGCATCCGCTTGGCCGGATGCCCGAGCGGGATTTGGCCTTCCGATCGGTCGGCAACGGTCGGTTCGTGTCGACGACGGCGCTCCCGGCGGGGCGCTGGCTGTTGCGCGTCGATGTCCGCCACGGTGCCGACGATGCGCGCTTCGACGACGAGATTCCGGCATGAGTGCCGCAGCGCCGCTCGAAACATCGATCTTCACGGTCGACGGGCTGCGCTGCGCGGGCTGTATCGCCAAGCTAGAAAAGGGCCTGCCGGAGATTTCGGGCGTCGCGTCGGCCCGGGTCAATTTCACCAGCAAGCGCGTCCGGATCGAGCACGCCGCCAACGTTGCCGACGACGATCTGCAGGCCGCGATCGGGCGGCTGGGTTTTTCGGCGCAACCCTTTGTCGGGGAAAGCGAAGCCTCGGCCAATCGCGAAAGCCGCATGTTGATGACCGCGCTGGCGGTCGCCGGGTTCGCGGCGATGAATGTCATGCTGCTGTCGGTGTCGATCTGGTCGGGCGCGGATGGCGCGACGCGGACGCTGTTCCACTGGCTCTCGGCGGCGATCGCGCTGCCGGCGGTCGCTTATGCGGGGCGGCCCTTTTTCAAAAGCGCATGGGGTGCGCTGCGGCATGGGCGCACGAACATGGACGTGCCGATTTCGATCGGCGTCGTCCTGACGCTGTCGATGAGCCTGTACGAAACCGTCATCGGCGGCGCGCACGCCTATTTCGACGGCGTGACGATGCTGCTGTTTTTCCTGCTCGCCGGGCGCTTTCTCGACAGTGCGATGCGCGTGCGGGCAGCGGACGGGGTGGCGGCGCTGATGCGACGCGTGCCAAGCGAAGTGCTGGTACGGCGGCCCGATGGCAGCACCGAACAGCGCCTTGCCGCCGAACTCGCGCCGGGCATGCGGCTGCTGATCGCGGCGGGCGAACGGATCGGGGCCGATGGCGTGGTCGAGGCCGGGCGCAGCAGTGTCGACCGCTCGCTGGTGACGGGCGAGAGCGTCCCGGAGGTGGTTGCCGTTGGCGACACTGTGTTGGCGGGGACGATCAACCTCAGCGGCCCGTTGACCGTGCACGTGACGGCGGCGGGCGAGGCGACGATCGTCGCCGATATCGCGCGGCTGATGGAGACCGCGACGCAGGGCAAGTCGCGCTACGTGCGCATCGCCGATCGCGCGTCGCAATTATATGCGCCGGCGGTGCATACGCTGGCGGCACTGAGCCTGGTCGGCTGGCTGATCGCGGGGGCGGGGCTGCACCAGGCGCTGACGATCGCGGTCGCTGTGCTGATCATTACCTGCCCGTGTGCGCTGGGGCTGGCAGTGCCGATTGCCCAAGTCGTGGCAGCGGGCGCGCTGATGCGTGCCGGGGTTCTGCTCAAGGACGGATCGGCGTTGGAGCGGCTGGCGGCCGCCGATACCGTGCTACTCGACAAGACCGGCACCGTTACGCTCGGCCACGTCGTGCCACTGGGCGGGATGCCCACCGGCGAGCAAGAACGCGGCGTATTGCTGGCGCTCGCCGAGGCGAGCCGTCACCCGCTGGCGGTGGCGCTGAGCGATGCGCTCGCACGCGATAGCGTGGTCGCCGCCGCCGTGACCGATCTGGTCGAGCATCCGGGGATGGGCGTGGAGGCACGGCTCGGAGACGCGGTCGTGCGATTGGGGCGACTCGACTGGGTGGGGTCGCTCGTGAATAGTGCAGCCATGGCGACCGCATTTCGCATCGGCACTGGCCCGGCCCACGTGATGACGTTCGGGGATGCCTTGCGGCCCGATGCGCTCGCCGCGATCGATCGTCTCCGCGCAGAAGGGTTCGCGCCGCGCTTATTGTCGGGCGATTCGGCGGCGGTGGTCGAGACGATCGGCGATACGCTCGGTATCCACGGCAGCGCGCGGATGGACCCTGCCGACAAATGCCGCATCGTCGATGATTTTGCGGCACGCGGGCGCAAGGTGCTGATGGTCGGCGACGGACTGAACGACGGTCCGGCGATGAAGCGTGCGTTCGTCAGCATGGCCCCGTCTTCGGGCACGGACGTCAGCCAGCTTGTCGCCGATCTGGTCTTCTTTGGCGAAAAATTGATGCCGGTGCCGATCGCCGTCGCCGCCGCGCGCCGGACGATGCGGGTCGTGCGGCAGAATTTCGCGCTGGCGATTGGTTATAATGTGCTGGCGGTGCCGCTGGCGATCGCCGGGCAAGTGACACCGTTGCTCGCCGCGCTCGCCATGTCGGGATCGTCGCTGATCGTGGTCGCCAATGCGCTGCGTTTGCGCGGGGTCGCGCGATGACCGGGCTGGTGGTTCTGATTCCGGTGGCGCTGGCGTTGGGGCTGGCGGGGCTGGCGGCGTTCTTCTGGGCGGCGCGCTCGGGGCAGTTCGAGGATCTCGACGGGGCCGCGCTGCGCATCCTGATCGACGAGGAGGATCAGCCCGTGCTTGCCAAGGCTGTCGATCCGGTACCTCCCCATGCTTGATCGGGGTCAAACACCGGGCGCGGTGAATCGGCGTACAGAGACGCTCATGCCCTGTTCCACCCCTTGCCATTCTACGCGGTCTTCGCGGGGCGGTGCGGCCTTGGCGTTGGTCGCGTTGCTGGGGCTGGCGAATGCCACGGTGGCGCAGGCGGGGGTGCCGGGCGATAGCATCACCGCGGCGATCTGCGGCGGGCATGGCACCGTGACGATCCCGCTCGGACGTTCGGGCGAGCCGCCCGGCCAGCGGCGCGACTGTCCGACCGGCTGCCACGCGATGTGCAGCCGCAGGACGGCGGCCGATCTGATCGACGACGGCGAGGGTGACTGAGCACGGCATCGGGACAATTACGTACAGGCGTGGGGCGCTGTTCCTGTGATAGCAGGGACATGGGGACGCTCACCAACAGATGCGCGGAATGCGACGTTCGCGACATGGGCCTTTGCGGCGCGGCGGATATCGACGAACTGTCATCATTGAGCGCGATCGGCCGACGGCGCGCGGTCGCGGCGGGGCAGGTGCTCACCTGGGCGGGCGACGACAATGTGGTATGCGCGAACGTCGTGTCGGGCATCCTCAAGGTCACCGCCTCCACCTCTGATGGTCGCGAACAGATTGTCGGCCTTGTGTTTGGCGGCGATTTTGTCGGGCAGCTTTTCGAAGAAACGTCGTCGCTGACGGTCACCGCACTCGTCGATAGCGATCTGTGCGTCTATCCGCGCGAGCGCTTCGAGCGTGTGGTGGCCGAGGTGTCGGCGATCGAACGAACCTTGTTGCGCCGCACGGTCGCGTCGCTGAACGAGGCGCGCGAGCGGATGCTGACGCTGGGCAAGCGTGGCGCGCAGGAGCGCGTTGCCGGTTTTCTGCTCGATCTGGTGGATCGGACGGGGGTGCGGTCCGCCGACGGATCGCTCAGCATCGATGTGCCGGTCAGCCGGGGCGATATGGCGGATTTCCTCGGGCTGACCATCGAAACCGTCAGTCGTCAATTGACGCGACTGAAGGTGCTGGGTGCAGTCACGCTCGCGCGGGGTGGGCGAGCGATCGTCGTCAGCGACCGTGCCGCGCTGGAGGCGCTTGCCAATCCCGATTGAGCGTGCGGCGAGACGCTTGATCGCGATGAAAGGGCCGCCTTTGTGGATTTTAGGCGCGGCGGTGGATAGGCTTGCGTTTTCCCCTCTGGCCTTGCGGGACCATGACGCTGCCCAAACCCGGTCCTTCTCCCGAATTGCGCGAGGCCCGGCGGTTGCTCGGCGTCGATCCGGTCGCGGCGGTGGAATATGCGCGGCGGGCCGTGGCGGTGGAACCGCAATCGTTTGAAACGCGCTTTCTGCTCGGCGCGGCGTTGCGGCGGAGCGGGGAAATCTCTGCGGCTTGCGCTGTGCTGGCACCGCTGGCGACGGTGCGGCCCGCTGCGTGGGGCTTGCACTACGAATATGGAACGGCCTTGGCGGCGCTCGGTCGGTCCGATCTCGCCATCGCCGCGCTGGAACGCGCGACCAGCGCCAATCCGCAATCGTCGCTCGCGTGGCATGCGCTGGGGGACCAGCTCGCGCTGCGCAACCGCGCCGACGCTGCGGTCGCAGCGCAGATGCGCGTGGTGCCGGGCTATGTCGGCGATGCCGCGCTCGCCGATGTCGCGAGTGCGCTCTTCGCGCGCGAGGACCCGCGCGCTCGCGCGGCGCTGTGGACGCGCTTCGGGCTGGACCTGAACGATGTCGCGGCTGTCCGTCTGTTAGCCGATATCGGCATGCGCCTGGGGCATTTCGCGGCGGTCGAGCCGTTGCTGGCCGCGGCGGTGGCGACCGCGCCCGCTTTCGCGCCCGCGCGGTTCAGCCTCGCCCTCACGCTGCATCGGCTCGAACGCGGAGCGGAGGCCCTCACCGCGATCGAGCCGGTGGTGGAGGCGTATCCGGGCAGCGCGATGGTGGTCGGTTTGCAAGCGGCGATCCACATGCAGCTCGGCAATGTCGCGCAGGCAATCGATGCGTATGAAGGCGTGGTGCGGACGACGCCCGAGGATAGCGAGATGTGGCATGCTTATGGCCACGCCCTGCGCGCGATCGGGCGACAAAGCGATGCTGTCGCCGCCTATCGTCGCGCCATCGCCATTGCGCCCGGCTCCGGTGAGGCATGGTGGAGCCTCGCCAATCTCAAGACGGTGCGCTTCGACGCCGAAGATATCGCGCGGATGCAGGCGCTGCCGAAAGCGGCCAGCGCCAATCCCGGCGACCGCGCCTATCTGGATTTCGCGTTGGGCAAGGCGCTGGAGGATGAGCGCCGCTATGCAGAGGCGTTCGACCATTATGCACGCGGCAATGCGGCGCGAAAGCGACTGGAGCCGCACGATGCCGCGGCGCATCGTCGCTTCGTTACGCAATCGATCGCCGCGTTCGACACTTCGCTGTTCGCGCGAGCGGCGGGCGCTGGGTGCGATGCGATCGGCCCGATCTTCGTCGTTGGCATGCCGCGATCGGGCTCGACGCTGGTCGAACAGATCCTCGCCAGCCATAGTCAGGTCGAGGGCGCGTCGGAGCTGCCGACGCTGACCGCGCTGGCGCGGGACTTGGCGGTCGCCAATCCGGGCTATCCTTCTTCGATCTCGCAAGTGCCGCTTGAGACGTTCGCCGAGCTTGGACGCGCCTATCTAAAGCAGACCGAGGTGTATCGCAGCGGTGACCGACCATTGTTCGTCGATAAATTTCCCGGCAATTTCCTGCACGGCGGCCTGATTCATCTGATGCTGCCGAACGCGCGCATCATCGATGTCCGGCGGGATCCGGTGGCGTGCTGCTTCTCCATTTTCAAGCAGGCGTTCGCGCGTGGACAGGCCTATAGTTACGATCTTGAAGATTTGGCCCATTACTATCGCGACTATGTTGCGCTGATGGCGCATTTCGATACGGTCTTGCCGGGCAGGGTGCACCGCATTGTCTATGAAGATCTGGTGGACGACGCCGAGGGTGAGATCCGCCGTCTGCTCGATCATTGCGGGCTTGCTTTCGAGCCGCACTGTCTGCGCTTTTTCGAGACCGGACGGAATGTGCGCACGCCCAGTTCGGAACAGGTGCGCCGCCCGATCTTCCGCGACGCGCTGGACCAGTGGCGTGGCTTCGAGCCGTGGCTTGGCCCGTTGATCGAAACGCTCGGCCCCCTTGCCAGACCCGTCACCGATCGGCCATAATCGCAATTTGGAATGCCCCTATCTGATTATTATCCTTCTCGCTTTTCGGGAATCGGGTGAGCTTCTTCAATCGGGGATCAGATCCAAATTCTCCGTAAGCAAAAGGCATGAAGCCTGATGCGGCAGCGCGAGGATCTGACGGGGCGTTTACGACAAGGGGGGACTATGACGAAGTTTCATGCTCAATCCGGCCCGTTGGGCCGTCGCACGCCTTTGCTTGCTACTTTGCTGGCATCTGCGGGAGGCTTGGCGCTGCTGGCACCGCAAGCGGCTTTTGCTGCGGCAGACCGTGCTGCCCCCCTTCCCGATACGGGCGCGGCGGCAGCTTCGTCTGCACAAACGCCCCCCAAGGACGGCGAGCTGACCGACATCGTCGTCACCGCAACGCGCTCGGGGGCGGAATCGCTGCAGAAGGTGCCGATTGCGGTGTCGGTGGTGAATGTCGATCAGGTCACCAAATCGGGGCAGGGCAATCTGTCCGATCTCGCCAAATTCACCCCCTCACTCGTCATCACCGAAGGTGCGCCGGGCTTCAATAAGTTCAACCTGCGCGGGCTTGCGACGGGCGGCTATGTCACGTCGGACACGTCGGATCGTCCGCTGGTCGCGGTCTATCTCGACGACACGCCGATCTCGGTGCAGGGGCAGACGCCTGACCTGAAGGTCTATGATCTCGACCGCGTCGAAGTGCTGCGTGGGCCGCAGGGCACGCTGTTCGGTGCGGGTTCGATGGCGGGCACGGTGCGCTTCGTGACGGCGAAGCCCGATGCCAGGAGCTTCTTCGGCACCGCCGAAGCGAGCGGCTCGACCACCGAGCATGGTGCCGGCAGTTACAATGTTCGCGGCATGGTCAACATTCCGCTGATCAAGGATCAGCTTGCGGTGCGCGGCAACATCTTCGTCGGCAACGATGGCGGCTTCATCGACAATATCGGCCAGCACAAGGTCGACAACGCCAATAGCAACCGCTCGACCCAGGGCAGGGTCGCGGTACGCTGGACGCCGACCGACGCATTGGTCGTCGATGGAAGCTTCACCTATGAGGACAGCCGCGCCAAGGGGCTCAACACCGGGCTCAATGGCCTTGCGCCCTACACCTATGAGAGCAATGGCGCGGAGGGTACGCGCGACCTGTTCAAGCTCTACACCGGCGGTTTCGATTATGATGCGGGCTTTGCCAATCTGATCGTCACCGGAGCGTATACCGACCGCAAGATCGGTTTCAACGCGAGCCCCGATCCGCAGATCGGCTATTATTTCGCCAGTTATTACGCGCCCTATACCGGGGCCGGCAAATACCCGCTGTATAACCCGCCAGCCAGCTACAACCACGCCGTCACCAGCCTGATCCCGGCTGAAAACTATACGATCAACCAGAAGCTCAACGATTTCATGGCCGAAGCGCGGCTGGTGTCGAAGAACGATGGCCCGATCAAATGGACGGTCGGCGCTTATTACGAAAAGCAGAACCGGCATCTCGTTCAGGACATTCCGGTCGCCGGGTTCGATACGCTATCCTACCAGAACGCCGCATTCGGCCCGTTCGCAACGCCGAGCGGCCTGTATGACTCGAAAACCGTCGATGGCGCATTCAACTCGAACGACATTTTCTCAGGCCTGCAGGACGTCCACGAGCATCAGTTCGCGGCATATGCCGATGGCACCTGGCACGTCACGGATCGGCTCGATCTGACCGCGGGCCTGCGCTACTTCAATTTCAAGGAAAACTATTATCTGTACGAAGGCGGCGCGTTCGGCGTGCTGCTCGGCAAGGATGCGCAGGGGCGGACGACGGGCATCACCCAGTCGATCACGTCCACGCTCAAATCGAACGGCGTCAATCCGCGCGCCAACATCTCCTACAAGCTCAATGACAATGTGCTGGTCTATGCCGAAGCGGCGAAGGGCTTCCGCTATGGCGGTGCCAATCAGCCGGTGCCGCTCGGCACGGCGGGACTGGCCGGGCGCTGCACGACGCAGCTCAATGCCTATGGCTATACCGCCGCGCCGGGGACGTTCGGGCCCGATAAATTGTGGAACTATACGATCGGCGAAAAGGCCAAGCTGGCCGGCGGCCGCGTAACGCTCAACGCCAGCGCTTATTATATCGACTGGTCCGACGTGCAGACGCGGTTGCGGCTCAACTGCTCGTATTTCTTCACCGACAATAAGGGCAAGATCGCCAGCAAGGGCGTCGAGCTCGAGGCGGCGGTCAAGGCGACGCGCAACATCACGCTCAACGGCAGCTTCTCGTTCAACGATTCGAATGCGCGCGGCGATATTCCGACGGTCGGCGCGTTTGACGGCGACCGTACGCCCTATTCGCCGCAAGTGACCGCGTCGGCAGGGGCGTTCTACGATACCGATCTCGGCAGCGGGTCGTTGCATCTGCAGGCGACGTATAAATACATCTCGTCGCAGCAGACGACGTTCAACAATTATTCGACCACGCTTGACCCGAAGACCAAGCAGCTGATCATCGACAAAACCAGCAATGGTGGGGCCAGCCAGACCTTCGCCGTGATCCCCGAAAGCCATAATGCCAGCGCGTCGGTCACTTACGACATCGGCCAGTTCGAATTCGGCGTTTTCGGCAACAATCTGTTCGACGGCGTCAAGGTGATCGATATCCAGCGCGCGACTTACTATGCGATCTATCAGGCGGGATCGCGCGTGACCTATGCGCGCCCGCGCACGATTGGCGTGCGGGCTAAGGTGAAATTCTGACCGGGCTGGGGAGGGCGGCAAACCGCTCTCCCCATCGCCTTCAGTCGCGGAACACGATCGTCCGCGCGCCATTGGCCAGCACGCGTCCGCTCAGATGGAGACCAACCGCGCGCGACAGAACGCGGCGCTCGATGTCGCGGCCCTTGCGCACCAGATCCTCCGCCGTGTCGGCGTGGCTGATCCGTTCGACATCCTGTTCGATGATTGGCCCTTCGTCGAGATCGCCGGTCACATAGTGCGCGGTCGCCCCGATTACCTTCACCCCGCGCGCATGGGCCTGATGATAGGGCTTGGCCCCTTTGAATCCGGGCAGGAAGCTGTGGTGGATGTTGATGCAGCGGCTGGCGAATTTGGCTGCGAGATCGTCCGACAGGATTTGCATATAGCGCGCCAGCACCACCAGATCGGTGTTCGCGGCCTGATGGATCGCCCAGATCTTGGCTTCCTGTTCGGCCTTGGTCGCGGGGGTGATCGGCAAATGGTGGAACGGAATGCCCGCCAGATCGAGTGCGGAAAAGGTGTCGGCCGGATGGTTGGAGACGATTCCGACCACCTCCATGTCGAGCTCGCCGATGCGGCGGCGGTAGAGCAAGTCGACCAGGCAATGGTCGAACTTCGACACCAGGATCAGCACCCTTTGTCGGGCATCGGCCGGGCGGAGCGTGAGCGTCATGCCATAGCCTTTGGCAAGCGCGTCGAACCCGCTGTGCAACGCCGCCGCATCGCCGTCGCCGGGGATGGAAAAGGCGGTGCGCATGAAAAAGCTGGCCGAATCCACGTCGTTATACTGGCTGGAATCGGTGATGTTGCCGCCGCACGCCAGAATGTGGCCGGACACGGCGGCGACGATGCCGGGCCGGTCCTGGCACGACAGCGTTAAGATAAACGGCTGAACGGGCATCATGTCTCCGCAGGTTTAGGGGCGGCGTCCATGCCGAAGGTCCGCACGCGTAGATCGTCGACCGCATAGCTGCGCACGCTCGTCCAATAATGATAGGCCGCCCAGAAACCGGTGAGCGACAGCGCCAGCAACGCATAGCGCAGCGATGCGGCATTGCCGCCCAGCGGCCCGGTCAGCATGTCGCTGATCCAGCCGACGACGGTGGGCGCGATGATGAGGTTGGCGACATTGGCGGTGAGCAAACTGATCGCCATGCCTTGTGCGCGCATCGGGGCCGGCATGAAATTGAGCAGCAGCGCCATGGTCGGGCCGACATAGAGATAGATCGCGGGCACCACGATCCACAGCATCGCCGTCGCCACGGTGAGCGAATGCGTCCAGTAAATCAGGAAGGACGGGATCGTCGATGCCGCGACGATGACGGCGAGCAGCCGGGCGATCCATTTCGGATCCTGCATTTGCGGCAGCGCGAGGATGGCGCTGGTGGCGATCGTCGCGACCGTGCCCGCCCAGAAATAGATCGTGCCGAGGCGCGCGCCCGCCTCTGCGGTCGATAGGCCATAAGCGCGCTCGAAATAGGTCTGCGTCCAGAACAACAGGCCCCAGCCCCACAGGCAGATCACCGTGCCGGCCGCGTTGATGTGCCACGCCGATCGCTGCGTCCACAGGAAGCGGCATGTCTCGACAAAGCTCGCGGCGGGGGCGCTGTCTTCGGTGACCAATTCGAAGCGGCCGCGTACCGGCTCGCGCACGGTCAGCAGGATCAGCAGGCCGAAGATCACGCCGGGCACGCCGAGCGCAATGAAGGCCGCGCGCCAGCTATGGAAATGCTCGACGATTGCACCCGCCAGGCTCGACCCCATCCACGCGCCGAGCGGCAGGCCCAGCGCATAGATGGTCAGCGCATAGGCGCGCCTTCCGCGCGGGAAATTGTCGGCGATGATCGAGGTCGAGGGCGGGGTGCCGCCAGCCTCGCCGATGCCGACCGCGATCCGCGCCAGCAGGAATTGCAGATAGTTTTGCGTCAGGCCGAGCAAAGCGGTCGCTGCCGACCAGAGGATCATCGCGCCTGCGACGATGTTCCGCCGATTGGCGCGATCGGCAAAGCGCGCGATCGGCAGCCCGACGAAGATATAGAAGAAGGCGAGCGAAACGCCGGTCAGCCAGGCGACGCCTGAATCGCTGAGGCCGAACTCCTTGCGGATCGGTTCGAGCACGGTGGCGACCACGTAGCGATCGGCGATATTGACCGCATAGACCAGCCCCAGCACGAGGACGACATACCAGCGCGCCGATTCCAGGCGCGGTGTCGTCGATGTCATCATGCTGGCCCCCATTGTGTTCGTTTCCCCGCCGTCAGCTGCCGTCGGGACTGTTGCACGGTGCAGGCGGCGGTTCGGTTACCCCGATGGCGCGCGTCCACAGATCGACCAGACTAGCGGCGTAACTGCTTGGCAGATAGACCTCACACGCGGTGTCGCTGATCGGCGCGATCCACACCGGCACATGGTGGATCGTTGTCGCGGCGATCTGGCCGGGGCCGAAATCCGGATTTTCGGAATCGAACCAGCCGCTCACGCTCAGCAGCCCGCGCCAGCCGGGGCCGGTGAGCGTGGCGCGGATCAGGCCGCCGCCAAGGGGCGACAGCGCGCCGCGATCGGCGATGTGCGCGGCGATTGCGGGCGCGTGCTGCGCGGCGTCGATCAACCACCAGCGTCGCGGCTCGACCTGCAGGGTCCGCCCGGTTGGAAGATTTGGCGGCTCCGAATCGTCCCACAAGTCGAGCGCGATGACATCGCCCGCTGCGGCTATCGCCAGGGTAACCCGCGCCTCAGTCACGATAGCGTATCCCTTCGGCATCGTAGAAAAGCGGTGCCGTAACGGTGACGCGGGCCGACTGGCTGCGTGTCGGCGAGGTCGCCAGCAGGTTTTCGCCGATCCGCATTCTTCCCCCAGCGAGCAAGCCCAGCGCGACCGCGCCCTCGCCAAGCACGCGCCCGGTGGCGGAGGTGACATGGCCCAGCACCGGTTCGCCGGTCGCGGTGACGAGCATTGCGCCTTCGGGGATCGGCGTGTCGCTGGTCAGGCCGACGAGCTGCAGGCGATCGGGGGCCGACAAGGCTGGGCGGGTCAACCCCGCCGCGCCGATGAAACCGCCGCTTTTGCGCAGCATCCGTTCAAGCTGGAGGTCATGCGGGGTGGTGCGGCCATCGGCCTCGGCCCCGATTACGATATGGCCCTTTTCGATCCGCAGAAATTCCAGCGCCTCCAACCCATAAGGCGCACCGCCGCGCGCGCGCGCGGCCGTCTCCAGCGCATCCCACACCGCGCCCGCGTCGCTCGCCACCGCATAGAGTTCGAAGGCGCGTTCGCCGCTATAGCTGGCGGCGAGGATCAGCACAGGCACCCCTGCGATTTCGGCATGAGCCAGGCCCATATGCGCGGGCGGGGCGATGCCGGTCAGTTCGGCCAGAATGTCCTTCGCGCGTGGCCCGGCCAGCGCGATCCCGGCGAAATGCTCCTGTTGCGCCACCACCGACACGCGCAAATGCGGGGCGAGCACGCGGTGGGCATAGCTGAGATGCGCCTCCATCCGGTCGGCCCCGCCGGTCGAACTGGTCAGCAGATAGCGATTTTCCTCCAGCCGCCAGACGGTGCCGTCGTCCATCACCATGCCGTCTTCGCGCAGCATAAAGGTATAGCGCCCGCGCCCGACCGCGAGCTTGGCGATGCCGGTCGCGCACACGCTTTCGAGCAACGCCGCCGCATCGGGCCCGACCACCGCAAATTTGGCGAGCGTCGAGACATCGACAATCCCGGCGGCGGTGCGCACCGCGCGCGCCTCGCGCAGCGCCGCCTGATGCAGCGTTTCCCTCGCCACCGGATAAGCGCGCGGCCGGTGCCACAGCCCGAGCGGTTGCCAGAGTGGGGCGAGGCGCTGGTGGCGATCGTAGAGTGCCAGCCTCCGGCTCGGCGCGGCATGGCCGCCGCCATCGGCCCCGGCCAGCGCGCCCAGCGTCACCGGCGTGAACGGCGCGCGGAAGGTGGTGAGTCCAGCTTGCGGGATGGCGACCCCGGCGACGCTCGCCAGCCGCGCGAGTGCTGCCATATTGCTGGTCTTGCCCTGGTCGGTCGCCATGCCGAGCGTGGTGTAGCGCTTGAGATGCTCGACCGAGCGATAGCCTTCAGCCCAGGCGAGATCTATGTCGGCGGCGGTCACGTCATTCTGGAAATCGATGAAGCTGGTTTTGGGGTTGGGCAGGTCGGCAACAGCCGTGCCGACCGGTGGAAGATCGCCCGCTGCCGCGCCGACGCTCGACACCGCTTGCCGAGATGCGCCGGGCACGAACGCCTGGATCGCCTCGTGCCAATCGAGCGCGCCGCCCGCCTGACTGTGCAAATGCACGACAGGGGTGAAGCCCCCCGAAACCGCCAGCAGATCGGCCTCGAAGCGCGTGCGCTCGGTCCAGATATCGGCCTCGACCGAATGCAAATGATGGCGTTTTCCGGAGGTCGAGATTGGGAAGGCATTGGTGTGGACCGGGTGCGCGGTGGCGCTGGCGATGGCGCTCTTTTCGGCGCGCGAATCCAGAATGGCGACGACGGTGCCGCCCGCCGCCGCAATCGCGTCGGCAGTGGCATAGGCATCGTCATTGTTGGTGGCGATGACGACGCGCTGGCCGGGCAGCACCTTGAACCGTCCGATATAGCGGCGCACCGCTTGCGACAGCATCACGCCGGGGCGGTCATTCCCGGCAAAGGTCAGCGGGCGCTCGATCGCGCCGGTCGCGAGCACGATGCGGCGCGCGCGGACATGCCATAGCCGCTGTGCGGGCTGGCCGGGGGCAGGGGGCTGGCCGGGCTCCGTCAGGCGCTCGACGAGCGTGACGAAGCCATGATCCCACACGCCCGACGCGGTGGTGCGCGTCAGTACGCGCGCACCGTCGATCGCTTCGTTCACTGCGCGGTCCTGCTCGACCAGCAGCACGCGCTCCCCTGCCTGCAGCGCGGTACGCGCGGCGGCGATTCCGGCGGGGCCACCACCGACCACCAGCACATCGCAAAAGGCCGAACGGTGTTCGTATTGATCGGGGTCGGGTTCGGTCGGTGCCTTGCCCAGCCCGGCGGCGCGACGGATGAAGCGTTCGTACAGCATCCAGCGGGACGGCGGGCCGAAGAAGGTCTTGTAATAGAAGCCCGCCGTCAGAAAGCGCGCGGCGAGCCCGTTGATCGCGCCCAGATCCACTGCGAGGCTCGGCCAGCGATTCTGGCTGTGCGCGACGAGGCCGTCATAGACATAGACGTCGGTCGCGCGCGTATTGGGTTCGCAGCGTCCGCCTTCGCCGACCGTGACCAGCGCATTGGGCTCCTCGACGCCCGCGCTCAAGATGCCGCGCGGGCGGTGATATTTGAAACTGCGCGCGACCAGGCCGATGCCGTTCGCCAGCAACGCCGCCGCCAGCGTATCGCCGGCGCGCGCGCGCAGGGGTACGCCATCGAAGGTGAAGCGGAGCGTCGGCGCGGGGCCGCCGGGCAAGCGCGACGGGCCGCTCATCGATGCAGTGCCGGATCAAAGGCGGCGACCGATGCGATCTCGTGCGTCTGGCGGTGGCGGCGCAGCACCAGCCATTGCCGACACCCAAAGGCATGACGCCACAGTTCCTCGTCGAAGCCGCGCGGGTTGGCGCGCGCATAGAGCCGCCTAACCGCTTCGTCCGCAGGCATCTCCAGCGTCACGATCGAATCGAGCGTGCGTTCATAGCCGAACTCGCTTTGCGCGCGCGCTCCGCAATAAGGGCAATCGATCTGCAGCATCAGCGCAATTGCGGCAGGACGCCGACGCCTGCTTCATCGATGGTCGCGCCGCGCGCAAAGCGGTCGAACGCGAAGGGTGCTGCGAGTGGATGATTATCGCCCGTCGCCAGCAAATGCGCGTAGCACCAGCCCGAAGCAGGGGTCGCCTTGAAGCCGCCGTAACACCAGCCGCCGTTGAGATAGAGCCCGTCGACCGGCAAGGCGGACAGGATCGGCGATCCGTCGAAGCTCATATCGGTCGTGCCCGCCCAGCACCGCACCATCCGCAAGCGCGATAGCGCGGGCACAAGCGCGATCGCTTCCGCCGCCGCTTTCTCGATCCGCGGCGGCAGGCCGCGCTGTGCGTAGCTCGGGAAGTGATCGGGGTCGCCGCCCAGCACGATCCCGCCTTTGTCCGACTGGCTGATATAGCAATGCAGCGACTGCGACATGATGACGGTGTCGATCATCGGCTTGACCGGCTCGGTGACGAAGGCCTGTAGCGTGTGCGCTTCGATCGGAAGCTGGAGGCCCGCAAGCGCCGCGACCGGGCCGCTATTGCCCGCCACGCAAATGCCGACGCGACCGGCGGCGATGGCCCCCCGCGTCGTCGCGACACCGCTCACCCGCCCGCCGGTCATGGCGAAGCCGGTGACTTCGCAATTCTGGATCACGTCGACGCCCAGCGCATCGGCGGCGCGGGCATAGCCCCAGGCGACCGCATCGTGCCGCGCGGTGCCGCCCCGGCGCTGGATCAGCCCGCCGTGAATCGGGAAGCGCGCATTGGGTGCCATGTCGAGCAGCGGCACCAGTCTTTGCACCTGCGCGCGCGTCAGCAGTTCCGCATCGATCCCGTCGCAGCGCAAGGCATCGCCGCGCTGTGCCAGCGCGGTCATGTCGCCGTCGGAATGGCCGAGGAACAGCGCGCCGCGCGGGGAAAACATGACGTTGAAGTTGAGCGCGTCGCTCATCCCCTCCCACAAATCGAGCGCGAAATCGAACAAATCGTGCAGGGGTTTCTGGCGGTAGTTGGAGCGCACGATCGTCGTGTTGCGCCCGGTATTGCCGCCGCCGATCCACCCTTTTTCAAGCACCGCGATATTGCGCAGGCCGTGGACCTTGGCGAGGTAATAGGCCGTGGCCAGGCCATGCCCGCCGCCACCGATGATGACGATGTCATACGACTTTTTCGGTTCTGGGTCGCGCCACGCCCGCTCCCAGCCCCGCTGCCCGGTCAGGCCCGCCTTGAGCAGCGCCAGTGCCGAATAGCGCTTCATGCCGCCCACCCGCGCTGCTCGCGCCAATCGGGTTCCAGACCTTTGAAGCGCGCCAGACCAAGCTTGGTAATGTCGGCAAAGGAGCAGGTGCCGTCGATGACGAGATCGCGAACGGCGTGGCCGCTGGCGGGCGACAGGCCGAAGCCGACCCCCGACATGGTCGCGACGGTAACGTTGGCGGGATGGTCGAGCCGGTCGAGGATCGGGCGGCCATCGGGCGTATTCTCGATCACCCCCGCCCAGGAGCGAATGACGTTCAAGTGCGCGGCCTTGGGGAACATTTCCGCGACACGGCGGGCAAGGTTGCGGATCAGCGGCGAGGTCGGGCGCACCTTCGGGCCGGTTTCATCCATACCGATCCATTCGTGCGGGCCACCGCCAAAGGCGAGATTGCCGCGCAGCGTCTGCCGCCCGTACAGGCCGTTGCCGTCGACGCCGCCGATCCGCATCAGCGGCGCGGGTTCGGTCACGATCATTTCCGCGCGGGCCGAGGCGAGCGGAAACTCCACGCCGAGGGGGGCAAGCAGCATCCCCGATTGCGGCCCTGCGGCCACGACCAACGCATCGCAGGCGATCCGCCCGCGCGGCGTATCGACCGCGACGACCTTGCCGCCTGCGGTCTCGATCGAGCGGGCCGGGCAATGTTGCAGGATGCGCCCGCCCAAATCCTGCAGCGCCCAGGCATAGGCCTGCACCGTGCGCTGCGGATTGGCATGGCCGCCGAAGCGCAGATGAATGCCGCCGAGGCAGCTCTGGTCGGTCAGCGGCACCATTTCCTGCGCCTGCTGGCTGTCCAGATCATCGACGCGGTAGCCCATCGCGCTGCACATCCGCCCGACTGCGCGGTAATGGGCGAGCAGGTCCGGATCACGTTGGATGATGATGCGTTCGCGCTGATATTCGGTCGGGTAGCCGAGCAAATCGTCCATCTGCGGCCACAACCGTTGCTCCTCGGCGAAGAGCGGGCTCTGGTAATGCGAGGCCCCGCCGCCATTGCGGCCCGAGGCTTCCCAGCCGACGATGCCTTTGTCGAGCACGACCACGTCGAACCCGTCGCGCGCCAGCCACCAGGCCGCGCTGAGCCCGGTGACGCCCGCGCCAATCACGACGACCGCCGCGCCCTTGGGCAAATTCGCCTCAGACATGCATGTTGCCGCCCAATCCCGCGACATGCTCCGCCTCTTCCGCCGTGCCGATCACGGCATAGGGCGTCCATTGCGTCGGGATGCCGAACCACACGTCCCATCCCGCCGTCATCGCGGCGCTTTCCTGCCAGTCGGCGAGGATGCCGAGCGGCACGGGCCGCACCGGCGCGCGGAAGCTGGCGACCGGCACCGTGGCGAGCGGGATGCCTTGCTGTTCGGCGAGCAGGCACGCCACCTGATCGCGGCAACGCCGCCCCTGGCACGCGCCCATCCCGGCGCGGGTCAAGCGCTTGATCTGGTCGGGATGGGCGGGCCCGTCGTTGATGAGCGACGCGAGCGAGCGCGCCGCCATTGCCTGTGGCCGATCGAGATAGCGGGGCGGCTGCACGCCAAGCAGATCGGCGCGGGTGACCTCTTCGCACTGACAGACGATCGTATCGGGGGTGGCGTGCTGGCTGAGCGCGGTGGACCAGGCCTGGAGATAGGCGGGGTTGGGCCGGGTGACGGTGGCGGCGTCGCCGATCAGGCTGATGCTTTCGTTGGGGAGGGTGCCTGCCGCATCGAGCAATTCGGTGGCCGGTGTGGCCCCGATGGCGAGCACGATCGTGTCGCACGCGATTTCTAGCTCGTTGTCCTTCCCCGGCGCAGGCCGGGGCCCAGTCGCGGAGGTTTTGGTAACGGAGCGTAGCGCTTCCCAGTCGCCGTTTCCCGACTGGGCCCCGGCCTGGGCCGGGGAAGGAAGACGGGTTAGGGTAACGCCTTCAACACCATCGATCCCGCCGTGCGTCGCCGCGATGGTGTGGCCGAGCAGGATCGGCACGCCCGCCGCCGCGACTTGCGCCGCCAGCGTCGCCGAACCCTGCACAGTCTCCGCCACCTCGACCAGCGCCGCAACCGCGATCCCGCGCGCCAGCGCGAGCAGCGCCGTTTCCAGCGCCAGCGCGCCCGAACCCAGGATCACCACCCGCCGACTCGCCAACGCATCATAGCGCGTCAGCAATGCGGCAAAGCCTTGCGCGCCCATCACCCCCGGCTGGTTCCACCCGGCAAAGCCCAGTACCAGATCGCGCGCGCCGGTCGCCAGCACCAGCCGCCCGAACCCGACCATTGTCGCGGCTTCGGCATCGGCAATGCCCAGCATCGGCTCGGGCAAGGCGCGCAGTGCGGGGCCGTTGACATACAGTCCCCAGGCACAGGTGCCGAGCCGGACATCGACCCCGGCGGCGAAAGCGGTTTCGAGCGCCGGATTGCTGGCGAACACCTGCTCCAGCATCCGCGCGGGCTGTTGCACCGCCGCCGTCATGCGACCGCCGTAGAAATAGGGAACGTCACTGCCGATCAATGCGCCCGGCACCGGATTTTCGTCGATCAGCAACACCGACGCCCCGTCCGCCGCTGCCGCAATCGCCGCCGCCGTGCCTGCGGGGCCTGCGCCCACTACCACCACATCGAAGCGCGCATCGGGCGCGGGCACCTTGCCGTCGATCGCGTGGAAATCGCGCACCGTCATACCGCGTCGAGCGCTTGGGCAAGATCGGCCAGCAAATCCTCGACATGCTCGATCCCGACCGACAGCCGTAGCGTGGCATCGGTAATCCCGCCCGCCGCGCGTTCCGCAGGGGTGAGCGCATAATGCGTCGTGGTCGCCGGATGCGTGATGAGCGTTTCCGATCCGCCAAGGCTGACTGCAAAACGCAGCAGCGTCAGCCGGTCGAGAAAGCGGAACGCCTCCGCCTCGCCGCCGACGACCGCGAAGGAAAAGGTCGATCCCGCCGCCTTGCATTGGCGATCATACACCGCGCGTGCGGCGCTGCCTTCGGGCAGGAAGCCGAGATAGAGGATGCTCGCCACCTTGGGGTGATCGCGCAAAAATTCGGCGATGTGGCGGGCATTGTCCATTGCGCGCTCGACCCGCACATGCACCGTTTCCATCGATCGCAGCAGCAACCAACTGGTATAGGGGTCGAGATGGCTGCCAAGCGTGGTGCGCAACAGCCGGAGCGGCGCGACCAACGCTTCGCTGCCGCTGACGCCGCCCGCGAGCAAATCGCTATGGCCACCACAATATTTGGTCAGGCTGGTCATGCACAAATCAGCCCCCAGCGCGATCGGGCGCTGCATCAATGGCCCGAGCAAGGTGTTGTCGACCACCACCAACGGGCGCAGCCCGGTGCGCGCGCCAACGGCGTCGGCAATGTCGACGACCAAGGCGATGTCGACGATCGCGGCGGTCGGGTTGGCCGGGGTTTCGATCACGATCAGCTTGAGCGGCCCGTGGCTGAGTGCTTCCTCGACCGCAGCCGCGATGCTGGCGCGGTCGCACCCGTCGGTAAATTCGGCATGGCTGACGCCGAAGGCGGGCATCAGCCCGGTATAGAGCCCATTGGTGCCGCCATAGATCGGTCGGCTGAACACCACGCTGTCGCCGGGGCGCAAATGCGCGAGGGCGATCGCCGAATGCGTCGCCATGCCGCTGTTGAACACAGCGGCGGCTTCGGCCCCGTCCAGCGCCGCCAGCCGCGCCTCGACCATGTCGAGGCCGGGGTGGCTCAGCCGGGCGTAGATATGGCCGGGGCGCCCGACTTCGGGGCCGGTGCCCTCGAAATACGCTTCGTGAATGTCCTTCGCTTGCCTGGCCGAGGCGTAGGCGAAAGTCGAGGTCATGTAGATCGGCGGCTTGGCGGCGTTGGCGGCGCTGGCCGGATCGTAGCCCGCGCGCACCGCGAGCGTTTCGGGACGCCACACGGGAGGAGTCTCGTCGCTCATCGCGCCGCGCGATCAAGATAGGCGTTGGCCTTGGCGCAATACCAATCGACGAAGCGCATTGTCAGCGATTCGGCATCGGGGCTGTACGGGCCCGGCGTATAGCCCGGCGAATTGACGCCAAGCTGGTTATTTTCGGCCAGCTCCTTGTCCTGCAAATTGGTGCGCGTCCACAGGTCGGTCAGCGAGGCGATGTCATAGTCCACACCCTCCACCGCATCTTCATGCACCAGCCATTTGGACACGACATGCGTTTCGGTCGGCGACACCGGATATGCGCTGAAGGCAAAGGTATATTCGGCGGTCGAATGGCAGAAATTGTTGGGTTCGATCGCCCAGCGCAACGAGCCGGTATCGCCGCCGCCAATATCGCACATCAGCTTATTGACGGTGAATTGCCCGTCGGTGCTCATCGCCACCGTGCCGTCATTCAGCGGAAAGCGCACCGCTTGCCACCAATCCTCGCCCACTGGCCCCATCGGCATCGCCAGATCGGCCATGCGCCGTTCGAAGCGGGTCGCGGTGTCATCGGCGAAATCGAAATAGGCCGAGGCATTGATCGGGAAGGATCGCGAGAGTTCGGGGTGGCCGCTCGCGCAATGATAGCATTCGCGGCCATTTTCCATCACCAGCTTCCAATTGGCATATTCGACCAGCGTCGCTTGATGCGCGAGCTTGGCATGGCCAAGGTTGTGCGGCGCGAGCAGCGGCGTCAGGTCGCGCCGTATCGTGGCGATGTCGGGTGGCGTTTCGGCAAGGCAGACGAACACGGCCCCGGCAACGCGTTCGAGATGGATCGGCTTCAGGCTGTGCTCGCCCTTGTCGAAGACTTCGGGCATCCGTCCCGCCGCGAGCAGACGCCCGTCCAGACCATAGGTCCAGCTGTGATAGGGGCAGATCAGTCGCGCGACATGGCCTTCGCCGGGCTTGCACAGGATCGATCCGCGATGGCGGCAGCTATTGTGAAAGGCGCGCAATTCGCCGTCGCGGCCGTGGACCACCAGCACTGGCCAGCGACCGATCATGAAGGACAGATAGTCGCCGGGCTGGCGCAATTCCGCCTCGAACCCGACGAACAGCCACGACTGGCCGAAGATCGCCGCCAGATCGAACTCGAACGCTTCCTGACCGGTATAGAGCGCCTGGGGCAGCGAATGGCCGACCGGACGCGCCTGTAGCAGTGCCGAAATATCCCCGAGGTTCAAAACCGAAATCCTCCCACCTGCCCACCATAGAAGAGTGACATGGCGAGCAACCGATGCTGAAATCGCATTTGTGCATGGCGATATGCCAAAAGCTGTGGGGTCGGTGCGCCGCCGCGCCGCACCGTTGCACCGCCCGAAAAAACACGCTTGGTATCGAAAAACGGCATAGCCGCGCGTAAGGCTTGCCATGTGCCACCAGCCAGCAGGGGGATTCCCATCGCACGCACCACACCTGTCAACCGGCGCTGGTTGCCGCTGAACGCGCTACGGGCATTCGACGCGGTCGGCCAACGGCTGAGCTTCACCGCCGGCGCGCAGGCGCTCAACGTCTCGCAAAGCGCGGTCAGCCGCCATGTCATCAGCCTGGAGGAATTGCTCGGGCACAAATTGTTCGATCGTTCGGGCCAGGCGCTGGTGCTGACCGAAGCGGGCAAGGTGCTGCTGCCCGAAGTCGGCAAGGCGTTCGACCGGCTGGAGCAGACGATGAACGCAATTTGCGCCAACCCCGCCGCCAGCCGCCCGATCCGCATCCACATTCCGCCGACGCTGTTGCAGCAAGTGGTGATGCCGATGATCCAGGCCTTCCACGCCGAACATCCCGACATCCGCATCGACATTTCCAGCTCGCACGCGGTCGGCTTGCCCAGCACCGAGACGGATATGGCGATCGTGTTCGACCGCCCCAATATCGATGACCGCGTGACCGATCTGTTGTGGATGGTGCGCGTCGCCCCGGTGTGCGCTCCGCAGACCGCCGAACGGCACCAGGGCAAGACGCTGGAGCAGTTCCTGGCCGATGCGCCGTTGCTCCACGTCAAGCTGGAGGGGCAGCCGCGCGGACTGTTGTGGAGCGCTTATGCCAATCAGTGTCGCATCGCGCTCGACTCCGACCGTGGCCTTGCCTTCGACGCCAACGCACTGGCGGTCAGCTATGCGATGCAGTCGGATGGTGTGGCGCTCGCCGATATCGACATGTTCGCGCCCGAAATCGCCGCAGGCCAGCTTGTCATTCCCTATGAAGCGGTAATCAACGACGGGTTCGGTTACTATCTGAAACTGCGTGCCGACGATCTGGCCGACCCGACGATCAGCATGGTGCGGAGCTGGCTGATCGCGCACTTCGCCGCGCGAGGCCACGCGAAAGCGTAAGGTCGGCAAACGAAGCGTTTGAAATCGCGATCATTATGAGGGTGTTTCCGCCCACCGCACGCGCGATAGCAAAAAAAGTTCCATAACGCCGATTATCCCGTCCGGTTTTCGCGCGTCGGTATCGTTTTGTTAACGAGGAGATCTCGTTTGCCGATGCCGACCGCGAAACACTTTACGGGAGTCGACACCCGTTTTGCGCGGCCGGGCGGTTGGCGCAGCCTGTCGGGGGGCACCTGCGCAACGGCGAACCGAGCGCGCGCCTTGTCGGCAGTCGCCGCTCTCTCCTCGACCTATTGACCACGCTGACCAGCGCAGGAACGACACATGTTACTCGAATCGCAGGACTATCAAGGCTGGAATTCGCCGTGGGAGCCCAACGCGACCAGCGTCGATCGTGGCCCTTGTGCGTGGACCGTGCTGATTCCCTTTTTCAACGAGCGGAATTTCCTGGACGGGACCTTGGCCAGCCTTGCCGCGCAGGACGTGCCGTTCGAGCTGATTCTGATCGACAATGGCTCAACCGATGGCAGCGGCGATGTTGCGGCGGCGATCTGCCAGCGGCTCGGTCTTTCCTTCACGCTGCGCGTCGATCGCCGTCCAGGCAAGGTGAACGCGCTGCAAAGCGGGATCGAATGCACGCAAACGCCGTTCGTCGCGACGTGCGATGCCGATACGCTGTATCCGACCGATTATCTGCGCAAGGCGCAGCATCTGCTCGAAACGTCGGGTGCAGTGGCAGGCGGTGCCTATTTCGTCACGCCCACCGCGACCGCAGAGGATCACGCCCAGGCGGCGCAGCGCATGGCGCGCGCGGCCAAGCTGCTGCCAGCGCAGTGCCATACCGGCGGGGCGGGGCAAGTGTTCCGTACCGATGCGCTGCGCCGCGCGGGGCAATTTGATGCCAGCCGCTGGGGCTATGTGCTGGAGGATCACGAAATCATGCACCGCATGGCGAAGCTTGGTCGGCTGGCGTATGGCGGTGCTCTGTGGTGCGCGCCGTCACCCCGCGAACGCGATCGGGAATCGATCCGCTGGACGTTGCTGGAACGCGTTCTGTATCATGTGACTCCGAAGCCCGCCCGCGACTGGTTCTTCTATGACTTTCTTGGTCGCAGGCTTGCCGCGCGCAAATTGACGAGCGACCGGATCCGCGAACGTCAGTTTTACGCGCAGACGGATTTTGCCAACCGTTCGGCCACACCCGCCTGATCGTCGGTAAATGTATGTGCGCGCTTGCGAAGTGACGCGCGGCGCGCTCTAGACGGCAGAATGCCGTGGCTGCTTCTTCATCGATGACCGAGGCCGGTCTCAAGGCGGTGTTCCTGGCGGAACGGCCGATGTTGTTGCGCTTGCTCGCGGCACGTCTCGGCAATCCCGCCGATGCAGAGGATGCGCTGCAGGATATTTGGCTCAAGCTCGACCAGCACGGCGCGCCGCCCGTCGCCCAGCCTGCCGCCTATCTGTATCGCATGGCTACGAATCTGGCGGCGGATCGGCGGATCGCATCGGCGCGGGCGGGGGCGCGGGACACCGCATGGCTGGAGGTGCAGCCGGCGGCCGAGGAGCATCCCTCGATCGAGCATACCCTGTTGGCGCGCGAGCGGCTTGCGCGACTCGAAGCCGCGCTCGCCGCGATGCCTGAGCGGATGAGCCAGGCCTTGCGCCTGTATCGCGTCGAAAACCTGCCCCAAAAGCAGATCGCCGAGCGGCTTGGCATGACGGTTAGCGGTGTCGAAAAGCTGTTGAGACGGGCTGTTAAAGAAATTCACGCATATAAACTGGCGGGCGAGGCGGAATCGGGCGATGTGTATCGTCTATCCGATGAAGGGGACTCTCATCGTGGCCGTTGAAGACGCGACTATCGTCGACCGCGCCATCGACTGGCATTTGCGCCAGGGCGATATGGGCGAGGCTGACTGGCGCGCTTTCGTCGCCTGGTTGGAGGAAGATCCGGCGCATGCGCAGGCTTTTGACACGGTTGCGCTCGACATGGCGATGTTGTCCGAACGCGCCGATCTTTTTCCCGCGCAACCCATGGTGGTAGCGCCAGTCGTGGTGCGGGCACCGACTCGACGCCTTTGGGCGTGGGTTGGCGGAGGGGCAGCGGTTGCGGCCGCAGCCAGTGTTACGCTGATGGTGGCACCGATCGGTTCAGGCAGCGGGAGCGCTGCCTATGCTGTTGAAACCAAGCCAGGTCAGCGGCAGGATATCGCGCTGAGCGACGGCACGCGGATTGAGCTGAACGGCGCGAGCCGGTTGGTGCTGGACCGCAACAATCCCAGAGTTGCCACGCTCCAGGCGGGCGAGGCGACTTTCCATGTCCGCCATGATCCGCGCGATCCGTTTACGGTGCGATCCGGCACGATGACGGTCCAGGATCTGGGAACCGTCTTCAATGTCGAACGCGATGGCGCGCGGTTTGATGTGCAGGTCGCTGAAGGGTCGGTTTTGTTCCAGCCGCGCCAGCAAGCGGTGACGCTGCGCTCGGGCGCTGCGGTCTCGGCGCGGGAGGATCTTGGCAGCGTGACGGTGATGAAGATCGACGCCGCCAAGGTCGGCAGCTGGCGAAATGGGGTGGTTGCCTTTGGCGGGGAACCGTTCGGGCGTGTCATCACTTCGGTCAGACGGATCGACGGAGTCATCCTTTCGATTGAGCCGAGCTTGTCGCAGCAGCCCTTTACCGGCATGGTCCGCTTCACGGGTGAAGCGGCGCGGGATGTTCCGCACATTGCCGCGCTGGTTGGGGCTGAGTGGCATCACGATGGCGAGCGATGGACCATCTCGCCGAAATAGCCGTAATTTGCTGTGCCTGAACAGAAAAACAAAACGGCTGGGACGTCGCATCGTCGCCTTTGTGTTTTTCGCCAGCATACCGGTTGCAGCGGCCGCCGATTCGCCGCGCGTTGCGGTCCCCGCTGAACCGCTCGACCAGGCATTGACGGCGCTGGCGCGCCAAATCGGCTTCGACATCATTAGCACCGAGCCGGGCCTGGCGCGGGTTCGGACCCGGGGCGTGACCGGCCAGATGCCGCCACGCGAAGCCTTGCGGCGGCTGCTGGATGGCACAGGCTATCGTGCGGTGGCGGTCGATGGCCGCAGCTACCGCATCGTACGGGCTCCGCGACTGGTCCTTCATCCGCGCCTGTTGGCGCGGCGGATTCCGGAACCGGCGTCAGGCGACGACATCATCGTTACCGCGGGCAAGCAGAAATCTACCTTGCTTCGGTTCCCCGGCAGCGTGCTCATGGTCGGCGGGTTTTCTCCGGGTGCATTGGCGGGGCGTCCCATCGATATGGACGAGGTCGCGCGGGGTACGCCGGTCTTGCAGAACACCGAGCTCGGCGTCGGTCGCAACAAGATTTTCATTCGAGGGGTTGCCGACAGCAGCTTCAACGGTGCCACGCAATCCACCGCGAGCATCTATTTCGACGAGGTGCCTCTAGGATATTCCGGGCCGGAGCCCAGCCTCAACCTTTACGATATGAAAGGCGTCGAGGTGCTGGAGGGGCCACAGGGGACCTTGTACGGATCGGGGGCGATCGGCGGGATCATACGGTTGACGCCCAATCCGGTTGATTTGCGGGTGGCCTCGGCTTCGCTGAGCAGCGGTGCGACCGCGACCGAGGGCGGTGGCGGCGGTTTCGATGTTGCCGGTATGGCCAACTTACCGTTGATCGAGGACCGCGTGGGCCTGCGCGTGGTCGGCTATCGGGACCGCGATGGCGGGTTTATCGCAGACCAGACGAGAAAACTTTCGAATATCAACCGCACCGACACGGTTGGCGGACGCGCGACGCTTGCGGTCGATCCGGGTGGCGGATGGGGCGTCGAACTGGGTGCGCTAACGCAGCGAATCGACGCCGCAGATGCGCAATATGCCGAGCAGACGGTCGGCCCGCTCGCACGGCGCTCGCTGGCTCAGCCCTATAGCAGCGAGATCAAACTGCTGCGTGGCGTGGTGCGCAAACATTGGGACAACGGGCTCGATCTGATTTCGGCGACGGGCTATGTCGAGTTGCAGACGTCGGACACCTTCGATGCCACCCGCGCGATCGGCAGCAAGGGGCCGACGATCTACACCAACGAACAGTCGAATGTCTTGTTCGTGCAGGAGGCGCGACTGTCGCGCGCGGTGCCGGATCATATCGGCTGGTTGGTCGGCGTCGCGTTCCTGCATGATCGCGATATCCAGGCGCGGGCGCTCGGGCCGCCTGACCAGCCGCTCGATATCATCGGCGTCACCAACATGACCGACAGCCTCTCGGCTTTTGGCGAGGCGAGTTGGCCGGTGTCCTCGCGCCTGACGCTCACCGCCGGTACCCGCTTTACGGCCGCTCGAACCGATGGCGAGCCCTCCGTGCGCCCGCGCAACAACAGCTTCATCAAGGGGCGCGCCACCCGACGCGTCGATCCGACGCTGGGGCTGTCGTGGCTGATCGATAAGCGCACCGCCGTATTCGCGCGACTGCAATCGGGGTATCGCACGGGGGGGCTTGCCGTCGCGACGGGTGTTGGACGCGTTCTGGATTTCCGCTCGGACTCGATTCTTGTCGGCGAGGTCGGGATCCGCAAGCAACGCACCGGTCCGACCGGATTGGAACTTACCACTGCCGTGTCCTATGCGCGCTGGCGCAACATTCAGGCCGACTTATACAATACGCGGGGCCAGCCTTATACCGCCAATGTCGGCAATGCGGACATTGTCGGTTTGGAGGCTGCCGGCGATTGGGCGATCGTGCGTGGGCTGCACGCCAACTTTGCGTTTCTTTACACCTACAATGTCGTCGACGGGCCGCTTGCGCAATTGTCCGTGCGCGCCAATCGCAGATTGCCGGAGACCCCCGCCTTTGCCGGCAATGGGGGGCTGACCTACCGCTGGACGCGAGGCCGATCGTCGACCTTCAGTGCCGGCGTGTCGGGCCGCTATGTCGGGCGGTCGCTACTGGGAACGGGCGACTTCCTGGACGTCAGCCAGGGTAAATATGGGGTGCTTGACGCGCAGATCGGGTGGCATTGGCGCAATCTCGATGTGTCGTTGACTGGCGACAATCTCGCCAATGCGACGGCCAATCGCTTCGCCCTTGGCAACCCGACCATTCTGGCAACGCGGCAGCAAACGACGCCGCTGCGCCCGCGCAATGTTCGGCTGGGGGTATCGATCGCCTGGTAACGTGGTGTCCGCTACAATAGCGCGTGTCGCGCGCCTATTGCGGCCGCGTCGACAGTGGGACGTTGCCGGGGCGGTAGCGTTGCTCGATATGGTTCGCCAGATCGTCGGGGTAGAAATAGACCGGGCGCAGCGCACCCGTTGCATAGCGCGCGGCCTGATCGTTGAAGTGCGGTGAGGCCGGATCGCCGCTCTCTCCGCCTGCAGTCACCGCCCAGGCACGCAGCTTTGGACCGAATTCGACCACTGCGACAAAGCTGTTGCCGCTTGATCCGTAGAGCTTCCTGGTATTGGGATAGGGCTTGGCACCGAATGAAGCGAGGCTCCCCCATTGCGCCGAGGTGAACGGTACGGGGATGCTGGGCCTGGCATCGTCAAAATGTGGGGCGATGGCATCGTCGAGCCGCTGGAATCGATTGATCTTCCCCCAACCGACCCGCCAGTCGCCAAAGTCGCGGTTCAATCGATCTACCGCCTCGCCCAAAGCGGCGAGCTTGCGTTCGGCCGAGACTTGCGTGGCGATCGCTGCAGGCACGTTGATTTGTTCGGATTGGATGAAGCTGCCGACGTCGCGCCACATCTGGCCAGCCCATAGCACGCCAAGCGTCGTCGCCACCGAGTTCGCGCCCCAGCGATAGTCCCATGCCTTCAGTGTCGCGATCGGCTCGGCGAGTTTGGCGCGGCGCGGGTCTTTGCTCGGCAGCGTGTCATACGCCTTTACGAGTGGCGGAATCAGTTCGGCAAAGGCCGGCAAGTAGCTGTCATACGCCGCCGCGATCAGGCGCTGCGGTGTAAAGTCGCGATGCCCGGTGAGTAGCAGGTCGGCATGGACGCCGCGCTGGTTCGGGCCGAATTGATCCATATAGCGCGGATAGTCCTTCGCTTTGGGGCTGTCCGGCCCAGCGGCGCTCCACGGCCAGTCATTGGTGTTGCGCACCCAGCCGGTGCCGGGATTGATCACATTGGGGAGCGACGCGACCGTGTGCAGGCCTTTCCAGTCGGTCGCCGGGTCGCCCCCGTCGACCGCTTTGGTATAGTCGAAGCGGTCGTCGCGCACGGGCACGAATTGCGGGTGAAGATAGGCGATTTCGCCCTTGGCGTCGGCGAACAGCGTGTCGTTCGACGAGTTGGCCTGGCGCTCGGCAACCTTCCTATAGCTGGCGAGATCGTGCGCCTTGGTGCGCAGCCAGCTTTGTTCGAGCGCGGCGACCGGCTTCCACATCAACGCCTCGGCAATCCATTTGCCGCCGCGTTCGGCGACGATCGGGCCGTGGTGTGAGGCATACGTGGTGAAGCTGCGCGATGCGAGCGTCCCGTCGGGCAAGCGATAGGCAAGGGTGATCGGATTGGTGCGATAGGGGCGGACGTCCTTGCCATAGACGTAGAACCGCCCGTACCGGGTCAGTGCGGTTTGTTCAGCAAATTCATCGACATTGTCGACCCCGGATGAGGTGTGCATCCACCCGGCTTGCTCGTTAAAGCCCTGATAGATGAAGAACTGCCCCCAGGTGGAGGCACCATAAGCGTTCAGCCCCTCACCGCTGGTCATTTGCAATTCGGACCGGAAATAGAAGCTGGTGTGCGGATTGATCAGCAGCAGCGCGTGGCCGTCCACGGTGTTTTTGGGAGCGATGGCGATGCCGTTCGATCCGCGCGGCTCGCGCGGCACCGGGCCGACATCTTCCACCGCCACGGCGATCTTCTGTCCGCCATAGAAAGCGGCGAGTTCCGCCAGCGAAATGCGTTCGATATCGCCGCTGATGCTGCCTTCGGTGAAGGACAGCGCCATCCACGGTTCGAAGTGCGTCAGCACCTTGGGGTGCACCTGCGGGTGCGTCGCCAGATAATAGTTCAGCCCATCGGCCCAGGCGGTCATCAGCCGTTGCAGCCAGTCCGGGCTGGCGCGGTATTGCGCCTGCAGATCGACCGGATCGACATAGAGCCGCTGGCGTAGATCGGCCCAGATTGCCCCTTCGCCTTCGGTTTCGGCGGTGCGGCCAAGCACGGTCAGGTAATTGGCTTCGATCCGGCTGAAATCGTCCTCGGCTTGGGCATAGATTGCGCCAAACACGGCATCGGCGTCGCTTTGGCCGACGACATGGGCGATGCCCCATGTGTCTCGGGTGATCGTGACGCGCGCGGCTTGCTCCTGCCAGTGCGCCTGGTCGCTCGGCGCAGGTGCCGCAGCGGTGACGAGAAAAGCGGTCGCGGCGAACAGCACGCGGGCGGATCGGACGGTGCTCATGGGCGGGAGGCTATCGGGCATTATCCGCGACCACAATCACCGTCTGGCGCGCGATGCTTCAAATCTCTGGTCCAATCGCCCGCCCGGCTCCGGGCGCGGCAAGGGCCGCTGACGGTACACGCCTTTGGCACTGGCGCTCGCGCGGCAGGCGCTTGTAATAATAGTGACCTTTATCAGGCATATAGCCAAATCAATCCGGTATTTTACGGATGCTCTATTGCATTGCCGCGCCGTCGTTCTCATTTCTACACACGATTACGAGCAGGCCTGCCGGAGAAGCGGGCTGCGTGGCGGGGGTGCATTCAGACCATGATGCTCGTAGGGATCAAAGCGCCGATGACAATGATGCCTGGCCGTATGGGCTTGATCGCCTTCGCGAGCGCTATTCTGGCCTTGTCTGCATGTTCCACAAAGGCCCCGCCGCCGCCGCCCACGCCGCAAGTCAGCGTGGCGCTGCCGTTGCAACGCGAGGTGGTCGACTGGGACGAATATGTCGGGCGGTTTGAGGCGATTCAGGACGTCCAGCTGCTCCCGCGCGTATCCGGCACCATCGATCGGATCTTTTTCTCCAACGGCCAGCACGTGCGCGCCGGGGAGGCGCTGTTTACGATCGATCCGCGTCCTTATGCGGCTGCGTTGGCACAGGCGCGCGCGCAGGTTGCCAAGGCACAGGCGGCGCTGACCAATGCCCAGTCCGAGTTGGCACGCGCGGACAAGCTGCTGGCGGCCGAGGCGATCAGCAAGGAAGAATATGAGACCAAGCTGGCGGCGGTGCGCACCGCGCAGGCCGACTTGGGTGCTGGCCGCGCCAATGTAACGACGGCTGAGCTTAATCTTGGCTTCACGACGGTCCGTTCGCCGATCACCGGGGTCGTTTCCGATCGCCGCGTGAGCAAGGGCAATTATGCGACGGCCGCGACGACCGTGCTGACCCGCGTCGTCTCCACCGACCCGATCTGGTTTTCCTTCGAAGGCGCGGAGAGCTTCTATCTGAAATATCTGCGCCAGGCCAAAGCGGGCGAGCGAGGGTCTTCCCGCAACACCCCCAACCCGGTCGAGGTTCAGCTCGGCGACGAGAAGGGGTATCGCTGGCATGGCCGGATGGAGTTCGTCGACAATGCGGTCGACCCCAATTCGGGCACCATCCGCGCGCATGCCGTCATCGCCAATCCCGACGGCTTTTTGACGCCGGGGTTGTTCGGTCGCGCACGGTTGCTGGGCTCGGGCCATTACAAAGCGATGCTGGTGCCTGATGAGGCCATTCTTACCGACCAGACCCGGAAGCTGGTTTATGTCGTCGGCCAGGATGGCAAGGTCGTCGCGCGTCCGGTTGAAACCGGCCCGCAGGTGGAGGGGTTGCGCGTCGTCAAATCCGGCCTGGCACCCACCGAACATGTCGTGATCGATGGCATTACGACGTTGCAGCCGGGCATGACGGTGAAGCAAAATCTGGTGAAGATGCAGCCCAAAGCGGCAGATACTGCACCGCAATCTACCCAGGAAACCGCACCGCCCGCTTCTGACGCAACCGCCAATTAAGGCCCCGCGCCCGTGAAATTTCCCCACTTCTTCATAGATCGACCGATCTTCGCGGCGGTGCTGTCGATCCTGATCGTCGTGTTCGGCGTGATCGTGTATCCGTCCTTGCCGGTCGCGCAATATCCGCAGATCGCGCCGCCAACCGTGGTGGTCAGCGCGACCTTCCCCGGCGCGAATGCGGAGACGCTTGCCGAAACCGTCGCCGCGCCGCTCGAGGAATCGATCAACGGCGTCGAGAACATGATCTACATGTCCTCATCGGCCACTGGGGACGGATCGCTCGCGATTACGGTGACCTTCAAGCAGGGGACCGATGTCGATCAGGCGCAGGTGTTGGTGCAGAACCGCGTCTCCACCGCCGAGCCGCGCCTGCCGACCGAAGTCCGCCAAATTGGCGTGACGGTGCGCAAGAATTCGCCCGATATCCTGTTGGTCATCGCGCTGACCTCCCCCGACGGATCGTTGAACGAATCCTACGTGTCGAACTATGCGACCACGCAAATCATCGACCGGATCTCGCGGATTCCCGGTGTCGGTGGCGTGCGCAGCTTCGGCGGTCGCGATTACAATATGCGGCTGTGGATCGATCCCGATCGCGCCGCCGCGCGCAATCTGACGGTCGATGAAATCGTCGCGGCGGTCAGCGCGCAGAACGTACAGGTCGCGGCCGGTGCGGTCGGTGCACCGCCGTTCAACCAGGGCGGCACGGCCTTCCAGCTTGGCATCCAGGCGACGGGGCGGCTGACCACGCCCGATCAGTTCGGCGAAATCATCATAAAACGCGACACCGAGGGTCGGCTGACGCGGCTGCGCGATGTCGCGCGGATCGAGCTGGGCGCGCAGGATTATACGATCAACGCGGCCCTCAACGGCAAGCACATGACCGCGCTCGGCATCACGCAATTGCCTGGATCGAACGCGCTGAGCACGGCCGAAGCGGTGAAGGCGGAAGTCGCTCGCGCCGCGAAAAGCTTTCCGCCCGGCCTGAGCTATTCGATCCCGTATAATCCGACGGAATATATTCAGGCGTCGATCGAGGCGGTCGAGCATACGCTGGTCGAGGCGCTGGTGCTGGTGGCGCTGGTGGTTTTGCTGTTCCTGCAAAGCTGGCGCGCGGCGATCATCCCGATCGTGGCGATCCCGGTGTCGTTGATCGGCAGCTTGGCGGTGCTTGGCGGTTTCGGGTTCAGCCTCAACAACCTGTCGCTGTTCGGGATGGTGCTGGCGATCGGCATCGTGGTCGACGATGCGATCGTGGTGGTCGAGAATATCGAACGCTTGATGGAAGAGGAGGGAATTTCTCCTCGCGAGGCAGCGCACAAGACGATGGACGAGGTGTCCGGCGCGTTGATCGCGATCGCGCTGGTGCTGTGCGGCGTGTTCATTCCGACCAGCTTCATTCCCGGCATATCGGGGCAATTCTATCAGCAGTTTGCGTTGACGATCGTGTCGGCGACGGCAATCTCGGCGTTTGTGTCGTTGACGCTGTCGCCCGCCCTCGCGGCGATGGTGCTCAAGCCAAAGCATGACGAGGAGCCTAAGCCGGGTTGGCGGGGGTGGGGCACGCGCTTTGCCCGTGGATTCAATCGCGGCTTCGATTGGCTCGGTCGGAACTTCGGCAAGTTCACCGCGCGCGCTGTTCGCAGTCTCGCGATCGTCGGAATCGCTTATGTTATCCTGATCTGTCTCGCCGGATGGCGTTTTACCGCGACCGCGACTGGCTTCATTCCGGCGCAGGATCAGGGGTATTTGATCGTCGCGGCGCAATTGCCGCCGGGATCGTCGCTGCAAAGGACGACCGAATTGATCCAGCGCGCGAGCGATATCGCGCGCAAGAACCCGGCAACGCGCGACACGGTCGCCTTTTCCGGCCTCGACGGTGCCACCTTCTCGACCGCCTCGAATGGCGGCGCGATGTTCATCACCCTGAAGCCCCGCGCGGATCGCGCCGATGCAACCCTTATCGCCAACCAGATGCGGCAAGCCTTCGCACCGCTTTCGGGCGGTTTGCTGTTGGTCATCCCGCCACCGCCCGTCGCCGGCATCGGCACGGGCGGCGGCTGGAAAATGCTGATCGAGGATCGCTCCAACCTCGGTTACAAGGCGTTGGAGGGGGCCGCATTCGCAATGATGATGAAGGCCAATCAGACGCCGGGCATTACCTCAGCCTTCACTACCTTCAACACCCGCACTCCACGCCTGTTCGCCGATATCGATCGCGAGCGGGCCGAGCAGATGGGCGTGCCGGTTTCGAACGTGTTTTCGACGCTCGGCACCTATCTCGGTTCGGCGTACATCAACGACTTCAACTATCTGGGGCGCACCTACCGGGTGACCGCGCAGGCCGACGCGCCGTATCGCGACCAGATTTCGGATGTCGGGCACCTGCGCACCCGATCGGCAGCCGGAAACATGGTGCCGCTCGACGCGGTGATGACGCTCCGCAACGATAGCGGCCCGTACCGCGTGGTACGCTACAACCTCTATCCCTCGGCCGAACTGCAGGGCGACACGGTGCCCGGTTATTCCTCGGGGCAGAGCTTGCAGACGATGGCACGGCTGGCCGATCAGATCCTGCCCAAGGGCATGAGCTACGAATGGACCGAAATCGCCTTCCAGCAAACGCAGGCGGGCAATACCGGCTCGCTGGTGTTCGGTTTGGCGGTGTTGTTCGTATTCCTGCTGTTGGCGGCCAATTATGAAAGCCTGGTGCTGCCCTTCGCCGTCATCCTGATCGTCCCGATGTGCCTGTTGGCGGCGATCGTGGGGGTGAACATCATGGGGATGGACAATAACATCCTGACGCAGATCGGCTTGGTCGTGCTGATCGGGCTTGCGGCGAAGAACGCGATCCTGATCGTCGAGTTTGCCCGCGCGAACGAAGATCAAGGGATGGAATTGCACGCGGCGGCCGAACACGCCGCCGAGCAGCGCTTGCGCCCGATCGTGATGACCTCGATTGCCTTCATCCTCGGCGTGTTACCGCTGGTGATCAGTTCGGGACCTGGTTCGGAAATGCGTAAGGCACTGGGCGTGGCGGTGTTCTTCGGGATGATTGGCGTGACGACCTTTGGCCTGCTGTTCACGCCGAGCTTCTACGTCATCAGCCGCAAGGGGGGCGATTGGGTTGCCAGCAAGCTCCGCCGCAAGCCGCGTGTGGCGACGGCGGGCGACCATGTAGAGGGTAATCCAGCATGACCCGCATGGTGCGTATCCTCGGGCTGACGCTGCCCGCGCTGGCATTGTCGGCCTGCGTCGTCGGCCCCAATTACAGTCGCCCGACCACGCCCGTTGCCGCCAGCGGCGGTGGCTTCGTCGAAGCGCGCGCCGGTGCGGCAGTCGCAGCAACACCGCTGCCCGAGCATTGGTGGCGGCTCTATGACGATCCATCGGTCGACCGGCTGGTAACCGAGGCGCTGGCACACAATACCGATATCCGCGTCGCCGCCGCCAATCTGGAGCGCGCGCGCGCGGTTTTGTCCGAACAGACGGGCGCGCGGCTACCGACCACCAGCCCGAGTGCGCAATATAGCCGCCAACAGGCCAATAGCGCGAGCGCCGCAGCCTTTGGCGGCGCTGCCGCCGCGCCGCAGACCTTTCGCTTCGATAGCTTCAAGCTGGGCTTCGATGCGTCGTACGAGGTCGACCTGTTTGGCGGCGTGACGCGGGCGATCGAGGCAGCGCGCGGCGATGCGCAGGCGGCACAGGCGCAGCTGGATGCGGCGCGCGTGTCGGTCGCCGCCGAAACCGCGCGGGCCTATGCCAGCGCCTGCAGCAATGCCGAGCAACGCGCGGTCGCGGTCGAGACGGTGGCGCTGCAACAGCGCACGCTGGGGCTGACCAACACGCTGTTCGCCGCAGGGCGCGGCACGCGGCGCGATGTGGAGCGCGCCGACGTCCTGCTCGCGCAGACGCAGGCGAGCATTCCGGGCTTTGAGGCCGAACGCCGCGCGTCGCTTTATGCGCTGGCGGTGTTGACCGGTCTGCCGCCCGCGCAAGTCGATGCCGCCGCTGATGCGTGCAAGGCTCCGCCGACGATGCACACCGTGGTGCCCGTCGGTGATGGAGCGGCGTTGATCGCGCGCCGCCCCGATCTGCGAGCCGCCGAGCGTACGCTCGCGGCGGATACGGCGCGGGTCGGGGTGGCCGTGGCTGATCTCTATCCCAAGATCTCGTTGCTGGGCAGCATTGGCCTCAACGCCACGCGCGGCAGCCAGTTGTTCAAGAGCAGCGCGGCCAATTATTCGTTCGGGCCGCTTATTTCGTGGAGCTTCCCCAACCAGACCGTTGCGCGCGCAAGGATCCGGGAGGCGCGCGCCGGAGCCGATGCCAGCCTTGCGACATTCGATGGCAAGGTGCTCGGCGCGCTGAGCGAAGTGGAGCAAGCGCTCGCGCGCTATGCCGGGGCGCTGGAGCGCAACGCCGCTTTGCGCCGTGCCGAAGCGGCAAGCACTTCGGCGGCGAAGCTGTCGCAAGTGCGGTTCAATTATGGGGCGGACAGTTTCCTGCTGCTGATCGAGGCCGAGCGCGACCGGGCCGATGCGCGTGCCGCTCTGGCACAATCGGATGCGGCGGTCGCCGATGCGCAGATCAGCCTGTTCAAGGCGCTGGGCGGTGGCTGGGAAGACGCGCCTGCGCCAACCCGGCGGGAGGCCGCGGCCCAATAATGCGCACGCTTCGCAGTGCCCTGTTCATGCCGGCGTCGAACGCGCGCGCGATCGAGAAGGCGCGGGGCCTGGCCTGCGATGCCGTGATTCTCGATCTGGAGGACGCCGTCGCGCCCGAGGCCAAAGCGAGCGCCCGTATTCAGGCGATGCAAGCGGCGGCGGATGGCGGGTTTGGCACGCGGACGTTGGCGCTGCGGATCAACGCATTCGATAGCGAATGGGGCATCGCCGATTGCGAGGCTGCGCGTGACGCCGGGTTCGACGCGATCGTCCTGCCCAAGGTGTCGCACCCCGATGATCTGTCGGCAGCGCGCGCACTGCTCGGCGAGGTTCCGCTGTGGGCGATGATCGAGACGTGCGCGGCGATGCTCGCATTGCCTGCGATCGCCGCGACGCGTGGGCTGGGCTGTCTGATCGCGGGTACTAACGATCTGGCCAAGGACATGCGCTGCACACCGGGTGCCGACCGCCTGCCGCTGCTGCCGCATCTGACCGCCATCGTGACGGCGGCCCGCGCGCATGGCCTGATCGCGCTCGACGGGGTGTCGAATGTGCTGGCCGAAACGCCCGAACTGGCGGCGGAATGCGCGCAGGGGGCGGCGTTCGGTTTCGATGGCAAGACGCTGATCCACCCGGCGCAAATCGCGCTCACCAACCGCGCCTTCGCGCCGTCGGCCGAGCGCGTTGCATGGGCGGAGGCGGTGATCGCGGCCTTTGCGCAGCCGGAAAACGCCGACAAAGGCGCGATCCGCGTCCAGGGCGAGATGGTCGAGCGGTTGCACCTGAGCGAAGCCGAGCGGATCGTCGCGCTCGCACGCTGAGCGGCCCCGGCGTAGCCGCCTTTGTCCCTTCTTCATGGCTTTGTGTGAGAAAAGGCTCGCACGAAGACACAAAGCCACGAAGATAGCAGGGTTATTTGCCCAGCACGCGCCCGGCCACCGCATCCAGCATCGCCAGTACGCCCGGATCGCGCGACGCGGGGGCGGTGATCAGCGCGTGGTCGAGCACGGTGTCGAGCGGGGAGGGCGTGCGCTCGCTTGGCAGGGCTGCGACCAAAGCCGCCAACGCCTTGCGTGCGATTTCGCCGTTTGAGCCCATTTGCTTGATGACTTCGGCCACTTCGACGAACGCGGCTTCCTCGCGCCAGCAATCATAGTCGGTGACCATTCCGATCAGCGCATAGGGCATCTCCGCTTCGCGGGCGAGCTTGGCCTCGGGCATTGCGGTCATGCCGATCACGTCGGCACCCCATTGGCGGTAGAGGAGGCTTTCCGCGCGGCTGGAGAATTGCGGGCCTTCCATCGCCAGATAGGTGGCACCCTTGGTCACTGCGCCGCCCGCTGCTGCGACCGCCACCGCCGCATAGCCCGACAGGCGCGGGCAGACCGGTTCGGCCATCGACACGTGCGCGACCATGCCGGTGCCGAAGAAGCTCGATGAACGCGCGACGGTGCGATCGATAAACTGATCGACCACCACGAAATGCCCCGGCGGCAATTCTTCGCGCAGCGACCCGATCGACGAAATGGCGACTATGTCGGTGCAGCCGCTGCGCTTCAGCGCGTCGATATTGGCGCGGAAGTTGAGCTCCGACGGGCTGATGCGATGCCCGCGTCCGTGGCGCGGCAGAAAGACGAGTTCGACGTCGCCGATCGACCCGAACAGCAATTCGTCCGACGGCTGCCCCCATGGCGTATCGACGCGGTGCCAGCGCGGATTGTGCAAGGCATCGATCGCGTACAGGCCCGATCCGCCGATGACGCCCAGTTTCCACTTTCCGCTCATGCGGGTTTCCCTTCCTGTGATTCCAGCCGTGCCAGCCACGCTTGCGCTTGCTTTGGTTCGCCGACGGCGTGTGCCGATACGGGGCCGCGCGATGCAACAAAATCCGCGTGGAGCGCAAAGGGCGGCATCGATAATTGTTCGCGCAGTTGATCGGCGGTTTCGCCCAATTCGGTCAGTTCCAGCACCGTCGGGGCCGCCTTGGCGGCGTGAGCCCGGTCTTTGGTGTGGCCGAACAAGCCCCACTGGCCCGCCGCCGTCCGCTGCAGCGCGGCGAGCAGCAGCGTGCGATATTCGGTTTCGATTTCGGCGCGACGGTCGTCGAGCCGGGCGAGGCGGTCTGCTTTTGCCATGGCTCAGACGACCGTCATGTCGCTTTGATAATGATGCCAGGCGAAGATCGCGGCGGCCCCACGGTGCGGACGCCACGGCTCGGCCAGGTCACGCACCAGCTTCTCGCTTGGGCGCGCCTCGTGGCCGAGGATACGGCCAATTTCAATTTGCACCGCCAGGTCGCCCGCCGGCCAGATGTCGGTCCGGCCTTCTGCGAACAGCAGATAGATTTCGGCGGACCAGCGCCCGATGCCCTTGACCGCGACCAGCTTGGCGATGGCTTCCTCGTCATCCGCAGGCAGATGGTGCAGATCGAGTTCGCCGCTCGCCACCAACGCCGCGAGGCTGCGCGCATAACCCGCTTTCTGGCGCGACAGGCCCGCCTCGCGCAGCGTCTCGTCGGTTGCGCCAGTGATATTGGCCGGGTCGTCGAGCGACCCGACCAGCCCTTCGAGCTTGTTCCAGACGCTCTGCGCGGCCTTGGTGCTGACCTGTTGCCCGATGATGGTGCGCAGCAGCGTGGCATAGCCCCGCTCGCGCAGGCGCGGCGCGGGATACCCGACGCGGGCGAGTGCGGCGGCAAAGGCTGGTTCCCGTTCCGCCAGCGCGTCCAGCGCGGTTTTCAACTGGTCGGCGCTGAGGCCCATGCGGTGATACCTTGATCGGGGCCGCTTCTGGCGGCATGGCGGTGGAGACAGTGGCTATCGCAAAGGATCGTTCATGCCCAAGCTTATCGTCGTGACCCGCGAAGGGGAAGAACGGGAGATCGAAGGCGATGCCGGCCTTTCGGTGATGGAAGTCATCCGCGACGCGGGGATCGATGAAATTCTGGCGCTGTGCGGCGGGTGCTGTTCATGCGCGACCTGCCACGTTCATGTCGACCCGGACTTTGCGGCCAAACTGCCCAAGATGAGCGAAGACGAGAACGATCTGCTCGATTCCTCGGCCGACCGCGACGCGACCTCGCGCCTGTCGTGCCAGATCGAACTGACCGATGCGCTGGACGGGCTGAAGGTCCGCATCGCCGCCGAGGATTGAGGCGGCAAGCGGGCGGCGCGGTCGCCGCCCGTACCCTATTTGAAGCGTAACACCGCCGTTGGTGCATCCTTGGTGGTCGGTGTCGCCTTCCACGTCACGGTCTTGCGCGTGCCCGTCGTCACCGCACCATCTTCCTGATTCTGGCTGACGATCTCGGCATCGGTATCGAGCGTGAAGGTGCCGTCGAGCTGGCTTGTCGGCCCCTTGTCGGTCATGCCGCCTGCCAGCCCCTTGCTGGCGTCGCTCTGATTGGCATAGCCCGGTGCCTTGATCCGCACCGTATTGTTCGCCCGCACTTCCAGCGCGATGAACGGAAACAGCACCTCCGCGTCCAGATTGTACGGCCACAGGAAGCCGCGATCGAGCGTGCCGGAAATGGCATAGTCGATGCTGAACTTGCCATCGCCGAGATAGCTCACCTTGCGATAGCCAATTTCCTTGGCGAGCGTCGCGGCGATCGCGCGGTTCTTGGCGTCGGTTGCGGCCTTGCCGTCGGTTTCGGCGGGCTTGGTGTCCTTCGGGACCGGTTTCTGCTTGGCGATTTTCTGGAGCGTGGGTTCTTCATCGTCGGTGGCGGCGGGGTCGGTCCCCTTGGCATCGCCGTCGCCGCCATCCTTCATACCCTTGGCGAACTCGCCGCCCAAATCGACCGCGATCACCTCCCCGACATAGGTGAAGGTGAAGTGCCGGTCGGCGTCGATCCGCAAGCTCGACACGAACGTGCCGGGGGTCAGCACGCAGCTGGCCAAGGCAAATGGCAAGAGCAGCACGCCCAGCAGCTTTAGCGTCAGCCGCCGCGCGAGACGTGCCGTCATGTCGAACCTCCCGTTCAGCGTGACGCCACCGCGTACAGCGCGATGGCCGCTGCGTTCGACACGTTCAGGCTTTCAACCTTATGGGAGATCGGCAAACGCGCAAGCTCGTCGCAATGCGATGCCGTATTCTGCCGCATCCCTTCGCCCTCGGCACCCAGCACCAGCGCGACGCGCTGCGTGCCCATTGCCTGGGTTAAGGTCTGCGTAGCCTCGCCGGTCAGCCCGACGCGCCAGAAACCGGCTTCAGCGATCTCCTCGAGCGCGCGCGCGAGGTTGACCACACGCACCCATGGCACGATTTCGAGCGCACCCGAGGCCGCCCGCGCGATCGTGCCCGATTCGGGTGGCGCATGCCGGTCGGGCGTGACAATGCCGAGCGCATCGAACGCGGCGGCCGAGCGCATGATCGCGCCGACATTGTGCGGGTCGGTCACCTGGTCGAGCACCAGCAACGGGCGCTGGTCGCCTTCGCCCTGCTGCAGCAAATCGCCGAGCCACATATCCTCCAGCGGATCGACCTCAGCCACCAGCCCCTGATGCGGGGCATCGCCCGGCACCAGCCGTGCGAGATCGGCAACATCGGCATAGACGATCGGGATCACCGGCGGGATGTCGAGGCTGGCGGCGGCCTCACGCGTCACCCAGAGCTTGCGCACTACCCGTTCGGGGTTGGCGAGTGCTGCGGTGACGGCGTGGCGTCCCCAAAAACGGGGGCGACCGGCAGGGGCCTGTGACGGGCGATGTCCACGGCGAGCCATCAGTTGGTCTCCACGATCGAAGCGCGCAGCGCGCGCGCAGTAAGCATAAGGTCAAAGGCAAGCGGTACAGACACGGGTTTATTCATCCTCGTCGGAATAAGCGAAAGGCTCGGTCACCGCCGGTTTGGTCGGCAAGGGCGGGCGGGGCAGGGCCTTTTCGGCATTGGCGGCATTGACCAGGAACGACGCGAGAATGGTCGAGGCCTGGCGCATGTCATTGCCCTTCAAATGGTCGAAGGTGTCGATGCTGGAATGGTGGACGCGGCTGTCATAGTCGAGCGGATCCTGGATGAACTGGAAGCCGGGCGCGCCGACCGCCTGCATGAAGACATGGTCGGTGCCGCCGGTGGTGCGGATCACCACGTCCTTCGCCCCCATCGGGCCGAACGGGGCGAGCCACTCGCGGAAGATCGGCACCACCGCCGGATTGTTCTCGGCATAGATGCCGCGCACCTTGCCCGAGCCATTGTCGAGGTTGAAATACGCGGCCAGCTCGCCCCAGCCGGGCTTTGGCGTGATCGGCCAACGGTTGGACCAGCCCATGTACAGCGCAAGCCCGGTCTGTTTCGGGTCGCTCGGGTTGCCACGCGTGGCGAGGTGGCTTTCGACATAAGAAAGCGAGCCGAGCAAGCCCTGCTCCTCGCCCGCCCACAAGGCGAAGCGGATCGTGCGCTTGGGGCGGATGCCGGTTTTGGCGATGATCCGCGCGGCTTCCATCACCATTGCCGAGCCGGCACCATTGTCGGCAGCACCATCGCCCGCGACCCACGAATCGAGATGGGCACCGGCCATCACATAACCGGCCTTGGGATCGGAACCGGGGATTTCGGCGATGACGTTATAGGCGCGCGTGTCGCTATCGTCGAAGCGCACGTCGCTGTTGATCTCCACTGTCGGTGCAGGGCCGATCTTGGCGAGGCGGGCAAGGCGGCGATAATCCTCCGCTGCGATCTGAACTGCGGGCAGCGACGGCGTATCGCCGACCCCGAAGGTGTAGCCCTCGCCGCTGACGAGTTTGCCGTCGCGATACGCCATCGTCGCCATTGCGACCGCCCCCTCGCTCTTCAGGAAGGCATCGAGCTTCTTCGCAAAATCGAGGCGCTTCAGGCGGCGGTCGGCGGCTTCGGGATTGTAGGTGGGCTGTTGATATTGGTCGAGCTTGCCAAGTTCTTCGCCGGTATAGCGCTGGAAGGGAGCCTCGCCCGGTTCGGAGCCAGTGTTGGGCAGCGTGACCATGACGATCTTGCCCGACAGCTTGCCGCGCCACTTGTCGAAATCGCGCACGCGTGAAATCGGCGCGACGATGACCGGTGCCGCAATCGGCCCGTTGGTGCCGGGCGTCCACGCAATGGGGATCGCGGTGAGCTGGATCGGGCGCGGGGTCAGCATCTTCACGCTGGAACTGACGATGGACCAGCCGCGACCGAAATCGAAGCCTTCCTTGTGGACGTTCTTCAGCCCCCATTCGGTGAACTTCGCCTGGGTCCAGGTCTCCGCCGTGCGCATCGCGGGGGAATTGGTCATGCGCGGGCCGATCACGTCGGCGAGATGTTCTGCGGTCAGCATCACTTCGCTATGGGCAATGCCCTCGTCGATGATTCGCGTGGTTTGCGTGCGATCAACCGACTGGCCGAGCGCGGGCGCGGTGACGAGCGCTGCGCAGGTGGCAAGAAGCAAGACACGACGCATGATGAAACCCCCAACGAAAAATGACTGTGTCCGCGTGGGTATGCGCGGCGCGAGGCGCGTGCAAGGTCGCTCTTGTCGCAATGTGGTTGACCTTAGCCGTTGACAGGGGCGCATGTGGTCGGCATTGGCACGCCTCGCTTTTTTTGAAGCGACCATCCTTTCCCAAAGGATGCGCGCCTGGGGACAGGTGGCCGAGTGGTTAAAGGCAGCAGACTGTAAATCTGCCCGTGCAAGCGTACGCTGGTTCGAATCCAGCCCTGTCCACCAACCTTCTTGCCGGAAGGAAGCAAGCGATGAACTCGGTTTACACCGCGCTCGGCACCACCATTTTCGAAGCGATGTCGGCGCGTGCTCGGGCGACCGGCGCGATCAATCTTGGCCAGGGTTTCCCCGACGGGCGCGGCCCCGAGGATGTGCTCGCCGAAGCGGCGCGCGCGCTGATCGAGGAGTCGAACCAATATCCGCCGATGGCAGGCACGCCCGCGCTGCGGCAGGCGGTGGCGGACCATTACCGCGTGCATCAGGGGCTCGATCTCGATCCGAGCGAGGTAATCGTTACGTCTGGTGCGACCGAGGCGCTGGCAGCGGCGATCTTCGCTTTGGTGTCGCCGGGCGACGAAGTGGTGATGTTCCAGCCGCTCTACGACGCCTATCTGCCGCTAGTGCAGCGCGCCGGGGGCGTGGCGAAGCTGGTTCGGCTCGAGCCGCCTGAATGGCGCATCACCGCCGATGCGTTGGCGGCGGTGGCCAGCGACCGGACGCGGTTGGTGCTGCTCAATTCGCCGCTCAACCCGACGGGTACGATGATCGCGCCCGATGAACTCGCGTTGCTCGCCGATTTCTGTGTGAGCCATGATGCGATCGCGATCTGCGATGAAGTGTGGGAGCATGTCGTGTTCGACGGGCGGCACCACCGCTCGCTGATGGCGCAGCCCGGGATGCGGGCTCGCACGGTCAAGATCGGTTCGGCCGGCAAGATCTTCTCGCTGACGGGGTGGAAGGTCGGCTGGATGTGCGCCGCGCCCGCGATCTCCTCGGTGCTGGCCAAGGCGCATCAGTTCCTGACCTTCACCACGCCCCCCAATTTGCAGGCGGCGGCGGCGTTCGGGCTGTGCAAAAATATCGGGTATTTCGAGGACATGCGCGCGGGCTATCAGCGCTCGCGCGATCGTCTGGCGGCGGGGTTGACCGGACTCGGTTATAGCGTGCTGCCGAGTGCGGCGACCTATTTCCTCAATATCGACCTGATCGCCTCGGGCGTCGACATGGACGATGTCCTGTTCGCGCGCTGGCTGCTGGAGGAGGCGGGAGTGGCGACGATCCCGGTGTCTGCCTTTTATGCCGAGGACGCGGTACGGAGCGTCGTGCGACTGTGCTTCGCCAAGCAGGACGCGACGCTGGATGCTGCGCTGGAACGGATGGCGCGGCGACCGTGATGCGCTCGCGTCAAATCGTTTTCAGTAGCCCCCGCTCGGTCAGGTAGCCCGTCACCAGCCGCGCGGGCGTCACGTCGAAGGCCGGGTTCGCGGTGCCGGAGGCGGTGACGCGGATGCGCCCGCCTTCCCCTGCGACATGGGTCACTTCGTCGCCCGAGCGCTCCTCGATCGGAATGTCCGCCCCCGTCGCGGTGCTTGCGTCGAAGGTGGTGTAAGGCAAAGCGACATAGAAGGGCACGCCCGTGTCCTTTGCGGCGAGCGCCTTCAGATAGGTGCCGATCTTGTTGCAGACATCGCCATTGGCCGTCACGCGGTCGGTGCCGACGATGACGGCATCGACCTGGCCCGTCACCATCAAATGGCCACCGGCATTGTCGGCGATAACGGTGTGCGGCACGCCGTGCCCGGCCAGTTCGAACGCGGTGAGCAACGCGCCCTGGTTGCGTGGGCGGGTTTCGTCGACCCAGACATGCACTGGAATACCGGCGTCATGCGCCAGATAGATCGGCGCGGTGGCGGTGCCGTAATCGACCGTCGCCAGCCACCCTGCGTTGCAATGCGTCAGGATGTTGAGCGGACGATCCGGGTGCTTCGCATGAAGCGTGCGGAACAGCGCGAGGCCGTGTTCGCCGATCGCCTGGTTCAGCGCGACATCCTCGTCGCAAATGGCATCGGCGCGCGCGAACGCGGCTTCGGCACGGTCGGTGGCGGGGAGCGGGCGTACGGCCTCCATCACCTGATCGAGCGCCCATTTCAGATTGACCGCGGTCGGGCGCGAGTCGAGCAGCAGCGTGTAGGCCGCATCAAGCGCGCCGTCCGATCCGTCCTCCGCCAGTGCCATCGCCAGCCCATAGGCTGCGGTCGCACCGATCAGTGGCGCGCCGCGCGTCCACATCTCCCGGATTGCCCGCTCGGCATCGCGCGCTGAGCGGAGTTCGACCCATTTCACGGTCCACGGCAGTTCGCGCTGGTCAAGAATGCGCGCGCCGGCACCATCGGCGGTGCGCGTGATCGAGCGTTGATGCGTGCCTTGGAGGATCATCGCGGGTCCTTAAAAGAGATCGTCGAAGGTGATGATATCCCCGCCGTCGCCCGAGCGATCGATCAGTCGCGCGTTCATCCCCGCACCGCGTGCTGCTGCGATTTCCTCGGGCGTGTCCGACAGGAACAGCACCTCGCCCGGCGACATCCCGATCGCCGCGGCGATCCTGGCATAGGAGGAGGCCTCACGCTTCGGCCCGGTGGTGGTGTCGAAATAGCCCGAAAAGAGCGGGGTCAGATCACCTGCCTCACTATGTCCGAAAAGCAGTTTCTGCGCGGGCACTGAGCCGGACGAAAAGACGTAGAGCTTGATCCCCGCCGCGTGCCAGCGATGCAAGCCTGCGGCCGCATCGGGATAGATATGCCCGGTAAAAGCGCCGGAGGCATAGCCATCGGCCCAGATCATGCCTTGCAGCGCCTTGAGCGGGGTCGCCTTTCGATCTTCATCGATCCAGCGCAGCAGCGTGGCGACCGCGTCGCCGGGTTCGCTGGCGGCGACTTCGGCCAGGATCGGCGCGGTTTCCGCCGGGTGCGCCGCAATATAGTCGGCCAGGCGTGTACGGGCATACGGAAACAACACCTCCGCGACGAAGGCGATGCTTGACGTGGTGCCCTCGATATCGGTGAGGATCGCCTTCACGCGGTTGCGGGTTCCAGGCGCGGGAAGCGCTCGGCAATGTCGCTGCCGGTAAAGGCGGCGACCCAGCCATCGGGGTTCACGAACAGCCGGATCGCGGTAAAGCGCGGGGCTGCCCCCATATCGAACCAATGCCGCATCCCGGCTGGCACCGAGATCAAATCCCCCGCGCAGCACAGCATGTTGAACACGCGCCCGTCATGGTGGAGCGTGAACAGCCCTTCGCCGTCGATGAAGAAGCGCACTTCATCCTCGCCATGCGTGTGTTCGGACAGGAATTTTTCGCGCAGCGTCGCGCGGTCGGGATGATCGGGCGCGATCCGCGCGACATCGATCGACTGATAGCCGCCGTCTGCCGTCAGCCGCGCCACTTCGTCCGCATAGACCGTGAGCACATCGCTGTCGGCTGTGACGGGCTTGAGCGGCCAGCGTTCGAAACGGACCCCGGCCTCCTGCAGCGTCGCCTCGATCTCAGCAGCGTCGGTGGTGTCGAGCAGCGCCGTGGCGGCGTCATCCTCGGCAAAGACTTGCAGGCGGCTCATCGAAAGCTCCTTTCGGCCAGTTCGGCGGCGATCATCCATTCCACCGCCTCGATCACGCGCTCGGCCTCGGCCATGTCCTGGCCCCAGCCATACAAACCGTGGCTGCGGATGAGATAGGCCGGGATTGCACCCGGTGCCAGCAGGCGAGGGGTGATTGCCGCGTCGAGCACGGCCATGTCCTGGCTGTTGTCGACGATCGGCAGCACCGCCGATGTCTCATGCGTCACGATGCCGGGCAGGGCCTTCAGCATTTCGTGGCCGGTAAGGGTATATCCATCGCCTGGCGTCGCGCGGCTGAGGCCTACTGCGGTGGCCGAGTGGCTGTGCAGTATTGCGCCGCATGCGGGAAACAGACGGTATAGCGTCAGGTGCAGCGCGGTTTCGGCGGAGGGTTTCTTTCCGTCGAGCGACACGCCTTCGGCATCCACGCGCATCACATCGTCACGCGTCAGGCGTCCCTTGTGGCGACCGGATACGGTGACGGCGAAGCTGCCGTCGTCCAGCCGCGCCGAATAATTGCCCGATGTCGCGGGAGCCCAGCCTTTGCCATCAAGCCAGCGCCCGACCGCGACGATCGCGTCCTGCGCCTTGGGAAAGGAGATTGCGGTCATGCCTGTGCCGGGACACGGGCTGGAGCGGGTAACGGGAATCGAACCCGTGTATTCAGCTTGGAAGGCTGCTGTACTACCATTGTACTATACCCGCTCGCCGGCTGCGCGCGCTGCTGCGGCGATCTGCCCCGGTTAGCGTGGGTAAAGCCGGTGCGCAAGATGCGGCCCTTGCACTTGTGCGACATCCACGACAGGATCGGACGCTTTCGCGAGGGAGTGTTGCGTGGCCGACGATCAGACCGTGATCTGCCCCGGCGGGGATGGCGACACGGCGGTGACGCTCCCGGCCCGGCCCGAGGCGTTGCGGCTCGCGCCCGAGCATACCGCCGTCGTGGTGATCGACATGCAGAACGCCTATGCTAGCAAGGGCGGCTATGTCGATTTGGCGGGTTTCGACATTTCGGGCGCGGCGGGGACGATCGGCAAGATCGCGACGGTGCTCGATACGGCGCGGGCTGCGGGCGTGCAGGTGGTGTTCCTGCAAAATGGCTGGGACCCCGAGTATCGCGAGGCGGGCGGGCCGGGCTCGCCCAACTGGCACAAATCGAACGCGCTGAAGACGATGCGCCAGCGCCCCGAACTGGCGGGCACCTTGCTGGCGCGCGGTGGGTGGGATTATGAGATCGTCGATGCGCTGACCCCGCAACCGGGCGACCTTCGCGTCCATAAGACGCGCTATTCGGCGTTCTTCAATTCGCAGCTGGATTCGACGCTGCGCTCGCGCGGCATTCGCAACATCGTGTTCGTCGGGATTGCCAGCAACGTCTGCGTCGAGAGCACGTTGCGCGATGGCTTCCATCTCGAATATTTCGGAGTGATGCTGGAGGATGCCACGCATCATCTCGGCCCGCCCGAAATGCAGGCGGCCAGCGTCTACAATGTCGAGAAATTCTTCGGCTGGATCAGTACGGCCGCAGATTTCTGCGGGTCGTTCGGCCAGTCGCCCAAGGAGTAGGTTCATGCCCTTCGAAGCGATCAATCCCCCGCAATTCCCGACCCCGATCGCGCCGTATTCGGCTGGGGCCAAGGCGGGGAATACCGTCTATGTCTCGGGCGTGCTGGCGCTTGGCGAGGGCGGGGCGGTGCTGCATGTCGGCGATGCCGCCGCACAGACGCGGCATGTGCTGGACGTTATCAAGGTGACGCTGGAAGCGGCGGGCGCGACGCTGGAAGATGTCGCGATGAACCACATCTTCCTGAAAGACCTGGCCGATTATGCGGCCTTCAATGGCGTGTATGCCGAATATTTTCCGGGCGCAAAGCCTGCGCGCTACTGCATCCGCGCCGATCTGGTGAAGCCGGATTGCCTGGTGGAAATCGCCTCGGTCGCGCATCTTGGTTGAGATGCTCGGCACGCCATCGCTGTCGATGCAAGGCTGAATCATGCCGCACGCCGCAGGCCTGTATTACGAGACCCACGGCAGCGCCGCTGCGCCGCCGCTCCTCCTGTCGTCGGGCCTTGGCGGCTCGGCGAGCTATTGGGCACCCAATATCGCGGCGCTTGCCGAGCGCTATCACGTCATCGCCTATGACCATCGCGGGACTGGCCGCAGCGATCGCGCTTTGCCCGAAACGGTGTCGGTCGAGGACTTTGCCGCGGACATGCTGACGCTGCTCGACACGCTCGGCGTGGCGCGCGCGACGATCGTCGGCCATGCCGCGGGCGGTGTGGCGGCGCTGGCGCTGGCGCTGTTGGCACCGGAGCGGATCGACAAGTTCGTCGTGGTCAATGGCTGGGCGTCCCCCGATCCGCATTTCCTGCGCTGTTTCGACGCGCGGCTTGCATTGCTGCGCGATAGCGGTGTGGAGGCGTATCTGCGGGCGCAGCCGATCTTCCTGTATCCGGCCAACTGGATTTCGGCGCATCACGCGGCGCTGGAGGCGGAACTGCCCGCGCAACTGGCGCAGTTTCCGGGCGTCGCCACGATGGAAAAACGCATCGCCGCGCTGGCCACCTTCGACATCGCCGATCGCCTGCGTGAGATCCACCGGCCAGTGTTGGTCGTGTGTTCGGATGACGACATGCTGGTGCCGTCCAATGCCGGGGTCGCGCTTGCCAACGGTTTGCCGATCGCGGGTTTCTGCCGGGCGGAACATGGCGGCCATGCCGTCAACGTGGTCGATCCGGATGCGTTCAACAGCTTCGTGCTCGCCTGGCTGGCGGGCGAAATCGCGGAAGGGTAACACCATGCAAGTCGGCGTCTTCGTCCCCATCAACAACAATGGCTGGTTGATTTCCGAAAACGCTCCGCAATACCTGCCGTCGTTCGATCTCAACAAGACGATCGCGCAATCGGCGGAAAAACACGGGCTCGACTTCCTGCTGTCGATGATCAAGCTGCGCGGTTTCGGGGGCAAGACCGAATTCTGGGAATATGGCCTGGAAAGCTTCACGCTGATGGCGGGGCTGGCGGCGGTGACGGAGAAGATCAAGATCTTCGCGACCTGCCCGACGCTCATCATCCCGCCCGCCTTCGCCGCGCGGATGTGCAACACGATCGATTCGATCAGTCATGGGCGGTTCGGGCTCAACCTCATCACCGGCTGGCAGCCGCCCGAATATACCCAGATGGGGCTGTGGCCCGGCGACGAGCATTTCCGCAATCGCTACACGATGCTCGACGAATATGCCCATATCCTGCGCGAGCTGTGGGAAACCGGCGAGAGCGACTTCAAGGGCGATTATTATCAAATGGACGATTGTCGCGTCCGCCCGGTGCCGAGCGGCGACATGAAGATCATCTGCGCGGGCTCCTCCGATGACGGGCTCGCTTTCTCGGCGAAATGGGCGGATTATGCCTTCTGCCTGGGCAAGGGGGTGAACACGCCGACGGCGTTCGCGTCGAACAATGCGCGGCTGGCGGCGGCCACCGCAAAGACCGGGCGCGACGTGTCGATCTTCGTGCTTGTCATGATCATTGCCGCCGAAACCGATGAAGCGGCGATGGCGAAGTGGCAGTCCTATAATGACGGTGCCGATCTCGAGGCGATCGCCTGGCTGGCCGACCAGGGCGCGAAGGACACCCACAATAAGGACACCAACGTCCGCCAGCTTGCGGCACCGGAAGGAGCGGTCAACATCAATATGGGCACGCTGGTCGGCTCCTATGCCAATGTCGCGCGGATGCTCGACGAAATGGCAGCGGTGCCCAATACCGGCGGCGTGCTGCTGACCTTCGACGATTTCGTCGAAGGCGTGGAGGCATTTGGCACGCGCATTCAACCGTTGATGCAATGCCGTGCCGGGGTGGGGCGATAGCGGACTGCCGCCAGTTGCCGGGATTGTCCTTTACGCATCGCTAACCCTTCCTGCGCTACGCCGCCTGCGATGTTTCATGACACTGCCCTCGCGCGGGCCGCCAAGGCGGCCGATCCCCGCCCGGTCTCGGCGGTCAGCACTGGCTGCGGGTTGGCGGGTCTCGGCGGCCTGTTCCTGTGGGTCGCGATCGCGCGTTATTATGGCATGGACGGGCCCTATGCGGCGCTCGTCAATATCGCGGCCTGCGCGCTGCCGATGGTGCTGTGGGCGGTATTGGTCGACAAGGTCCACCGTCGCGCCTCGACCGGCATTGACTGGAGCACCCCGAAGCCGTGGCGTGAAACGCTCGATGTGTCGCTGACCAAGCTCGCGGGGTTATGGGCGACCTGGGCGGGCATCGCGTTGATCTATGGCACCGGGCGCTTTTACTGGAGCAACCAATGGGGCGGCTTTCCCTTTGCGATGGCGTGTTTCGGCGTCGCCGCACCGCTGCTGCTGGTCGGTTCGATCCCCTATGTGCTGTGGATCGATCGTCGCCTGGTCGCGCCCAAGGATGGCGCTTGGGCGCTCGGCGCGTGGCTGATGGGGCTCGACGAGCCGATCGACCGTGAGGCGCTGTATAACCATTTGCGCAGTTGGGGCGTGAAGGCCTTTTTCCTGGCGTTCATGCTGGCGGTGGTGCCGCCGGGGTTCGCCGGGTTCATCCACGGGAATGTCGTGGAGGTGCTGCACAATCCGGTGGCGCTGGCCAATTGGTTGATCGGCTTCATGTTCGTGATCGACTGCGCGTTCGCGACGGCCGGCTATATCCTCACCTTCCGTCCACTCGATTCGCACATTCGCAGTGCAAACCCGTTTGCGGCGGCGTGGATGGCGGCGCTGATTTGTTACCCTCCCTTCACGCTGATGGCCGAAAACGGGCCGCTCGATTATCATCCCGGCACCTATGGCTCCGATGGCTGGTCGGTCTGGTTCGCCGGACATCCGGTGGTGCTGGTCGCGATCGGTACAGTGCTGGTCGGTTTGACGGCAATTTATGCCTGGGCGACGGTCGCGTTTGGTTTTCGCTTTTCCAACCTGACGCATCGCGGCATTTTGACGCACGGGCCTTATGCGTTTTCGCGCCACCCGGCCTATCTGTCGAAGAATTTGTTCTGGTGGATTTCGACCGTGCCCGTGCTGACGACGGGCTCCTGGCTCGACGCGGTGCGGGCGACGATCCTGCTGGGGGTGGTCAGCGGAGTCTATTATTGGCGTGCCAAGACCGAGGAGCGGTATCTCGGGATGGACCCGACGTATCGCGATTATTCGGAATGGATCGAGCGCAACGGGCTGGTGCCGCGTTTCTTCGCCTGGGTTGGCGGCAAGCGCACGGTCCGGGTCTAGCGCCGCGCGGTTTCGGGGCATCCGAGGATGCCCCGAGGGTCCGCAGTGTTCAGGCTATCAGCGGGAAGAGAGCTGCACCGGGCGCGCGGCCGCGCGGGCAAGCACGCTGTCGGCAATCTGATGCGACCAGATCGCGTCGCCCGTCGGCGTTTCCAGCATTTCATTGTCAAGCGCGCGGGCGCGACGGAAGGCGACCAGTGCTTCAGCCGTGCGTCCACTGCGCAAATACGCGGCGGCCAGTTCGATATGGCGTCCGCCATCATCCGGGTTGAGCCGAACCCGTGTCTCCAGCGCCGAGATGGCATCTGCATTTTGGGCAGCAGTCTGCGTTGACGGTGTCGCTGCCGTGGGGTTCGCCACTGCCGGTGCCGACAGCGGCGCCAGGACAAGCAAGCTCAAAGCGATCATTTTGGTCATGGGATTCATCCTCTCACCGAGTCATTCGGTTACAGAATGATGACACTTATGAGGCACTTTTGTGAAGTGGTATTTTTGGATGAGAAACCGGCGCGACCTTTCGTGCCGAGAACGCCAGTAAACTATTAAAAGGATAGAAAAAATCTGATCGTTAGTCTGCGCGTAAAATATCCTTGCCGGTCCTTGGGTCGGCGAGGGTGACATTTTCCGCCGCCCGAATGCGCCAATCGCCGTCACGCCGGGTGGCGATCGCCAGGATCAGCGTGTCGACGGCATGCGGCCCGGCCGGATCTGCGACACCGGCGGAGAGCCGCGTCCAGAAGTGCAGGATTGCAACCGCGTCCCCGGCCCAGTCGACGTCCGCCGGATCGACTCGCAGCGTCGAATCGCTGTAAATCGAGTCATGAATGAAGCGGTGTCCTGCGATGATCTGGTCGATGCCGCGCCAATAGGTCGCAAAGCGATTTACGAACGTGGCATCCGGATGGAACAGCGCGCCAAACGCGACCATGTCGTGCGCGTTCCAGGCTGCTTCAAAGCACTCTGTAATCCGTTCCGGATGATCGACCATGTTCATTCCCCCCAGTGGTTGAATGTTTAGAACTACAGACGAGCATACCACTTCGATATGACATTTTGGCAGAAAGGATCATCGTTGCTTGCGGCCATTCCGTGACGTGCCACGACCGCCGATCGGTCCTCTTTATGCGGCGGTCGGCTGGGTGGTCGCATTGCGCGAGTGGGACAGTTCGGCCAGTGCCGCGCGCACGTCCGCAATATGTCCGGCGAACGCCTCCGCAGGGTCGATCTCGCCCGAATTGGCCTCGATCTGCGTCCGTGACAGGCGCAGCGCGGGCCGCGCAGCGATCGGCCGCATCCCGATCCCTTCGCACACCTCCTGCAACTGTGCCGCAGCCTTGCCTCCGCCGTGCCCGCCATAAGATACGATCATGACCGGCTTGTCGGCCCATTCGCGGTAGAGGTGGTCGATCGCGTTTTTTAGAGCTGCCGGATAACCCCAATTATATTGTGGTGTGACGAAGATAAATGCCGCCGCGCTGGCGATCTTCCGGCTCCATTCGCGGGTCAATGCCGAGGCGTAGCTGGCGCGCTGCGGCATTTCCGCCTCATCATCCATCGGCAACGGCCAATCGCGCAAATCGACGACTTCGAAGGTGTCGTCGTTTTGCGACCGGCCCAGCGTGGCGATCCATTGCGCAATCTGCGGGGAGATCCGGCGGGGTCTTACACTGCCGGCGATGACGAGCGTGGGGGATGTGTGTATCATGCAGCCTTTATGCCACTTTGGAGGCTTGAGGTAAAGAGTGTATAATACAGCTAGTATCGATACCGTCGCTCGCGCGCTCGTTGATCTGCTGGGGTTTTTCAGCAGCCCGCAGCGCGTGGACCTGTTGCTGAAAGAGGCGGGTGTGGTGCTCGACCGCGCGCTGGTGCCGCTGTTGGTGGGGATCGCCACGCGGGGCACGCTGAGCGTGGCGGCGCTGGCCGATCAGGTGGGGCGGGACTCGACGACGGTTAGCCGCCAGATTGCGAAGCTCGAACAATTGGGCCTTATCGCCAAGATTCCCGGCGAAACGGACCGGCGAATCCGGATGGTCACGCTCGCTCCCGCGGGCGAGGCGCTGGCGCGCTCGGTTGCGGCGGCGCGGCAGCGCTTGCTGGCGCGCGCGCTCGCCGCCTGGAGTGAGGATGATTTGGCCGACCTTGGCCGCTTGAATGCGAAGTTCGTGGAGTCGCTTGCCCACGCCGCGCAGGCAGGAAGCGAAGCAGAGCGCGGCTAGAACCGCAGCTCGTCATACACTTTCGACACGTCGCCGTTCCACACGCCGTGATATTTCTCCAGCAGCAATTCGGCGGGCACCTTGCCGCTGCGCACGATCTCGCGCAGCGGATCGAGGAACCCGGTTTCGTTGCTGCCGCTCGAATCGATGCGGCCCCGCGCGGTGAGGCCGGCGCTGGCGATGTCGATCACTTCACCCGCGATCGCGCGCAAGGTGCGCCCGCCTGCGATCGGTGCGTCGAGCCCGAGCTTGGGCACTGCATCGCGCAGCGCCTGGCGTTCCTCGATCGTCCAGTGCTTGACCACATCCCACGCCGCATCGAGCGCACCCTGATCGTAGAGCAGGCCGACCCACAGAGCAGGCAGTGCGCAAATCCGCCCCCACGGGCCGCCATCGGCCCCGCGCATTTCGAGAAAGGTCTTCAGCCGCACTTCGGGGAAGGCGGTGGAGAGGTGGTCATTCCAGTCGTCGAGCGTCGGCTTCTCGCCGGGCAGGACCGACAATTCGCCCTTCAGGAAATCGCGGAAGGACAGGCCCGCAGCATCGAGATAGCGACCGTCGCGATAGACGAAGTACATCGGCACATCGAGCGCGTATTCGGTGTAGCGATCATATCCAAAACCGTCCTCGAACACGAACGGCAACATGCCGGTGCGCGCGGGATCGGTGTCGGACCAGATGTGGCTGCGGTACGACAGCATCCCGTTGGGTTTGCCCTCGGTGAAGGGCGAATTGGCGAACAAGGCGGTGGCGAGCGGTTGCAGCGCCAACCCGACGCGGAACTTCTGCACCATGTCGGCTTCGGAACTGTAATCGAGGTTCACCTGGATCGTGCAGGTGCGCAGCATCATGTCGAGGCCCATGCTGCCGACGCGCGGCATGTGGCGCAGCATGATCGCATAGCGGCCCTTGGGCATGATCGGCAGCTCGGCGCGGGTCTTGTCGGGCCACATGCCGAGGCCGAGGAAACCGATGCCGAATTTGTCGCCGATCGTCTTGATCTGCTGCAGATGCCGCCCGGTCTCGGCGCAGGTCTGGTGCAGATTTTCGAGCGGGGCACCCGACAGTTCGAACTGGCCGGCCGGTTCGAGGCTGATCGATCCGTCGGTGCCGTTCAGCGCGATGACGTTGCCGCCTTCCAGCACGGGTTCCCAACCGAATGCGGTCAACGCGTCCAGCAAATCCCGAATGCCGCCCTTTTCGGTGTAGCTCGGCGCGTGATGATCGCTATCGGCATAGACGAACTTCTCATGCTCGGTGCCAATCCGCCAGCGATCGGGAGCCTTCTCGCCCCGCGCGAAGCTGGCGACGAGCTGGTCGCGCGATTCGATCACGGGAGAGCTCTTTTTGGTTTCGGGGCGCGTGGTCATGATCGCGCCTTAGCGCCGCCTGAGGCCGCCCGCCAGCGCGTTTCGTTTAGCTACCGATGCGCCTCACCAATCGCCGCGCGCGGCCATCCACAGCGCGACCGCCGCCGCTGCTGCCGTGTCCGCGCGCAGAATGCGCGGGCCCAGGCCGATGGCGACAGCACTTGGCACGGCTCGGATCGCGGCGCGTTCGTCATCGTCGAAGCCGCCTTCAGGACCGATCAGGATCGCTGCCGCACCACTTGCCGCGCGCATTGCTGCCAAAGCGGGCGCACCGCCAGTTTCGTCGGCGAAGAACAGCGCGCGGTCTGCGGGCCAGTCGCGCAGCAGGGCGGACAGCTTCACTGGCTCGGTCAGCTCGGGCACCGCCGTGCGACCGCATTGTTCGGCCGCCTCGATCATATGCGCGCGCAGCCGCTCGCCGTTCAACCGGTCGACGATCGTGCGGCGGGTCAGCACCGGTATGAGGCGCGCGACGCCAAGCTCGCACGCTTTCTCGGCGACCCAGTCGATCCGGCCTTTCTTGATCGGGGCGGCGCACAGCCACAGGTCGGGCACCGTCTCGGCCTCGCGCAGCTTTTGGGTGACGTCGAGCACCAGGTCGCGCTTGCCGACACTGGCGGCGACGCCCAGCCATTCGCCCGATGTGCCGTCGAACAGCTTGGCCGGATCGCCCGCCTTCATCCGCATCACGCTGACCAGATAATGCGCCTGCGGGCCATCGATCCGCAGTGGGCCAAGGCCGAGCGGGGACTCGACGAACAGGCGCGGAGTCGATTGCGGGGGCCAGGCGGGGGTGGCGGGCATGGCTGCGCCTTAGAGCAGGGGCGTGGGGCCTGGCAAATCGGCGGCGTTCACTTGCGTCCCTGCCACAGCGCCCGCAGCGCCACGGCGAACAGGGCGAGCCCCACCACCGCCAGCATCGCCCATCCCGCCATCACGCCGACGCCGCGCGCCACCGCCCACAGCAACGCCTCGAAGAACCGCCCGATCGCGACGGAGAGATGGATCACGCTGCCCGCCTTTGGAAAACCGCGCCCTTATTCGGGTCTTGGCACCGCTATCGGCGCAGAGCGTGGCGAAGTCGAGGCGATGCGCGCCGGGGCTGTTGCGCGGCCGCTGGCTGGTGCATGGAGCGCGCATGACTGCTGCCGATCTTACCCCGGATACCGAACATCGCGGCCTTGTCGGCCTGTTGCCCGCTGCGGTCCGCCCGTTTGCGCTGCTGGCGCGATTCGATCGGCCGATCGGGTGGTGGCTGTTGTTCTGGCCGGGGGCGTGGGGTGTGGCGCTGGCAGGCGGGGCAGTATCGCGCTGGGATTTGATCCTGTGGCTGCTGCTCGGCAGCATCGCCATGCGCGGCGCGGGGTGCGTGTATAACGACATTGTCGACCGCGATCTCGACCGGCAAGTGGCGCGCACGCGCAGCCGTCCGCTGGCGAGCGGGGCGGTGTCGCTGAAGGCGGCGTGGGTTTGGCTGCTGGTGTTGTGCCTGCTTGGCCTGCTCGTGCTGCTGCAACTCACCCTGTATGCGGGCGTGGTCGCGCTGCTGAGCCTTGCCCCGGTCGCTGCCTATCCCTTCATGAAGCGCATTACCTGGTGGCCGCAAGTGTGGTTGGGCCTCGTCTTTTCCTGGGCGGCACTGGTCGGGTGGAGCGACATCATGGGCGCGCTCACCGCGCCCGGCCTGCTGCTTTATGCCGGGTCGATTTGCTGGGTGGTCGGCTATGACACCATCTATGCGCTACAGGACCGTGAGGATGATGCGTTGATCGGGGTGCGCTCCTCGGCGCTGCGGATGGGTGAGCGGGTGCGCTTGGGCGTCGGGTTGTTCTATCTGGCGGCGCTGGCGCTGTGGGCGGGGGCGATCTGGGTGTTGCGGCCCGATTGGTTGGCGCTGGTCGCGCTGCTGCCGGTGGCGGGGCATTTCCTTTGGCAAGTCGCAACCTTGTCGCCCGATAACGGCGCGGGCGCGCTGCGCCGCTTCCGCTCCAACCGCTTTGCCGGGCTGCTGATGTTCCTGGCCTGTGTGGTGGTGGGCACACCCTGGCCTTATTGAACGACACTGCGTGCGGTTGCGCGGTGATGCCGCCGCTCCTAAGTCTTCGCTCATGTTGACCCCAGACCAAGGGCGCGATCGCGCCGCCGCTATCGTCTCCCGCGCGCGCGCTGCCGGGGCCGATGCCGCCGATGCGGTGTATGCCGCCGACACCGCGCTCGACATTTCGGTGCGGCTGGGCGCGCTGGAGGATGTCGGGCGGTCGGAAAGCGCCGAGCTTGGCCTGCGCGTGTTCGTCGGCAAGCGTTCGGCGAGCGTGTCCACCTCCGATCTGTCGGACGGTGCCCTTGCCGCTTTGGTCGACCGCGCGATCGCGATGGCGCGCGAGGCACCCGAGGATGCCTGGGCCGGTCTCGCCCCGGCCGAGCGGCTGATGCACGGCACCCCCCCGTTGCTCGATATCGACGATTTGGCGCAGGGTGGCAGCGAGCCCAGCCCCGAGGGGCTGCGCGATGCGGCGCTGGCCGCAGAAGATGCCGCGCGGGCAGTGGCGGGCGTCACCAATAGCGAGGGCGGCTCTGCCAGCGCCTCGCGCTCGATCTGGGCGCTCGCCACCAGCCACGGCTTTGCCGCCGCTTATGCCGCGACCGGTTATGGCCTGTCGGCCAGCGTACTGGCGGGCGAGGGCGGGGCGATGGTGCGCGACTATGCCTATAGCTCGGCGCGCCACTTGCGCGCGCTGGAAGCGCCCGAGGTGATCGGCACGCGCGCGGGCGAGCGCGCGGTCGCCCGCGTCAATCCCGGACGGCTTGCCAGCGGGCCGATGACGGTGGTGTTCGATCCGCGTGTGGGCTCCAGCCTGCTCGGGCATCTGACCGGGGCGATTTCGGGGCAGGCGATTACGCGCAAGACCAGCTTCCTGCTGGAGGCGCTCGGCACGCAGGTGTTTGCGAGCGGCGTGACCGTGCTCGACGATCCGCACCGCCCGCATGGCCTGCGCTCGCGCCCGTTCGATGGCGAGGGGCTGCCGGTGTCGCCGACCGCGATCATTGAGGCGGGGATGCTTGAACGCTGGCTGCTCGACAGCGCGTCCGCCCGGCAATTGGGGCTGGAGCCGACCGGCCATGCCGCGCGCGGCGTGAGCGGCGCGCCCGGGGTTTCGACCAGCAATTTGCATATGGTGGCGGGCCATGTCCCGCCGGAAACCTTGATCGCCGACATCACCGACGGCGTGTTCGTCACCGAGCTGATCGGCATGGGCGTTAACGGCGTTACCGGTGATTACAGCCGAGGGGCAGCGGGATTCCGGATCGAGCGGGGGGAGATTACCGGGCCGGTTGCCGAGTTCACCATTGCCGGCAATTTGAAGGATATGTTCCTTAACCTGACGCCCGCGAACGACCTGGAATTCCGCTATGGTACCAATGTGCCGACGCTCAGGATCGAGGGGATGACGGTGGCGAGTGGCTGATGCGGGCCTGGCCGACGCAGTGGCAGCGATCGCCGAGGAGGCGGGGGCGCTGGCGCTGCGGCATTGGCGCACCGATTTTCACCGCTGGGAAAAGGGGCCGAACGACCCGGTCAGCCAGGTCGATCTCGACGTCAACGCATTGCTCCACGCGCGGTTGTCCGCGTTGTTGCCCGACGCCGGATGGCTGTCCGAGGAAACCGCCGACAATGCCGACCGTCTCGCCTGCGGGCGGGTGTGGGTGGTCGATCCGATCGATGGCACTCGGGACTTTATTCGTGGGCGGGACGGCTGGGCGGTGTCGGTGGCGCTGGTCGAGCAGGGCCGGGTGACGATCGGCATCCTCGATGCACCTGCCCGCAATGACGTGTGGCAGGCGGTCTTGGGGCACGGGGCGACGCGCAATGGCACTGCGATCCATGTCGGCGACCGGCGCGTGTTCAGCGGATCGCGCGTGCCAAGCGATGGCCTGCCCAAGGCCGACCGCGATCTGGTCGCGGTGGCGAAGCCCAATTCGATCGCGTTGCGCATCGCGATGGTGGCAGCGGATGAGGCCGATCTCGTGGCGACACTGCGCTGGGGCTATGAATGGGACGTCGCCGCCGCCGCGCTGATCGCGGCGGAAGCGGGGGCGACGGTTACCGATGCCTTTGGCGCGCCGCTTGCCTTCAACACGCCGCGCGCGCAAGCGTTCGGCGTGCTGGCGACCGCGCCCGGCATCCATGCGGCGGCGGTCGAACGCCTGAGCGAACGCGCGCGGACGCTTTCGGTCTGAGCAGGCGAGAAGGGGCAACCATAGCAAAGACGGCGTTTGTCCGACCGCGCGGGGTCGTCCTTCAGCAATCCACGCCTTCCCGGGCTAAAGCAGGATGACCTTGCCTTACCCCGCTCGAAACGAACGGATGGGGAGACGATCCGACCAAGGGCCGTTGTGTGCTAAACCTCATCCCGATACTTGATCTCCAGAAACCGGCCACGCGTTTCGAGCGAGTCGAGGTCCCCCTGCGCGATCTGGGCCGACATATCGCCGATCTCGTCGTCGATGAGCTTTAGCGCGTCCGCCAGCTGCGCATCGGGGCTCTTGCCGTTCCGCGCGACGCCACGCAGTGGCGGGGGAACCTTGGCATAGCCTTTGAGCAGTTCGGGCAATTGCTCGCCGATCAGCTTGCGCACTTCGGCGGCGACGGGTTCGCGTTCGTCGAGCGTCGCGAGTTGTGGCGACAGCGTTTCCAGCTTCACGCCGATGCCGTCGACCAATGTCTGCGCCGGCGCGGGCAGCAGCTTGCGCTGGGTATCGAGCCATTGCTCGGTCATCAGCGGCAGCGCTTTCAGCGGGACTTGCGTCAGTTGCTCGGCGCGCACCGCAGGGGTCAGCGTTGCGAACAACAGGAACAGCGTCACCGCCACCAGCAACGCGCCGACCAGCAGCGCGCCACCCATGCCGAGCGGCACGAACCAGCCGATCGCGATCGCCGCGACGACGATCGCGAGGTCGGCGCTTGCCGCCAGCGTGAGGCGTCGGGCGATGGCGGTGCCTTGCCGCCGCCGCTTGACCAGCGCCTCGCGACCGGCGCGGGTGCGCTCGAGCAATTCGCCGGCGCGTGCGATCTGGCGATCGACATCGGTCACGGGGGTTACTCCGCTTCCAGCTTGAAGCTGGCGTCGGGGCCGGACAGGCGGTTCTGCGCGGCACCCTCGGCGCGGGCGATATAGCCCTTCGACTTTTCGACTTCATTGGACAGCGTGCCGACCGTCGCCTTCATCGAATCGAGCGCTTTCAGCTTGAAGCTGTCGATCGCGTCCATCGTGTCATAGATGTTCTGGAAGGCGCGCTGCAGCGTTTCGACCGGGATGGTCGAGGCGGCGGCCTGTTCGTGGATGGTCGCGGTTTGCGATTTGAGCAGCTTGCCCGTCGCATCGATGATGTTCGCGGTTGTCGTGTTGAGCGCGGTGATCTGGTCGAGCACCAGCTTCTGGTTGGCGAGCGCCTGCGCCACCGTCACCGCGGTGCGCAAGGCGGAGACGGTGGTGGTGGAGGCGCGATCGACGCCCTTCACCAGCTCGACATTGTTCTTCTTGACCAGATCGAGCGCGAGATAGCCCTGCACCGTCACCGCCATTTGCGTCAGCAGGTCCTGCGTGCGCTGGCGGACATAGAAGAGCGCGCTTTCGCGGATCGCCTTGGCCTTGGCCGGGTCGCTATGGTCGAGATCGTTCGCTTTCTCTTCCAGCCGCGCATCCATTTCCTTGGACAGCACGATCATCTGTTCGAGCCGCCCCATTGCAGTCCACAGATTGGCGCGCTCGGTGTCGATCGCGGCATTGTCCATCAACAGCTCGTCCTTGCCGCGCGCGAGCGTCTTGAGGATCGCCGAAATGTGCGATTGCGAGGAACGATATTTGTCGAAATAGGTGTTGATGCCGCCGCCGAAGATTTTGCTCAGCATCCCCCGGCCAGAGATCAGCTTGCCGTTGACCGAGGGATCGAGCTTTTCGATCGTGCGGCGCAGTTCGGTAAGGTCGGCACCGATCCCGGTCTCGCCGTCCATCGCCTTGACCGGGCGATCAAGAAAGCGGTTCGACTGATCGGCGGCGGCGCGGATTTCCTTCTGGCCCATCGCCGAGATGGCATCGACGCGCTTGCCGAATTCGGGCGAGTTCACATCCTGCGCGACGAGATCGTCGACGAAATCGGCGACCTTCGCCTGCAGCTTGGTGCGCACGCCGTCTTCGACCGGGACGAGACCCACCGCCTTTTCGGGCGCGAGCGCGGGCACCGGGTCAGGTGGGGTCAGCACCAGGGGGGTCGTTTCGCTATCGGCAGCGGTCGCCATGTCGTCACTCCAGCCGGGGATGCCCCTAAATGAAGCGGAATGCTGCGGGGTTCAAGTGTATCGTTTTTATAATACACCAATTGTCACGCAATCGTCACGATAAAGACCCGAATCCGACGCGAGGTGCCGATACCGCACCGCAACAAAGTGTGTAAAACAAAAGGGGTTATCGATGCGTCGTTCCTTCTCGCTCGCGTTTGCGGGCGTTCTCCTCGGTTGTTCGTCAACGGCGGCGCTCGCCCAGTCGGCCACCGCAGCAGAGACGCCCGAGGCGCAAGGCGGCGACATCATCGTCACCGCGCAGAAGCGCGAGCAGAAGCTGCAGGACGTGCCGATCACGGTGTCGGCGCTGACCGGCGCACAGATGCAAACGCTGGGCGTCAATTCGCTCGCCGAAGTGGCGATGTACGTTCCGGGTCTGCGCATTCAGGAGCAAAGCGACAACAATCCTGGCTTCGTGATCCGTGGCATCACCTCGGATAGCGGCTCGGCACAGCAAGGCGCGCGCGTTTCGCTATACTACAACGGCGTCGACATCTCTCGCACGCGTGGCGCATATCAGGATCTGTTCGATCTTGAGCGTATTGAAGTCGTGAAGGGGCCGCAGGCGACGCTGTTCGGCACCGCATCCGCAGTTGGCGCGGTGAACATCATCTCGGCCCGGCCCAAGACCGGAACCTCCGCCGGGATCATTGCGTCCTACGGCAATTACAATCGCGGCCAGGTCTCGGGCTTCGTCAATGTCGGCAATGACACGCTCGCGGCGCGTCTCGCCTTCGCCTACAAATATCATGACGGCTTTGTCCGCAACATCGCCGGTGACCCCAATGTGCCCAACCAGAATCAGGGCAAGACCAAGCAAGACGATCTCAATGGTCAGGATCAGCGCGGCATTCGCGGTTCGGTGCGCTGGGCACCGACCGATGCGCTTACCGCCACTTTGGTGCTGACCTATGACGGCCAGCGCAACCCCGGCACGGCGTTCCGTTCGCGCGCGCAAGCGCCGACCGGCGGCAATGGCGGCGACTATAGCTACGCCGAACTGTCGGGTTCGCCTTATAGTGCGCAAGTGCTGGGGGGCGCCAAGCTCGGCCTGAAGCGTGACGTCTATGACGCCAACTTCACGCTGACGGCGGAACTGGCCCCAGGTGTCAGCTTCACCACCGTCAACGGCTATCGCAAGTTCAACAGCAACGAAGTGTTCGACGCCGATGGCGGCCCGGCCTGGTATCTGGAATTTGCCGAGGATGCGCGCGGCGACCAATATAGCCATGAAGGCCGCTTCAACTTCACCGGCGACACCTACCGCGCGTCGTTCGGCTGGAACGCGTTCTTCGAAAACAATCTGCAGCGCGTGCCCTTCTCGACCGAAGAGGGCACCTATCTGACCTGCGCCGGTGCCTTGCCCGCCGGGACGCGCGCCGCCTTGCTCGCGGCTGGCATCCCGAGCGGCCCGGGTTGCGTCCTGCCGAATGGCACCGTTGCCGCGGCGGGGGCGACCGCGCTGTTGACGCGCGGCGCGGCGACCGCAATTCCGTATTCCTCGGTCTTCACCAACTACGGCACCAACGACACCTATTCGGTCTTCGCCGACGGCACCTGGCTGCCGACCCCGCGGCTCGAGCTCACCGCCGGTGCGCGCATTCTGATCGAGAAGCGCAAGTCGGGTTACAGCTCGGTGCAGCCCAATTCGGTGCTCGCCGGCGTGCCGTTATTGCCCACGGTCAGCACGGGCGGCGTCAAGTTCACTGCGCAGCGCAGTTTCTCGGCGATCCTGCCGCGCTTCAACGCGCTGTATCGTTTGACCGATGGCATCAACCTTTATGCCACGATCAGCAAAGGCCGCCGCTCGCCGGTGGTGCAATTGTCCGCGGCGACTTCGGGTGGCGTGGCGGTGCCGAGCCTGCAAGTGGTGCCCGACGAAGTCGTGTGGAATTACGAGGGCGGTATCAAGGCCAAGATCGGCGCGTTCAGCGGATCGCTCGGCGTCTTCTACCAGGATTATAACGGCTTCCAGGTGACCGTTACCGACGGCGCGGGCAAGACCACCACGCAAAGCGCGGGCAAGGCGCGCAACCCCGGCGTCGAGCTGGAGGGCAATTGGCGGGTCAATTCGCTGCTGCAGCTGTTCGGCAACTTTGCCTATGTCGATGGCAAGATCGCCAATAACCCGGCCTATGGCGTCTATTCGGGCGCGCAGTTCCGCCTGCAGCCGAAATATAGCGCTTCGGGCGGCGCGACCTTGCGCGTTCCGGCCGGAAGCATGACCTTCTACGCCACGCCCTCGGCCACCTATCAGAGCAAGGAATATTTCGAGCTGCCCAATTCTGAGGCGATCAGCCAGGGCGGCTATGCACTGGTCAACGTCCGGGCGGGCGTCGAGCTGGCGGGCGGGCGTTATCAAATCGGCGGTTTCGCCCGCAATGCGCTCGACCGTAAATATCTGATCGACGCGGGCAACACCGGTGGCGGTTTCGGTATTCCGACCTATATCCGTGGCGAACCGCGCGTTTACGGCGTCGAAGTCAGCGGCAAGTTCTGATCGCCGCACTTCGTTCAGCCTTGATCGAAACGGGCCGGGCAGCACAGTGTGTTGCCCGGCCTTGTTGCACCGCACCGTTTCGGCTAGGGGCACGCGATCCTTTTCCCGATTTTGTAACGAGACAGACATGAGCCTCCGCAACGTGGCCATCATCGCACACGTCGATCATGGTAAGACAACTCTGGTCGATCAGCTCTTCCGCCAGTCCGGCACCTTCCGCGACAACCAGCGCATCGAAGAGCGCGCGATGGATTCGAACGACCTCGAAAAAGAGCGCGGCATCACCATTCTCGCCAAGCCGACTTCGGTCGACTGGACTCCGCCGGGCGAAACCGAGAGCGTGCGCATCAACATCGTCGATACCCCCGGCCACGCCGATTTCGGCGGTGAAGTCGAGCGCATCCTGTCGATGGTCGACGGTGTCGTCCTGCTGGTCGATTCGTCGGAAGGCGCGATGCCGCAGACCAAGTTCGTCACCGGCAAGGCGCTGGCGCTGGGCCTGAAGCCGATCGTCGTGGTCAACAAGGTCGACCGCAACGACGCGCGCATCCAGGAAGTGCTGGACGAAGTGTTCGACCTGTTCGTGTCGTTGGACGCGAATGACGAGCAGCTCGATTTCCCCGTGCTCTACGCATCGGGCCGCAACGGCTATGCCTCGACCGACATGGACGCGCGCGAAGGCACGCTGATCCCGATGTTCGAGACGATCATCAGCCACGTTCCGCCACCCGCCGTGGAAGTGGCCGGCGTGCCGTTCACCTTCCTCGTCACGCTGCTCGACCGCGATCCATTCCTCGGCCGTATCCTGACCGGCCGCGTCAATTCGGGCACGGTCAAGGTCAACCAGCCGATCCACGCGCTCGACAATGATGGCAAGATCATCGAGACCGGTCGCGCCTCCAAGATCATGTCGTTCCGCGGGCTCGACCGCGTGCCGGTCGACGAAGCCAAGGCAGGCGACATCATCAGCCTCGCCGGTCTGACCGTCGCGACCGTCGCCAACACCATCGCCGACATCACCGTGACCGAGCCGCTGCACGCACAGCCGATCGATCCGCCCACGCTGTCGATGCGCTTTGCCGTCAACGATTCGCCGATGGCGGGGCGTGAGGGCACCAAGGTGACCAGCCGCATGATCCGCGACCGTTTGTTCCGCGAAGCCGAATCGAACGTCGCCGTGAAGGTGGTGGAAGCCGCCGACAAGGACAGCTTCGAAGTCGCCGGTCGCGGCGAGCTTCAGCTTGGCGTGCTGATCGAGACGATGCGCCGTGAGGGTTTCGAACTGGGCATTTCGCGTCCGCGCGTGCTGTTCCAGGAAGATGAGGACGGCAAGAAGACCGAGCCATATGAAACGGTCATCATCGATGTGGACGAGGAATATTCGGGCACCGTCGTCGAGAAGATGAACCTGCGCAAAGCCGAGCTGACCGACATGCGTCCGTCAACCGGCGGCAAGACGCGCATCACCTTCTCCGCGCCGTCGCGCGGGATGATCGGCTATCACGGCGAGTTCCTGTCGGACACGCGCGGCACCGGCATCATGAACCGCCTGTTCGAGCGTTACGGCCCGCACAAGGGCAATATCGAAGGCCGCAAGAACGGCGTGCTGATCTCGAACGGTGCGGGCGAAGCGAATAGCTATGCGCTAGGGCCGCTCGAAGAGCGCGGCATCCTGTTCGTCGGGCACGGCGAGGCGCTGTACGAGGGCATGATCGTCGGCGAGAACGCCAAGCCGGACGATCTCGAAGTCAACCCGATGAAGACCAAGGCGCTGACCAACTTCCGCGCTTCCGGCGGCAAGGACGACGCGATCCGCCTGACCCCGCCCAAGAAGATGACGCTGGAACAGGCGATTGCGTACATCGACGATGACGAAATGGTCGAAGTGACGCCCAAGTCGATCCGCCTGCGCAAGCGCTACCTCGACCCGAACGAGCGCAAGCGCGCGGCGCGGGCGAAGCAGTCGTAAGCGACGCGAGAGCGTGGTAACACCGGGGCCGGGCGCGACAGCGTCCGGCCTTTTTGTTTGGGGGTATGGCGGGGCAGGGCTGACGCGCTGCGCTGCTTTTGGCGCTCGGTGGAAGAAATCGCCGGCGACGGAGCGGGGATGGGGCGATGCCCTAATCGGTGCCCACGCGGCACCCAATAAGTAACTTCCGCAGCTTTCGCTTGCTCCGCCGCAGGGCGCATAGCGCGCGCGGGGGCGCGTCGCCGTCGCGCTGCACTCGCGATGGCGACGGTTCCCGTTGCCAGCGCACGAACACCACAGGAGCACCTATGTCCACCGATCCGAAATCCACCGATTTGTCGCGTCGTCGGCTCTTGTCGCTTGCGGCGGCCGGGGGCGGTGCGTTGCTGGTGGGCGCTGTCGCCGCCGCACCTGCCGCCGCCGCGACCAAGCTGCCGCAAAAGGCTGTCCATTATCAGCCCCAACCCAAGGGCAAGGCGCGGTGCGACACCTGCCTCCAGTGGCAAGCCCCCAAGGCGTGCAAGCTGGTTGCGGGCGATATCGCGCCATCGGGCTGGTGCTCGCTTTACGCGCACAAGGCCTGAACGCAGCGACCGCGGCACGGGCCGCCAGACTCCCCGTTTCGTTCATCCTGCAGCAAGAAACTGTTGCAGATATGTGACGAAACGGGCCGTCAGGACTTTATCCTTGCTGCAGTGCAACTTAGCGTGATGACCCTTGTTGGGTCGGCTGCGGGACACCGACGCGATCGTCGGCACCCCTAACAGTCGAACAAAGGTCATTATTATGCGTACTTTCAAACTCGCCGCCGTCGCTTTGGCGGCTTTCGCCAGCGTCCCGGCTTTCGCGCAGGACGCCGCACCGGCCGCACCGGCAGACACCACGCCGACCGCACCCGACGGCTCGCGCGCGTTTGGCATCGAGCCTTACATCGGCGTGATGGGCGGCTGGGAACAGTTCGATAACGAGCGCAACCACGGTATCCCGCAGGCGCTGAACGCCGATGGCTCGCTGCGCAACAACTACCGTCTCGCAGGCGCGTTGGTACAGGGCGTGGCCGGCATCAACGTGCCGCTGGGGCCGGTGTTCGTCGGTGCGGAAGGCAATCTTGCCAAAGGCGTCTCTGGCAACATCAACTGGGAATATGGCGCAGCCGGTCGTTTCGGCGTGCGCGCCGGTGACAGCGGCATGTTCTACGGCAAGGTCGGCTATCAGTGGGTCGAGTTCGATCATTATTCGACCTACTCGACCGGCAATACCAGCAAGAAGCAGTATGGCGACATCACCTACGGGATCGGCACCGAGTTCGGCCCGAAAGACATCGGCCTGAAGGGCATCACCGGCAATGCCGGCGTCCGCATCCGTGCCGAAGTGAACACTTATGGTGATTTCCACAGCTTCCGCCCGATGATGGGCCTGATCACGCACTTCTAAGCCTTACGGCTTAGCGTGTCGGAAGGGGCGGGGGATGGCGACATTCCCCGCCCTTTTTGCGTGCGGGGGCGCTAGGGGCGCTTCCTCTTAAAGAGGACCATCCCAATTCCGTTCGGGCTGAGCCTGTCGAAGCCCCGCCCCCCGCCCTATGCGAGCCCTTCTGTTGCGGAGAGAGCCCTTCGACAGGCTCAAGGTGACGGAGGTGGATTCTCCCTCAAAATAAAACCCTAGCGCTTCACGCCCCTGAGCATTTGCCACACTTTGGGCGCACCGGTCGGCTTGGCCACGCCGTCGAGCCGTTCGGCGCGCAGGATCGGGATCGGCTTGACCATCAACTGGCCCTTGAACGCTCCCTCCCCGCCGGGGGAGGTTGGCTCGGCCAGCATCCGCTTGACCACGTCCATCCCCGCAATCACCCGCCCGAAGGCGGCATAGCCGACAAAGCCCGGCCGCGCGTCGAGCGAAGGGTTGGGGCCGACCATGATCGAGAAGTTCCCCGTGGCCGAATCGGTGCGGTCATAGCGCGCCATCGACAGCACGCCGTCGAGATGCTTGATCCCGGTCTGGCTGGTCGGCTCGAGCGGCACCAGACCGAGCATGCGGTGCGCATCGGTGCCGATGCCGCCTTGCACGAAACCCGTTTTGGGCGCGGTCTTGCGGCGTGTCGCGCGGTAGAAGCTGGTGCCTTCGAACCGGCCATCGTCGACATAGGCGAGGAAATTGGCGACCGTCGCCGGGGCATGGCGCGCATCGAGCGCGATCACGATCGGCCCCGCGCCTGTCACCAGCCGCACGCGCACGATTGCGGGTTCGCGGGAAGGGGGCGGGGCAGGGGGTGCCTTGGCAGCGGTGACGAGCGCGAGCGCCCCGATCAACAGCAACGCGCGAACCCGCATCAAACCCTTACCCTTCACCCAGCGCCAGCAATGTCGTCCATTCGGCGTCGCGCACGGGCGATACCGAAAGCCGCGACTGGCGCAGCATCGCCAGATCGGCAAGCCCCGGCGTTGCCTTGATCGTCGCCAGCGGGACGGGCCGTGGCAAAGCGGCGAGCGGTTTGACCGCGACGGACACCCAGCGCGGATCGTCGCCATCGGGCCGGGCGGTGCGCGCGATCTCGACCGTTCCGACAATCTCCTTGGGACCGCCGCTATGGTAGAAAAAGGCGCGGTCGCCGACCTGCATCGCCTTCAGATGCAAGGCGGCGGCGGCGTTGCGCACGCCGGTCCATTCGGTACTGCCCTCGGCCAGCAGATCATCCCAACTGTAGCTGTCGGGTTCGGATTTGAGCAGCCAATAGGCCATCGCGACTTTCCTTCGCTGAACACCGGTTAAACACACCATTCCGCCCGCATTCAGGGCGACTCGCATATTGGTTGCAACAAGCTAGTCCGCCAATGCGTTATAGGGAGATGCATGCAGGGCTGCTGGAGTGAGGAGATTCGAGATGAACAGCCTGTTGAAGAAGATCGGTCTGGCAGCGGCGCTCGGCGCGACGGCTCTGACGGCGGCGGCTCCGGCGGAGGCGCAGCGCTGGGGTGGCGGATGGGGCCATCGCTATTATGGCCATAATGACGGCACCGGCACCGCCATCGTCGCGGGTATCGCTGGCCTTGCAGTGGGCGCCGCGCTCGCGTCGAACCGCAATGATCGCTACCGCGACGACTATTACCGCGAGCGCGGCTACGATCGTTATTATGACGACCGGTATTACCGCAGCCACGGTTACTACCCCAATGACGGCTATTACGCCTATCGCGCGCGTGCGGGCTATGACCGCTGCTGGATCGAGCGGCGCTACGATCGCTATTATGACGATTGGGTCCGCGTCCGCGTCTGCGATTGATTGCGGAGCGATCGGCAACACGGCGCGGGGCTTCGGCTCCGCGCCGTTTTCGTATCTGGCGTACGCGCCCATTTTGCGCCATGAGCCGCAATCATGACCGAGACCGATCTCCCCCCCGACCGCCTGTCTTCCAACCCGCGCAGCCCGCATTATGACGAAGCGGCGCTGTCGCGCGGCATCGGCATTCGCTTCAAGGGCGCGCAGCGCCATGACGTGGAGGAATATAGCCGCTCCGAAGGCTGGATTCGCGTTGCCCTGGGCAAGAAGGTCGATCGCCATGGACAGCCGCTGACGCTGAAGCTGTCGGGTGAGGTCGAGGCCTGGTTCGAGCGGCCGGCCGAGGGTGCCGAGACCGACGCGAGCGACACTTAACGCAAAGTGACCGTCATGCCGGGCTTGTCCCGGCATCCACCGTGCCGCGTGTCCTGCGCGCGCGTGTCATTGGCAGGGGTGGACCCCGGGACAAGCCCGGGGTGACGGTAATGCGATTTAGTGGACGAAGCGCGCCACCACGTCGCGGTAACTGCGCGACACCTTCACTTGCGCGTTCGACTGCAGCACCAGGAAGCATTCGCCATTGGTGTGCGGCTTTACCTCTTTGACCAAATCGAGGTTGACGATGGTCGAGCGGTGGACGCGCTGGAAGCGGCGCGGGTCGAGGCGGCGTTCGAGATCCTTCATCGTCTCGCGCAGCACCAGCGAATTGTCGCCGGTCTTGATGACCATATAGTCACCGGCGGCCTCGATCAGTTCGATCGTGTCGACGTCGACGCGGAAGATCTGCCCGCGATCCTTGATGTTGATGAGCTTTTCGAAGCGGTTGGACGAAACCTGTTCCCCGCCATCGGTGAGCGTCTCGACCGAGTCCGGCGCGATCTCGGCGATCACTTCCTTCAGCCGGTCGACCTCCTCGATTCCGCGCTTTTCGGTCAGGCGCTGGCGCACACGGTCGAGCGTGTCGGCGAGGCGACTCTCTTCGACCGGTTTCATCAGATAATCGACCGCGTCGGTCTCGAACGCCTTTAGCGCATGGTCGGAATAAGCGGTCACGAACACGAATAACGGTGGTTCTACCTCCATCAGCCCCTGGACGACCGAAAAGCCGTCAAAGCCGGGCATTTGAATGTCGAGAAAAACGAGGTCGGGTTTGTTGGTCTTGATCGAGCGGATGGCCTCGCGGCCATTCTGGCAGGTATCGATGATCTCCACATCTTCATGGGCGGCCAGCCGCAGGGCGAGGCCCTGGGTTGCCAGTTTTTCGTCGTCGACGAGGATGGTGCGGATCGTCATGCGGCCTCTTTCTTCGGTTCCTCGAGCTGGAACGGGATTTCGATCTCGACCCCGAAACCGCCCCCCGGGATCGATCGCGTCTCGAATCTATGGTCCGGCCCATAAGCCTGGGCCAGTCTTTCCCTGATATTGGCAAGCCCGACCCCGGTTGAAAGGGTCTGGCTCGCAGAAACGCTCGGCCGTCCCCTGCTTTCGTTCAAGCCGGGGCCGGTGTCGGATACGACGATCTGCACCCTATCCCCGGCGAGCCGCGCCGTTACCGCGATTTCGGCACCGTCTTCCTGCGGCGTCACCGCATATTTGATCGCATTCTCGACCAGTGGCTGCAGCAGCAACGACGGTAGCCGCGCCTTGGCGACCCGCGGATCGAGCTCGAAGGTCGGCCGCAACCGATCCTCGAAGCGCATCTTCTCGATTTCGAGATAGAGCTTCAGCGTTTCGAACTCCTGCACCACCGTCACATTGGCGGTCGGTTCGTTGGCCAACGTATAGCGCAGGAACGAGGATAGTCGCCCGAGCATGGCGTTGGCGCGCTCGGTCTCTTTCAGCAGCACCAGCGTGGAAATGGAGTTGAGCGTGTTGAACAGGAAATGCGGGTTGAGCTGATAGCGCAGCATCGCCAGCTGCGCCGAGGAAGCGGTGTTCTCAAGGGCGGCGAGCTGATCGATCTGATCCTCGACAATCAGATAGAAATTGATCCCGAAATACAACGCGGTCCACCCGGCGAGCACGGTGAAGTTGAGGAAGATCGTGCCCAATACCAGCCCGAGGTTAAGCCCGGGGTTGCGCGCGTTGATGAAGGAAAACGAAAAGGCGTCGAGCACCGCATAGACCAGAGTCGCAGCGGCGAGTGTCAGCACCGTCAGGATTGCCATCGCAAAGCGCGGCTGGCGACGGTAATAATGATACAGCGTCGAGAGCAGCAAGGTGATGCTGTATCCCACGATCGATTCGATCACGACCGGCACCATGCTGGTCATGTCGCTGGCGTTCGAAATGCTCGAAACGCTGCGCAGGATCAGATAGCCAGTCCACCCCGCCGCCTGCAGCGTCCAGAAGGCGCGGTTCTTGTCCTCGAAGAAGGGCCGCGAAAGGATCGCGGGTTGGGGGGGAAGCGACATGGGGCAGTCTTAGCCCGGCTGGGAGCGATGCGCAAAGTACGCTATCGTCCGCGCCACCGCGATAAGGCGGGCCCTCGCGCTGCATAACAAGCGGAGGAAGACGAGAGGAGAGAGAGCCGCATGAACCATCAGCCCGACCGCGCGCGCTTCAGCGCGATGGAGCATGGCACCCAGGCCGACTGGAAGATCATCTCCGGCCATTTCGCCGATTTCGCCAAGGGCTTGCCTGCGCGGGTGCTGACGCATTTGCAGTTGCTGGACGGCGATTATGGCGGCTTCCCGGTCGATCGGCTCGAACATTCACTGCAAACCGCGACGCGCGCGTACCGCGATGGCCGCGATGAAGCCTATGTGGTGATGGCGCTGTTGCACGACATTGGCGACACGCTGGGGACCTTCAATCATCCCGAGATCGGCGCGGCGATGTTGCGTCCGTTCGTGTCGGACCAACTGCACTGGATCGCCAACACGCACGGCGTGTTCCAGGGCTATTATTTCTTCCATTACATCGGCGGCGACCGCGACATGCGCGAATCGTACCGCGGCCACCCGCATTTCGAGGCCTGCGCCGAGTTTTGCGAGAAATACGATCAGGCCGCATTCGACCCGACCTATGACAGCGCGCCATTATCTTTCTTCGAGCCGATGGTGGGCCGGGTGTTCGCGCGGCCGATCACCTCCATCTATGCGAAGGTGGCGGAAGCAGGGGCGAGCTGACGTTCACGCCGGGCGGGCCGCAGAGTTAAAAAAAAAGGCCGCCGTCCCAGGGGACGGCGGCCAACTTTCTTAGGGTAAGAGCGCGTTAGAACTTAAAGCGTGCGCCGACGCGGATGAGGTACAGCGACTGAGCAGTGTTCACCGTTTCGTTCGGCGACTTGAAGCTGCTGTATTGATACTTGGCGCAAGCCCCGGCTGGATTGGTCGCCGACCCGACCACACCCGTGAGTGCAGCTCCCGCCGCGTTGAGGCAGGTTACCTGCACCACCGCCGAAGTGTACGGGAAGCCGGTATAATATTGACCGCCCCAGTTCTTGTTCAACAGGTTGGGCAGATTCTCAATGTCGGCAAACAACGAAATCCGCGAATGGAAGACGTAGGCCGGAAGTTCCTGCTCAAGATGGAGGTCGATACGGGTATTAGCGCGTGCCCGGGCGATGTTCTTAGGAGCAATCTTTCCGCGGAAATTCTTCAACTGCGTATTGTTGATGAGGTTGTCGAGCGCGGTCGCAGTTGTCGTATCATTCGCGGCATAGGTGACCAACGGATCGTTGAGGCCGGTCGGCACGTAGAGCAGGTAACGATCATTGTTCCCGGTGGTGCCGAATACCGACGAGCGACCCGTCGAAGTGTCCTGCATCGAGAAGCTGTAATGCTGTCCGGCGCGCGTTTCACCGAACAGTTGCACGACGGTGCGATAGTCGCCGAAGAAGGCGTGATCGAAGCCGACGCTATACTTGAACTGCCACTTTGTTTCGTTGCTGCTGATGCCGTAGCTGGCGTTGTTCGGATCAATCGAGGCTTGGGCGGCATAAAGCGAGCTTGCCACCGAAGACGTCGCGTTGCTGACGTCCTTCACGTCCTGCCAGGTGTAGCTGCCACCCACCGACAGGCCCCATGCAAAGTCTTTGTTAGCGCGCAGCGTGAAAATGTGGCTGCGACCACGCGACGTGTTGCCGATCTGGATGTCCGTGTTGGTATCGGCGGTTTGGATGCCAGCGCCCGGCGTCGGCAGGAAAGTGTAGCGTGGGCGGCCGTCCGGCAGGGTGCCGACAATCTGCGAGCGCAGATCGGTGAAGGTAACGGCCTGATTGACCTTCGAGAATACATAGTCCGCGCCCAGATCAACCCCGAACAGGCGGTAATCGGCCGAGAGCGTTGCGCGGGTCTGCGAAGGCAAGCGGAAGTCCGGTGCTACCGATGCCGTGGGTGCCGTCAGAAGCGACGCCGTATTGGAGGCGAGGAATGTATTGACTGCGCCCGGGATCGACGACCCCGTAACACCGTTGAGAGCAATCGCGCAGAGTGCAGCATTCGCACCGGTATTATAGGGAGCCGCGCACGTTGCGGTCGCCGTGCTCCCCGCCGCAACCGTTGCACGGTTTACAGTCGAGATACGGTTCTGGATGAAACCGCTGTTGCCGTACGAGTTCGAGAAATAGATGTCGGGCGTACCGCCGCTAAAAATGCCGATGCCACCACGCAGGCTAAGCGACGGAAGCGGCTTGTAGCTAAAGCTTACGCGCGGCTGGAACGCGCCCAGACCGTCAAAATTGTTGGTGTTCGAAAAGCCATAGCGATTGTAGAAATTCGGATTGTTAATAACCTGGCTGCGCGATCCATAGAGATCGTACCGGACGCCATAGGTAAGCCGCAGTTCGGGTGTGACGGACCAATCGTCCTGAAGGCCGAAGGTGTAGACGCCATATTTGAAATTGGACGTCGTGTCGTTCGGGTTCAGCGTCAGTGCGTTCTGATAGTCGAAAGAGCTCGCGTTGCGATTCTGGAAATCGGCGATCGAGTCAAAGTAATAGGAGCCAGCGCTATATTGCAGGAAGGCGTTGGTCGTGCGGTTCTCGGCGTATTCAAACAGGCCCTTGAAATCGTGCTGCCCAGCCTTGAAGCGCAGCAGGAAGGAGCCGTCATAAGTGTCCGTGAACAGAGCGTTGGTCTGACGGCTGATGTCCGGGCCAAGCGCGACAACCGGGTTGCCGCTGCCGCAGGAGGTCGCATTGTCGCCGTTACCAGCAACCGGCGTAAGGACGCTGGTCGGGGCGGTGCAGACGCGGAACTGCGCAAAGCCGCGGCCCAATTCAGGATTCTGGCCACGCGTATAGGCCTTGTAAACGAAACGCGTTTCGGTCGAGACCCGGTCACTCCAATCCGAGTTCAACTGGGCAATACCGGTACGCAGCAGTTCGGTCAGCTTGTAACCGTTCGAGGCGAGACCAAGAGCAGGCGACGTCGTCGATCCGCTGCTGTTTTGAAGGTTGTCCTGCGCATCGTATGCGTTGATGTAAGTAAGCGATAGGCGCTGGCCTTCAGTGACGTTCCAGTCAATTTTACCGACGATTTTCTCGTCGAGGTTGTTCGTAATCGCAAGAACCCCGCCGGCGTCGTAGTTATAAACACTTTTTGCGATCGACTGGACCGAGGCTACCTGCGCGTCGGTCAGATTGGGGACCTGGTTTACCGCTCCGGGGCTGAGTGGGCGGGGGTCAGTGTTCTTTTCATACGAAACCATCACGAACAGCTTGTCCTTGATGATCGGACCCGAGGCCGTAACGCCGTAGGTCTCACTCTTATATTTTGGCAAAGCGACGGGCAGCGCGCCGATTTGATTTCCCTGCAGACCGTCGGTGCTCTGCGAATAGAAACCGTTCAGGTGGTAGGAATTTGTGCCCGACAGCAGGGTCGTGTCGATGACGCCGCCCTGGAAATTGCTCTGGCGGATATCATACGGTGCGATCGAAACCGACACCTGACCGATCGCGTCAAACGGAACCGGGCCTCGCTTGGTGGGGCTGGCATCAGGGTTAAGGCCGAAGTTGTCGCCAACCTGCGCGCCGTTGATGGTGAAGCGGTTGAAGCGGGGATTTACGCCAGCGAAGGATACGGCGCTGCCGCCGCCGCTGCTGCGGTCGAACGTCGCGAAGGGGCTGCGACGTTCGATGTCGCGAATGTCTCGATTGACCGAGGCGACTTTGCTGACGTCGCGTTGGTTGAGGACGGTCTGCGGACCATCCGACGTAATGCCGGCTCGTTTGATTGATTTGGCGGTCACGACGATGTCAGCACCGCTGTCAGATTTTGCGCCGACCTCGATCGGAAGATCGTAAGGAGCACCAACAACCGTGAAGATTCCGGTGATCTGAGTGTTGCCGGCGGCGCTTGTCACGTCGATCGTATAGGGACCGCCAGCGCGCAGGCCGGATGCCGAAAAGCTGCCAGACGAGTCCGTAGATGCGCGTGAAACGGTGCCCGACGAGGTGTCCGTGACCGTAATCGTTGCATTGTTAACCGGAGCGCCGTTGGCGGTGACCGAGCCGCGGATAATCGCTGTCGTTTCCTGGGCGCTTGCCGCAGCCGGAATCATAAGCGCGGCCACGGCCACGCCAAGAAGAAGATTATGTCGCATGATATTGCCCCTGTGTTCCTGATCGCGGAAAACGCGACTGTCTCGTCGCCTGGCGCCCCCATGCGACTTAAATATTTCGGTTAGATGACAATCACGATTCCGCAAGGTACATGAAGCATTCAGTAATGATGCGTTGCAAAATGGCATCACTGGCGGACTTCGGCGTGGCGATCCCCTTTACCCCGCAGCCGCAACAATCTCCGCCCAACCCGCTTCGTCGACGACGGAAATGCCCAATTCGGCGGCCTTTTTCAGCTTTGAGCCCGCACCCGGGCCGGCCACGACCAGATCGGTCTTGGCCGACACCGAGCCCGACACGCGCGCGCCGAGTGCCTCCGCCTGGGCCTTGGCTTCGTCGCGACTCATCGTCTCCAGGCTGCCGGTGAACACGACCGTTTTGCCGCTGACGGGGGATTCGCGGGTTTCGTGGACGATATCGAGCGGCTCGACCTCGCGCAGCAAGGCGGCAATTACGTCCCGATTGTGCGGTTCTGCAAAGAATTCGATCAAGGCATCGGCGACTTCGGGGCCGATCCCCGCCGTCTCGATCGCGACGGCGAGCGCCTTGCCACGGCGAACCACGAATTTCGCGTCCGTCTCACCCAAAGCGGGGACGATCTCGGCACGCACCGCCAGCACGCGCTCGATCATGTCGGAAAACGCTGCCATGCTCACATAACGTCGCGCCAGGTCACGCGCGGTAATCTCGCCGACATGCCGGATGCCGAGCGCGAACAGGAAGCGGTCGAGTCCGATCTTGCGGCGCAGGTCGATTGCCGCGAGCAATTTGTCGACGACCAGCTCGGACATGCGATCGCGGGTGACGAGCGCCTCGCGATGTTCGTGCAGACGGAAGATGTCGGCGGGGGAGGCGATGAGGCCGTCGCGGAAAAACTCCTCAATGCGCACCAGCCCGAGGCCGCTAATGTCGAAGGCGTGGCGCGAGACAAAATGAATCAACCGCTCGACGCGCTGCGCCGGGCAGATCAGCCCGCCGGTGCAGCGCACGACAACCTCGCCCTCGCCACGCTCGGCGAGCGAGCCGCATTCGGGGCAGATGGTCGGAAAGACGAAGGCCGGGCGCTCCTCGGCGCGGGTCAGCACTTCGACGATTTGCGGGATGACGTCGCCCGCGCGCTGCAACACGACGCGGTCGCCGACGCGCGCGCCAAGCCGCTCGATCTCGTCGGCATTGTGGAGCGTGGCGTTGGCGACGACGACGCCGCCGACGGTGACGGGTTCCAGCCGCGCTACGGGCGTGAGCGCGCCGGTGCGGCCGACCTGGATATCGATCGCGAGCAAGGTCGTCTCGGCGCGTTCGGCGGGGAATTTGTGCGCGATCGCCCAGCGCGGGGTGCGGCCGACGGTGCCGAGCCGCTCCTGCCAGTCGAGCCGGTCGAGCTTGTAGACCACGCCGTCAATATCGAACGGCAGGTCGGCGCGCTGGTGTTCGATCGTGCGATACACGGCCAGCGCATCCGCGGCGGTCGCGGCGTGGGCGAAGCCCTGCGCCACCGGGAAGCCCCAGTCTCTGATCGCGGCGATCACTCCGCTTTGCGTCGCGCCGGGCAGCGCGCTCGCCTCGCCCCAACCCCAGGCGAAGAAACGCAACGGGCGCGTCGCGGTGACGGCGGCGTCCTTCTGGCGCAGCGATCCGGCGGCGGCGTTGCGCGGGTTGGCGAATTGGCGCGCCTCCTTGCCCGTGCCCTCGGCCTCGGCGAGCAGGCGCGCGTTGAGGGCGGCAAAATCGGCCTTGGCCATATACACTTCGCCGCGCACCTCGAAGATGGCGGGCGCGTCGGCGGGGAGGCTTTGCGGAATGTCGGCGATGTGGCGGACATTGGCGGTGACATCTTCGCCGACCTGCCCGTCGCCGCGCGTGAGCGCCTGGACGAGCTGCCTGTTTTCGTAGCGGAGCGAACAGGACAGGCCGTCAATCTTGGGTTCGGCGGTGAGTTCTACCGGTGCGTCCTCGGGCAAAGCGAGGAAGCGGCGGACGCGGCCGACGAAATCGGCGACGTCTTCGTCGGTAAAGGCATTGTCGAGGCTGGTCATTGGCCGCGCATGGGCGACCTTGGCGAGATGCGCGGCGGGGGCGGCACCGACCTGGACGCTCGGCGAATCGCTGCGCACCAGATGCGGGAACGCCGCCTCGATCGCGGCATTGCGGCGCACCAGCGCATCATAGTCCGCGTCCGAAATCTCGGGCGCGTCATCGGTGTGATACAGGCGGTTGTGGTGCGCGATCACCTCCGCCAGCCGGGCCAGCTCGGTTGCGGCGGTATCATCGGTCGTGGGGAGGGCATGGGCCATCCCCCTTCGCTAGCGGAGGACGGGTAGCGGTTTCAATCCGCTAATCGTCTTCGCTGGCGTCCATCTCGGCGAGATGCTTGGCCTCTTCGTTGGTCGAACGGCGCTCGGCGGTCTTTTCCGCGCGGCTGGCCATTTCGTCCCAGGCCTTGGCGGCGCGCAGCCAGCGGCCGCGAACATTGTCGAGGGTGGCCGTAGCCGCGTCGGACTCGGCCTGACGGGCGCGGTCGCGATAGAACAGGGCGGTGGTGTTCGTGGGATATCTCCGCAAATTGGAGGGAAACGAGAAAGCGGGGCGCCGCCGCTTGGCGACACCCCGTATTGGCTCAGGCTTGCGCCAGCCGCACGGCCGAAACCTTGCCGCGACGGTCTTCTTCCAGCTCGTAGGAAACGCGCTGGTCGCGGTCGAGCGTCGCCATGCCAGCGGCTTCCACCGCGCTGATGTGGACGAAGGCATCGCCACCGCCGCCCTCGGGCGCGATGAAACCATAACCCTTGTCGGCGTTGAAGAACTTAACGGTGCCGATAGCCATACCTAATTCCTTACGTGCCGGTGCCGCGCCGCAGCGTCGGTACCGGATGGGGCCGAGATCGAAGACGGATGCGACGTCCGGCCCCGGCCGGCGCATCCGATCGCGACGCATCAGCCGTGCGCGGAAGATCCGCAGCGGACAGGCTGTGCAAGAAAGCGGGAAAGGAGAGCCAAGAGTGCGCATCCGATGCCAGGCAAGCGGGAGCGCGGGACGTCTCTCAGCCGCGCGATGCTTGAGAGCGGACTCGCGCGATAGGACGGCTGTAGCAGGTTGTGCGAGGAATGTCGTGGAGATTGCGCGGCGGCGGATTGTGTCGGTGGCAGATGGCCGTTAGCCTTTCCCGAACATCCCGGCAGAGGGGCCGACCATGATCCTGATGATGTTGGCCCTGGCACAGTCTGCACCTCCAGAGGACGAGCGGTCACATCGCGCGAGTGTCGATTTGCCCGCCGCCTGGCACCCGGCCTCTTGTCCCACCGCAGAGTCCGGCAGCGACATCGTTGTATGCGGCAGGCAAGACGTAGCCGAGAAATTCCGCGCGCGTCCGCTGCCGGAAAAATATGCGGAAGTGGGCGGGCCGGGGATCGGCATCGATCTCGGCAAGGGGGTGCGAGGCAATCTATATGCGGGGCAGGGGCGGACCAATGACAAGGGCATCATGTTTACCGTGACGATGCCGTTTTAACAGCCGATCCGCCGTCGTTCCGTCACCCCGGGATGAACTCGGGGTGACGGATTCGGTGCTGGGTTTGCGGGTTGCCGATACGGATGGCTTTACGCCGTCTCCAACAACCTATCGGCTTGCGCGCGCGCCTCGGGCGTGATCGTCGCGCCCGACAGCATCCGTGCGATTTCCTCGCGGCGGGCCGTGTCGTCGAGCGTCGTCACGCCGGTACGGGTGACGGTCCCGTCATGGCTCTTGGCGATCAGCAGGTGGTGCTGCCCTCGCGCCGCGACTTGCGGGCTATGCGTGACCACCAGCAATTGCGTCGCTTGCGCCAGCCGCGCCAGACGTTCCCCGATGGCACTCGCCACGGCACCGCCGACGCCACGATCGATTTCGTCGAAGATCATCGTCGCGGCCCCGCCTTGATCGGCCAGCGCAACCTTCAGCGCGAGGATGAAGCGCGACAATTCGCCACCCGAGGCGATCTTGACCAATGGCGCGAAGGGCGCGCCGGGGTTGGTCGAAATCTCGAATTCGACGCGGTCCTTGCCCGCCGCCGACCATTGTTCGCCGGGCGCTGGCGCGACGACGGTGCGGAAGCGGGCGGCATCGAGTTTCAGCGGGATCAACTCCCCCTTGACCGCAGCGTCGAGCCGCACTGCGGCGGCGGTGCGCGCCTCGCTCAACGCGGCGGCGGCCCTGTCATAAGTCGCGCGCGCAGCGGCGAGCTTCGCTTCGAGCGCGGCGATGCCTTCTTCCCCGGCATCGAGCGCCTCCAGCTTGGCGGTCAGGTCGTCAGCCAACTCGGCCAGTGCATCGGGTTGGACGCGGTGCTTGCGCGCCATGCCGCGCAGTTCGAACAGCCGCGCCTCATCCTCCTCCAGCGCGGCGGGATCGAACCACAGATCGGCCTTGGCCTCGCGCAGTTTCTCCTCGGCGACCGCGCCCTCGATCACCGCGCGGTCCACCGCCGCCAGCGCTTCGGCGAGCGCCTCGTGGTCCTCTGCAATCCGCTCCAGTACGCGCGCCGCCTGGCGGAGTTGCGCAAGGCCACCGTCCGATCCCTCCAGCCAGCTTTCGATCGCGGCGAGATCGGCGGCGATCTTTTCCGAACGCTGCATCGTTCGGCGGCGTTCGGCGAGGGCTTCTTCCTCCCCCGGTTCGGGGGCGAGCGCGCGCAGTTCGGCGACGGCGTGTTCCAGCCACTCACGGTCGCGTGCGGCAGTGTCGATCGTCGCGCGCGCGGTCGCCAGCGCAGCTTCGGCATCGCGCCATGCTTTATAGGCGGTCGCCGTAGCGCCCGCGTCGATCCGTCCGAACGCATCGAGCAAGGCACGGTGCCCGCGCGCGTTGAGCAGCCCACGATCATCGTGCTGGCCGTGGATTTCGACGAGATAGGTTGCGAGCTCGCGCAACAGGCCCGCCGACGCAGGCTGATCGTTGACGAAGGCGCGGCTGCCGCCATCGGCCTTGACGATGCGGCGGATCATCAGCGGCTCGCCGGGATCGACGTCGAAGCCGTTCTCGCCCAGCAGCGCGGCGATCGGCCCGGTGGTGTGGGGCGTATCGAAGGTGGCGGTGACCACGGCTTGCGCGGCACCCTGCCGCACCAGCCCGGCCTCGCCGCGCGCGCCGAGCGCCAGGCCCAGCGCATCGAGCAGGATCGATTTGCCCGCACCGGTCTCACCGGTCAGCACGCCCAGGCCCTGCCCGAAGTGCAGGTCCAGCGCCTCGATCAGCACGACGTCACGGATGGCGAGAGAGATCAGCATGGGTCTGCCGCCCGCTTTACCCGAACAATCGATGTTCCGGTATCGTTCTTTTCGCCGCGCGCGGTCAGCTACCCGGGTTCGGATTGCCTGGGTTGGTCGACGAACCGCCCGAGGTCGGCAAAGCGCGCGCGTCGCGCTTCGGCTCGTGGGTTTTGAGCGGCTTGTCGGGAAGCGATTTGTCGGGCAGCGGCACGATCAACTGGCCCGGCGCGATCGCCGCGACCGCGACGGGCGGGTGTTCCTCCGACAATTTGTAGGCGCGGCTATACCATTGCGTGCCGGGATAATTGGCCCCCAGCACGGCCGCCGCCTTGCGAGCCTCATCGGGCACGCCGAGCGCGAGATAGGTTTCGGTCAGCCGCATCAGCGCCTCGGGTGCGTGCGTGGTCGTCTGATAATCGTCGACCACCTTGCGGAAGCGCATCGTCGCGGCGAGCCATTGGCCGCGCGTTTCGTAGAAGCGACCGATCTCCATTTCCTTGCCGGCCAAATGGTCGCGCACGAGATCGATCTTGAGTCGTGCATCGGCGGCATAGCGCGTGTTGGGGTAGCGGCGCGTCAATTCGCCAAGCGCATCGAGCGCCTGCTGCGTGATCTTCTGGTCGCGCGTGACGTCGCTGATTTGCTCATAATAGCCGAGCGCGACGAGATAATAGGCATAAGCCGCGTCGCGGTTGCCGGGGTGGACCGATATGAAACGCTGTGCGGATTGGATCGAAGCGGTGTAATCATGCGCGAGATAATAGCTGAACGCGCTCATCAACTGTGCACGACGCGCCCATACCGAATAGGGGTGCTGCCGCTCGACCTCGTCAAACAGCGCCGCTGCCAGCTTATATTCCTTATTGTCGAGCCGCTGCTTCGCTGCTGTGTACAGCGTGCCGACGTCGCGCGCGACATAGGGTATGTCGCCCTTGGTCCGGTTGCGCGCGCACCCCGTGGAGGTGAGCACGGTCGCGGCGATCAGGCCGACCGCGAGGCTGCGGAAAAGGGGCGAGCGGGTAAGGGGGGTACGCATCGGCGTAAGCCTTAGCCTAACCCCGGATGCGCGAACAATCCTTTTCGACGGCATGCTTGCGACGGCGCGTTTTCAATACGGATCGCTTCGCGCTATCGGAGCGTTGCCATTTTCGGATTCGATTGGAGTACCCCCTGTGACCGCCACCCTGCTTGCCACCAAACGCGTCGAGAAACCCTGGGGTCGCACGCAACTGTGGCCCGGCTTCGCCAATCCGGCACCTGGCGGCGAGAAGATCGGTGAGGTGTGGTTTCAGACGCCGCATGCAGGCGAGCCCGAGCTGCTGATCAAATATCTCTTCACCAGCGAAAAACTGTCGGTGCAGGTTCACCCCGACGATGCGGCAGCGCAGGCGGCGGGCTATCCGCGCGGCAAGGACGAGGCGTGGCTGATCCTGGCAGCCGAACCCGATTCGACGATCGCGCTCGGCACGCTGGAACCGATGACGCACGAGGCGTTGCGCGCGGCGTCGCTCGACGGTTCGATCGAGCATCTGCTCGACTGGAAACCGGTAAAGGCGGGCGAATTCTATTATTCGGAAGCGGGGACGATCCACGCGATCGGTGCTGGCATCACTGTGATCGAGGTGCAGCAGAATGTCGATCTGACGTATCGCCTGTACGATTATGGCAGCGACCGCGAACTGCATCTGGATGCGGGCGTGGCGGTATCCAACCCCGTGCCGTTCGTGCCGCTGCCGACGCCTGCACCGGACGGCCGCGACCATCAGGTGCTGGCCGAAGGGCCGAAATTCGTGGTCGAGCGCTTTGCTGCCGGTCACCGCGTAATCGATTTGCCCGAGGGCGTGACGGCGTGGCTGGTGCCGGTCGCCGGTGCCGGTGTCGTCGATGGCGTTGCGTGGCAAGCGGGCGAGTGTCTGACGCTGTCCGGTCGCTGTGAAATTGCGGCGGAGGTCGGAAGCGACTTGCTGCTGGCGTATCCCGGCGACAAACGCATTTGAACCGGCCCCTCCCTGAAAGCCGGGGAGGGAAACGGTAAGTGTTTCGCGCTACATCGCACCGATGCTGCGCGTACTGACCCTTTCGACGCTGTTTCCCGATGCGTCGCGGCCCAATTTCGGCGTGTTTGTCGAACGGCAGACGCTTGGGCTGGCGGCGCATCCAGGGGTCGATCTGCGCGTGGTGGCACCGCTGGGGATACCGCCTTGGCCGCTTGCGCGGCACGGGCATTATGCCCCGCTCGCGGCCTTGCCCGAGCGCGAGACGTGGAAGGGCCTCGACATCCGCCGCCCGCGCTTTCTCGCGCTGCCCGGCACCGGCGGGCGGTTTCATGCGGGTTCACTGGTGCGACGGCTGGTCCCCCTGCTCACCGCGCTACGCCGCGATTTCGCGTTCGACGTGATCGATGCGGAGTTCTTTTTCCCCGATGGTCCGGCTGCGGTTGCGCTGGGGCGGCATTTCGGCGTGCCGGTGTCGATCAAGGCGCGCGGGGCGGACATCCATCATTGGGGGCGCGCGCCCGCGACCGCCGCGCAGGTGATCGCGGCGGGGCAAGCGGCGGACGGGCTGCTCGCCGTGTCGCAGGCAATGCGCCACGACATGGCCGTGCTCGGCCTGCCTGAAGCGGGGATTCGGGTGCACCATACCGGCGTCGATCTCGATCGTTTCGGAGCCCGCGACCGCGCTGCGGCCAAGGCGGCTTACGGCGTCGCCGGGCCGCTGGTCGTCTCGCTCGGCGCGCTCATCCCGCGCAAAGGGCATGACATCGTCGTGTCGGCAATGGCGTCGCTGCCAGCCGCGACGCTGTTGATCGCGGGCGAGGGCCCCGCACGCGCCGCGCTCACCACGCAGATTGCGAGGCTTGGCCTGACGGATCGCGTGCGGCTATTGGGTAGTGTCCCGCACGACGACCTTCCCGCCTTGCTCGGCGCAGCCGACGTGATGGCGCTGGCATCGGCATCGGAGGGGCTCGCCAATGCCTGGGTCGAGGCACTGGCCTGCGGTACGCCGATTGTGATTACCGGCGCGGGCGGCGCGGCGGAGGTGGTAACCGAGCCTGCCTTCGGGCGCATCACCGAACGCAGCGCGTCCGCTTTTGCAGAAGCGATCGGCGATGTGCTCGCCAATCCGCCGAGCGCGCAGGATGTCCGCCGAGGCGCGGAACGCTTCACCTGGGCGGCCAACACTGCCGCGCTCTACGATCATCTGGCCGGGCTGGTTTCAGCCCGCCGGTGACGGGGGTTGCTTGGCCAGCCACGCCTTGGCCTGCAGGTTGCTCAGCTCGACCAGATTGCCCATCACCACCGGCATGTCGATCAAGTGCAGGCCCCAGTCGCGGAGCGTCATCCCGCCATAAACGATGTCGCCGACGATCGTGCCGGTGCGTTTGTCGGTCGGCTGGGCGTGGATCGTCAGCGCCAGATAATGGGCCTTCCCCGTGCTGGCGCAGGCGGTGCTGAGCAGGCCCGGCACCTTGACGAACGGCGTGGTGACGGGCGCGCCATCGGTCGTCCACGGCCCCATCGGCAAGCTGCTCATGCCAGCGCCCTTTGCGCCGAGATAGGCGTCGGTGGTGGCACCGCCGGTGAGCGCCGCCGGATCGACGCAAGCCGCGACCATGCCGGGCTCGCTAACGATGCCGAAATGGCTGTTGGCGGGCGGCGGCGCATCGGCGCGGAAGGTGACGTAGCTGACAACGCAGCCGACATCCTTGGCGGTGTGGCAGAGCGGGGTCGATTGCAGCTCGCCGCCGACGTCCTTGCCCTCCGGCACCGCGACCGTGGTGCCCGGAATCAGCACCGAGATGATCTGCTGCTGCACCGGCGTGCCCTCGATCGCCTTGGCGACCAGGCTCTTCAGGATCCCCGCGCCTTGGCTATGGCCAATCAGCACGACGCCGCGCCCGTGATTGTCGTAGGCGAGATACTCCTCCCACGCTGCCTTGACGTCGTGATAGGCCATCGCCCGGTCCGACGTGTCGGGCTTGCCGATCAGCTTCGCGCGGAGCGCCGCGATCGTCACCTGGCGATAGAGCGGCGCGAACACGCGGCAATATTTGGCGAAGCGCCCGGCCTGGAAAGCGGCGACCGAATCCTCCTCGGGTCCTGCCACCATGTCGCTATTGGGCGTCGGATCGTTGGAGACCGTTGGGTAGACGTAGAAGCAGTCGAATTTCGGGTCGCTGGTCGCGGAAAACTTCTCGGTGCTGCGCGATCCATCGGCCTTGATGACCGTGGCGTCCTGATTGGCGTCGCACGGATCGACCTTGCCGGGGCGGCAGAGCCAGCTTTCGGGTTTGCCGTAATCGGGGGCGGCAGCGGGTGCGGGCGGTGTGTCGGCGGTTTGCGCGCTGGCAAAAACGGGGCTGGTGGCGGCCAGAGCGGCGGCGGCCAGATATACTCTCATCGTCATAACGCGACTCTCCCCAAGCGTTTTCCGAAGAGGATAACGCCGCCTGCGCGCGCGTCAAAGCGGATAGAGCGCGCCTGCGACCTGACGGCCCTCGCCGCGCAGCACGTCCCAGGCCCGCGCGGCGGCGCGACTGTCCATCGCCTCGACCCCGACCCCTTGCGCCTCCAGCGCGCGGACGAAGGCGGGTGGGGGACGCTGCATCGTCGCACCGGTGCCGAGCAGCAGAAATTCCGGCCGCGGATCGATCGCCAGCAACGGCGAGACCGCCTCTGCGGTCAGCGCCTCAAGCGCGGGCGGGGCCCATTCGTCCGACCCGTCGGGCCAGATCAGTAGCGCGCGATAGACACCGCGAAACGCGTCGGCCTCGACCTTGAACCCGCCTTGCGAGAAGCCGGTGATGATCGGGCCGACTCCTCGCTCGCGTTCGATCCGCATCAGCGCGCCTTGGGCGTTCCGCCGACCGGGGCATCGTCCAGCTTGGGATCGGGGCGCAGGCCGAGCGAGATGAGCAGTGACGATGACACGTAGATCGACGAATAGGTGCCGACGAAAATGCCGAGGATCATCGCCGAGGTGAAGCCGCGCAGCACATGGCCACCGAAGATGAGCAGGGCAAAGAGCGCGAGAAGGATGGTGACCGAGGTCATGACGGTGCGTGGCAGCGTTTCGTTGACCGACAGATCGACGATCGCCGACATGTCCATCTTGCGATAGCGGCGCATGTTTTCGCGGATACGGTCGTCGATCACGATCTTGTCGTTGATCGAATAGCCGATGATCGTCAGCACGGCGGCGACGATATTGAGGTCGAACTCAAACCAGGTCAGCGCGAAGAAGCCAAGTGTCATCAGCACGTCGTGGACGATGGCGACGACGGTCGATACGCCGAACTGCCATTCGAAACGCAGGATCGCGAACAGGCCGATGCCGATCACCGCGAGCACGACCGCGAGGATGCCCTTGCCGATCAGCTCGCCCGATACCTTGCCACCGACGACGTCCTGCTTGGAAAATTTCGCGTCGGGAAATTGCTTGGTCACCGCCGCCTGGACCTGGGCCACGATGCGGTTCGCGGCACCCTCGTCGGTGCTGTGCGGGGGGGGCAGCTTGATCGAGATGGTCTTGCCGTCGGTGCCGACGCTTTGCAGGCGGACTTCGCCCAGGTTCAGCCGGTCGACCGTGGTGCGCAGCGTGTCGAGCGAGGGCGGTGTATCGAACTTTTCCTCGATCATCAGACCGCCGACGAAATCGACGCCGAGATTGAGGCCGCGCGCGACGACCAGACCAACAGCGGCGATCGACAACAATAGCGTCAGCCCGAACGCCCATTTGCGCAGCGAGACGAACGGGAGGTTGGTGTTATCGGGAACGAGTTTCAGCAGGCGCATATGTCTGGCCGATCAAATATTGATTTCGGTCGGGCGATTCTTGCGAATCCACAACACGACCAGCATCCGCGTGAAGGTGACGGCGGTGAACACCGACGTGACGATGCCGATCAGCAGCACGACCGCGAACCCCTTGACCGGGCCCGAGCCGAGCAACAGCATGATCAGGCCCGAAATCGCATGGGTTGCGTTCGCCTCGAAGATCGTGCGGCTCGCTTCCTTGTATCCCAGTTCGACCGACTGGATCACGCTGCGGCCGCGGCGGCGTTCCTCGCGGATGCGCTCGTTGATCAGCACGTTCGCGTCGACTGCGGTGCCGATCGTCAGCACGAAGCCCGCAATACCCGGCAGCGTCAGCGTGCCGTTGAGCAACGCCAGCACGCCCATGATGACCATCACGTTGATGACCACGGCGTAGTCGGCATAGAAACCGAAGCGACCGTAGGTGACGATCATGAACACCACGACCAGCGCGACAGCGATGCTCGACGCCAGGATGCCGGCGTGGATCGAGTCGGTGCCGAGATCCGAACCGACGCTATGCTCCTCGATCACCTTCAGCGTGATCGGCAATTTGCCCGAGCTGAGCGCGATCGCCAGGTTGTTGGCGGATTCGACGGTGAAGCGGCCTTCGATATAGCCCGAGCCACCCAGAATTGGCGTGTTGATGCGCGGCGCGGAAATCACTTGGCCATCGACGATCACGGCGAAGGCCTTGCCCGTATTGTCCTGCGTGATCCGTGCGAAGATGCGACCGCCATCTGAATTGAAACCGAAATTGACGATCGGCTCGGTCGAATCCTGCTTGAAGCCCTGGCTTGCGCTCAGCAACTGGTCGCCGGTCAGGATCGCCTTGCGCTTGACCAGGATCTTTGCCTGCGGTCCGCCTTCGGGATACGGCAGTACCTGGCTGCCTGCGGGGACGATCCCGCCCGGCACATAGGGCGTGTCGTCGACCATCTTGAATTCGAGCTTGGCGGTCTTGCCGAGCAAATCCTTCAGCGCCTTGGGGTCCTTCAACCCCGGCACCTGCACCACGATGCGGTCGGTGCCCTGGCGGACGATGGTCGGCTCCTTGGTGCCGAGCTTGTCGATACGCGTGCGCACCACATCGGTGGCGGTTGCCATCGCATCGTTGACGGCCTGTGTGATGCCGGCCTGGGTCGGCGTCATCACGATGCGCTGTCCGTCGATGACGCTCAGATCCCAGTCGCGCTGCCCGGTCATCCCCGCGCCGCCGATATGCTTGTTCAGCAATTCGCGCGCGGCATCGAGCTGGCGGACGTCGCGCAGCAGGAAGCTCAGCTTGCCGCCGTCGGTCGCGATGTCGCCGATCTGGATCGGCGGCGTCGCGCTGTTCATGTCGTTGAGGATTTCCTCGCGCTTCGCCTCGAGCCGGTTCTTGACCAGTTCCTTGGTGTCGGCCTCAAGCAGCAAATAGCTGCCGCCCGCCAGATCGAGACCGAGGTTGACCTTCGGGTGGGGGAAGCGCCCCCAGCTATTGGTCACCGAGTCGGGCAGGAAACTAGGGATCGCCAACGCCATCAGGCAAGCGAGCAGGCCCAGGATCGAAGCGACCTTCCAGCGCGGGAAATCCAGCATCGGATCAGTCGTTCGCGGGCTTGGCGGTGCCGAGCGGGGTCACCTCGGCCAGCGTCGCCTTGACGACCTTGATCTTCAGCGTCGGCGCGATCTCGACCTCGACCACCTTGTCCTCGACCTTGGTCACCTTGCCGAGCACGCCGCCCGCGGTGATGACCGAATCGCCCTTCTTGACCGCGTTGATCGCGGCGGCCTGCGCCTTGGCGCGGGCTTGCTGCGGGCGCAGGATGAGGAAGTAGAACACGACGAACACGAGCAGCAACGGCGCGAAGCTGACGATCATCGGGAGAAAGCCATCGGGCTGCGCAGCGGCACCGGCGGTCTGGGCGAAGGCGGGGGTGGCGAACATGGGCTACCTTGGTAAAGCTGGACCCGCCTGCGCATCTTGGCATGCGGGGATGGCGAGATCTTGCGACCTCGTTACAAGCGGCGGGCGCTATCATCTAGTGTGCGTTCACGCAACATGCGGGTTGGAGACAGACATATGACGATCATCGTAATGGGCCATATCAAGACCGTACCGGGCGATCTGGCAAAGATGACCGAGTTGCTCGCGGCACATGTCGAAAAGGTCCGCGCGGAAGAGGGCTGTGAACTCTACGCCTTCGCCGTCGATGTCGCCGATCCAGACCTGTTGCATATTTCCGAACGCTGGGCCTCGGTCGAGGCGCTGGGCGCGCATGGCGAGGCACCGCACCAGACGGCCTTCGGTCGCGCGCTCGGTGATTTCGGAATCGTTGATTTCAGCGTGAAGGCATGGGACGGCACGTTCTGGAGGACGCTGCGCGGAGAATAGCGCGCCCCGCCGCGCGAGGGAGGATTGCCATGAGACTGTTCCTGGCTGCTACCGTTCTGGTATCGACACCGTTCGCAACACCGGCCTTCGCGCAAGCGCCCAACGGGCGCGAGGCGCTGACTCAGATGGCGTTTTTTGCGCGGGACAAGGCGGTGGCGCTGGACCAGATCGCCAGCGTCGAGGCGGCGGCGCGGGTGACGCTGGCGCGTGCGCCGACCGATGCCGAGGCGCTGATGACGCGGGCGATGGCGACGAGCTATCGCGCCAAGCTCACCCGCAGCCGCGCCGACGCGCTGTCCGCGCGCGACCAGTTTGAGGCGATCGCCCGCCGCAACCCGCGCGATGCCGAGGCGCAGGCGGCCTGTGGCGCGTGGCACCTCAATGCCGTCGTGTCGCTCGGCACGCTGATGGCGCGCGGTGCGCTTGGCGCGCGCAAGGCCGACGGCCTCGAGTCGCTCGACCGCGCGATCGCGCTCGGCGGGGACCGCGCGCTGTTCCCCGCGCTGGAAGGGCTGCTGCGACTCGCCATCGACGGCAGCGATGCCGGGGCCGCAGCCTTGCTTGCGCGCGCCGCGAAGGGCAGCACGCCGACTCCGCTGGACCGAATCCTGCAGCGCCACGCGGTGCAGCTGGAGGCGGTGGTGCAGGGCGGCGATGCCAAGCTGATCCAGGCGCTGGCCAAACGCCTGCTGCCGCTCGGCCAGATCAAGCAATAACGGGTGTTCGCGCGGAAGTGGCTTGCATCGCGGCGCGCGCCAGCCTAGACGCGCCTCCCTCGGTCGGGGCGTAGCGCAGCCTGGTAGCGCATCACACTGGGGGTGTGGGGGTCGCAGGTTCGAATCCTGTCGCCCCGACCAGAGATTCCTCCCTTGCAAAGCGGTTGCCCAGTGCTCGTTAGAGCCGCGCCACCACCACGCCCAGCACCACCACCACCAACGGCACGCCCGCCAGAACCCACCGCCAGCGCGGTAGCGCGCGGATATCGGCGCGGGGGAGCGTCAGCGCGGCGGCGATGCCGATGGCGGCGATCGTCCACAAATGATAGCGCACTTCGGACGCCACGCTCAGCGGGAGATAGCTGAAGCCGTACAGCACCGCCGACCACGCCATCGCCGCCGCTGGGTCGAGTGTCCGCACCGCTGGCCGCAGCACCAGCAGGCCGACCCCGAGCGCGAGCCAGCAGATCGGCCAGCCGAACGGCGTTCGCAGCAACGCCTGCGCCGCCGTCGCCACCGCATCGCGCGCGGCATTGGGGGCGAGCGTGAAGCCCCACGGATTGGGATCCGACGCGAGCGACAACCCCGGCAAATCGGCATCGTGAACGAGGAACCGCGAATTGCTGTTGAAATGCGCGAGGCGATGCTCGGCATAAGCCAGCGGATGTGCCAGCACGGCCTTCGCCCACCAGGCATAAGGGCCGTGCCCGGCCCTGAGCGGGGTGCGCAGCGTGGTGAAGCCGATCGCGCACGGATCGGCTCCCCACCAGGCATAGCGATCCCACGATACCGGTGTGTAGCATTGGGCATTGACCGCAACCGGGTCGTCGACCTCGACCGCTGGAAACATGGCGGCACCGCTGAAGCGCCCGATCCCGCCGAGATCGTAAATAACCAGCGACAGCTCGACCCCGCTGCGCTCGGCGTGGAGCGCGGCATTGGCGAGCGGCAGTGCCAGGGCCAGCGGGATTGCGGCGAGCACGCTGGTCATGGCCAGGCGCGGCAGCGACCGTCGCCAGGCCGCTGGGGCCGTCAGCACGAGCAGCGGCAGGCAGGCAGGCACGGCGTTGAAGCGCAGCGTCGCCGCTGCCACCAGCACGATCGCGGCGATGCTCCTGCCCCAGCGCTCGCCCGGTCGTGCGGCCGCAATCAGGCCGCTTGCCAGCAGTAGCGCACCGGCGAACAGGCTGTCTTTCAATACCGTGCCGATCAGCACCAACATTACCGGTGACAAGGCCAGCACGGCGATAACCAGCGCAGCACGGCGGTGATCGCGCCGTGTTGCACGCAGCCACAATGCGGTTCCGCTCCAATACAGGGCAAGCTGGAGCACGAGCATCGGTGCCGGCCCGGAGCCGAACACCCGAAATTGCCGCCACAGCCAGCTCATGCCGGGCGGATGCCAATCGTCATATCGACCGCTAAGGGCCTGACCGTATTGCCGAATTGCGTCCCAGGTGAGGATCCCCGGCCAGAAGAGCAGGCCGTGCGCCACGGCGACGAGCAAGACGACCGTAAACGCCAGGGCGATCGACCGCTGGTCGCGGGTACGCCATCGTGTTGAAAGGCCGCTCACTGGCAACCGCTACCATAGCAGCAAATAAATTTCATCCGTCGTCAATCCGTAATATGCGGACTGACGTACTATTAAAAATTACGCTAACATCGTTTGAATGTCTTGAAGTTCCGTAGTATTTTTCGACGGCAGAGGTCGTCTGCCGGTGCGGTGCGGGTTAGCGGCCGCCGCGAAAGGCGATGAAGCAGGGGGAGACAGAGCTTGGCTCGAACGATCTTGATCGCGGATGATCATCCGATGTGTGCCACCGCCTTGGGAATGGCCGCCCAGCAAGTCGAGCCCGAAATCGCTATCGACCAGGTCGGGACGATTTCCGACGCAACTGCTTTGGCGCAGGAGCGCAAATTCGACCTGATCCTCCTCGATCTTGGTTTGCCGGATGTACAGGGTTTGGCCGGTTTGCTGATGTTGCGGCGCTTGCAGCCGCACGCGAGAATCGCAATCGTCACCAGCAGCGATCAGCCCGCCTTGATGCGGCGCGCGGCGCAGGAAGGGGCCAGTGGCTTTATTCCCAAAAGCGAGCCGATGTCCGCGATGGTAAAGGCGATCGCGGCATTGCTGTCGGGCGAAACCTCGTTTCCCCCGGAAATGCTGGAAGGTAGCGATCCGGTCGAGACGCCGTCGTTGATTGGAGAATTGTCGCCGGCGCAATTCCGCGTGCTGCGCGCCGCCGCCGATGGCAGCCAGAACAAGCAAATCGCGTATGAGCTGGGCATCGCCGAAACCACCGTGAAGACGCATTTCGCGCAGATTTTCAAGAAACTGCGCGTCACCAACAGGACGCAGGCGATCTTGGCGCTTCAGGCGCTAGACGTCGCTGCGTGACGGCGCGCCTGGTCGATTGCGGCGACGGTCGCAGTCGCGCAGGCGACAATCGGGCCTCCGCTGCGTTCGGTCTCCTGCTCGATCGCGCGGCACTGCTGGGCGAGATCGAGCGCGCCAATCCCGTCTGCCGCGCCGCGGAGCGCATGGGCCTGGGTGACCGCGCGCCGAAAGTCCTCTTCGGCTAGCAGTGTGGCGATCCGGTTGGCGCGCTCGACAATGTCGGTCGCCATCATCGCGAGGAGCGTGTCGGCCTGGGCATAGCCGACGGCAGCGCGCAAATCCGCCAGGCGCGCCATGTCGATCAGCGATGCGCCATCGGTGGGCGGCGGTGGGGTCGCCAGCAACTGTTCGATCTTGTCGATCAACGCGCCCGGATTGAAGGGTTTGCGGACATAGTCATTGGCACCCGCCTCCATGGCGAGCTTCGCATGCCATTCGCTGCGCCGCGCCGTCAGGATCAACACCGGCAACGTCTGGAACATCGCGGACTGGCGGATTTCGCGGAGAATGGCGAGGCCGGTCTTGCCTGGCAAAGCGCAATCCAGAATCGCCAGATCGGGGCCGCATTCCCACAACACGTCCACCGCATCATCCCCGTCGCGGACTGCGACCACCGTGTGGCCGAGCGGTGCCAGCGTACGGGCAACGATGGCGCATAGCAGCTCGTCATCGTCGACCATGACAATCGTCGCCATCTTACACGCTCTCGGCAGCAGCAGCCCGCAATTGCGCTCGTGCAGCCTGCAGAAACGCCGCGGTGCCGATATGATGCCCGGCACCGAGCTGCTCGTCGAGATCGGCTGCGATGGTGCCCAGGTCTGCTTTACCGAAGAAAGCCGCCGTGCCCGCCAGCAGGTGTAAAGCCTCCTGCACGTCATCGATCGCCCGTTTCGGGTCGGTAGTAGGCCCTCCGTTTTCCCCCAACGCAATGTCGAGCGCGGTGAAGGTTCGCTGCACACGCGCTTCGAACTGCGCAATCAGTTCGGGATCCGCGCTTGCGGGAAGCGGTGCTTCGGTTGGCACACCCGTTGGCGGTATCGCCCAGCGCCGCACGGCATGGTCAAGCGCGCTGAGGCGGACGGGCTTGGCCAGATGGTCTTGCATGCCGGCCGCGCGGCAGGCCTCGATGTCGCTGGCATAGGCATTTGCGGTCAGTGCGATGATCGGCAAGGTGGTGGGCGCTATGCCGCCTTGACGGATGCGTTGCGTCGCGACCAGTCCGTCAATGTCCGGCATTTGCATGTCCATCAGTACCAATCCAAACGGATTCCCGTGTGTCGCGGCATCCTGCACCATCGCAATGGCCTCGATACCGCCGCGCGCAATGACCGGATCATAACCGAGTCGTGTCAACATTGCCTTTATGAGAAGCTGGTTGACCTCGTGATCTTCCGCCACCAGCACGCGTGCGCCGGGCACGGGCGGCAAGGTCGCGGCCGGGGTGGGCTTGATCGCCGGCGCATTAGGGGGTGCCACCGGCAGGGGAACACGCAAGGTGATCGTCGTTCCGATCCCCACCGCGCTGAACAATGACAGCGACCCCTGCATCAATTTGGCCAATTTCGACGAGATCGAGAGGCCGAGCCCAGTGCCGCCATATCGGCGCTCGGTCGAGCTGTCTTCCTGGACGAACTCTCCGAAAATCGCGGCCTGGCGGTCCGGCGCGATGCCGATGCCCGTGTCACCGACCGAAATGGCGACATCGCCATCTACCATCGCGACGCTGAGCGTGATTGCGCCGTGTTCGGTGAATTTTGCGGCATTACCGAGCAAGTTCAGGATAATCTGGCGCAGCCGCAGCCCATCGCCGATCACCATATTGGGAACATCGTCGGCGATTTCCGTCTGCAATTCCAGCCCGCTGCGCATGGCGATCGGCAGGATCAGTTTGGCGCAACTTCGGGCGAGATGGCGCAGGTCGACCCGATCGTGCGCCAGCGTGACATGCCCGGCCTCGATCTTCGACAAATCGAGAATGTCGTTGAGCAACCGCATCATCGCGGTCCCCGATTCGGCGATCATCTGCAGCTTTTGTTGCTGGTCGGGGCGCGGGTCTTCCGCGAGCAGCAAATCCGTAAAGCCAAGCACACCGTTCATTGGCGTACGGATTTCGTGGCTCATATTGGCCAGGAAGCTCGATTTCGCCTGGGCGGCGACCTCGGCATGGCGCCGTGCCGAATCGAGGTCGAATTCGAGCTGTTTGCGCACGGTGATGTCGCGGATCGAGCTGATGATTTCGAGTGGCTGGTGCGTCTCGGGGTCGCGCACCAACCCACTATTGGCCTCGAGCCAAATCCAGGTTCCCGGGCGACCAACGGGCTCCGCGCGATAGGTCGTGACGCAGCGCTCGATCTCTCCCGCGGCGAGCGCCCGGTGGGCCTCGAGAACCGATTTCTCGTCCTCTGGATGAAAGCGGGTGAGGACCATTTCTCCGATGAGGTGCTGCGGAGCGATGCCAAGCATGTCGCCCACCGATGGCGAAGCATAAAGACACACTCCGTCCAACGACAGGCGAAACACAGCGTCGGTCGCGTTTTCGGCGAGCAGGCGCAACTGTTCCTCGCTCGCGGCGAGGGCTGCTTCTGCGGCCTTTCGTTCGGTGATATCGATGTCGACGCCGAGGAAGCCGATCCGCTTGCCTTCGGAGTCATATTCATTGACGGCGAGCACCTCGACCCAGCGCTCGACTCCGTCGCGCAGGAAACGAAAATCCATGCGGACTTTTTGGGCACCGCCCACCGCTTCGTTCCAGGTCTTGGAGACGCGTGCCAGGTCGTCGGGATGGATCGCCTTGCTCCAGCCATAACCCATCGATTGTTCGTAGCTCAGCCCGGCAAATTCCATCCAGGCGCGATTGACATAGGTGACCCGCCCCTCGGTATCGGTGCGGAAAATACCAGCGGGCGAAAGGTCTGCGAGCGTTTCGAACAAGCGCTTGCTCTCGGCGAGCGCAATCCGTGATTGCCGTTGCTCGGTGATGTCGATGATCGCGCCGATAAAGCCGGTCAGCACGCCATTTTCGTCAAATTCAGGGCTGTTGACGGTCTGGAACCACAATTCCCGTCCGTCCGAACCCCGAAAGGCGTTGTCGCGGACCCGCACATCGCCCGGTTTGAAGTCTTCCCAGGCGGGCTGTTCCAGAAAGGGTGTTGGGTCGACCAGAGCGCGCATCCAGCCGTTGCCCAGCGCATCCTCCATGCTTAGCCCGACCTTGTCGGCCCAAGCGCGGTTGACATAGGTCAGCCCGCCCGTGGCACCTGCGCGGAAAATTCCGACGGGAGCGGTTTCTGCCAGGCGCCGGAAGCGCGCTTCGCTCTCGGTCAGGGCGTGCTGTGTCGCAACCGTCTCTGTAATATCGCGAATGGTACCGATCGTCCCGGCGAAACTGCCGTCCGGCTCGGCGAGGCGGCGCAGCATGGTCTCGATATGGCGGCATTCGCCAGCGGCATTGAAGAAGCGTTGCCGCAGGGTCGCTTCGGTCACCTCTCCGCTGATGATTTTGTTGAAACGCGCGTCCCCCTGGGCGCGGTCTTCGGGCAAAAGATATTCGGTTGTTGATCGCCCCAGGCTTTCCGCAACACTATAGCCGGTAATCGTTTCTCAGGCGGGATTCAGGAAGATCCAGCGCCGCTCGGCATCGGTCCGGAACACGATTTCCTGCATCGAGGATACGAGGGTTTCCGAAAAGTCGCGGCTGCGCTTCAACTCCTCGCGAATGCGCTCGCGTCCCGCGATCGCCGCCGCGAACGGCAGGCTGATTCCGAAACACGCAGCCAGGAACAGTTGCAGCAGATGGACGCGTGTCGCGAGCGTCCCGCCGATCATGTAAGCCGGGCCCAGCCCCGACAGCGTTCCCACCGTACCGATGATACCGACCACCGCGATCGCGGCGGCCGCTCCGCGGACGCCCAGTCGGAATGAGGCCAGAATGATCAAGGGCAGTGCAACGAAGAACATCGGATAGGCGGGTTGTAGAAACACGATTGCCGCCACCAGAGCATTGGCGGTCAGGATCGCCGCGATCTCGAACGCGCGCGGGGGGGTGACCTTGCGGCGATTGCTCCAGCTATCGATTGCGATCAAAGCGATCGGCCCGCCGATCAACATCCCCAGGCTATCGGCGAGAAACCAATATCGCCAAATCGACAGGCCATGCCAAAGATCGTGCGGAGCCAGCCAGAGCGTTGCGGCCACCCCGGACACGGCCGGGGCGACGCCGCAGCAACATAGGGCGAAGCGCAGCAGGTCGCGAAAGTCGGCCATGTCGGGCGTGTGTTTCTGCCACCGCATCAGCAGCCAACTGCCGCCGATCGCTTCGGCACAATTGACCGCCGCGAGTACCGGGGAAAATAGCGGAGGATCCCCGTTCAAGCTGGCGGCAAGGCACAAGGCAATGAAGGCCGTCGCAATCCAATACCAAGCACTGCGCCAGCCTGCTTGCAAGATGGTCGCGGCAAGTGCCGCGTTGGCCAACCATAAGGGTGCGACATACCCATTACCGCGCGATATCGCGACGCCGCCCCAAGCCAATAATAGGATGAGGCCGCCAAACAGAGCAAGTGCAGCACTGTGCGGTCGGCGGACTGGCACCACGGGAGAAAACGCCGGGAGAGTGATAGGGTCCATTTCGGCCCTGTTGAACCTCTTCGGTTAAGCCGATGCTAACATGGCAGACGGCGCTTGTGATGAACACTGTTTTACGCTTTGCTGATGAGAAATGGCGATAAGCAAATTCCTATAATATTGAGGCGTGCTTCCATGATCTTCCGGGGCCTTGCATTCGCCGCGGCGACGTTGCTCGCATCGACCGCACTCGGGTCGCGTTCTGCGTCCGCACAAGAGGGCGGTGCCAGGGCGGCCTTTGCCGAGCCGAGCCTGTCGCCCGATGGCAGTCTCATCGCCTTCGCCTCGGGCGGGGACATCTGGGAAGTGGCGGCGACCGGCGGCACCGCCCGCCCGCTCGTCACCGATGCCGCGACCGAGGGACGCCCGCTTTATTCGCCGGATGGCACCCGGCTCGCCTTCACCTCCACCCGTGGGGGCAGCCAGAATCTGTACGTGCTGGATCTCGCCAGCGGCGCGGTGACGCGATTGACCTATGCGGAATCGGCTGAAGAACTCGATGCCTGGTCACCCGACGGCAAATACCTCTATTTCGCCTCGGGCGTTGCCGATGTCGGGCGGCAGGCGGATATCTATCGGGTGGCGGCATCGGGCGGCACGCCCATGCAGGTCAGCCGCGAGAAATATCTCGCCGAATTTCAGGCGGCACCGTCGCCCGACGGCACCATGCTGGCGATCAACGCGCGCGGCCTGAGCGGGGCGCAATGGTGGCGCAACGGCACCTCGCATATCGATGAGACCGAGCTGTGGTTGAAACCCGTCGCCGAGGGCGGTGCCTATCGCCGCTTGTTGCCCGGCGGTGAGAAGCACGCCTGGCCGATGTGGAGCCGCGACGGCCACAGCATCGTCTATATGAGCGCGCGTGGCGGCACAGAAAATCTGTGGCGCGTGGGGCTGGGCGAGGGGGCGGCACCCGAACAACTGACGCACTTCGGCGATGGTCGGCTACTCTACCCGTCGATGGCGGCGAATGGATCGGCCATCGTGTTCGAGCGCGATTTCGGCGTGTGGCGCTATGATCCCGCGACCGGCCAGGCGAGCGCGGTGCCGATCACGCTGCGCGGGGCCGCCAACGGGACGCCGCGCCGCCACGAACAATTGCAGAGCTTCAGTCGCCTCGCTGTTTCGGGAGACGGGCAGAAGGTCGCGGTGATCGGCCACGGCGAAGTCTTCGCCGCCCCGGCCAAGGATGGCGGCCCGGCACAGCGCATCACCAATACGCCGGGGGCCGAGCGCGAAGTGGTGTGGTCGCCCGACAGCCGCCGCGCCTTGGTCATCTCCGAGCGCGGGCTCGACCATGCGCTGGTCGAATATGATGTCGCCAGCGGTCGCGAGACGATGCTCACCACACACGGCATCGCGTCGGTGCCGTCCTACGCCCCCGACGGCAAGTCGGTGGCCTATGTGCTCAACGACCGCGAACTGCACCTGGTCACGCTTGGGGCAGGCGGCACCGATCGCACGCTTTTCACCGGTGCAATCGCCACCGACGGGCGCGAGGGGCCGCGCCCGACCTGGTCGCCCGATGGCCAATATGTCGCCTTCCCGTTGCGCGATGCGCGTTCGTTCGTGAACGTCCATGTCGTCCCGGCGGCGGGGGGCGCGGCGCGCCCGGTCAGCTTCCTTGGCAATGGCGAGATGGGTGGCATCGCCTGGTCGCCCGATGGCAAGTATATCCTGTTCGACACCGCGCAGCGCAGCGAGGATTCGCGTGTCGTCCGCATCGATCTGCTGCCGCACGTGCCCAAGTTCCGCGAGGACAAGTTCAGCGACCTGTTCAAGCCCGGCAAACAGCCAGGCGCGCCCGAAGTCCCCACCGATATCCCCGCGCCCGCCACGCCAAAGCCGCTGCCGGTAGCAACGAAAAAAGGTGCTGCGCCGGTGCTCGCGCCCAAAGTGCCGCCCGTCACCATCGTGTGGCAGGGATTGCGCGGGCGCGCGACGATCCTGCCGCTGGGCCTCAGCGCCGACACCCCGGTGATCAGCGCCGACGGCAAGACGCTGGTCTTCCGCGCATCGGAAAAGGGGCGGGCCAATCTCTACAGCTACAATCTCGACGAACTCGCCGACGAGCCCCCGGTCGCACAGCAATTGACGCAGAGCGATCGTCCCAAGGGCGATTTCGCACTGTCGGGGGATGGCAAGGTTCTGTTCTATCTCGACGGCGGACGTGTCGTTTCAACGCCGATCGATTCCCCCAAGCCCAAGCCGATCAATGTCGCGGCCGATATGGACGTCGACTTCGCGACCGAGAAGCAGGTCGTGTTCGATGAAGCGTGGAGCATCCTGAACCGCAAGTTCTTCGATGCCAGGTTCAACGGCCATGACTGGGCGGCGCTACGCGCGCGCTTCCAGCCCTATGTCGCGGGTGCCCGCACGCCCGACGAACTGCGCCGGATCATTGGCCTGATGATCGGCGAACTCAATGCCTCGCATACCGGCATCAATCGGCCCTTCACGGGGCCGGGGACGCTGCCATCGGGCCGCGTCGGCGATATTGGCGTGCGGTTCGATCGTTCCGCCTACGAGGCCGGGCGCGGGCTCGTCGTGCGCGAGGTGGTGACGCTGAGCCCTGCCGCGATCGAAAAGATCGTGCCGGGCGAGCGCATCGTCAGCGTCGGCGGTGTCGCGGTCGGTGCCCACGACAATCTCGACGCGCTGCTGGAAAATACCGTCGGCCGCCGCGTACGGTTGGGCGTCGAGGGGGCAAATGGCCGCCGCGAGGTGGTGGTGCGCCCGGTTTCGGCCGGAAGCGCGGCCGGGCTCGCTTACCGCCAATGGGTCGACGATCGCCGCGCGCTGGTCGAGCGATTGTCGGGCGGCAAGCTCGGCTATGTCCATATCGCCGACATGTCGTCAGAATCGCTCGATCAGCTCTATCTTGATCTCGATGCGGAAAATCAGGGCAAGCAGGGCGTGGTGGTCGATATCCGCAACAACAATGGCGGCTTCATCAACGGCTATGCGATCGACGTGTTCGCACGGCGCAACTATTTGACGATGACGCCGCGCGACCTGTTCTCGCTGCCGGGGCGCCAGGCCTTGGGGCAGCGTGCGCTCGGCAAGCCGACCGTGCTCGTCACCAACGAATCCTCGCTCTCGGATGCGGAGGATTTCACCGAAGGCTATCGCGCGCTCGGGCTCGGCAAGGTCGTCGGGCAGCCGACGGCGGGATGGATCATCTTTACCGGGGCTGAGCCGTTGATCGACGGCTCCTCGGTACGCACGCCGAGCACGCGCATTCAGGACGGGCGCGGGCAGGATATGGAAATGCACCCGCGCCCGGTTGACTTGGCGGTGGAGCGGGCCTTGGGGGAAAGTGCGACTGGCCAGGACGCGCAGTTGCGCGCAGCGGTGGATGTATTGCTGGCGCAAGTGGGGTCGGGGAAGCCGTAAGCGAGGCGTCATCTTCTCCCCTCCCTGGAAGGGAGGGGCTGGGGGTGGGTTGGCCAATGGCTGGGGATGCGTTCGATAACGGGCCGACCCACCCCCGACCCAGCGTGGGGTCGGTCATGCCCCCAGCATGACCTGAACAGCGCGGGGCGCTGTTCACCCAACGCTCTTCCAGGGAGGGGACGAGCAAGGCTGTCCTACAAATACCAAATAGGTTACTTCCTTATGCCAGGAGGTAGCCATGACCATCGACAGCTTGATCGACACCGTGCTGGATCGCGAAGGGGGATACGTCAACCATCCCGCCGATCGTGGCGGCGAGACACGGTTTGGGATTACCGCCGCCGTGGCGCGCGCCAATGGCTATGATGGGCCGATGTGCAGTTTTCCGGTCGAGCGGGCGCGGGCGCTGTATCGGCGGCTCTATTGGGAGGCACCGCGCTTCGACGCCATTGCCGAACACGCGCCCGGTCTTGCCGCCGAGCTGTTCGACAGCGGCGTCAATATGGGGCCGGCGGTCGCAGCCGCCTTCCTGCAACGCGCCCTCAACGCGCTCAATCGCGGGGCCACCGATTACCCTGACATGCCCGTCGACGGGCGTATCGGCGCGGTGACGCTCGCTGCGCTTGCGGCCTTTCTCAAGCGGCGCGGGGCAGGCGGCGAGGCGGTGCTGCTCAAGGCAATCGAGGCGTTGCAAGGCGAACGCTATGTCGCGCTTGCCGAGCGCCGCCTGGCCAATGAAGCCTTTCTCTACGGGTGGCTCGCCAACCGAATTGGTTAACCCGCGTGAACCCCGAAACTGGGGGGACGTAGCGTGGACTTTGTGGACTTCCGACCTTCAACAGGAGTGAGATCATGGGACTTCTCGACGGCCTGATCGGCCCCATCACCAGCATCATCGACAAGATCATCCCCGACCCCAAGGCGCGCGACGAGGCCAAGCTCAAATTGCTCACGCTGCAGGGCACGCAAGAGATGGAGCAGGTCAAAACGCAGATCTCGGCGATCCTGGCCGAAGCGCAAAGCGCCGATCCCTGGACCAGTCGCGCACGGCCGAGCTTTCTCTACGTTATGTATACGCTCTTGCTGTGGGCGATCCCGATGGGCCTGATCGCGGCTGCGCAACCGCAAATGGCCAGGGACATCGCGGCGGGGATGAATGCGTATCTGAATGGTATCCCGGAGCCGCTTTATGCGCTCTTCGGCACGATCTGCGCACTTTGCAGGTTGTCGAGGCTGCCGATCGTGCCGCGTGCATAAGGATGGCGGGTGTAAGAAATCGCCGGGAAATAGAGTGAGAACAGCTTGCCGTAAGGCCGCGCATTGGTGTTCTGGCGCAGCTCCTCCTTCACCACGTCGCGTTCGGAGGCGAAGCTCTTCGGCTCGACGACGAGCGCGGCCATCCGGTCGGCCTCTGCGAACAGCAGGCGCTGCAAGTGGTTGGCCGGGATCGTCTCGTGATATTCGGTATAGTCGTCATTGGTTGAGGCGTTGTTGTTACCGCCGACATCCTCGGTCAGCCGGTCCATCTGCTCCGAGACCAGATTCCGCGTCGCCTTGAACATGAGATGTTCGAACATGTGCGCAAAGCCCGAGCGACCGGCCGGGTCATCCTTTGAGCCGACATCGTACCACACTTGCACCGAGACGTTGGGCGTCGACGTGTCGCGGATGGCATAGACGCGAAGGCCGTTGGCGAGCGTGCGTTCGGTGAAGCCAATCGGCTTGATCGCGGGGGCGGATGCTGCCGGGGCAGGTTTGGCGGTGGCGGCGGTCAGCGGAAGCAGGGCAGCGCCCAGCAAGAGGGCGGCACGGGACAGCATGGGGAAAGCTCCGGATGGAGGGAAGCGCACGCGCTCTTCTGTCGCGGAGGCAGGGGGCGTGTCAATCGGGTGGGACACTGCCGCTTTATCTCCCCTCCCTGGAAGGGAGGGGGTATAGTGATAGGTAGCGGAAATTGCATTTGTGACCACAGCTCTCAATGTCGCCTGCTGGCCGACGCTTTCCTAGTGGCATCGATTACCACAATGTCGGAAGCTCGCCCGCCCATTGCCCGACGGTTGGCCTGAATCTCTGTGATCTGTTCGAGCTTTTTGCCCAAGTCGCCAAAGTCCATAACCACGAATATGCCATGCTGCGACCGCGATGCATCTAGGTATATTTCCAGTTGTTTTTCGTAACCGTGTCGAACGGTGCCGCTTGATCGTTTCATTTCTACCAAGACACGCGACTGATAACCTTGGGAAAATTTAAAGTCGATGGGGCCACCGCCCATGTTTGCCTCAGGCGAAATATCGACATTATTGGCGTGGCAATATGCATCAGCAATTGCGTAATAGATAAGCTGGGCGGCCCGTTCTTTTTTGGGCTTTTCCTCGATCCACAGCTCTTCCCAGAGATTTCCATTCTCAACATGCTGTTTGAAGAAAGCGATTGTGTCATGGACTTGCCCCGCAAAAGTGGAGAGGCATTTGCTCAACGTGACGCGGTTCGTTCGAACTGCGCGGGGCTGATATAGTCGAGCGCGGAATGGCGCCTGACGGGGTTGTAGAAGCCGTCGATATAGCGGGCAATGGCCTGCGCGGCTTGGTCGCGGGTATAGAAGACGGTGCGCCAGACGAGCTCGGATTTGATCGTCTTGAAGAAGGTCTCCACCATCGCATTATCGTAGCAATTTCCCTTTCCTGACATGGAGATACGGATGCCGTGGCGGTGCAGCTCGGCCTGGTAGTCCACAGAGCAGTATTGGCTGCCGCGGTCCGAATGATGAATGAGCCCTTCGGGCGGACGGCGCATGACGAGGGCCTTGCGCAGGGCGGCCAGCGCCAGATCGCGGTGCAGCCGGTCGCCGACGGCCCACCCGACGACACGGCGGGAGAACAGATCGAGGACCACCGCCAGATAGAGCCATCCCTCCCGCGTCCAGACATACGAGATGTCGACGCCCCATTTCTGGTTGGGTGCCGTCGCCGTAAAATCCTGGTCAATGATGTTCGGCGCGATCGGCCAGCTATGCTCGCTGTCGGTCGTCCGTTTGAATCGACGCTTCTGCCGACCGCGCAGGCCGTTCTCGCGCATCAACCGCGCCGTGCGCCGTCGCCCGATGGCGAAGCCATCATCCTGCAACTCGCGCGTCATGCGCGGACTGCCGTACGTGCCGTTCGACAGCGCAAATGCCGAGCGGACATGCGCCAGCATCACCATGTCATCGCGTTGCCGCCGGCTGGCCGGACGATCCTTCC